>VMTC01000079.1 GCA_013791765.1 Rhodoferax sp.
CGCTTTGCCGCGTTTCCTTGTTGATGATTTTGAATATCTCGTCCACCGGGCGGCCGACGGCATCGAGCTGCGACCAGCCGGTGAGCCGTTCCGCCAGGGGATTCAAGATCGTCACGCGCGCAGTCGCATCGGTGGCGATGACGGCGTCGCCGATAGAGTGCAATGTGACCGCGAACTTTTCTTCGCTTTCGCGCAAGGTCAGGTTGGCCTGATGCAGCTGTTGGTTGGTTCGGGCCTGAATCTCGATCAAATGCTGGCGCTCAGCCTCCACCTGCTTGCGCGCGGTGTTGTCGGTGCCGATCAACAGGTAGCCAATGATGGCGTCTTGCGCATCGCGTAGCGCCGTGACCGACACAATGGCGGAAAAACGGCTGCTATCCTTGCGGATGTAGGTCAGCTCATAGATGTCTTCAATGCCGCGCGAGGCCTTGAACACCAAGGCCTCGAAACCCGGGTTGATCTGGGTGCCTAGCTCTTCGCTCAATGCCTTGGCACGAGCGATCACTTCGTCTGGATCAGAGATGTCGGCCGGCGTGATCTTGTTCAGAACGTCAACCGCCGCGTAGCCCAGCATACGCTCGGCGCCAATATTGAAAATCTGAATCACGCCGCTCGCGTCGGTGGCAATGCTGGAAAAATTGGCACTGTTGAGAATCGCGTTCTGCAAGGCCCCGGTCTTGAGCAAAGCCTCCTGTCGCCTGAACTCGGCGAGCCCTTCCAGCGACCCGGCAACAGGCGTTGGAATGGCGGCGGAAAGGTCAGTTTTGAACATAGTGATATCTTGCTGCGGGGGTCATAAGGATATCTATCCAGCTTGAGCTGTTCAGTGTGATAACGCACATAGAGGCTGACAATTTCATCGAACGGGTCAATCGAGGCGCTCTAGTGCTGGCGCACTTCGCCCAGCAATCGCTCATGCTCATGCTTCACCACGGCGTAGCATTCGCAGGCGCGCGACTCCAGGCCCTGGCGATCGAGCACCGTGATATGACCGCGCCGGTAGTGGATGCACTTTGCTTGCTGCAAATGCCCGGCGGCGGCGGTGATGCCTTCACGGCGCACGCCAAGCATGCCGGCAATCAGTTCCTGCGTCATGGTCAGCTCCGGCGAGGGCAGACGGTCCAGCGTGGCCAACAACCAGCGGCACAGCTGCTGCTCGACCGAATGATGCCGATTGCAAACGGCAGTTTGCGCCATTTGCGTCATTAAGACCTGGCTGTAACGCAGCAAAAGGCGCTGCATCGGCCCGGCACGATTGAACTCCTCCACCAGTGCATGCGTTCTCAAGCGGTAACCGCTGCCACCGGTCTGCACCGTCGCCCGGTTGGTCGTGCTGTTGCCGCCCAGGAACAGCGAAACGCCGAGCACGCCCTCGTTACCGACACCGGCGACCTCGGCCGAGGCGCCATCTTCTGTCATGTATTGAAGCGACACAATCGCCGTGGTGGGAAAGTAAGCGTGCTGCAGCGCGCCACCCGCCTCATAAAGCACGTCACCGAGCCGCATCGGCACCCACTCCAATTGGGGCTGCAGGCGCGCCAACTCAGTCGGTGGCAAAGCCGCCAGAAGAAAATTTTGATTGGGGCCCTGCGGCGAATCCATATGCAGTCTCCGAAAGAGCGCCGAAGCGGCATGCGCATAACCGGTGCAGCATACACGTTTTGCCAAAGCTCAAGACGCTCACTCGGACGACCATTTGCGGCGCCGCAGCGACCATGTTCTGCGTTGGCAGATGGTGCAGCCCCTTGAAACTGCGCAGCATCGCCCATAATTGCTGGGTTCTAGCGTTGCGGCTCACCCGTTTGGGCTCGCTTTTCCATTTTTCAGACAAATCCAATCCCATGACCAAACAAACTCTTTCCTTCCAGGCCGAAGTAGCCCAGTTGCTGCATCTGGTGACCCACTCGCTCTACTCCAATAAAGAGATTTTCTTGCGCGAGCTGATCTCCAATGCATCAGACGCCTGCGACAAGCTGCGTTATGAAGCCATCAACGACAGCGGCCTGTATGAAGACGCACCCAGTCTGGAGGTGCGGGTATCGTTTGACCCGGCGGCCAAAACGCTGACCATCAGCGACAACGGCATCGGCATGAGCGCGCAAGAAGCCATTGATCACCTCGGCACCATCGCCAAGAGCGGCACTAAAGATTTTGTGAGCAAGCTCAGTGGTGACCAGAAGGCCGACTCGCAACTCATCGGTCAGTTCGGCGTCGGTTTTTACTCGGGCTTTATCGTGGCCGACAAGATCACGGTCGAGTCGCGCCGCGCCGGCATGAAAACAACCGAGGGCGTGCGCTGGATCAGCGGCGGCGCCGGTGACTTTGAAGTTGAAACCATCGAGCGCGCGCCGCGCGGCACCAGCGTCACCCTGCATCTGCGCGACGATGCCATGGACTATGCATCCGCCTGGAAGCTAAAAAGCATCATCGCCAAGTATTCCGACCACATCAGCCTGCCGATCCTGATGGAAAAAGAGGAGTGGAAAGACGGCGAGCTGATCAACCCGAGCGACGAGCAGGGTGGCCGCCAACCCGGCGGCATGGTCAAGACCGGCGACTGGGAAGCGGTCAACAAAGGCAACGCCATCTGGGCGCGCGCCAAAAAAGACATCACGCCCGAGCAGTACACCGAGTTCTACAAGCAGATCAGCCATGATTTTGAGGCTCCGCTGGCCTACACCCACAACCGGGTCGAAGGCAGCACCGAGTACACGCAACTGCTGTACCTGCCGAGCAAGGCACCGATGGACTTGTTCAACCGCGAGAAGTCCGCGGGCGTCAAGCTTTACGTCAAGCGCGTTTTCATCATGGACGACGCCGAAGCGCTCTTACCCACTTACCTGCGTTTCGTCAAAGGCGTGGTCGACTCCGCCGACCTGCCACTGAATGTCAGCCGGGAACTGCTGCAGGAAAGCCGCGACGTCAAGGCGATTCGCGAGGGCTGCACCAAGCGCGTGCTGGGCATGCTCGAAGACCTGGCCAAGCATGACAAATTGCCTCAGGTAACGCCTGCTGCTGAAGGCGAAGCCGAGGTGGTCAGCGACGTCGTGAGCGAAGAAGACAAGTTGGAGGCCGCCGCCAACGCCGGCAAATACGGCAAGTTCTATGCGGAATTTGGCGCCGTGCTGAAAGAAGGCCTAGGCGAGGACTATGCCAACAAGGACCGCCTGGCCAAGCTCTTGCGCTTCGCCTCCTCTACCTGCGACACGGTGAGCGTGAGCTTTGCCGACTACAAGGCGCGCATGAAGGAAGGCCAGGAAGCCATCTACTACATCACCGCCGACACCCCGGCGGCCGCCAAGAACAGCCCGCAACTCGAAGTCTTCAAGAAGAAGGGCATTGAGGTCATCTTGATGACCGATCGCGTCGATGAATGGGCGCTGAACTACCTGCAAGACTTTGACGGCACGCCGCTGCAGAGCGTGGCCAAAGGCGCGGTTGACCTGGGCAAGCTGCAAGACGAAGCCGAGAAAAAAGCAGCCGAGGAAGCTGCTGAAACCCTCAAACCCCTGCTGGCCAAACTCAAGGAAGCGCTCAAGGACAAGGCCGAAGACGTACGCGTCACCACCCGCCTGGTTGACAGCCCGGCCTGCCTGGTGGTGCAAGACCACGGCATGAGCACGCAACTGGCGCGCATGCTCAAGCAAGCCGGTCAGTCAGCGCCCGACGTGAAGCCGGTGCTGGAGGTCAACTTTGATCACCCCCTGGTGAAAAAGCTCGATGGCTCAGTGCACTTCAATGACCTGGCGCACATCTTGTTTGACCAAGCCCTGCTGGCCGAGGGCGGCATGCCCGCTGACCCGGCGGCCTATGTCAAACGGGTGAACGCACTCTTGCTTTGAATTTATAAGAAATAGGCCTCTAGCCCTCGTATTTATTGAGTTTGCAGCTATGTAATAGATAGCAATATTGATCAAAAAATGCCCCGCTGTCACAACGACCGGCGGGGCATTTTTTTGGGCGCGTCAAAGGGCGCGGTCTCTGAGACCGGCAAATGCCGAGCTGGTGGGCTGCCAATCGGTGTGATCGTGCGGCCTCGCCTCAGGCCGGGTACCTGCAGCGCCAGTCGCTGGCATTTGATAGCCGCATTTTCTGGCTGACTTTTGTCAAAGTGCTGCGCCGCGATGGGGTGGCTCGCTGATGCGCCGCCAGTTGCCTCGCCTGGCGTACATGGTCAACAGATTTTGTGTGGAATAAGGCACCAGTGCATAATGCATATATGCATTGAAAAAGGTGTTTATATGCAAAAGAGAATGACCATAACCATGGATGAAGTGGTTTATGAGGGCCTGATTCGCGTCGTGGGCCGCAGAAAAATCAGCGCTTTTATTGAAAACCTGGCTCGCCCCCATGTGGTCAGTGATGACTTGGCTGCTGGCTACCGGGCAATGGGTCAAGATACTGCACGCGAGCAAGATGCCTTGGCTTGGAGCGAAGCACTGATAGACGATGCAGCCAATGCGTCGCGGTGAGGTTTGGTGGGTGGATTTTGATCCCGCAAAAGGGGGCGAAATTCGCAAAATCCGCCCCGCCGTCATTGTCAGCAACGACTTGTCTAACGCGCATGTGAATCGGCTACAGGTGGTGCCGCTGACATCCAATACGGGACGCCTTTATCCAAGTGAAGCCGTTGTTACCGTGGCTGGCACGTCCAGTAAAGCGATGGCCGATCAACTCACCACAGTTGCCAAAGAGCGTTTGACCACCCGCTTAGGTGTTCTGGTCAAATCCGATCTCAAAAGCGTCGAGCGAGCCATTCAAATTCAGCTTGGCTTACCGCTTTAACATTAATTGCGTTAATTGGTGCAATTGGTGTGGGGGCGGCAGACCGAGAATTGCGCGGAATACCGACGTGGCTTGGGGAAAAGCCAGAAGCGAAAAGGCCGACTGAGCGCTGCAGACGGGCGCTGATCATGTTCAGTCCGCCTGTGCAAAATATGGCTATCCATAATTCCCAGGATATTTGATGAGATCCGTTGCAGTTTTCGAAGCCAAGAACCGTTTTTCAGAGTTGGTGAATGCGGTAGCGAAGGAACCGATCAAGGCGGACCCTCACCGGCCGCAATGGACACCAAAAGCCAGTGAAATTGTGTCAAGGGCTTTTACAGCCCCCCGACATCGCAACGAATAGGCGGGCATGGGCTGGGGGCCGCTTTCTGGGCCTTTGACAGTATGAGGTTCCCGGCCCAGGACTGCGTGGCCGACGCAGCTCCTAAAATCCGCACCTTCTGCTTGATAAACACAAGCCAAAAGGCGCTGCACCATGATCCGACTCTCCGAACTCAAGCTCGCGCTTGACCACACGCCTGCGGACCTGCAGGCCCTCGTCCTGCAAACCCTGGGTATTGCGGCCCCTGAGCTGGCGCATTGGCAGATTTTCAAACGCAGTTTTGATGCGCGCCAGGCCCAAGTTCGGGTGGTGTACATCGTGGACGCGGCGCTGAGCGATCCGGCGCGGGAAGGCGCGGTGCTGCAGCAGCACGCTGCCAAGCCGCACATTCAAGCCACACCCGACATGGCTTACCACCTGGTCGCCCACGCGCCAGCCGACCTGCCACTGCGCCCGGTCGTGGTGGGTTTTGGCCCCTGCGGCATCTTTGCCGCGCTGATGCTGGCGCAGATGGGCTTCAAGCCGATCGTGCTGGAGCGTGGCAAAAAAGTGCGCGAACGCACCCAGGACACCTGGGGTCTGTGGCGCAAGCATGTGCTCAATCCGGAATCGAATGTGCAGTTTGGCGAAGGCGGCGCCGGCACCTTTTCCGACGGCAAGCTGTGGAGCCAGATCAAGGACCCGCGTTATTTGGGGCGCAAGGTGATGGAAGAGTTCGTCAAAGCCGGTGCGCCGCCTGAGATTCTGGTGGATGCGCACCCGCACATCGGCACCTTCAAGCTGGTCAAGGTGGTGGAAAACCTGCGCGCCCAGATCATCACGTTGGGTGGCGAGATTCGCTTCGAGCAGCGCGTGACCGACCTGCAGGTCGAGGGCAGCGCACAAGGGCGCCAGGTGCGGGCCTTAAGCGTGCTGGACCAGGCCACCGGGCAGAGTTACGAGCTGCGCGCCGAGCAGGTGGTGCTGGCGCTGGGCCACAGTGCGCGCGACACTTTTGCCACGCTGCACGAGCGCGGCGTCACGATGCAGGCCAAGCCGTTCTCGGTCGGCTTTCGCGTTGAGCACCCGCAAAGCGTGATCGACCGCGCGCGCTGGGGCCGCCACGCCGGACACCCGAGCCTGGGCGCGGCCGACTATAAACTGGTGCACCACGCGCGCAACGGCCGCGCGGTGTACAGCTTCTGCATGTGCCCCGGTGGCACGGTGGTGGCCGCCACCTCCGAGCCCGGCCGGGTGGTAACCAACGGCATGAGCCAGTATTCGCGCAACGAGCGCAACGCCAATGCCGGCGTGGTGGTCGGCATCGAAGCCGTGGACTACCCGCTGGACGACGCTTCATTTATACAGGCTTTTGGACCTCTAGCTGGCACCAGCTATGCGCAGGAAGCTATTCAATCAATAGCAGTGAATGCACAGGCGGTGCACCCGTTGGCCGGCATCAACCTGCAGCGCCAGCTTGAATCAGGCGCTTATGTGCTGGGTGGCAGCAATTACGAGGCGCCGGCCCAGTTGGTCGGCGACTTCATCGAAGGCAAGGCGTCGACCAGCTTCGGCGGCGTGCTGCCCTCCTACCAGCCGGGGGTCAAGCTCGGTGACTTACACCCCGCCCTGCCCCATTACGCCATTGCGGCGCTGCGCGAGGCGCTGCCGGCGTTTGGCCAGAAGATCAAGGGTTTTGACATGCCGGACGCGGTTCTCACGGGGGTGGAAACGCGCACCTCGTCGCCCTTGCGCATGCCGCGCGGCGACGATTTTCAGAGTGTCAACACCCGGGGCTTGTACCCAGCGGGCGAAGGTGCCGGCTATGCCGGGGGCATCCTGTCGGCCGGGGTGGACGGTATCAAGGTGGCCGAGGCGCTGGCTAAGCGCCTGACGGGATGACACGGCCCGCGACCGGCTGCTCAACGCGACAAAGTGTTTAGTAGCGCGCCTGACCTGGTGTCCTGGGGAACGGAATCACATCACGAACATTGGACACGCCGGTGATGTAGGAGACGGTGCGCTCAAAACCCAGGCCGAAGCCCGCGTGCGGCACCGTGCCATAACGCCGCAGGTCACGGTACCAGCCGTAATGCGCCGGATCGAGCCCGCACTCGACCATGCGCCGGTCCAGCACATCGAGGCGCTCCTCGCGCTGCGAGCCGCCAATGATCTCGCCAATGCCCGGCGCCAGCACGTCCATCGCCGCGACCGTCTTTTCATCGTCGGAGAGCCGCATGTAGAAGGCCTTGATTTCCTTGGGGTAGTTCATCAGCACGGTCGGGCCGTTGACGTGTTTTTCAGCGATGTAGCGTTCGTGCTCGGACTGCAGGTCGATACCCCACTTGACCGGGTAGTCGAACTTCTCTTTGGTGTTCTCCAGCACGCGGATCGCCTCGGTGTAATCCATGCGTACAAATTCGGACTTGACGATGTGCTCCAGCTTCGCAATCAAGCCCTTCTCG
This sequence comes from Rhodoferax sp., assembly GCA_013791765.1. Taxonomy (GTDB): domain Bacteria; phylum Pseudomonadota; class Gammaproteobacteria; order Burkholderiales; family Burkholderiaceae_C; genus Rhodoferax. The sequence continues at coordinate 7,555 of VMTC01000079.1, forward strand.
ACCCGCTCCTCGAAAAAAGCCATGTCATCCGCTCGCTCGGCCAGCACCCGCTTGATGATGTATTTGAGCAGCGCTTCGGCCAGCGTGGCGTCATCGGCCAGATCGGCAAAGGCGATCTCCGGCTCGATCATCCAGAACTCAGCCAGATGGCGCGAGGTGTTGGAATTTTCCGCGCGAAAGGTCGGGCCAAAGGTGTAGACCTTGGACAGCGCCATGCAATAGGTCTCGACGTTGAGCTGGCCCGACACGGTCAGGAACGCTTCCTTGCCAAAAAAATCCTGGGAGAAGTCAACCTTGCCGTCGGGCCGCTTGGGCAGGTTCATCAGGTCCAGCGTGGAGACGCGAAACAGCTCGCCGGCTCCTTCAGCGTCCGAGGTGGTGATGATCGGCGTGTTGACCCAGCAAAAAGCCTGCTCGTCAAAGAAGCGATGGATCGCCGACGCAATCGTGTGGCGCACCCGGGTCACGGCGCCAAACACGTTGGTGCGCGGGCGCAAATGGGCAACCTCGCGCAGAAACTCCATGCTGTGCGCTTTTGGCGTGATCGGGTAGGTGTCGGGGTCATCGACCCAGCCCACGACCTTGATGACGCTGGCCTGCATTTCAAAGGGCTGGCCCTTGGCCGGTGAGGGAACAATCACCCCAGTGGCCTCGACCGCACAGCCGGCCGTGAGCCGCTGCACCTCGTCGCCGTAGTTGCTCAGAGTGCTTGGCGCCACCACCTGCACCGGGTGAAAGCAGGAGCCGTCAGACACGTTGACAAAGGACAGGCCGGCCTTGGAGTCGCGCCGGGTTTTCACCCAGCCTTTGATCGTGACCTCAAGCCCGTCGGGCGCCAGGGCAGCCTTGCCGGCGAGAACATCGTGACAGCTGACGAAAGACGATAAAGAAGACATGTGCAGGCCCTGCAAGATTTCGTGATGAGGGGTTCGATGGTAGCGGACTCAAACCAGGCAATCCGTCACATGGCAGGTGGCTTGCCGTGGCCAGCACGGCATGTACGACCGGGCCAAGGCCGCATCAGGGCCTACTTGCCGTTGATGGCCAGCAATTCCACTTCAAACAACAAGGTGGCGTTGGGCGGGATGGTGCCACCAGCACCGCGCTCACCGTAAGCAATGGCCGCCGGGCAAGTCAACTTAGCTTTGCCGCCGACTTTCATGCGCTGCACGCCTTCGGTCCAGCACTTGATGACGTTGCCCAAGGGGAACTCAATCGCCTGGTTGCGCTTGTAAGAACTGTCAAATTCCTTGCCATCAGGGAAGGTGCCACGGTAGTTGACCTTGACGGTGTCGCTGGCCTTGGGGCTGGCGCCGAGGCCTTCCTTGAGCGAACGGTACACCAGCCCGCTGGCGCTGACCACGGCACCGGGCTCCTTGGCTGCAGCCTGCAGGGTGGCATCGGCCGCGTGGGCTGCGCTGAAGAAAGACAAGGCGGCGGCCAGAACGGTGAAGGAGAAAATGTTATTCATAAGTGGGAGCAGAGTTGAGGTGAGTGACGCAAGCGCAGATTCTCGCTGAAACTGAAAGGGCGCCAACGCGCCCGTGCGTCAGTCAGATTTTTCAAATATTTAAACAAAATGAGGCCCTAGCCCGCGTGTAATAAGCGTGAGTAGCTATCGTTTTTTATGATAAACACCCCCTTAGCTGAGCCACAGTTCGGAACCAGGACGCTGCGGCCAGTGCCGCCCTGTCAGCACCTGGGCCCTTTTAGCTGGCACGCTTGAACAGCGCCAAGAGCGAGCCGGCATAAATTCTTGGGAAATCAGACTGGAGACTGTGGACGTGCGTGCTTTGTGAGACCCGTTTGGGGGGCGATACTCGGGCTCATGTGGTTGGAATTCCTCTGCGTCTATCCCCTATCCGTTTATCCCCTGATCCGATCACGCAATGGCAATCTTTCCGCCGGGCTGGTTTACGACGACAAAACGCTTCAAGACAAAATTGACGCAACGACCTATAGCGACAAAAAGGCGCAGGTCGTGACAGCCAGTCAAGCAGCTCAAAAACTACGAGCGCATGAAGCTTTTGATGGAGAAATGGATTGACCTGGCAATGGAATTGTCAATACTGCGATTGGCCAAAAAGCCAACAGAATGACGGGAGAACTTGTCACTGTCCAGCACCAAGCTAAAAAAATCAGCGATTCAGTAGTACAGAAATCCCAGCGCTTCCTTCAAGCGGTCACCAGTGCTGCGCATGCGGTCCCAGCGCTCCATCGACACATCGCCTTGGCGGAACTCCCGGAAGAAGTCGTTGCCCTGGAGCTGGGTCATGACAGCTTCAATGTTGGCCGGGGTGCTGTCGGCGAAACCGAAGCGCTCGCGCAGGGCCTTCATGCGGGTGGCCATGGGGTCGCCTGCGCCGGACTCGGCGATCTGCACCGGCGCCCTGGGCGTCACCAGGATGAGCACCGAGCGCTGCAGGTCGTTGATCTTCTTGTTCGAGAACAGGTATTGAATGCCTGGCACGTCTTGCAGACCCGGTACGCCATCTCTTGTGCTGGAAGAAGATTTTTCGCTCAAGCCGCTCAAGACCAGCGTATCGCCCAGGTTCATCACCACATTGGCGTTGGCCGTGGTCTCCCCGATCTCGATCTGGTAGGCCACCCTTGGGTTGTCTGCACTGGCGTTGAGCGAGGTGCGCTGCGCCTCCACTTTCAGTTGCACCCGGCCCTGCGGCAGGAAGTTGGGGGTGACAGCCAGCTTGATGCCGAAGCGTTTGTCCAGGGGGACGATGGTGGTGCCGCCTTGCTGGCTGGTGGAGACCACGCCGGCGCTCAAGTTGGTGCCCGAGAAGAACTCCGACGGCATGCCTTCGATGGCGGCCAGCGTCGGGCGGGCCAGCACCTCGTTGAGCGAGCTGTTGGCGTTGGCGATGTTCAGGGAGTAGGACAGGGCCGGGATGGTCACTGCGCGGGTAATGGCCGTGCTCACCGAGGGGAGTGCGCTGCCCACGGCGTTGGAGCTGATGATGCGCGAGTACCCAGCCACATTGCCGCCCACTGAGCCCAGCTGCAGCGTGAGCGCATTGAGAAGGTTCACGCCCTTGGACGTGCTGATCAGTTCCTGTGTGGAGAGTAGCACCACGTCCACCAACAGCATGCGCGGGCCGCTGTCGGCGGTGGTGTTCACCGTGGCTGGCAGGGCCGTGGCGGTTGGCGCTGCCACCGGATTCGCACCCGCTGACGAGGTGGGCTCGCCTGACGCGGCCGGGTCTGCATCAGGCGTGCGGTTCGTCGGGGGCCGGTTGGGTATATCGGGCGATGTGAAAGCCTGGGCCAGTTCCATGGGGCGGCCATTGGATGGGGCTTGGGTCAGGCTTGTCTTGATGAGGCCTGCCGCGTTGCGTTCCTGCTTCTCGTGGAAGGTTTTCCATTGCGCCAGGCGCCGGTCGATGCGCTCGACCTCGAGCCCGTCGGCACCGCGCTGGACCAGTGCGGTGCGCATCCAGTCGGCCTGTGCGAAGTTGCCGCACGAGGCATACACCGAGACGCTCGAACGCAGAAAGCCTTGAGGCGGTTGCACCGACACCTTGCGAAACTGGTCGGCCATGGCGCAGGCGGTCTTGGCATCACCGGTGAGGTACGAGGCCACCATCAGGCCGTAGATCGACACCGAGCTCTCGGGCGTGAGCAGCAACACCTCAGAGAAAGCGCGCCGGGCCTGGTCGAACTGTTTGAGGTCCATGTGGGCCAGGCCCTGGAACTCCTGCGCGATCCAGTTTCCCGGATCGATGCGCAGCGCCTGCTGGTAGCCCTCCAGCGCCATCTCAGCCTTTTGCGTGTCGCCCTGGCGGGCCTGCAGGTGGTAGACGAAGCCGTTCAGAAAGTGCAGGTGCGAGTTGCGCGGGTCCAGTTGCAGCGCTTCGTTCACCGCGAGCTGGGCTTTGGGCAGGTCCATGCGCTTGATGAAGTCCACCGCCACGGTGACCTTGGCAAGCATTTCCGAGTCGTGCAGGCCTGCCGGCACCAGAGCGATGGTTTGGACCATGTCGGCAAACGACCTGGCCGTGGTGTCCTGCGCCCATGTGGGTGCTGCGACGCTCAGTGTCAACGCCAGCGTGGCAGCGAGCTTGCCCAGGCGCAGGGTGGATGGGGTGGTTTTCATCAACGGGGTTCTGTGGGTATGCAATAGATGGGGGTCATGGTTCGGACGTGTTTCAGGGTCGGGGGTCCCGGCCTTCGTCTTCACCGTTGTCAAACCAATGCTGCAGCGCAGCTTCGTAGTTGGTTCTGCCGAAGGCGTTTTGAAGATCGGGGTAGCGGTTTAGGTAGGCAGTCAGACTGAACTTGTCGCTGCTCTGGCGTCCTTCCCCGATGCCGTGATCGAGCCAATGCTGAAGTGCGCACTGCCAGTTGCCACCGCCGCACATTGCCATCAGATCTGGATACTTGGCCAGATAGAACCGGGCGCTGAACTCCGGGCTGCCTTGGCGGCCCTCGTTGAACCCGTTGTCCCGCCAGTGGGTGGCTAGGTCCACTTTCGCCTTCACCACGTCAGGAGCGTTGTCGTAGTAATAGTCCCAATCGAACACCGAAGCGGCGAACTTCGGGTCCGGTCCTTTCTTGTGTTTCTTCTTTTTGCCAATGTGCTTGAAGGCATTGCCTGCGTCGTTGAAGGCCTTGTTGGCTGTGCTACTGGCTTTGCTGGCCACATCGCGCGCAGCGTTCTTGGTGTTCTCGTAGCCCTTGCGCGCATCGTCTGCTACTTTTTTTGCATCGTCAGCTACTTTCTGGGCTTCTTTCGCGGCAGCACCCGATATCTTGTTCAGTTCTTCGGTGGCGGCCTTGGCCGTGTAGCCACTGAGGTTCTTGTATTCACCCGCAATCTTGTTGTAGGCCGCTTCCAGCTCCTTGCCGATGCATTTATCGATCTTTGACGGGTCCACGCTCACACCGCCTTGGCCTTCAAACACTTCGGCGATGTCGGTGCTGGGTTTGATTTCGAGCGAGGTCTTGATCTCGAAGGGGTTCACGCAGCTCGCGCTCACCTCCACCTTCATGGTGCTGCCACTCATGCCCACTTCCACCTTCTGGCCGGCGAAGTTGCCCAGCAGGGTGATGTCCTGCTTGTTGGCGTTGATGGCCATGGTGGCCTGCATCTTGAACTTGACCTTGCCCAGCGGACCGAGCTTGAGCGTGATCTGCTCGCCCACGTCGCCGTTCAATCCGGATCTGCCCGCCTGCGCAAACAGCCAGCCCATTTTCTGACCCAAAATCGTCACGTCGCCCGCCGCCTTGAGCAGCGGCCCGTCGTCGGCCAGCGGGCCGAGCAGCGCGAAGTTGAAGTACTTGTTGTCATTGGGGAACGGCTTGCTGCTGTCCCCGAAGCGGTATTCCGTCGGGGGTTGCGGGTTGCGCAACTGCACCACCGACAGCGGCTTGGTCATCGCCATCAGCGGGGCCTTGAACGTATCGATGTTGCGGATGAAACCCCCACCGTACTTGGCCAGGCGCCCATCGGGTGTGGCCATGGCCACCATCATGTGGGCCGCGTCTTCCATGGTGAAGCTGGCAGGGGTTGCCATGCGAAATGAGAAGTCCAGCAAATCCATGGCGCCCGCCGGATCCAGCGGCGTCTGAAACTGCGTGATGACCTTTTTGTTTTCGGCGCCCGGGAAAGCCGCATTGCCTTTGTAGCCAAAGGTCAGCGAGTTGTTGAGAAAAAAGGTGGCATCAGTGAGCGTGACCTTGGGCAGCTTCAGGGCCAAGCTGGCTTTAGGGGCGAACTGGAGCTCCACAAAGGCCTCGGGTTCGAGGGCATCGGCACCGGCCTTCTTCATGGTGTCGCCGTGTGCCACGGCATCGGCCGCGGCCACGCCGGCGCCGGCACCACCGGCCAGGTCGGTCGGGATCGGCATCACGACGGCCGCGCGCATCGTCAGCTGGCTCGTGTCCACCCCCATGGATTGCATCGCAAGCTTGATGGGGCCACCCAGGCTGGCGCGGGCTGCCAACTGCACGCCGCTGGAGAAGGCCAGGGTGTTGACATTGAAGTAGTTGTCGCGCACCACCTGTTGCAAGGCCGCTGGCATGACGCTGTTGTCGAGTTCGTAGTCTGTGGTGGAGATCGAGATGATGGGCGAACTCAGCGAGGTCTCGCCCATGACCTTCTGCACCTTCTCGCCCAGCAGTCGGGGCATGACCATCGTCTTGTCTACCACCAGCAGCAGGGTCTGTTGTGACGATCCGCTGGTAAAGAAGTAGAGCTGCAGCGGGCCCGATTGGGTGCCGTAGCAACCGGTGAGTTTGCCGCCGCAAGGTGTTTTCTTCAGCGCACCAAGCATGCCCTGCACCTGTTCCTTAACGCCAGCAACTGGCAGACTGCCGAGCATCTTTTTCAGGCTGGGAGTGACCTCGGGTATGTCATTCGCGTAGACCGGACTGTGTAAGACGTTTGCGGCCAGCAGCACAAAGCTTGCTTTAAGAAGGTTTTTTTTGATTTTTATCAAGGCAATTCCTAGAGTATTAAGCTAGGAATTCTAGTCTGAAGTTTTTCGCTCCAAAAGCAGCAAGTTTCCCCAACAAAGACTCTGCATTTTGAGGCTCCAAGCTCTGACTTCTCAGTGGCCCCCCCAGCAAGGCAGTACGGGTAGGCACGCGTAACTTGGCCAAATCCAGATTGCGACACGCCACTAGCAAAGCAATCCGCCCATTTGCCAAAAACGCACAGCTAAGCAACCGCGGCTGCTCGCGCCCGCTACAGCGCGCAGTCACCGACTTCGGTGCTGACCAACCCTTTGCCCAAGCCATGGACAAGCTCGTTGAGCACTACAGGGGGCCCGCTCAAGGGCTCCTGGTCGCCCAAAGCCCGTGCCATACTTGCCTTCATGCGATTGAATTTCCTATCCGTGCCGCCCTTTCCATTCTTTGGTTTTCCAATTTAAATGATGTCGACTTTTTCATACTTGCTGTTCATGCCGCAATGGCTCTCGGTTTTACTGCTGCTGGGTCTTTTTGTCGCGTGTGGCATCGGCTTGGTCTTGCTTTTGCGTTGGCTGTTGCCGGACTCGGTGCTGCAGCCACAAAACGACGCAGCCGGTTTTGTGTTTGGTGCCGTCAGTGCCATTTACGGCATCATGCTGGCCTTTATCGTCATCAATGTTTGGGTGCAATCCGACAACGCCGCATCCACCGTAGAGCATGAAACCAGTGCGGCGTTGACGCTTTACCGTGATCTGAGCGCCTACCCAAACCGTGCAGAGGCCACTGAAGCCCTTGCTTTGTTGCGCGGCGTGACTTTGTCGATCGTGAAAGAAGAATTCCCGGCCATTCAGGCCATGAAATGGGACGCCAAAACTCAAGCGAGTTTGGCAACCCAACACGCCTTTAACCGGCTCTGGGACGAAATTCGGCAGATCACCCCACAAAACCTGCAAGAGCAATCACTGTTCAACGAGATATTGACAAATATGAATACTTTTGCACAGTTTCGCGTGAAGCGGCTACTGCACGCACGCACCGGTTTAAGTGGATCGTTATGGGCCGTCGTTGTGTTGGGTGGGCTGATCACCATTGGCTTCATCGGCTTGTTTGGGTATGAGCGTGAACCCGTCCGCATGGTGCATGCCAGCGTTCTCAGCTTTGTCTTGGGCGGGGCGATCTGCGTGATCATGAGCCTCAATTTTCCGTTCGTCGGCAATTCCGGCATCGGCCCGGATGGTTACGACTACTTAATCAAGCTGGCCGAATGGTAGGAAGAAAAGCTGCTCCACCGCCGCGGTCACGCTGACCGCCAGGCCAGGCCGCCATGACCCTTGACCGTGCGGCGCCGCCAGGAAATACAAAGAATCCTGCCGCGCAGGCTATCCGTCTGCGCCATGCCTTGCTGGAGCAAGTTGGCAATGGAACGATCACGCCCGTGGCCTCTACCGCACAGCCGGCCGTGAGGCGCTGCACCTCGTCGCTGTAGTTGCTCAGCGTGCTCGGTGCCACCACTTGCACCGGGTGAAAGCAGGAGCCGTCAGACACATTGACAAAGGACAGGCCTGCCTTGGAATCGCGCCGGGTCTTCACCCACCCTTTGATCGTGACCTAAAGCCCGGCGGGCGCCAAAGCAGCCTTGCCGGCGAGAACATCGTGACAACTGACGAAAGACGATAAAGAAGACATGTGCAGGCCCTGCAAGATGGCGTGATGAGGGGCTCGATGGTAGCGGACTCAAACCAGGCAACCCATCACATGGCAGGTGGCTTGCCGTGGCCAGCACGGCAGCGACGACGGTGCCAACGCCGCATCAAAACTTACTGGCCCTTGATGGCCAGCAACTCAACTTCAAACAGCAGCGTTGCGTTCGGCGGGATCACACCGCCAGCACCCCGCTCGCCATAGGCGATGGCCGAAGGACAGGTCAGCTTGGCTTTGCCGCCGACTTTCATGCGCTGCACGCCTTCGGTCCAGCACTTGATGACGTTGCCCAAGGGAAACTCAATCGCCTGGTTGCGTTTGTAAGAGCTGTCAAATTCCTTGCCGTCGGGGAAGGTGCCACGGTAGTTGACCTTGACGGTGTCGCTGGCCTTGGGGCTGGCGCCGACGCCGTCCTTGAGCGAGCGGTACACCAGCCCGCTGGCGCTGACCACGGCACCGGGCTCCTTGGCTGCGGCATCCAGGGTGGCATCGGCTGCCTGGGCAGCGCTGACGAACGACAAGGAGCAAGCCAGAACGGCGCGGAAGAAAATGGTTTTCATGAGTGAGATACGGGTTAAGGTGAGTGAAACAAGCGCAGATTCTCGCTGAAGCTGACAGGGCTTCAAAGCGCCCGTCTACCAGGTGAATCTCGCCTGATTTTGAATAAAATGAGGCCCTAGCCCGCGTGTAATAAGCGTGAGTAGCTATCGTTTTTTTATGATAAATACCCCCTTAGCTGAGCCACAGTTCGGAACCAGGACGCTGCGGCCAGTGCCGCCCTGTCAGCACCTGGGCCCTTTTAGCTGGCACGCTTGAACAGCGCCAAGAGCGAGCCGGCCAGCACAAACAGGCTGCCAAAAGCGCGGTTCATGGCGCGAATGTGGCTGGGTGACTTCAAGGCGCCGAGCACGCGCGCGGCCAGCGCGGTGTAGCCCGCCATCACCACCAGATCGGTAAAACCCAGCGTGGCGGCAATGATCAGGTACTGCGGCAGCAGCGGCTGCGCCAGGTTCAAGAACTGCGGCACCACCGCCAGCAGGAACACCGTGCCCTTGGGGTTGACGGCGTTGATCATCAGCGCGCGTAGCACCATGGAGCGGCGCGTGACAAGCACGCCTTCGTCGGAGCGGGTCACCATGGGCGTGGCGGGCGCGCGCCACTGCGCAATACCCAGCCAGACCAGATAGGCAACGCCCAACCACTTGACCACCAGAAAAGCCGTGCTTGAAGTCGCCACCAGCGCCCCCAGCCCCAGACTGACCACAATCACCTGAAACCAGATACCCAGCACCAGGCCAAAGGTGGTGAAGTAGCCGCGGCGAAAGCCGTGGTTCAGCCCGGCGCTCATGGCCGCCACCGCCCCAGCCCCAGGCGAAATGCTGATCGCCCAGGAAGCGGCAAAAAAGGCCAGCCAGGTTGAAAGTGCCATGCGGCCCGGCTCAGAGCGGCGTGTTTTGCAGCGCAGCGATGCGCTCTTCGATCGGTGGGTGGGTCGAGAACAGCTTGCCAATGCCGCCAGCGATGCCCATGGCGGACATGCTCTTGGGCAACTCGGCGGGCACCATGCCGCCCAGGCGCGCCAGGGCATTGATCATCGGTTGCTTGCGGTTCATGAGTTTGGCGGCGCCCGCGTCGGCGCGGAATTCACGGTGACGCGAAAACCAGGCGACCACAATGGCGGCGGCAAAGCCAAGCAAGATATCGAGCACGATGGTGGTCACCATGTAGCCAATGCCGGGGCCGCTGGAGCGCTCGTCGCCCTTGCGCAGAAAACCGTCGATGGCGTAGGCGATGACGCGGCTCAGGAACACCACAAAGGTGTTCATCACGCCTTGAATCAGCGCCATGGTGACCATGTCGCCATTGGCCACGTGCGCGATTTCATGGCCGATCACGGCCTCGATCTCTTCCCGCGTCATGCCCTGGAGCAAGCCCGTGGAAACTGCCACCAGCGCCGAGTTTTTGAAGGCACCGGTGGCAAAAGCATTGGGTGCGCCGTCAAAAATGCCGACTTCCGGCATGCCGATGCCGGCGGTGTCAGCCAGTTTGCGCACGGTCTCCACGATCCAGGCTTCGTCCACGTTTTGCGGTTGCTTGATGATGCGCACGCCCGTGGTCCATTTGGCCATCGGCTTGCTGATCAAAAGTGAAATGATGGCGCCACCAAAACCAATAACCATGGCAAAGCCGAGCAGTGAACCCAGGTCGAGCCCGGCCGGGGTCAGATAACGGTTGACGCCGAGCAGGCTGGCCACGATGCCCAGCACTGCCACCACGGCAACATTGGTCAAGACAAACAAGAGAATTCGTTTCATGATTTTCTTTCTATGACGGTTCAAAGCAGCGAACCATTGGGAGGGATGTTAGGGGCGCGGCGGTTGAATTCAAGACTTTGGCGCCGCAATGGCCCATGGAGTTTACGGGCATTCAGGAGCTGCTTCGGTCGCTGCGACGGCCCCGGTTTGGGGCAACCGAAACACGCTCGCGTCGGCATAAAACGCCGGGTCTTCGTTGGCGCCGCACCAGCCGGGCACGCCCAGCACGGGCAAGTGGGCAAAGGGCTTGCCCGCCAGTTTGTCGACTGTCAGGTCCTGCGCCAGCCAGGCGTCAATATCCGCTATCAAATGACTAGCTGCTCGTACCCGGTAGACGTGGGCTGTGATCGCTTTTCTTGGTGCAACCAGCTTTTCCAGCAAGGCGTGACCGAACAGCAGCAGCTGCGCCTGGCTCCACAGTGGGCGCAATTCAACAAACAGGCGCTGCCAGTCTTTGGCCGCCAAGGCGTCCCACAGGGCATCGGGCGCCTGAAGCAAGGCGGCGTTTTCGTCAAACACGGTCAAGGCGTCACGCGTTGGCCCGCGCACCGGCTGGATACCGCTGTGCGCAATTTGTGCTGCCTGCAACTGGTTCAGCCGTCTTTTCGTCAATGGAAAATGCATCCAGCACAGGCCGTTGAAGAAGTCGTGCAGCCCGTCACGCGTGGGCACACACTGGGTGTCGAAGATGTGCTGCTCGTAGGCAACGCCAGCGGGCAGCTCGCTTTGCGCCACAAAGCGCACCGGCGCCAGGCCGGCCTGGTTCAGGGCCTGGGGTTGCGCCAACCCATTGATTATTTGCTGGACCAGTGGCTCGCCCCTTGCGCGCCACGGCGTCAGCCAGGGTGCGGCCCAGTCAACAGCGGCCAGCGGGTGAGGACGGCACTCAATGGCCGTCTCACCAAGCTTCAGCTCATTCGCCACGGCAAGGCTTCACCCGCGCCCAAAGGCTTGAGCTCGGCGTCGCCATAGCTAAAGCGCTCTGGCACCGTCCAGCCTTCGCGCCGCAGGGTGATGCTGCCGGTGTTGCGCGGCAAGCCATAGAAATCGGCGCCGTTGAAGCTGGCAAAAGCCTCCAGCTGGTCCAGCGCCCCAACAGACTCAAAGGCCTGCGCGCACAGTTCCATCGCCGCGTGCGCGGTGTAGCAGCCCGCGCAACCGCTGGCGTGTTCCTTGAGATGGGCAGCGTGCGGCGCACTGTCGGTGCCCAGAAAAAACTTGGCCGAACCGCTGGCGGCTGCGGCCAGCAAAGCCTGGCGATGGGTCTCGCGCTTGAGCACCGGCAAGCAGTAGTAAGGCGGGCGGATGCCGCCACTGAAGATGACGTTGCGGTTGTCGTCACGGGCGGGCGCAGGTTCGGCATGATGATGGCGCGGCCAAACTGGGCGGCGCTGTGGGGCACCACGGTGCGCAGCGCCTCGCCATCGCGCACATGCAGGTGCCAGTCGTCGGGTCGGGTCAGGTGAAGGGTTTCTTTCATGGGCCGCATTGTCCCAAATCACCCACCGCGGGGCTAGGACGGCACGATGTCGGTCGGGTACTTCCAGAAGTCCTTGAGCAGATAACTCACCGCCTTATTTGATGCGGTGCTTTTTGGGGGAATGGGCTTCAAGTACCACTTGTCGTAAATCGGATAGATATCCTTGCGCGGCCTGGGCCTCTGTGGCGCGTGCTTTCTCGGTTTCAAGGTAGGTGCGGTAGGCGGCCGCCAACCAGTAGCCAACGGTCAAGACAACGTCGCTAAATTGCCAACGTGGCCTGTACCATGCTGCAAACCAACGAAAGGCTGCTATGGCGATCGACAACCCCGCACATCCAACACGCGGCAGCGCTGCTCCATTGACGGCACACGCCATCCAGCCCCTGCTGATAGACCCTGCGGACCACCCGCGCGGCAAGGCGCATTTGAGTGCGGCCAGTGGTCTGGTGCGGATGCGCCAGCGCCTGTATGTGGTGGCAGACGACGAACTGCACCTGGCTATGTTTGACGACCCTGGCAGCGCACCCACCACAGCGGCGGCCGACAGCACTGGGCCAGCCGTGGGCACCTTGCTGCGCCTGCTAGAGGGTGATCTGCCCAAGGACGCGGGCAAGCGCAAAAAAGCCAAGCCCGATTTTGAAAGCTTGGCCGCGCTGCCGCCGCTCCCCGGTTGCCCAGCGGGTGCGCTGCTGGCGCTGGGCTCGGGCTCGCGGCCCAACCGCGAAACCGGCGTGTTGATCGCATTGAATGCGCAGGGCGTGCCCAACGGCCGCATGGCGCAAGTGGATCTGGCCGCCCTGTACGCACCGCTGCACAAGCGCTTTGCTGACCTGAACATCGAAGGCGCCCTGGTCGTCAGCGGCGAACTGCTCTTGCTGCAGCGCGGCAACAAAGGCCATGCTGTGAATGCCTGCATCCGTTATGACTGGAACCTGATGGCTCCCTGGCTGGCGGGCTTGCAGCCTAAGGCGCCTGCGGCAAAGTCGGTGCAATTGCTGGAGCTGGGCCTTGTGGAAGGCGTGCCACTGGGCTTTAGCGACGGCGCTGCACTGCATGGTGGTGCCTGGGCGTTTAGCGCCGTGGCCGAGAGCACCGACGACAGCTACCTGGATGGCGCGTGTGTCGGGTCTGCCATTGGCACCGTGGGTGCAGACGGCGAATTGCAGCGGCTGCACCTGCTGCATGGCGCACCCAAGGTTGAGGGGTTGGCCGTGCTGGCGGACGGCGACGGCTGGCTCTGCACACTGGTCACCGACCCTGACGACCCGGCTGTCGCCGCACAAATGCTGCAGGTGCGTCTGCCGGGGGTGAACGGATGACTACCTGTAGGCGCCCAAGCTTCGTCAGAGATATTGACGGTGGCTGGGGTGCGCTGGGTGGTTTGTAGGCGCAAAGGGAAGCGCATGGAGCGGTGGGGTTGAAGGAAGGGCCTCGGCAGAATGATGCGCCCAACTGTGGTCAGTGGTAAGCGGCAGCAAAGCATTGCCCCACGCCTAGTTCAGGGCCTGAGGCTGCGCCAACCCATTAATTATTTTCTGGGCCAGCGGGTGAGGACGGCGCTCAATGGCCGTCTCACCAAGCTTCAGCTCATTCGCCACGGCAAGGTTTCACCCGCACCCAAAGGCTTGAGCTCGGCGTCGCCATAGCTAAAGCGCTCTGGCACCGTCCAGCTTTCGCGCCGCAAGGTGATGCTGCCGGTGTTGCGCGGCAAGCCATAAAAATCAGCGCCATGAAAGCTGGCAAAAGCCTCCAGTTTTTCCAGCGCCCCGACCGACTCAAAGGCCTGCGCATACAACTCCATGGCGGCGTGCGCCGTGTAGCAACCGGCGCAGCCCGACGCGTTCTCTTTGAGCTGGGCGGCGTGCGGCGCGCTGTCGGTGCCCAGAAAGAACTTGGCCGAACCGCTGGCGGCCGCTGCCAGCAAGGCCTGGCGATGGGTCTCGCGCTTGAGCACCGGCAAGCAGTAGTAATGCGGCCGGATACCACCGCTAAAAATGGCGTTGCGGTTGTAGAGCAAGTGGTGCGCGGTGAGGGTGGCGGCGGTGAATCGGTCGGCCTCGGCCACATACTGCGCCGCTTCCCGCGTGGTGATGTGTTCGAACACGATTTTCAGCTCGGGGAAATCCCGGCGCAAGGGAATCAGCTGGGTCTCGATGAACACCGCTTCGCGATCAAAGATATCAATCTCGGGCGCGGTCACTTCCCCATGCACCAGCAGCAGCATCCCGGCGCGCTGCATCGCTTCGAGGGTTTTGTAGGTCTTGCGCAGATCGGTCACGCCGGCGTCGCTGTTGGTGGTGGCGCCCGCCGGGTAGAGTTTGAGGGCGACCACACCCGCGTCGCGCGCACGTTTGACCTCGTCGGCGGGCAAGTTGTCGGTGAGGTAGAGCGTCATCAAAGGCTCAAACTGCAGGCCCGCAGGCACCGCGGCCCGGATGCGCTGGCGGTAGGCCAACGCTTGCGCGGTCGTTGTGACCGGGGGGCGCAGGTTGGGCATGATGATGGCTCGACCAAACTGGGCGGCGCTGTGCGGCACCACGGTGCGCAGCGCCTCGCCATCGCGCACATGCAGGTGCCAGTCGTCGGGCCGGGTCAGGGTGATGGTGAGGGCTTGAGCGGGTGTCATGGTGGCCATTGTCGCCAATCAGCGCGGCACACCAAGCTCTGGCGGCGCAGGCTCGCTTGCCTGCTTGCGGTTCTGCGCCAGCAGATAGTCCCACAAGGCCAGCGCCGCATTCTTGACCGCGCGCTCAACGAATGGGGCGCTGCGGTGTCCGCCGGGCTTGCCGTTCTCCCTGAACGCGGGGCGTTGCCGGTAAACACGCACCTCCATGGTGATCTCCAGGCCCTTAAGGTCATGTGGGACGGCACTGACCAGTCTTCTGGCGTACAAATCTTTCTTGACAGCACTGAAAGGCAAAAAGGCGATGCCGTGGCCTTCGAGCGCCATGGCCTTGAGGCCCTCGGCCATGTCAGTCTCATAGACGCGGTCAAAATGAATGGCCGTGTTTGATTGTTTGAGGATCAGGTCCACCATCTGCCCCAGGTAGGCCCCCGGCGCGTAACCCAGGTAGGGCAAGAGCTGACCGGGGCGCCCCGGCAACTGAAACATCGGCGCACCGTCGGCATCGGGCCTGGAATACGGCGCTATCACCTCCTCGCCCAGGCTGACCATTTCGTAGCGAACAGGATCGAGCTGAAAGGGCTGCGACGGATGATGGTAGGCAATCAACAGGTCGCAACTACCCTCCACCAGGCGCATCACGGCATCGTGCACATTGAGCGCAATCAGGCGGCTCTTGATCGGTCCGAATTGTTGCCGCAAGGCCGACACCCAGGCCGGAAAGAAGGTGAACGCCAGTGTGTGCGGCACGGCAAACTCAATCACGTCCTGCCCGGCCGAGGCGTGGCCGCGCAACATGGCGCGCGTGCTTTGCAAGGCCTGCAAGACTTCCAATGATTGGGAATAGAGCGTCTGACCCGCCGGAGTCAAACGGGTCGGGTAATTGCTCCGATCGACCAGATCGGTGCCCGCCCAGCTCTCAAGCGACTGTATGCGCCTTGAAAACGCCGGCTGCGTGACGTGGCGCAGCAATGCAGAGCGGCTGAAACTGTGGGTCTCAGCCAAACTGACGAAATCTTCCAGCCATTTGGTGTCCATGGGCGCGAATTATGCGGCAAATGCATGAGGCTGCGGCGCTGTTTTGAACGGCCGGTTCAAGCCCCTGGCTGCAGGTATTGCAGGGTGAAGGCATGGTCGGCATCAAGCGCCTGACGCAGTTGATGCGCAAACAGGCGCTCCACCTTGGGCCCGATCAGCGGCAGGCGCGATGTGAGCTGCCAGCGCAGTGCCATGCGGCTCAAATTAGTCGCGGCCTGCACCAAGGTGCCCATGCCGTGCGCCTGCAGTGGCAGACCGAGCGGCGTGATCTCCAGTTCGGCGCTGATCTGCGCCGGGCTGACACGGCGCCAGCGACTGCGATGGCGCAGCGTCTGTTGGCGTGCGAGCAATGGGCGCGCCCAGAGCGGCAGTGCAGCCACATCAACAGGCACATCGCGCTCGAGCTCGACCTCGATCACCTGCGCTGTGACATCAAAACGAAGCAGGCGCACCGCGCTAGCGCCCAAGGCGCGGTATTTGCGCTGCGGGTACTCAGGGTGGGAAAAAACCGTCCACAGACGATCGAGTCCAGCGGGGAAGCTTTGCGTCAGAGAAAATTCCATCATGTGACTTCCCGGCGCCGCCGCGCCCGACAAGAGCTGACCCAGGTCGGCAGATGGGCCATTGGAACTCAGGCGCCAACCAGGGCACCATAGGCCTGGCGCGTCTCGGGGGCCACCGAGGCCAGCAATTGCACATAAGGGGTCTTGTGGCGCATGAGCATGCGCGCCGACGCCACCATTTTGGAGCGGCAGAACCAGTGGCAGGTGTGCTGCATCAAGAACAGTTCGGCCGATAGCGTGAAGGCTTTGTCCTTGGGCGTACGCTGGCGGCTGTTTTGCGCCGCCTGCTCAATGCCTTGGGCATGGATGCGCAGCGCCTGGCGCAGGTCAAAGCTGCTGGCCGGAAAAAACTGGGCGATCCAGGGCAGCGCCAACGGCAGGCGACTGACGCGCGTTTGCGCGCCATCGACGCTTGAGAATTCAGCCACAAAACGGTTGAACTGCTCACACAGCGTGAGCTCGGCCGCGTCCAGCATGTGCCAGATCTGCGCCTGACGCTCGGGATCAGGTTCAGACAGCGCGCGCAGGTAACCGTCGGTCAGGTTTTCCATCAGCTTTTCAATCTGGTATTTGCCCAGGTAGCTTCCCAGTAAGGCGATGCGGCGGCCCTGCTCGCGCGACTTGGCCAGGTAGGCACCAAAGGCAAGCAAGACAAAGAGGATGAGTAGTTCCATGGCGCGGTGCAGTAGGGGTTAAATGGTCCCTTGAGTTTAGTGGTGCGCGCCAGCCTAAAATTGATTTCTTATGCCGGCCGACCCCATGCTCTTTCCTCCCCCCCAAAATGGCAAGCAGGCGTCCCGGCTGATCGTCTGGTGGATTGGCTTTTTTGCCTTTCTGAACGTCTACTCGATGCAAGCAGTGTTGCCGCTGGTGATGGACGATTTTCAGGCCTCTCCGGTGCAAGCGGGCTTGACGGTGGGAGCGACCATCCTGGCGGTGGCGCTGGTGTCGCCCTTCATGGGAATGCTCTCCGATGCATTCGGGCGCAAGCTCATCATTTGCAGTTCCATGCTGGCCCTGACGCTGCCCACAGCCCTGATCCCTTTGGTGAGCAGCCTGAACGCACTGATTGCGCTGCGCTTTCTGCAGGGGCTGGCGATTCCGGGCATCGTGGTGGTGCTGATCGCCTACATCTCCGAAGAGTTCCAGGCCAACGGCGTCGCCCGCATGACCGCCACCTATGTGGGCGGCACGGTCATGGGCGGCTTTTTTGGCCGCTTTATCACCGGCCATGCCGGTCATTTGCTGGGCTGGCGCGGCGCCTTCGTGACCCTGGCGCTGCTCAATCTGCTAGGCGCTTTGCTGGTGCTGTGGCGGCTGCCGCCGTCGCGCTCCTTTGTGCCCAACCGAAACTTCAGCGCGGGTTTGAACACGCTGTGGCGCCACATGCACCACAAGCGGCTGATGGCGGCCTGTGCGGTGGGTTTTTGCGTGCTGTTTTCGCTGGTGGGCACCTTCACCTATGTCAACCTGCACCTGGCATCGGCGCCGTTCTTTTTGTCATCGGCGGGCTTGGCCAATGTGTTCAGCGTCTACCTCGTCGGTGTGCTGGTGACCCCGCTGGTCGGCCCGTATATCGTTCGCCTGGGCTTCCTGCGCGCGCTGCTCGGGGCTTTGTCGCTCTCTACTGCAGGCTTGCTCTTGACGCTGTGGCCAGCCTTACCCGCCGTCATCATCGGCCTGACGGTGTGTTCAACCGGCGTCTTCATTTGCCAGTCTGCGACCATCAGCGCGATTGCCCAAAACATCGAAGAGGGCCGCTCGCTGGCCACCGGTCTGTACTACATGAGCTATTACGTGGGCGGCGCAGCAGGCACCTTGGTGGCGGGGCTGGCCTTTGAGGCCTGGGGCTGGAGCGGCGCGGTGTTCTCCATTGCATTGATGCAAGCCTTGGCCGGCGCCATCGCCGTGCTGGTCTGGCGGCCCTCAGCTCAGGGAGTCGGTTGAATTTCGCCTTTTTAGGACATGGAGACCAAGCCCGGTTGATTAATAATTATTATAGTGATAGCACTATAAGCTTATTCCATGCGGGCTAGAGGTTAGAATGATCAAAAAATTTCCAAGAAAAACAAGGCTACGGGATACGCTGCAGCAGCCACCATCGCTTGCCAGCCCTACCTGCAGTGACCCCTGAGCGGGCATACTGCGCATCTCGCGCCGGCTGCAGGAGACCACCATGCCAAAACCCTTTCACCTCGCTCCATCGACCCCTGATGTCGGGGCGTCTGCCATGGCGCGCCCGCGCCTGAGCGGCCAATGAGCCGCTTGTTCTATTTCGATTTTGCGGGCTGGACGCTCAATGCGCTCAAACGCCTGCTGTACCGCTGGATCCGAACCAACGTGTTTCCAGAGCAGGCGGACATGCTCAAGCTTCGCCCCGACCTCCCCATCATCTACGTGCTGCACCAGCGCCACCTGTCCAACTTGCTGGTGCTTGACCATGAATGCCGGCAACTCGGGTTGCCGCCCGCCTTGAAGCCGGTGCGAACGGGCAGTTTGCTGGCCCGCCGGGCTTTTTTTGTGCTGACGCGCCAGCCCGATGCCTACCGGCCGCCGCCGCGGCGAATCGCGCACTCGCCGCTGCTCATGGCGCTGGTGAGACAAACCGAAAGTGATCCGCAATTTGACGTTCAACTGGTGCCGGTCACCATCCTGTGGGGTCACGCAGCCAGCAAGCAGGAGTCCATCCTCAAGGCGCTTTTTGCGGAGACCTGGCAGGCCGCGACGCCCTTGCGGCAGTTGCTCTCGATACTGCTGCACGGACGCCACACCGTCGTGCGCTTCAGCGCACCCATGTCCTTGCGCGACATGGCGCGGGACTGCAGCGACGCCGCAGAGTCGGCGCAGAAGGTCAATGAGGTGCTGGAGACCCACTTCAGCCAGCAGCGCGAAATGGCGATTGGCCCTGATTTGTCGCATCGTCGCACGCAACTACGCGCCTTGCTGGCATCGCCCAACGTGCGCGCCGCCATCGCAGCCGAAGCCCATGACAAGAACCTGCCGCTGGCCCAGGCGGAAAAGGCCGCGCGCGACTTTGCGCATGAAATCGCCTCCGACTTTTCCTTCTCGGTGGTGCGCGCCTTGTCGATTTTTCTGGAGTGGGTGTGGACCCGGGTCTACAGCGGCATCGAGATTCACAACCTGAACCGGGTGACCGAACTGGCGCCCGGCAACGGCATCATCTACGTGCCCTGCCACCGCAGCCACGTCGACTACCTGTTGCTGTCTTACATTATTTTTGGTCAGGGCATGATGGTGCCGCACATTGCGGCGGGCTCCAACCTGAACCTGCCAGTGGTGGGCAGCATTCTGCGCGGGGGTGGCGCCTTCTTTCTGCGCCGCAAAATCAAGGGCGAGCCGCTCTATGCCACGGTGTTTCTCGGCTACCTGCACCTGATGCTCGATCGCGGCTTCCCGCTGGAATACTTCATTGAGGGCAGCCGCAGCCGCAGCGGCCGCATGCTATCCCCCAAGGCCGGCATCCTGGCCATGACGGTGCAAAGTTTTGTGCGCGAACATTCACGTCCGCTGTTGTTTGTGCCGGTGTATGTGGGCTAC
>VMTC01000044.1 GCA_013791765.1 Rhodoferax sp.
ATGGCGCAGCTCAAACCGCAATTACGCACACTGCTCAATTACCACTGCGGCGTGAGCACTTTGCGTACGCGCCAGATGATGATCGACCTGCAGTCGTTGTAGAAGCTGCTTTGCCGGCCCCGCCTTTGTCCTGGAGTCGCTGGCCCTTGGCCCACTTTGTAAAATCTTCCTCATGAACAAAAAGACAGCGCTCTCGGTCAACCTGAATAAAGTGGCGCTGGTGCGCAACACGCGCCACCTGGGCATCCCCAGCGTGACGCGCGCGGCCACCTTGTGTTTGCAGGCCGGCGCTAACGGCATCACGGTGCACCCCCGCCCGGACGAGCGTCACATTCGGGCCAGTGATGTGCCTGAACTCGCCACACTGCTGAAAGAATGGCCGGAGCGTGAATTCAATATCGAGGGCAACCCCTCGCACAACCTGATGGATGTGGTGCACGACTTGGTGCAGCGCAAACTGCCGGTGCACCAAGTCACCTTTGTGCCCGACGCCCAAGGCCAATTCACCAGTGACCATGGCTGGGGTTTCCCGGGCGACGTCAATCGTTTGCGACCCTTGATTGCGCAAGCCCAGGCCTGGGGCTTGCGCGTGAGCCTGTTCATGGATGCTGACCCCGCCGCCATGGCCGGTGCGCAGTCGGTCGGGGCCGACCGGGTCGAGCTCTACACCGAGCCTTATGCGGCCGCTTGGGGCACAGCGCAGCAGGCCCCGCAATTGGCCCGCTTCGCCGAGACCGCGCGCGCGGCACTCAAGCTCGGTTTGGGCATCAACGCCGGCCATGACCTGAACCGCGACAACCTCAGCGCCTTCATTAAAGCCGTGCCGGGCGTGGCCGAAGTGTCGATCGGCCACGCGCTGATTGCCGACGCGCTGGAGTTGGGCTACAGCGCCACAGTGCAGGCCTACCTGAGCTGCATTCAAGAGGGGCGTGCGTGATTTACGGCATTGGCACCGACATTTGCGACGTGCGCCGCATCCGTGCCAGCTTGGCGCGCCACGGTGAGCGCTTTGCGCTCAAAATACTCAGTGACGCCGAGTTCGCCATCTGGCAAGCGCGCAGCGCACGCTGGCCCGAGCGCGGCGTGCGTTACCTCGCCA
Organism: Rhodoferax sp.; assembly: GCA_013791765.1. Classification (GTDB taxonomy): domain Bacteria; phylum Pseudomonadota; class Gammaproteobacteria; order Burkholderiales; family Burkholderiaceae_C; genus Rhodoferax. The sequence goes on from VMTC01000044.1 coordinate 1,100, forward strand.
CCCGTTTCAGCGCCAAGGAGGCGTTCAGCAAAGCCATCGGCCTGGGCATGACGATGCCCATGAGCTGGCGCCTGTGCGAAGTGAGAAACATGCCCAGCGGTAAGCCCACCATCGTGCTGCACGGCGCCTTGAAAGATTGGTTTGACGCGCGTTGTTTGAGTGCCCACATCAGCGTGACCGACGAAACCGATTACGCCGCCAGCTTCTGTGTGGTCGAGAATTTATAAGAAATTGGCCTCTAGCCCGCGTGTAATATGCGCTACCAGCTATTAAAAATATATTGAACAGGCTATTGAGAACTTACGCAAAATTGTTCCAGCTAGGCACGCCGGCGCCGACAGTACGCTTTGTACGGTAAGGCGGCGCAACGACGCTGGGGCGGTTTTGCGTAAGTTCTACTTTTGAAAGTTTTCTAATGTCTCAACACGCTCCCCTCATCATCGACATCGCCGGCCTGACTCTCTCGCGTATCGACCGCCAGCGCCTGCTGCACCCCTTGGTGGGTGGGCTCATCCTGTTTGCCCGCAACTGGGAGAGCCGCGCCCAGTTGACCCAACTGTGCCGCGACATCAAAAAAATGCGGCGCGACCTGCTGATCTGTGTTGACCACGAAGGCGGGCGCGTGCAGCGCTTCAAGACCGATGGTTTCACGCATCTGCCGCCGATGCGAGCATTGGGCGAGCTGTGGATGAACGATGGAAAAGGCGGCGCGGGCAGTGGCGCCCTGCGTGCCACCAACGCCGCCAGCGCTTGCGGTTTTGTGCTGGGCGCCGAGTTGCGCGCTTGCGGTGTGGACTTCAGCTTCACCCCGGTGCTGGACCTTGATTTTGGCGCCAGCAGCGTCATCGGCGACCGCGCTTTTGCCCGTGACGCGCGCGTGGTGAGCCTGCTGGCCAAGAGCCTGATGCACGGCCTGCTGCAAAGCGGCATGGCCAATTGCGGCAAACACTTTCCCGGTCATGGCAGCGTGGCCGCCGATTCGCATACTGCCATTCCGGTGGACAAGCGCAGCCTCAAGGCGATTCTGACTGACGATGCCGCGCCTTACGGCTGGCTCAGCACCACGCTCAGCAGCGTCATGCCCGCGCATGTGATCTACCCCAAGGTCGATGCGCGGCCCGCGGGTTTCTCCCCCAAATGGTTGAACGACATCCTGCGCGGCCAACTCGGCTTCAACGGGGCCATTTTCAGCGACGATTTGTCGATGGCCGGGGCGCGTGTGTTGGACGGCGAGCCCGTCAGCTACACCCAGGCAGCGGTTGCGGCCTTGAACGCGGGCTGCGACCTGGTGCTCCTGTGCAACCAGTCGATGGCCAGCAGCGAAGGCGCGGGCAGCGCGCTGGACACCTGGATCAGCGGACTGACCGAGGCACAGCTCAAAGGGGCCTGGCAGCCGAGCGAGGCCAGTGAAGAGCGCCGCCGTGCGCTGTTGCCGCAATCGCCCGCCGTGCCCTGGGATCAGCTGATGCTGCGCCCGGATTACATCCATGCGCTCGGTCTGATTCCTTGAGATGGCCACAGCCTCTGGACCCCGCGCCGTGAAGCGTTCACTTGGAACAGCGCACACCATCAACCTCGCCTTGCAGGGGGGCGGCTCGCATGGCGCCTTCACCTGGGGTGTGCTGGACGCGCTGCTCGAGGATGGTCGCATCGAGATCGAGGGCATCAGCGGCACCAGCGCTGGCGCCATGAATGCAGTGGCGCTGGCGCATGGCTTTGCGCTGGCGGCGGACCAGAGCGCGCTTGACCCGCGCGAGTCCGCGCGCGAGTCCTTGGCGAGCTTCTGGAACGGCATTGTCCGCATGGGCGCCATGTCCAATTCGGTATCCCGGATGCAGCGTTCGCCGTTTGAGCTGCTGTTTGGCGGGCTCATCGGTGCAGGCAAAGGCCAATCGCCGACGCAGCAATGGGCTGATGCGATGACGAGCTGGTGGTCCAGCTCGGTGTCACCCTACCAGAGCAATCCCTTTGACATCAACCCACTCAAGCAGTTTCTGGAACGCCAGATTGATTTTGAGCGGCTGGCACGCCATCCCACGCCCAAGGTATTTGTCGTGGCCACCCGCGTGACCAGCGGCAAGGCCGAAATATTCTGCGGCGAACGCCTCACGGCGGCCGCCGTCATGGCCTCGGCCTGCCTGCCCACGGTGTTCAAGGCGGTCGAGATCGAGGATGATTTTTTTTGGGACGGTGGTTACTCCGGCAATCCGGCGATTCACCCTTTGATCTACAACTGCCAGTGCCGCGACATTGTGCTGGTGCAGATCAACCCCATTGCGCGTGACAAACTGCCCACCACCGCTGCCGAGATCATCGATCGCATGAACGAGATTTCCTTCAACGCGGGCCTGATTGCCGAAATCCGCGCCATTGATTTTGTCAAGCGCCTGCTGGCCCAGGGCAAGCTCGACCCGGATCATTACAAGGATGTGCTGATGCACCGTATTGATGGCGGCGCCGTGCTGGGACAGTTCGGTGCGTCCACCAAATCATCCACGGACGGCCATCTGATCCACCAGCTGCGCGACCTCGGGCGCGCCAGCGCCAAGGACTGGCTGGGCCAGCATTACGCTGCATTGGGTGTGGCATGCACGGTCAATCTTGCGCGGGATTACCTTGATGACATGCGTGTGCCGGTGCAACCGCGCGATCCTGCTGCTTGACTGGGCGCTGAGCCCGCTCAAGCTGCAAGCACCGTGTGGCTTGCTGGCTTCAGGGCGAGCGGTGCAGGCGCGGGGCCGTCAGGGCGGCAATCATGTCGGTGGTCGCGGCATCAATGTTGGGGTGACGCGCCAGCAGTTTGGCCTGGGTCAGCAGGACGCGCAGTTGCTGCAAGTCCTTCACCGTTGGCGCGACCTTGATCTGCGCCAGCGCGGCCGCACTGTTGCCGGTTTGAATCAGCGCGGCGACTTTGGTCGCCCACACTTGGGGACGTGACATACGAAGAACTCCTCATAAACGTGTTATTTTTGAGCCATTTTGGCACATAGCCCCCGTGGGCTGTGCCTAGGTAGCTATTTAATATATAGCGTGACATGCCCACACGCCAGCAGACGCTGACGCGGGCCCATTTTGCGCGTCACCGAGGCGCCTGGACCAGAGCGGCGGCCCATGGCTTTCCGCGACAATGGCCGCCATGAATCACTCCCTGCGCCTTTGGTTTCGTCTGGTTCCGGCCTATGCTGTTGGCTATTTTCTGTCTTATGGGCTGCGCAGTGTCAATGCCGTGATCGCGCCCGAGTTGATGCGCGAGTTGGACATGAGTGCCGCTGGCCTGGGCCTGCTGACCTCGGCTTATTTGCTCGCCTTTGGCCTGTTTCAACTGCCGCTGGGCCTGTTGCTTGACCGTTTCGGCCCGCGCCGGGTCGAGGCGGGGTTGTTGCTGGTAGCCGCTGCGGGCTGTGCGTTGTTCGGCCTGGGCACGACGATCGGCGTGCTGGCGCTGGGCCGCGCGCTGATCGGCCTGGGCGTCTCGGCTTGCCTCATGGCCAGCTTCAAGGCCTTCAGCCAGTGGTTTCCGGCCGAACGGCTGCCTTCGCTCACCGCCACCATCATGGTCGCCGGTGGCCTCGGTGCGCTCACGGCCAGCGTGCCGGTGGAAGCCGCGCTGCCGTTGCTGGGCTGGCGCGGCGTGTTTTTTCTATGTGCTGGCCTGCTGGTGCTGACCGCGGGTTTTCTCTTGAGCGTGCCCGACAAAGCCGCGGGCACGCAGCGCGAGTCGCTGGCGCAGCAACTGCGCAGCTTGCGCACCATCTTCAGTGACCGCACGTTCTGGCGCTTTGCGCCGCAGGGCTGCCTGATTGCGGGTGGTTTCATGGCAATCCAGGGCCTGTGGGCGATGCCCTGGCTGATGCAGGTCAATGGGGTCACGCGCAGCGCCGCCGCCGGGGTGCTTTTTTTGCTGGCGCTGGCGATGCTGGCGGGTTTTCTGTTCGTGGCCACCTGTTCGGGCTGGCTGGCGCGGCGCGGCATTTCACCGATGCTGTTGCTGGGCGTTGGCATGGGCCTGGCGCTGGTGACGCAGCTGGCCATTATTCTTGACCTGGCGCCACCAGCCTGGCTGTGGCCGCTGCTGGGCGTGTCCTTCAGCCTGAGCAATATCGCTTATTCACAGCTCAGCGCGGCCTTCTCCGTGGCGCTGGCAGGGCGCGTCAATACCGCCCTGAACCTGGCGGTGTTCGTCGGTGCCTTTGGGCTGCAATGGGGTATTGGCGCGGCGGTGGACGGATTTGCCGCGGGCATGAGCCGCTCTGACGCGTTTCGGCTCACCTTTGCCCTGCTGTTGATGGTGCAGGCGCTGGCCTTTGCGTGGTTTCTGCTGCCCGCCAAGCGGGTCCAGGTGGCGGCCTGACGGGTCGAAACATTCTCTGTCCATTCCGACTTGAGCAAGGCTGACACACCCATGAAATCCAGATCAACCAGCGGTGGCCTGGTCTACAGCACCGACAGCGGCCGCATGTGCCCCGTATGCCGCATGCCCCAGACGCAATGCCGTTGCAGCGCGACCCCCGTGAGCACGGTGACCGATGGCGTGGTGCGCGTGTCGCGTGAAACCAAGGGCCGCGCCGGCAAGGGCGTGACCCTGGTGCGCGGCCTGGCGCTTGACCCGCTGGCGCTGGCCGCCCTGGGCAAACAGCTCAAAACCGCCTGCGGTTCGGGCGGCACGGTCAAAGATGGTGTGATCGAAGTGCAGGGCGATCATTGCGCGCGCGTGCTGGAAATGCTCAAAGCCCAAGGCTTTGTCGTCAAGCGGGCAGGGGGCTAAGCATGAAAGCCGAAGATTTGCAATTGCTGGTGACGCGCAGCATGCCCTTTGGCAAATACAAAGGCCGGCTCATTGCCGACCTGCCGGGCGACTACCTGGCCTGGTTTGTGCGCCAAGGCGCACCCAAAAGCGAGATCGGGCGCCTGTTGGCGCTCATGCATGAGATCGACCACAACGGCCTCAATGACTTGCTCAAACCGCTGCGCAAGGGCGGCTAACCAGATTAAGGGGCGCTGCGCGGATGCGGCAGCAACCGGTCGTACTCGCCCTTGACCACCGCGTAGCATTCGCACACGCGCTGTTCCAGTTTGGGGCGATCGACCACCGTGATGTGACCGCGCCGGTAGGTGATCAGGCCGTCTTTTTGCAGCTTACTGGCAGTTTGGGTGATGCTTTCACGGCGCACCCCCAGCAGGTGCGCAATCATGTCTTGTGTGACTTCTAATTCGTTGGCATGCAGCCGGTCCAGGCTCATCAACAACCAGCGGCACAGTTGTTGATCGAGCGAATGGTGCTGGTTGCACACGGCCGTTTGAGAGGTCTGGCAAATCAGGGCCTGCGTGTACAGCAGGGCCAGGTGCTGTAGCTTGCCACCCAGCGCAAACTCATGCTTCATTATTTTTCGACTTAGCCTATAGGCTTCGCCCGCACTCTGTACCTCGGTGCTGCTGGGCATGCTGTCGCCGCCCATGAAGATGGAGATGCCGACCATGCCTTCGTTGCCGACCAGGGCGACTTCACTTGATGACCCGTCTTCCAGGGCGTAGATCAGCGAGATGATGCCTGTGACGGGAAAATACAGATAGTTCACGTGGTCACCCGACTCCGACATCGTCAGTCCCACGGGCATCGGGATCAATTTCAGCTCCGGCAGCAGACGCTCGTAATCCTCAGCGGGCAGGGCGGCCAGAATGCGGTTCTGCTTGGGGGTGGCCGCTGGCATTTTTTCAATATTTGGCATAGCTTATTTTAGAAGTCTCTGGCCGGTTCAATTTCTGGCACTTCCTCTGGCTCCAGCGGCTCCAGCGTGGCCAGCTGCTGCGCTAGCACGTCCAGGGTTGCCTCGGACGCGTCCTGCCCCAGGGCATGACGCGCCAGGATGCGTTCGCGCAATTGCTTTGGGGTGGCCTGCGGCGCCAAAATACTGAACGCCACATCGCACGCGCGCGCCAGCGCACGAAAGGCGTCGCGGTCAACCCGGCGCAGGAAGGTGGCGTCCACAATGACCGACCAGCCGGCTCGCAGCAAGCGCCGGGCCTGTTCACCCAAATGGTCATAGGTGCGGCCGTGGGCGTCCAAGGCGTAAATGCCCTGGTTGAGCGTGGCGCCACTGCGCTCGCTGCTGGACAGCCCGAACAGGCGCTTGCGCTCGACATCGGAGCGCAGGCGCAAGGTGCTGGCATGGGCGTCGCTGAGCAGCAAGTGGTTTGATGCCACGGTCTTGCCGCAACCCGACAGTCCATGCGTGATCACCAGGCGGGCTGCAGGTGGCGTCATCAGGCGTTCGGCCAAAGCGATATACGCCAGCGCCTCTCTGCCGGCGTTCTGCGTTTGCCGAGTGCGAATCGCCGCCACCTTGGCCCGCACCATGGCCCGGTAGACGCCGTAAAAGTGCAGCAAAGCGGCGGCTTCATAGTCGCCGGTGCGGCTCAGGTACTCGTTGATAAACCAGTCGGCCAAGCCTGGCTGCTGGTGCGCGAGCAGGTCGACATAGGTGAAGGCGACTTCACTGGCGAGATCAATCCAGCGCAGACGGTCGCTGAACTCGATGCCGTCAAACATCCGCACCCGCTCATCAATCAAAACCAGGTTCGCCAGATGCAGATCACCGTGGCACTCACGCACCCAGCCGGCCTGCTTGCGCGTCTGTAAGAGCGGCGTGAGTTGCGCAAACTGCGCCTCGGTCCAGGCGCGCAAGGCTTTGAGTCGGTTGGGCAAATCGGCAGTGGGCAAGCCCTCAAGCAGCGCGTCGAAGTTGTCCCGCATTGGACCGATGACCTGCGGCGGTGCGCCAAAGGGCGAGTTTGGCGGGGCGACTGCTGCCGCCAGGTGAAAGACGCTGACGGTGTCAGCCAGATCGGATAAGTGCCGGGGCAGCAGCTCACCGCGCGCACAGACATGGTCCAGGCGCCCGGCTTCATCAAAGCGGCGCATCTTCACGGCGTATTCAATCGGCGTGCTTGAGGCCCCCCATTGCGGGTCTTGCGGCGTGTTGCCAATGGCGAGGACCTCCAGGTAGAGGTCTGGCGCGAAGCGCCGGTTCAGCCTCAACTCGCTTTCACAGTAGCGCTGGCGCAGCGCCAATGTGCTGAAGTCCAGAAAAGACAGCTTCACCGGCTTCTTGATCTTGTAGGCAAAGTCGCCCGCCAGCAGCACCCACGAGATGTGCGTCTGCACCAGTTCAACCCGCCCTACGGCGCCCGGATAACGCTTGGGTTCGAGCAGGGCTTGGATCAGCGGGGGCAAGTTGTCGTCCATTGGCGCGATGATGCCAGACTTGGCGACGCCGCCGGGTGCGTGCGGTTTGCGCCCGGACCATACGCCTCGAAGGCGACGCAGGAGCCATCCCATGGAATCGCCCTGTGTTGCGTCTTGAAGGGCCGCGTTTTCTCTGCTTGCATGGCCAAAAGAGGTGGCCGTGCCCGAAACTAACTTGCCAAAAACTGCTCGCCACCGAGTTCGGCTGCGGTCTTGGCAAAGGGCAATGAGGACTGCAAGCTGCACCAAGAGCGCCAGCATGCTTGCTTTCAATCAGTCCTGGGATTTGATATTAATCAAAACACACTCCGGGTCACAGGAGGAGACTTTCATCACCCCGTCAGTAGCGAATGAGACGGCGGGTCGGTCGATGCCAGGCATTGCCGCAATACCCCACCAGCCCAGACTGGCCGAATATGAAAGTGACCGCAATGTCCAACTTCGAGATCGTGGCCCGAGAGGATTTCTCAGACGTCACTTACCTGCTTGAGGTGCGCCATCCCTTGATGGCCAAGGCCGCCAAGCCAGGGCAGTTCGTCATTGTCATGCTGCACGAGAATGGTGAGCGCATTCCGCTGACTATCGCGGACTTCGACTGCAAGCAAGGCACCATCACGCTGGTGATCCAGGCTGTTGGCAAGACAACCAGGCAAATGCAACTGGAATGCCGGGTCGGCGCTTCGCTTTTCGCGATGGTGGGTCCGATGGGCACTCCCAGTCCGATCAGTCACGCCAAAAAGGTGTTGTGCGTAGGCGGTGGCTTGGGCGTGGCCCCCATATTTCCCCAGGCGCGTGGCTTCAAGGAAAGCGGCGCGTACGTGATCGCCGTCCTGGGTTTTCGGAACAAGGATCTTGTTTTCTGGGAGGACAAGTTTCGGGCCAGCTGCGACGAGCTCATCCTGTGCACGAACGACGGCTCGGCGGGGATGAAGGGAATGATCACCGACGGCATCAAGGTCGCGCTGGCGCAGCACCCGGACATCGAAGAGGTTGTTGCGATCGGCCCGCCGGTGATGATGAAGGCATGCGCGGACGCCACGCGGCCCTACAAGATCAAAACCATGGTGAGCGTCAACCCGATCATGGTTGATGGTACCGGGATGTGCGGTGGCTGCCGGGTGAAGGTGGGCGATCAGGTGAAATTTGCCTGTGTTGACGGGCCGGACTTTGACGGCCATCTGGTTGATTTCGACGACCTGATGCTGCGCTTGCAGCGCTACACCAAAGACGAGAAGGCGGCCCACGAACGCTGGTCCGACAGTTGCCGTATGGCGACGCCAGGGGGCGCCAGCACGTTGGCGGGCTAGATCAGCCCGAGACCAAGCGCGCAGCATGGCGCCGCCGCTTGGACCCTCCAACCGTCCGGCTAGTTGCTTGAGGAAAAAGAAATGGCAAAGAAGAAGACGATACGAACGATTCCACAGGAACGCACGCCGATGCGCGAACAGGCTGCGCAGGTGCGGGCCAAGAATTTCGAGGAGGTTGCCTGCGGCTACAGCCTTCAAGACGCGCTGCGCGAGTCAGAGCGTTGCCTCATGTGCCCGGACGAGCCTTGCATTGGCGGCTGTCCGGTGGGAATCAATATCCCTGGCTTCATCCAGAAAATAGGCGAAAGCAACTTTCGCGGTGCCTACGACATTCTGACCAACACCAACCTCCTGCCGTCGATCTGCGGCCGGGTGTGCCCGCAGGAGAACCAATGCGAAGGCGTCTGCACAGTTGGCGACACGCTCGAAGCGGTCGCGATCGGGCGCCTGGAGCGCTTTGTCGGCGACACCGCCATCAGGGAAGGCTGGGTCAACATTCCCTATATCGAGCCAAACCGGTTCCGCGTTGGGATCGTCGGCTCGGGACCGGCCGGCATGGCCTGCGCGGCGGATATGGCCAAGGCCGGCTGCGACGTCACCGTCTATGAAGCCTTCCATCAGGCGGGCGGGGTGCTGAAATACGGCATTCCCGACTTCCGCCTCCCGAATGCCGTGATCGACGCCGAGATCAACAATCTGAAAAGGTTTGGCGTGAAGTTCGAATGCAACACCCTCGTTGGGCGTTTGTTCACCATTGAACAGATGATCGACGAGATGGGCTTCCACGCTGTATTCGTCGGCGTAGGCGCTGGCTATCCGACGATGCTCAATATTCCCGGAGATTCGCTCAACGGCGTGCTCTCGGCCAACGAGCTGTTGACGCGCTGCAACCTGATGCGCGCGAGGGACTTTCCAGCCTTTGACACGCCGCTGCCGATTGGCAAGCGCGTCGCCGTGGTTGGCGCCGGCAACACGGCGATGGACGCGATGCGCGTGTCGATTCGGCTCGGTGCCGAGAAGGTGTACTGCATTTACCGCCGATCGCGCACCGAGGCGCCGGCGAGAGCCGAAGAAGTCCATCACGCCGAGCAGGAAGGGGTCGAGTACCACTGGCTCACCGCGCCGGTGTCGGTTCTGGACGACGGCAAGGGCAGCGTGCGCGGCATGCGCTGCGTGCGCATGGAGCTGGGCGAGCCCGACGAGTCAGGCCGGCGTCGGCCGGTTCCGGTCGCCGGCAGCGAGTTTGATTTCGAGGCCGATCTGATCGTGTATGCCATCGGCACCAACGCCAATCCGATCATGGGCCAGACGTCCAAGCTCAAGCTGAACCAATGGGGCTATATCGGTGTTGACGAAAACCTCGCCACTTCTATAGCTGGTGTTTTCGCCGGCGGCGACATCGTCACCGGCGCGGCGACCGTGATCGAAGCCATGGGCGCCGGCCGCAAGGCCGCGCGCAGCATGAAGGCCTATCTCGGAATCCGCGACGCCGCGTTGCCCTATACCAGCGGGAACGGGGCCGGTGCAGGCACTCTGTTTGGCATCGATACGAGGGAGCGCAATTTCGCGCGTGTGCGCGTTTGTGCGTCGCCCCTTGCTGACACATCGATTGGCGTCGCAAACGCTTAACCGCAGCTACGGAAAAACCATGAACGAACTCACCATGCCTCCGTTGACTGAGAAACCCGGCAAAAAAACGGGATCGCCAGCCAGCAAGAAATCGGCGCTCAAGTTGACAGAGCACATCATCGAAATCATCAGCGATTCCGGGGAGGGCGCGCAGAAGTGCGGCCAATCTCTGGGGGCGATTGCTGCGCAGATGGGAAATGGCATTTGGACCACTGAAATCATTCCCGCCGAAATCCGCCCGCCGGCTCGCAGCGTTGCCGGGGCCAGCGGCAATCGGATCCGCATCGGGGCCGGATACATCACCAACGGCGGCGACGAGACCGACCTGGTGGTGGCGTTCAACGAGCAAGTCCTGCTCGGAAGGGTGCGCGCGAAGCAGCTCAAGCCCGGCTGCACCATCCTGCTGGAAAACATCTGGCGCACGCATGCCGATCCGAAGATAGTGGCGTCCTATGTCGAGACCTACGACCGGCTTGTAGCTGCGGGATTTCAGGTGTACGAAATTCCGATGGAACAGGAATGTCGCGCCATCGTCGCGGATGCGAAGCGGGGCAAGAACATGTTCGCGCTGGGCATGTTGTGCCGCATCTACAGCCTGGAGCTGAACCTGGCGGTGGATCAAATCGTGCAGGCTTTCGGCAAGAAAGACCAGAGCGTGGTCGATGCGAACATCAGCTTGCTCCAAGCGGGTCACAAATGGGCACAAGCCAATTTGGACTTTTGCTACAGCATTCCGGCGGTGCGCGCGACCGAGCCGCAGATCGTGGTCAATGGCAACACGGCACTGGCCTTGGGCGTGCTCGCCTCGGGAATGGAAATCTGCGCCATGTACCCGATCACGCCCGCCACATCAGCCTCGCACTATCTGTCAGAAGTTTTCGAGAATGTGGGCGGCATCGTGCATCAGGCGGAGGACGAGATCGCGGCCTGCGCGTTCGCCATTGGTGCTTCTTACGCCAGCAAATGCACCATCACCATCACATCCGGCCCCGGCTATTCCCTGAAGCAGGAGGCGATCGGGCTCGCGGTCATGGGGGAGATTCCCCTTGTGGTGGTGAACGTTCAGCGCGGCGGACCCAGCACCGGCCAGCCGACCAAAATGGAGCAGGGCGATCTCATGGCCGCGATTTACGGCAGCCACGGCGACGCCCCGAAGGTGGTCATGGCGCCGGGCACCATTGAGGAGTGCTTCTATTCCATCATCACGGCGCGCAAGATCGCCGAAACATTCAACATGGTCGTGGTGGTTCTGTCCGATGCCGGCCTTGCCACGTCGCAACAACCGTTCGCGCGCCCGCAGTTCAATGAGGCCTGGATGGCGCCACCGGTTGACCAGAGCCCGGTGCCAGTCGGAGCCAGGCCCTACGATTGGGACGACACCACCGGCCTGGCTCGCCGCTTCATTCCGGGCCAGCCCGGCGGCATGCATACCTTGACTGGCTTGGCGCATGACCGCGACAGCCACGTTGCCTACGATGCCGAAATCAACGAGCAAACCCTGCGCTTTCGCAGCCTGAAGCTTGCGGCTCTGCAAAAAACACTCAAGGCGCCGCTGGTATTCGGCGATTCCACGGGCGATCTGCTGGTCATCGGCTGGGGCAGCACCAAGGGTGCCATCGAGGAAGCGGTCGAAGCGGTGCGCGCCCAGGGGCGCAAGGTGTCTTCCATGCACCTGCAATTTTTGCAGCCCCTGCAGCCAGGGATCAAGGAAGTCATGCAGGGCTTCAAGAAGGTCATGACCATCGAGAGCAATTGGAGCGACCACCCGGACGAGAAGATCATTGATGAGACCAATCGCCGCTATTCGTCGGTGGCGATCCTGTTGCGCTCGCGCTACCTTGTCGACGTGGACTGCTGGAGCGAGGTCAAGGGTCAGCCGATCAAGCCCGGCACCATCCGCCGCGTGCTGCTGGAACGGTTAGAAAAGTAAACGCGAAGAAAGGTGAAAAAGCCATGAACATGATGTCCAGCGCGCAGTGTCTCCTGCAAATGTGCGACGAGCATTTCGAACTCGAAGACTATCAGAGCGGCGTACCGCGCTGGTGCACGGGCTGCGGCGACAACGCCATTCTTGCGGCGGTGCAGCGTCTCTGCCGGGACGAAGGCTTGCTGCCGGAAAAGACCGTGTTCGTGTCGGGAATTGGCTGCTCGAGCCGCTTTCCCCATTACATGAAGACCTACGGTTTCCACGGAATTCATGGGCGCGCGCTGCCGGTCGCCGAAGGCGTGAAGATGGCCAGGCCCGACCTGAGCGTGTTCGTCAACACGGGCGACGGTGATTGCTGCAGCATTGGAGCCGCACACTGGATTCATGCCATCCGCTACAACATGAACATCACCGTATTCCTGCACGACAACCAAATCTATGGTCTGACCAAGAAACAGGCCTCGCCGACCTCGCCCATCGGGACCAAAAGCAATACCACGCCACGTGGCAGTTACCTCGAAGCTTTGAATCCACTGACGGTGACGCTCGGCGTGCAAAACGTCTCGTTCGTCGCGCAGGCGGTTGACTGGATCCCGGAGATACTGTTCGACATTGTCAAGGCGGCCTACCACCACCAGGGGCTGTCATTTGTGCGCATCGTGCAGCGCTGTCCAGAATGGTTGCCGACGTCGCTCGACCCGTGGATGCAAGACCCCAATAGAGTGCAGTTGCTCAATCACGAGGACGGACTGCAGACCAGCGCCGGGATGTCGCGGATCTACAAGAATCAGTTGCACCACGACCCCTCGAATATCGACCGGGCACGCGAGGTCGCCTCCGGCCACGACTCAATCCCCGTCGGGATTCTGTATCGCAACCCAAATGTTCCCTGTTACGAAAACCTGCGCCATTCGGACAAGCTGCACACGCCCGATCTGACGCGCACCGGTCTCAATGCCGAGTTCGACAAGTACACGGTCTGGCCGGATGGGGCGCAACAGAGGGGCCGATGATGCGCCGGTGCGCCACGGGCGCTGTTATCGAAAGCAAGGACTACCACCAGCAAGGCAGGTAAATAAGAACATGCAAGCAGATACCCAAGCACACGTTGCGTTTTTCTTGACCGGAAGACGCCCGAGCGAGCACCTGGATGCGGTCGATGGACTGGGTCTGCGCCCGGCCCTTTTTGCCGGGTATCGGGAGCTCACCCAGCTTCGCTATGATTTTCCGCTGGTGCTGGTCGACGGCCGTACCGATGGCCTGTTCGTGCAGTCGCTGTCGGGCATCATCGATAGCGCCCTGGCAAGCGTCGCCCAAGGCAGCGATGGCGAGCGCATCAGAAAGCATGTGCTGCGACTGGAGCAGGCCATTCGCGCCCTTGCTACTGGCGGTGCCAGCGGGTCGCTTTCCGCGCTGTGGGACAAGGCCTCAAGCCAGTTCACAAAGGGTGTGGACCAGTCGTTCGACGACAGCTTGCGGCGCACCCGCGCCGCGATCAAGCTCAATGGGCCGGTGGTTGACTGCGACGCTGCGCTACCCACCCGCCTGCTGCAGCATGCGTGGACCGCAGTGCAGCAGCAGAAAGCCGAGGGATTTCGCAAGGAGCTTGACCGGCTGGTGCTGAAGCTGTCTGACATCCTCAAAGCCGACTATGAGCGCTCGCCCGAGGCGCGTAGCGCCAAGAACCTGCAAGCAGCAGTAGGCACCGGCTTTGGCGATGCTTTCGACTTCGACGCGATGTCGCGCATGCTCTCCAAGGCCCTGCCGACGAACGCGCTTCCCGAGAGCCGCGCCAAGCGCATACGCGCGCTGCTCGAAGTATTCAGAGCGCAGCGGTTCATTCCTTCTCCCGCTGCGTCAGCGAGCAGGACCGGCGCCGTCAAACCCTACCCCTTCCTCTTCGACAGTTGCGCCGATGCGCTGGCCGCATTGCGCGAGCGCAGCCCGAAGCAGATTGCACTCGCCCGTGCCATCGCCGTCGCCGGGCTGGAGGTTGACGGCCAGTACAACGAATCCAGGCATGACGCCTTGTTTGAGCAGTTCGGCGCCAACGGACTCGACCCGCAGGACTTGGCGCAGTTTCCCGACTATCTGGTCTGCGTCAACGCCGAAAAAATGCAGGCGGTCGAGCACGCCCATTTGATGGAGATCCTGGCCTCGGCTTTGCCGATCAAGGTCTTGCTGCAGATCGACGACATCCTCGAGGAGTCGCCGAATGGGGACGGAAAACTGAGCTCCGGCATGCGCAGCAGGCAGATCGCCAACATGGCCATCGGCCTGAACGAGGTGTATGTGCTGCAGTCGAGCAGCTCCAACCTGTTCCGATTCCGCGAGCGCTTGCTGCGCGGGTTGGCTTACCGTGGCCCCGCCCTGTTCAGCGTGTTCTCTGGCGCGAGCGCCAAGGCATCCGGCCTGCGGCCCTATCTGATGTCGGCCGCAGCGATGGAGTCGCGCGCGTTCCCGGCCTTCACCTACGACCCGTCCGCAGGCCCGAATTGGGCTTCGCGCTTTTACCTCGGGGCGAATTCGCAGGTGGATCTCGACTGGCCGATTCAGGTCTTTGCCTACGAGGACGAACAGCACCAGCGGGTGTCGCAGGACCTGGCCTTCACGCTGGCCGATTTCGTCGCGAGCGATCACCGCTATGCCAGACACCTCGCACGCGTTCCGCGGGAGAAGTGGAATGGCAGCATGATCCCGGTGGATGAGTCTATGACACGGGAGCGCAAGGGTCTGCCAGACAAGGTACCCAGCCTGCTGATGGTCGACGCCGACAACGTGCTGCAGAAAGTGCTCGTGGACGAGCGGCTGATCAGGCAAGCGCGCCGTTGCCGCGACATGTGGCACAGCCTGCAGGAACTCGGCGGAATTCACAATTCTCACGCGGAAAAACTCCTTGCGCGCGAGAAGATGACATGGGAAGAGCGCCTGCAGCACGAGACTGATGCGCACGCGGCAAGCGTGCCCGGTGCTGGCGTGTCGGGCGCCTTGTCGACGCCCACTGCGCCCGCCGTGACGAGCGCGCCGGTGGAGAAAGAACCGGAAAGATCGCCTGACGAAGCCTATATCGAGACGCCACGCTGTTCGACTTGCAACGAGTGCACCACGCTGAACAACAAGCTGTTTTCCTACGACGACAACAAGCAGGCGTACATCGCCGACATCCATGCCGGCAGCTACGCGCAATTGGTGGAGGCGGCAGAGAGTTGCCAGGTATCGATCATCCATCCGGGCAAGCCGCTCAACCTACAGGAACCAGGGCTGGACGAATTGCTAAAACGTGCCGCGGCGTTCCAGTAGTACCGGGCGGCCCAGGCCGGCGATGAGACGGTCTGTTCGGGAGGCGTGAGACCGTGCCAACTCGCGCCAGGCTCAGCGTGAAATATTTCAAAAATCCGGACGACCGACAATGCGAAAGCCGGCTTGATTTACGGCTGGACGCGGCGAAGGCTTAGGGCGAGGCCATTTCATGCTCCTTTCGAACCATGAAAACTGGCTGCGCCCAATTGGGGCTAACGAATCATGCCAATCAAGCCAAAACGTTGGTCACCTGATCATTGAACTCCGCAATGCTCGCCGCGTCGACAATCTCGCCTGGCAGTGCGTCGCGCGCCGAGAATATCCCCAGGATCTTGGACGCATGAGAAACGACAGGCAGGTTGCCAATGCCGTGTTCCATCATGATCAGCACCGCTTCGGCTACTTTCACCTCAGGCCCCACGCAGTGCGGGTGGTGGGTCATGACCTCGGACACGTGGGTCGTCTGTGGATTGAGCGACTTGGCGAGCACACGTGTCAATAGGTCGTGCTCGGTGAGAATGCCCAGCATGGCCCCGCCGGGATCTGTGATAAGCACGCTGCCACAATTGGCTGCGGTCATGGCCCAAGCCGTTTCCAGCACGCTGGCATGCGGCGCCATGCTGACCACGCGGTTGTGGGACATGGATTCAAATACAGTTCGTTCATACATGGCGAGTGTCCTTTCAAAAAAACACGGGTTTAAAGGCGCGTGGCAGGCAGCATTCGCTGCAAAAACAGGATTAGTTTCATTTTTTTCGATCACGTTCCATTCCATTTTTGGTCCTTCTCACACGCCCGGCAGCATGAACTTGTCGCCATCTATGGAGGCGACTTGGCAGTCGTAGTAATTACCAGACTTGCTGTCGATAGGTGAGTCTTGGGCCATGCAGCACGCCGTCCTTCGGAACGCGAAATCAGCCAGATTAATGGGCGTGCGCCCAAATCGCTCGAGTGTGTGTGTGCTATGAGTCCCAGAGAACTGTAGGCCGATACGGGTGGCAGGGGAACTCCTGGCGCCGTCGTGGTTTCCCTCGGTACCTATCGACTGTGTGGTGGCGCGTCCCAAGGCCCGCTTGGTCACGGTCGGGTAGGGTCGGCGAACAGCGGAGATGCGTTCAGGTTTGGATCTTTGGCTCATGTCTTTTCTTATAAGAAAACGGATGTAGTCCCTGGCGTCAGATTGAACTCAAGAGGGAGTCACATGTTTGATTTTTCGCAATGAAAAACGAGTCCATGACAACTTGGTTCTGTAACTCACAAAGGACGGCTCAATGGCAATCAAGCGCCTTGACTCGGGCTTGCGGGAACCCGCCGGTGGGCTGCATGTGCCTGCTTGCGAAAGCTGCTGATCAGCGGGGCCGGAGCCATCCCATAGATTAGCCCAGTGTTGCGCCTGGATTTGTCATCGGGATATGCGAAATCGGCCTCTGGCCCTTGAGGAATGGGTGTAATTTGCTATTAATTTGATATTAATTTGATATTAATTTTTTGAAGGAAAGCAGATGAGCGAAACCTTAGACAGCCTCAATAGCCGCTTTGGCCTGTCGGCTAGTACAACATCCCATAAATATCTTTAATTATTAGAGTCGAAGTGGGGAGCCAGCAGCGTCACGACCAGTTCAGCGGCCGTAGCGATATCTCCGGTCCCAGGCAATGGCTCCCAGCGGCCGGTGTGGCTTCGAAAAGCTG
>VMTC01000024.1 GCA_013791765.1 Rhodoferax sp.
GCGTTCATGGCGCCTTCGTTGACTGTGACATTGAGCAAGCCGTCACCAGCGACGTCCAGCGTGATGGCGTTGCCAGCGGCAAGTGCCACCGTGCCGAGTTGGGCTGAAATGACGCCATCGTTGCCGACGTTCGCACCCAATAGCGCGACATAGCCGCCGTTGGCGTTGATGTCGCCTTGATTGAGCACGGCGCCATTGCCCGCGCCGCTAAATTGGTAGTTGCCGGCCATGAAATCACCATCGGCGATGTTCAGGGTGGAGGCCACCAGACCGCCGACATTCACAGATGAGCCCTTGCCAAACAAGATGCCGTTCGGGTTCACCAGGAACACCTTGCCGTTGGCCGTCATGCTGCCCAGAATGCTGGACGGGTCAGCGCCCACGACCCGGTTCAGGGTGACCGAACTGCTGTTGGGCTGCACAAAGTGCACCGCTTCGCCCGCAGCAATGTTGAAGCTCTGCCAGTTGATGGCCGCATTCTGCGTAGACTGGTTGATGGTGGTGCTGCCCGCCGCCGTGCTGATGCTGGCAGTACCCGCCGCGACCACGCCACCCGCAGGCCCGGCGAAGGCGTTGCCGCCAAATGCCAGTGCGACAGAGAGGGTGAGTGCCTGCAAGGCAAAGCCGGCGGACGAACCCTTCGCACTGTTGCAGGACGAGGTCTTCTTACCGGCGCTCTTGGCGTTTTCGGATACCGCCACAAAAGTGCCGGTGCTGTCGTTCCAGATGGATCGATAAGTACAGTTCATGAGTTCACTCCAATGATTCGAAAAAATTTGTGTTCAAGGCGCCGTTGCAGGGCAACGGGTTCAGAAATACTTGACAGCCTGAATCCAAAAACGGCCGGATTTGTCGGGCGCCGAGGTGGCCTTTTCATCACCGATCTTGACGGCGTAGTAGGCCCGCACCATGAAGTTGTTGGTGTCTGACCAGTTAAATCCCACACCGGCGCCACTCAGGGTGCGGCGAGTCCCGGCCTCTTTGTGCAAACTCACGGTACCAGCGTCCACAAAGCCGATCAGCTGCAACTGGCCTGGCATGCTGTTCGAGAATTGGGGTACCAGCATGCGGGCTTCCAGATTAACGACATAGCCTTGATCGCCATAGCCCTCGCCCTCTGGATAGGCACGCACGCCGTACATACCGCCGAGCTCCATTTGCTCAGAGGAGTCCAGTCGCTTGGACGCGAGTTGACCGTTGACCGCAGCCGACAGCGAGACCGTATCGGTCACGCGCTGCAAGCGCGACAGGCTAAAACCGAGCTTGCTGAAGTGGCCGTTGGTATTGGCGCTTGCACCGTCAATGTTGCCAGCGCTCAAGGCCAGTGAATAAGCAACCACGCCAGCGCCGCCCAAGCTGTCACGACGGTTGCCGTACAGGCTGGCCGTCAAGACCTGCGCTTCCTTATTCGGTTCGACCCGGTCTTCAAAGCTCTTGTCGTCATAGTTCAAGCCTGCGTACAGGTTGTCGTTGCGCGAGCGGTTGATGGGGTAGCTGCCGTACAAGCTGGCAACCTTGACCGTACCGCTGTTCGCGCCCTTAAACTCCTCGCCCAGCTCAAAGCGCATTTTGCTGTAGGCTGCGCCCACGGTGGCTTTACCCAGTTGGAGCTGGTAGGAGGCGCGCACATAGTTCAGGCCATCACCCGAGGTCAATGAGCGCAGTGAGGCGACGTCGCCCAGGCCGAGCAACTCATTGAAGTTCAGGGTTGAGCCAATGCGGTACTCACCGGTGTAGCGGTTGCCTGCATTGTCGGCATCGATGCTGCCGCTGATGCGCCGCCCCGGCGTCAGGTTGACGATCAGGTCGGAGCTGCCCACGGTGGCGCCAGGCACCAAAGTGGAGTTGACGCGCACGCCCGGCAGGTCAGACAGCAGCAGCAGCCGGTTTTCGAGCGGCCCTGAGGCCACCACGTCGCCGCTGTTCAGGCCACTGAGCAGGTTGTTGGCCAACGCGTTTGACACATTGGTCTGGTTGTTCAGCGTGACCTTGCCATACTGGCCATCGATCACGGCGATGGTGACAACGCCGCCCTTGATGTCTTGCGCCGGCAAGTAGGCCTGGGCCACAAAGTAGCCACTGCGGTGGTAGTAGTCGGCGATGCGCGCCGCCATGCCGCGCAGGTCGGTCAGTGACAGCTCGCGCCCTGGCTGAAAGCCGGTAACGGCAAGCAGA
>VMTC01000009.1 GCA_013791765.1 Rhodoferax sp.
ATCATCATGATCACCTCGCGCATTGCCGAGAAGCACCGTGAACGCGCGCGCGAACTTGGTGTTGACCATTACTTGGGTAAACCGTATTCGGAGGATGAGTTGATTGGCTTGGTGCGCCAATATTGTCTGTCCACCATTGAGGACTAAATTAGCCTCTAGCCCTCGTATATATTGCATAATGAGCTACTTTTTAGATAGCAAATCAACGGGCAGGCGGATGTTTCCGGATGGTCGCATAGCGCTGCAATGTGAGGGCCCGCGCCGCATCGTGCGCCACGATGGGCGCAGGGTAATTTTGGCCCAGCGTCACCCGAGCCATCTGTAACTCAAGCGCTTTGGCATTCCAGGGCGCATGGATCGCTTTGTTGGGAAGCCCGGCCAATTGCGGCACGTAGCGACGGATAAATTTACCCTCGGCATCAAACTTCTCACTTTGGCTTACCGGATTGAAAATCCGGAAATACGGCTGCGCATCGCAACCGCTGGAGCTGACCCACTGCCAGCCGCCGTTGTTGGCCGCCAAGTCAAAGTCATTGAGCTGTTGGGCAAAGTATTTTTCACCCCAGCGCCAGTCAATGCCGAGGTCTTTCACCAGGAAGCTGCCCACCACCATGCGTAGGCGGTTGTGCATGTAGCCGCTCTGGTTGATCTGGGCCATGGCCGCGTCCACCAGCGGATAACCGGTGCGTCCCTCGCACCAGGCCTGGAACAAGGCGTCAGCGTGCGGGCCCTGCTCCCACTGGATCGCGTCATACTCGGCCTTGAAGGCCCCCTGCGCCACTCGCGGAAAATTGGCCAGAATCGAAAAATAAAAATCCCGCCAAATCAACTCGCCCAGCCAGACCGCCGCGCCCCGACTCCCTTGAATCTGCCTTTGCCAGGCGGTGGCCACGAGTTGGCGAATCGACACGGTACCAAAGCGCAGATGAACACTCAAGTAGCTCGGGCCCTTGACGGCGGGGAAGTCCCTGGTTTCATGGTAACTGTCCAGGCGTTCAAAAAAGTCTTCGAACAACTGTGCCGCGCCCGCTGCCCCGGTGGGAATTTTGAGTTGACTCAGGTTGGTTTTGTCAAAGCCGATGGCGGCCAGTGTGGGGACCGCTTGTTGCAGCCCTTCAGGGCGGGGGGCCAGTGCCTGCGCCATCGGTGCTGAGTCGTGGCTGCGCAAATGCTGCGGCCCTAGCGTGGCCAGCCAGGTGTTCTTGTAGGGCGTGAAGACGCCATAGGGTGTGCCCGCCTTGGTGAGGATCTCGCGTCCTTCAAAAATCACATGATCCTTGCAGGTGTGCAAGGCAATACCCGAACGCGTCAGAGCAGCCTTGACCTTTTCATCGCGCACCAAAGCCTGCGGCTCGTAGTCATGTGCCGCAAACACCACTTGCACCTGCAGTGCGGTGGCGAGCGTCACGATTTCCTCGCTGGCCACCGCGTGGCGCACAATCAGGCCGGCGCCCGCCTTGCCGCCGAGCTGGCGCAAGGTCTCATCCAATTCGCACAATGACTCGCGGATGAATTCGACCCGCCGGTCAAAGCGCGGCAGCGGCTCCAGGATGTCGCGGTCAAAGACGAAAACACAGTGAAGCTGGCGGCAGGCCCCCAACGCCTGACACAGGGCGGCGTTGTCGGTCACACGCAGGTCACGCCGAAACCACATCAAACCAGAATCAAATTGCTTGTCCATGATCACCGTTAAAATTATTGAATGCCAGCAGATTTTGCATTGACCAACCTGACGAATCATTTTTTGATCGCCATGCCCAGCCTGCAGGACGAAATTTTCTCCCGCAGTGTCGTCTATGTGTGCGAGCACAGCCAGCGCGGTGCACTCGGCCTGGTCATCAACAAGCCCTGTGATATCGACATGAAGCGCCTTTTTGAAAAGGTCGAATTGCCGCTGTGCCGCGCCGACCTCTCCCACACGCCCGTTTTTTTGGGCGGGCCGGTGCAAACCGAGCGCGGTTTTGTGCTGCATGAGGCCACTTTTGCCGCGGCTGACAAACCGGCCGAATCGGTCTATGCCTCCACCATGGTCATTCCTGGCGGACTGGAGATGACCACCTCCAAGGATGTACTTGAAGCCATTTCCACCGGGGCCGGGCCGCGCAAAGTGCTGGTGTCGCTGGGCTATGCGGCCTGGGGCGAAGGACAATTGGAGTCGGAGATTTCTGGCAACAGCTGGTTGACCGTGGCCGCGAGCAACAGTGTCATCTTTGACACGCCGGTGGCCCAGCGTTACGACCAGGCCTTGCTGCTGCTCGGTCTGGAACTGTGGATGCTATCACCCGACATCGGGCACGCATGACGCGCGAAGCGATGCCTTTGTCGTCCATGCCTGAGCCCTTGGCCAAGCCCCTGGCGGACGCTGCGCCCGTGCAGAAATCACTTGATGTGCCGGCGAACCTGCAAACTTTTCTGGCTCTTGACTTCGGCATCAAGCGCACCGGCTTTGCGGTCGGCAATCGGCTGCTCCGCACAGCCCAGCCACAAGGCACGATTGCCGCTGAAGGCGACGCCCGCTTTGCCAAAATTGCGATCCAGCTCAAGGAATGGCAGCCCGACGCGCTGGTGGTCGGCGTGCCCTTTCACCCGGACGGCGCCGCGCACGAGAACACCGTGCGGGCGCGGCGCTTTGCGCGCCAGTTGCATGGCCGCTTCAAACTGCCGGTGTTTGAAGTCGATGAGCGCTACACCACCACCGAAGCGTTGGGGCGGGGGGCGCGCGACGCCGATGCGATGGCGGCATGCATCATTCTGGAACAGTTTTTAAGGAGTATTCCATGAGCATTTTGGCGTTGGACGCTGAAGGTCTTTATTCTGAGTTGTTGATGGGCGTGCGCGCCTTGTTTCGTCCCGGCATGCATTTGGTCGGCATCACTTCCGGGGGTGCCTGGCTGGCCGAGCGTCTGCAGCGCGACCTGGGCCTGTCCGAGCCCCACGGCGTGATCTCTTCGGCCCTGCACCGGGACGATTACGCCCACCGCGGCATGACCGCTGCGGCGCAAACGCAGATTCCCTTTGATGTCAACAACGCCAGCATCATCCTGCTCGACGATGTACTTTTTACCGGGCGCACCATCCGCGCGGTCATCAACGAGTTGTTTGACTTCGGTCGCCCGGCTCTGGTGAAGTTGGCGGTGCTGGTAGATCGGGGCGGGCGTGAGCTTCCGATTCAGGCCGACGTGTGTGCAGCCCGCATCGTGTTGCCCGCAGCCCAGTCCCTGGCCCTGGCGCGCAGTGACGCCGGGGTCTTCAGTTTCAACGTGAAGGCGCGCTAGACCATGCTTTACAAACGCAACCTCCAACTCAACAAAAATGGCGAGCTGATTCACCTGCTCTCGACCGAGGGCTTGCCCAAAGACATCCTGACACAGGTGCTCGACACCGCCAGCAATTTCGTCAGCATCGGTGACCGCGAGGTCAAGAAGGTGCCTCTCTTACGTGGCAAGAGCGTGTTCAACCTGTTTTTCGAGAACTCGACGCGCACCCGCACCACCTTCGAGATTGCCGCCAAGCGGCTCAGCGCCGACGTCATCAACCTCGACATTGCGCGTTCCTCGGCGGCCAAAGGCGAGTCGCTGCTCGACACCATCGCCAACCTGAGCGCCATGGCAGCCGACCTGTTTGTGGTGCGCCACAGTGAATCGGGCGCTCCCTACCTGATCGCGCAGCATGTGGCGCCGCATGTGCATGTGATCAATGCCGGTGACGGGCGCCATGCGCACCCGACGCAAGGCTTGCTCGACATGTACACCATCCGCCATTACAAGAAGGATTTCTCCAACCTCACGGTGGCCATCGTCGGCGACGTGCTGCACTCGCGCGTGGCGCGCTCCGACATTCATGCCCTGACCACGCTCGGCTGCCCTGAAGTGCGCGTGGTCGGCCCCAAGACCATCGTGCCGGGCGACATGACGCAAATGGGCGTGCGCGTTTGCCACACGCTCGAAGAAGGCATCAAAGGCGCTGATGTGATCATCATGCTGCGTCTGCAAAACGAACGCATGAGCGGTGCGCTCTTGCCCTCCAGCCAGGAATTTTTCAAAAGCTTTGGCTTGACGCCGGAAAAACTGCGACTGGCCCAGCCCGATGCCATCGTGATGCACCCGGGGCCGATCAACCGCGGCGTCGAGATTGACTCGGCGGTGGTGGACGGCGGACAGAGTGTGATCCTGCCGCAGGTTACTTTTGGCATTGCCGTGCGCATGGCGGTGATGAGCATCGTCGCAGGGAATGAGGCTTGATATGAAAACACTGACAAATATTCTGATCAAAGGCGGCCGGGTCATGGATCCGGCCAGTGGTTTTGATGAAATAGTGGATTTAGCCCTCGCCAATGGGACGGTTCTAGCTATTAAAAATATAGCGTCTGATTTCCAGCCCGGTCAAACTGTGGATGCGACCGGCTGCATCGTGATGCCCGGCTTGGTAGACCTGGCGGTGCGCCTGCGCGAGCCCGGTCATGAGCATGAAGGCATGCTGGAATCCGAAATGGCGGCGGCGATGGCCGGCGGCGTCACCAGCCTGGTGTGTCTGCCTGACACCGACCCGGTGCTCGACGAGCCCGGCCTGGTCGAAATGCTGCGCTTTCGGGCCGAAAAGCTCAATCAGGCCCGGGTCTATCCGCTGGGTGCCCTGACGCGCAACCTGGCCGGTGAATCACTGTCCGAGATGCAGGAACTCACCGAGGCCGGTTGCGTCGCTTTCAGCCAGGGCGAAGTGCCACTGCCCAACACCCAGGTCATGCAACGCGCGTTTCTGTACGCCAGCACCTTTGGCTATTGCGTCTGGTTGCGCCCGCAGGATTTGTTTTTGGGTCAGGGTGTGGCTGCCAGTGGCCCATTGGCGACCCGCCTGGGACTGAGCGGGGTGCCGGTGGCGGCCGAAACCATTGCGCTGCACACCATCTTTGAGCTGATGCGCGCCACCGGGGCCCGCGTGCACCTGTGCCGCCTCAGCAGCGCGGCGGGCGTGGCCCTGGTGCGCCAGGCAAAACTCGACGGCTTGGCTGTGAGTTGCGACATCAGCATCAATTCGCTGCATTTGACCGATGCCGACATCGGCTACTTTGACAGCCGGGCGCGCCTGAACCCGCCCTTGCGCCAGCAGCGCGACCGCGATGCCCTGAGCGCTGGTTTGCTTGACGGCACCATTGATGCGCTGGTGTCCGATCACACGCCGGTGGACGCGAACGCCAAGGCGCTGCCCTTTGCCGAAAGCGAGCCCGGTGCCACCGGCGTTGAGTTGCTGCTGAGCCTGGCGCTTAAATGGAGCCAGGACAGCGGTGTCAGTCTGGCACGCGCTCTGGCTGTGGTGACCGATGGTCCGGCTGCCGTCCTGGGCGCCTCGCTTGGCAAACGCCAAGCCAGCACCGGTCGCCTGCTGGCCGGTGGCGCGGCTGACCTGTGCGTGTTTGACCCGGCAGCTGGCTGGACCGTGCAGGCTGATACCTTGCGCAGCCAGGGCAAGCACACGCCGTTCTCGGGCTACGAATTGCCGGGCAAGGTGCGTTGCACGATCATGGCAGGGCGAATCGCGTTCGGAAAATAAGGTAGTCCAGGGCTTGGGCGAGCGGCCAAACAAAGCGGCCCGGCAATGCGCCGCAATTGACGAACAGCAAGGTAATTGCGCCTCGGTCGATTGAAACTACGTGCCGTGTCACGTCATTTCAAGGGACTTTCATGAGCCAGAACCTCTCCAGCACCATTCGCACCGTTGCCCTGGTCGGCCACGGTGCTGCCGGCAAAACCACCCTGGCTGAGAGCCTGCTGGCAGCCAGCGGCGCCATCAAGAGCCGCGGCTCGGTTGAAAAAGGCAGCACCGTCTGCGATTTCGACCCGATTGAAAAAGAACTGGGCCACTCCCTGCAGTCGGCGCTGGTCAGCTTCAAGACCGGCGGCGCCCACGTTCACCTGATCGACACCCCGGGCTACCCCGACTTTGCCAGCCAGGCCATCAGCGCGCTGGCCGCCGTGGACACGGCCCTGGTGGTCATCAACGCGCAGACCGGCATAGAGCTCTCGAGCGAGCGCATGTTCACGCTGGCCGGTGAGCGCGGCCTGTGCCGCATGATCGTGGTGAACAAGATCGATGCTGACAACATCGATCTGCTGGCCCTGGTGAACGACATCCGCGCGCGTTTTGGCAAGCAATGCCTGTTGCTGGAGCTGCCGCTGCACCATGGCCAGGACGTGGTCGAGCTGCTCGGCCACGCGGACGGCGAGAGCGACTTTGCCTCGGTGGCTGCTGCGCACCGCGACCTGATCGACCAGTTGATCGAAGAAGACGACAGCCTGCTGGCGCGCTACCTGGAAGATGGCCTGGAGCCCAGCGCGCAGGAACTGCATGCGCCGTTTGAGAGCGCGCTGCGCGCCGGCCACCTGATCCCGATCCTGTTTGTCTCGGCCAAGACCGGCGCGGGCGTGGCGCAACTGCTGGACGCGCTGGCCAAGCTGGCGCCGAGCCCGGCAGAGGGCAACCCGCCGCCGTTTTACCGGGATGAGCCGGGCAAGCCGCCCCAAGCCTTCTTGGCGCAGCCCGATGAGGAGCTGCCCGTGCTGGCACATGTATTCAAGGTCGTGGTCGACCCCTTCATCGGCAAGCTCGGTGTGTTTCGGGTGCACCAGGGCACGCTGCGCAAAGACGCGCAGCTGCTTGCAGGCTCGGCCAAGCACCCCTTTAAAGTGACCCACCTGTACCGCCTGCAGGGCAAGGACTATGTTGAAGTGCCAGCGCTGATCCCAGGCGACATCGGGGCGATTGCCAAGGTCGACGAGATCGAATTTGACTGCGTGCTGCATGAGTCGCACGAGCAGGACAGCATTCACCTCAAGGCCCTGCAGTTCCCGCAGCCGATGCAAGGGCTGGCGGTGCACCCCCGGCGCAAGGGCGACGAGCAGCGCCTGTTCGAGGTTCTGAACAAGCTGGCGCTGGAAGACCCCTGCTTCAAGATCGAGCGCCATGCCGGCACCCATGAGACCGTGATTCGCGGCCTGGGCGAGATGCACCTGCGCACCAAGCTGCTGCGCATGCAGCAACAGTACAAGCTTGAGCTTGACACCAGCGCGCCGCAAATTGCCTACCGTGAGACCATCACCGCGCAGGCCGATGGCCATTGCCGCCACAAGAAGCAAAGCGGCGGTGCCGGCCAGTTTGGCGAGGTGATGCTGCGCGTGGAGCCGCTGGCGCGCGGGGCGGGCTTCGAATTTGCCGACCAGGTCAAGGGCGGCGCCATTCCGGGGGTGTTCATGGCGGCGGTTGAAAAAGGCGTGCGCCAGGCACTTGTGGAGGGCGCAGTGGCAGGTTTTGGGCTGGAGGACCTGCGCGTCACGGTGCTCGACGGCAAAACCCATGCCGTCGACGGCAAAGACATCGCCTTCACGACCGCCGGGCGCAAAGCCACGCTCGATGCGGTGCTCAAGGCCAGCCCGATCGTGCTCGAGCCCGTGGTCAATATCGAGGTACTGGCACCGCAGCCCAGCATTGGCGACCTCACCGGCGACCTCGCAGCCAGACGCGGCCATGTCACGAGCACGCAGCCGCGCTCCAACGGCCATGTGGCCATTGGCGGACAAATCCCGCTGGCCGAACTGGGCGACTACCAGGGCCGCTTGAAGTCACTCACTGCCGGCCAGGGTTCCTACAGCATCAGTTTTTCGCACTATGCGCCTGTGCCTGGCGCGACCCAGCAGCAACTCGCCAGCAAGTACCAGGCGCTCAGCCTGGGCGACGAGTAAGCGCCGCAAGCGCAAAAGCGCGTCAAAGCATGGCTTTGACGGGCTTTGAAGCAGCTGTTGACGCGTGCTTACTTGCGCGGCTCACCCTGCGCGTTGACGGTCACGGTCTGACCGGGGGGGGTCGTCATCTGAACGCGATGGTCCTGACCCCGGAAGTTGTAGGTCACGTCCCAGTATTGCGGTTTCTGGTTGGGGACATTTTCGCAACGGCGCACGTCTTCGGCTGCGCCCTGTTGGCCGTTGACCTTGGCGCCAAGCGCTGCGCCGGCGATGACCCCGCCGACGGTGGCGAGGTCTTTACCACTGCCCCCGCCAACCTGATGCCCCAAGATGCCGCCAAGCAAGGCGCCAGCAATCGCGCCCGGCACGTTGTTGCCTTGCGCGACTTGACCGGGCTCAACCCAGCAACGCTGCTCAGGCGTACCCATCACGGCCCGCACCGAGGTCACGTTGGCTTCAAACAGGCGCTCGTCGCGTTGCGGGCGGAAATCGGGGCCCGGTACTGGTGCGGCAATGAGTGCGGGTGCATAGCGACGGTCATCGATGCGTTCATTGCGGTCCAGCATGCGCACCGACGACACGCGGTCGTTCAAGCCCATGGCCCGCAGAGACGGATAAGTACCTTGACGCAAGACCACGCACTGCCCGCGGAACTGGACGTCGTCGCAGACCTCCCAGCGCTCGCCCACTACCACCACGGACGAGGCACGGTCATTGAAGCCAAAGCGGTTGAAGTTGTTGATTTCCTGGGCCGTCGAGAAGGACCGGCCGTTCAGACCTTCGTTTTCGTAAAAAGTGATCTGCCCGGTCGCTGGCGCCGTCACCGCTGCGAATGCTGGCGCATAGCGGCGCTCATCAATGCGCTCATTGCGGTCCAGCACGCGCACAGACGAGACCCGGTTGTTCAAGCCCATGGCCCGCAGTGACGGATAAGTGCCCTGGCGCAAGACCACGCACTGCCCGCGAAAGCGGGCATCTTCACAAACTTCCCAGCGCTCTCCCACGACCACGGCTGACGAGGCGCTGTCATTGAAGCCAAAGCGGTTGAAGTTGTTGATCTGCCTGCCTGTGGTGAATGAGCGGCCGGACATACCCTCGTCTTCATAAAAGGTGATCTGCGGGGCTGCTGGCGCAATCACAGGAGCCGGTGCCGGCGCATAGCGCCGGTCATCAACGCGGGTGTTGCGGCTCACGGCGCGCACCGAGGTGATGCGGTTGCTCAGGCCCATGGCGTTGAGCGAGGGGTACTTGCCCGGGCGCAGCACCACACAGCGACCATTGAAGCGTTGGTCTTCGCACGCCTCCCAGCGCTCACCGACGACCACCACCGACGAGGCACTGTCGTTAAAGCCCCGGCGTGCCAGGTTGTCGACCGTTCTGGAGGTCGTGAAGGACTCGCCTTGATAGCCTTCCTGCTCAAAGAGAGTGACCTGGGCGGACGCGTGCGCGGCCAAGGCCACGGCGGTCACTGCCAATGTGTTTTTGAGTAATGCGTTCATTCGTTGTTCCTGTAGAAAGTTAAGGTGGGCTGCCGGTCCCCACCGACGTGCTACTGGCATCCATCAATCGGGTAGCACAGCGGCGACTATCGCCGCGCAACTCATTGGCGTCTGTGCGCCAGCAAACATAAGTCAAAGGAATTCATGATTGCCAGCAATTTGCTACACATTTCATAGCTGTGTAACCTTATTACATGCGGGCTAGAGGCCATTTATTCATATAAAACAAGGGAATAGTTCGATCACAATCAAATAGGCCCAGTGGCACTTGGCGGATGGCCCTGTCAGCACGCCAGCAGCGGCAGAACCGATAATCAAAGGCCCGAGACGCACTGTCGCCTCTTCATGCAAGCCGGAACTCTTTGATGTCAACTTCTCCCCTACCCTTGTTTCTGCCGCCCGCGCCTGCGGCCATGCTACCTGCCGGGTGCGCCGGAGTCTGCACATGAGCGTGAAGACGCCCGAGCTGCTGGCACCCGCAGGCTCGCTCACGATGCTGGAGACCGCCTTTGCCTTCGGCGCCACCGCCATCTATGCCGGCCAGCCGCGCTATTCCTTGCGCGTGCGCAACAACGATTTTGGCGACCTGGCGGTGTTGCAGCAGGGCATTGAGCACGCCCACGCCCTGGGCAACAA
Organism: Rhodoferax sp.; assembly: GCA_013791765.1. Classification (GTDB taxonomy): domain Bacteria; phylum Pseudomonadota; class Gammaproteobacteria; order Burkholderiales; family Burkholderiaceae_C; genus Rhodoferax. The sequence goes on from VMTC01000009.1 coordinate 9,869, forward strand.
GTTTTACCTGGTGTCCAACATCTTCCCGCACGGCAACAAAATCAAGAGCTATGTGCAAAACATGGCGCCGGTGATTGCGCTCAAGCCCGACGCGATGATCATGTCCGACCCCGGCCTGATCATGATGGTGCGCGAAACCTGGCCCGAGATGGAAATTCACCTCTCGGTGCAGGCCAACACGGTCAACGCCGCCGCCGTGCGCTTCTGGAAGACCGTGGGCGTGAGCCGGGTGATCCTGTCGCGCGAACTCTCACTCGATCAGGTCGAACAAATTCGCCAGGACTGCCCCGACACCGAGCTTGAAGTGTTTGTGCACGGCGCCCTGTGCATCGCCTACTCAGGGCGCTGCCTACTGTCGGGCTACTTCAACCACCGCGACGCGAATCAGGGCAGTTGCACCAACTCCTGCCGCTGGGACTACAAGACCCAGCCCGGCGTGGTCGATGCATCGGGCGATGTGCTGGCACCGCAGGCGGCACTTGAGCGCGAGCAGGAACAGGCGCAACGCGGCGCGGCACCGGATCAGGTCTATCTGATCGAGGAAGGTCAGCGCCCGGGGAGCTACATGCCGATCGAAGAGGACGAGCATGGCACCTATGTGATGAATTCCAGGGATTTGCGCGCCATTGAGCACGTCAAGCGCCTGGTCGAAATTGGGGTCGATTCGCTCAAGATCGAGGGCCGCACCAAGAGCCCGTATTACGTGGCGCGCACGGTGCAAAGCTATGCCCGCGCCATCGCCGACGCCGTGGCCGGGCGCGAGCTTGACCCACTGTTGCTCGGTCAGCTTGAAGGCCTGGCGAATCGCGGCTACACCTCGGGCTTTTTCCAACGCCACACGCCCGAGTCCACGCAGAACTACCTGCGCGGCTATTCCGAATCCGGCCGCAGCCTGTACGTGGGCGACGTGGCGGCCTTCGACGCGGCGCGCGGCCTGGCGCAAGTCACCGTGAAGAACCGTTTTGCCGTGGGCGATTGGCTCGAGATCATCCACCCGGGCGGCAACTTTGATCTGCAGCTCGAGCGCATGGAAGATGCCCAGGGGCAAGCCGTGTCGGTGGCGCCCGGCAGCGGCCACATCGTGTGGTTGCCCTTGCCCGCCAGTGCCGTGGGCGCCTTTGTGGCGCGCTACGTGGCGGCGCCCGAGGGTGACGCTGCACCCATAACCCAGAGCGCCTGAGCGCCTGAGCACGCGTCATGGTGTCGCCTGCCGCCCTGCCCCTGCTGCACATCGACGAAGCCGAGGTTGAGCTCTCGGCCATTCGGGCGCAAGGTGCGGGCGGGCAAAACGTCAACAAGGTCTCCAGCGCGATCCATCTGCGCTTTGACATTGCCGCCTCGTCCTTGCCGCCCGATGTGAAGCAGCGCCTGCTCGCGCTGCACGACAGCCGCATCACCAAGGACGGCGTGCTGGTGATCAAGGCGCAGCAGCAGCGCACCCAGGAGATGAACCGGCTCGACGCCCTCATGCGCCTGCATGAATTGGTCAACAGCGTGGCGCTGCCCCCCAAAACCCGCCGCGCCACCAAGCCCAGCTATGCATCAAAGCAAAGGCTGCGCGTGGCCAAGAGCCAGCGCTCCGAGACCAAGGCCTCGCGCGGTCGGGTTGACGCGCAATCCTGACTTGAGTCGCCGTTGCTCGTTGGCGCCGCGACCTGGGCGGGGTGCGATTTGAAGTGAGTGGCACTCTGAAGATATCAAGGCCTCACGTCAAACCCGGCTTCGCGTATTAAACCCGGCCCGGCGACTGGGCCATGCGCATGCGGTTTTGGGGTGAAAACACACGCGAAATTGAAGCTGCGGTATGCAAGCGCTTGCCCACGCGCGCCTTTCACGCAGTAGCCCGATCGCATAGCCCAATCACCGTGCCTAACGCCGTCGAAGTCAAAATTTCTGCAGCAAGCGGCGCTCATCAATTCGTGCCATATACGACGCAAGCAACCTTTGACTTTCCCCTGCAAGCGTACCCAACCGCTGGCAAAATCAGCTGGGTGATACGCTTTGCGGAGGTAAAGGAGGAGCTCGCGAAGCGGGCGGGGGACACGTAGCAAAGCGCATCGCCCGGCTGATTCACCCAGCACCGTGATAGCAGCCCCAATCCAACAAACACACCCAAGTGCTTCGGAAAAGAACCATTGATCTGAAGCCCACATCGCTTTGAATCGCACCCACCTGGGCGCTGTCGGCCTGCAAAAGTGGCAGGCCAAGCTGCGCCAACTGGGCGGCGCCGCTCAATAGGACAATAGCGGGGTCGTCGGCCCGCTGTCGGGTCTGCAAAAGGAAAAAAAGAGAATGGCTATCCAGTGGTTTCCGGGTCATATGCATTTGACCCACAAAGCGATTCAAGAACGCATCAAGAACATCGACGTGGTGATCGAGTTGCTCGACGCGCGCCTGCCGGGCTCGAGTGCCAATCCGATGCTGGCCGAACTCACGGCTGGCAAACCGACGCTCAAGGTGCTCAACAAGCAGGACCTGGCCGACCCGGCGCGCACCGCGCTGTGGTTGGCGCATTACAACGCGCTGGCAGGCACGCGCGCGATTGGCCTGGACGCCAGTGTCAGCGCGCCGGCCAAAGCGCTGATCAAGGAATGTTTTGCGCTGGCCCCGACGCGCGGCGGCATGGTCAAGCCGATGCGGGTGCTGATTTGCGGCATTCCCAATGTCGGCAAGTCCACGCTGATCAACACCTTGACTGGCAAGCGCGCCACCAAGACTGGCGACGAGGCCGGCATCACCAAGCTGGAGCAGCGCATCTCCTTGGCCGACGACTTTTACCTGTATGACACGCCCGGCATGCTGTGGCCGCGCATCATTGTGGCCAAGAGCGGCTACAACCTGGCCGCCAGCGGCGCCATTGGCCGCAACGCCTTCAATGAAGAAGAAGTGGCGCTGGAGCTGCTGGCCTACCTGAAAGTACATTACGCCCCTTTGCTGGTGGCGCGCTACAAGCTCGACGTGGTGGAGGGTTTGGAGGATGAAGAGTTGCTGGAATCAATCGGTCGCAAGCGCGGCGCACTGCAAAGCGGCAAGGGCGTCAATCTGCAAAAGGCCGGCGAAATTGTGATTTACGACTTTCGCGCGGCTGCGCTGGGGCGCATCACGCTGGAAACCCCGCAGGAATTTGCCGAGTGGCTGGCGGCGGGGCAAAAACTCGATGCCGCGCGCCAGGTCAAAAAAGACGCGATTGAACTGGACCGCAAGATTCGCTTCAAGAAAATCCCGCGGCCTGACTCAAGATCGGCCTGAGACTCGATGCAAGCGCTCAACTGAATCCAGGTTCAACGCCCCCGAAGTTCAGCTCTCGCGCTTGAGCGTCAGGTCCGAGCACGGAAAAGCAACACAAGGCAGCACGTAGCCATCAAACCTTTCTTCAGCGCTCAGGCCTGGCCAGTCGATCTCGTAACGCACCTGGCCCCGCTCAAGTTGGCCAATGCAGGTGCGGCAAGTGCCGTTGCGGCAGGAGCTGGGCCAATCAACGCCGCCTTGCTCCAGCGAGAGCAGCAAGGGTTGATTTAACCAGGCATCAACCTGTTGTCCGCCTGGTGCGACACTAGCGGTGAAAAATAGGGGGGTTTCGGCAGAACTCATTTTTGCATTGTATTTTGGATTAAATTAGCCTGCAGCCCTCGTATCCATTGCGTAATAAGCTATAAAATAAGTAGCATTATAAATAGAATCGTCTCTCCATGAAAACCATACTTCCCCTGCGTCTCCTGATCAAACCCGAACTCACCGACCCGCAACCGCTCATTATTTACCATGGCCGCAACTGTCCGGACGGCTTTGCGGCGGCGCTGGCCGCCTGGCTGTTCTATGGCGGCCGGGCTGAGTTTCTGGGGCTCGACCATGGCGACATCAAGTCGGTGACTGACCTGCCAGCGCTAAACGGTCGCGCGGTCTACATCCTCGACTTTTCTTTCTCGCCAGAGCTCACGCGCCAGATTGAAGAGCGCGCGGCCAAGCTGGTGATGCTCGATCACCACAAGAGCGCCGCCGACAAGCTGGCCGGTTTTGCCTGTCGCTGTGGCGTGGTGCACTTCGACATGCACAAGTCGGGCGCCCGCCTGGCCTGGGAGTTCTTTCACCCCGAGCAGCCCGTGCCGGATCTGGTGCGTTTTGTGGAAGACCGCGACATCTGGGTCTGGCAATACCCCGAGAGTGCGGGTTTCCTGGCGGCACTGGACATGGAAGCTCTCGAGTTTGAGCGCTGGCGCGAGATTGCAGCCTTTGATGTGGTGCAACTGGCCAGCTATGTAGAGCGCGGCCGCGCCATGGACGAGAAGTTCAGCAAGCTCGCCTTGGACATTGCCGAGGGCGCCCAGCCGATCAGCTTCAACGGCCAGCAAGGGTTGATGGTCAACGCCCCGGGCGTCTTTCACAGCTTGGTGGGTGAGATTTTGAGCAAAAAAAGTGGCACGTTTGCCCTGATGTGGAGTGTCGACAAAAGCGGCGTGGTCAAGGCCGGCTTGCGCTCGCAACGTGGCTTCAGTTGTATTGCGCTGGCCGAAAGCATGGGTGGCGGTGGTCACGCGCAGGCCTGCGGCTTCAAGATGGGGCTGGGCCGCCTGCCAGAACTGCTGAGCGGCAGCTTCGACGCCCAGGCCAGGTCGTGACCCAGCATCTGTCGCTGCACGACAAAAGCATGATCCTAGATTCAGTTGGACGCGCTTGAGTGGGCTGCTGGCGGCGTGCCCGCAGCGCGCATTGAGCCCGCTGCTTCAGGCGCCCACGCCGAGCTGGCCACGCCAGCCTGGATACAGCTTGTCAGCGTCGCCCGGGAAGGATTCAAAGGCGCGGGCAAACTCGCGGTGCTCTTTCGCGAATTCGACTGGGTCGGCGCCAGCGCGCCAGCATTTATAGGCCTGGCGCAGAGAAACCGCCCCGGCTGCGGGTGAGTCGAGGTGGCCGTAGGCACCGCCGCCGGCCGTGTTGATGACGTTGCCGTGCCCGAGGTTGGCAAAGAAGCCCGGTAGGCGCAGCGCGTTCATGCCGCCCGAGATGATCGGCGTGGTGGGCTTGATGCCGTACCACTTCTGGAAGTAGACCGGACCCTGGCATTCATCCCGCTCGATCATGTAGGCGATGCCGCGGTCGTCGCCCTCGCCTTCCATCTTGCCGTAGCCCATGGTGCCGACGTGGATGCCCGACGCGCCCTGCAGACGGCTCATCTTGGCCAGCACGAAGGCGGTGTAGCCGCGCTTGGCGCTCGGCGAGGTAACCATGCCGTGACCGGCACGGTGGTAGTGCAAATACTGGTTCGGGTACTGGCGCCGTGCCGTGGTGACCATGCCGGGGCCGCCCACAAAGCCGTCCACCAGGAAGGCCAGCTTGTCGGCATCCGGGCCAAAGGTTTCCAGCGCGAAATCGGCGCGGGCGCACATCTCGAAATGATCGTCAGCGGTGATGTTCATCGAGAAAAGCTTGGCGCAGCCGGTCTCGTCCTGGGCGCGCTTCATCGCGTCGTAGACCAGGGGAATCGTTTGCTTGATTGGGGCAAATACCTGGTTGCCCTGGGGTTCGTCGTTTTTGATGAAGTCGCCGCCCAGCCAGAATTCGTAGGCGGCCTTGGCGAAGGGCTCGGGGCGCAGGCCGAGCTTGGGTTTGATGATGGTGCCGGCAATAAAGCCGCCGTCCACCACCGGGCGCCCCAGGATGCGCCACAGATCAGCGATGCCCTTGGCGGGACCGTCAAACAACTGCAGCGCGCGCTCGGGCACGTAAAAGTCGATCATCTTGGCGTGCGCAATGTCGCCCATGCCCTGGTTGTTGCCGATCACCAGCGTCAGAAACGACACCAGCATGAAACGGCCGTCGGTCACGTTGCGGTCAAACAAATCCAGCGGATAGGCAATGCGCATGTCTTGCGTGGCTTCGTCAATGTGATAAATCAGCGCATCGACGCCCTTGGTGAAATCGTCGGTGGTGCTGACGTCGACGTTGGTGCCGGTGGAAGATTCGGCGGCAAAGTGGGCGGCGGCCTCCAAGTAGCCGTGACCGGGCTTGGGGCACATGGTGTAGGCCACCAGAATGTGGCGACCCCCGGCAATGAGTTCAGCCTCTGTGAGGCTCAGGTCGGCATAGCGATTCGATTGGTCCATGAAAAACTCCGGGGTTAAGTGGCGATGGTTTGGACTATAGGCAGGGCAACCCATCATGAAAATTCAAATAAATTATTGGTTAGATCAATTTTTAGTGATGAATCGCCGGTTCACTTGAGCGCTTTCTTCTGCCGCTCCATCATCCGCCAGACAAAGGGCGTGAAGATCAGTTGCATCGCCAGCTCCATCTTGCCGCCGGGCACCACGATGGTGTTGGCGCGGCTCATGAAGCTGCCATCCACCATGCTGCGCAGGTACTGGAAGTCAATGCCTTTGGGGTTGGCGAAACGGATCACCACCATGCTTTCGTCGGCGCTCGGAATGTCGCGCGCGATGAAGGGGTTGGAGGTGTCGACCATCGGCACGCGCTGGAAGTTGACATGCGTGTGCATGAACTGCGGACAGATGTAGTTCACGTAGTCGGGCATGCGCCGCAGGATCGTGTCAGTGACAGCCTCAAGGCTGTAGCCGCGCTGCTTTTTGTCGCGCCAGAGCTTTTGAATCCACTCCAGGTTGATCACGGGCACTACGCCAATCAGCAGATCGGGGTGCTGCGCGATGTTGGCATCGGGCGTGACCACGGCGCCATGCAAGCCTTCGTAAAACAGCAGGTCGGTGCCGCTCGGCACGTCTTCCCAGGGCGTAAAGGTGCCGGGGGGCTGGTTGTAGGGCGCGGCTTCTTCCAGGTCATGCAAGTATTTGCGGCGCTTGCCGGTACCGCTCTCGGCGTAACAGCGAAAGAGCTCGGCCAGATCGGCAAACAGGTTGGTCTCGGGGCCAAAGTGGCTGAAGTTCTTGTTGCCGGCGGCTTCGGCTGCTGCTGCCTTGAGCTTCATGGCGGCGCGGTCAAAACGGTGAAAGCTGTCGCCCTCGATCACGGCGGCCGTGATTTTTTCACGCCGGAAGACGTTCTCGAAAGTGCGCGTCACCGAGGTGGTGCCAGCACCGCTGGAGCCGGTGATCGCAATGATGGGGTGTCGGATCGACATAGTGGCTTCTCCTTTTTGCCCTGAAATTTATATAAAATCAGCCTCTAGACCACGTCAAATAAGCGTGAGCAGCTATTAAATTAATTCATAAACAGGCTGCGCTCGGCAAACAGCGGGTTGCTCAGCTCAGCCGTTTCGGGCTCGGCGTGGTAGCGCTCAATGCGCTCGACCTCATGCCGGGAGCCAAACACCAGGCCAATGCGCTGGTGCAGCGAGCTCGGTTGCACGTCGAGCATGGGCACTTCACCGGTTGAGGCGCGTCCGCCCGCCTGTTCAATGATCATGCCGATTGGGTTGGCCTCGTACAGCAGGCGCAGGCGCCCCGGCTTGGCCGTATCCTTGTTGTCACGCGGGTACATGAAGACGCCCCCACGCATCAGGATGCGGTGTGCCTCCGCCACCAGGCTGGCAATCCAGCGCATATTAAAGTCTTTGCCGCGCGGCCCGGTCTGGCCCGCCAGGCATTCGTCCACATAGCGCTTCACGGGTGCCTGCCAAAAGCGGGCGTTGGAGGCGTTGATGGCGAACTCCTGGGTTTCCTTTGGTATCTGCATCTTGGGGTGCGTCAGCATGAATTCGCCAAGATTCGGGTCGAGCGTGAAACCGTTGACGCCATCGCCCACGGTGAGCACCAGCAGCGTGGTCGGGCCATAGACCGCATAACCCGCAGCCACTTGGCTGTGACCGGGCTGCAAGAAGTCAGCCTCGGTCAGGTCGCGGCCGCTGTCCACCGCGTCTTTGGGCGCCCGCAACACCGAAAAGATGCTGCCCACGCACACATTGACGTCGATGTTGCTGGAGCCATCCAGCGGATCAAACACCAGCAAGTACTTGCCGCGCGGGTATTGCTGTGGAATCTGATACGGCAGCTCCATCTCCTCAGAGGCCATGCCGGCCAGGTTGCCGGCCCATTCGGTGCGACGGATGAAAACCTCGTTGCTCAGTACATCGAGCTTCTTCTGGGTTTCGCCCTGCACGTTGACGCTGCCACCGGTCTCGGCCGCGTGGTTGCCCATGGCGCCGCCCAACTCGCCCAAGGCCACGGCGCGGGCGATGGCTTTGCACGCGAGCGCCACGTCCAGAATCAGCGCGTTGAAGTCGCCACTGGCGCCAGGGAAACGGCGCCGCTCCTCGATCAGAAATTGGGTCAGCGTGGAGCGGTGGGTCAAAGGCATGGCGGTTCTTTCAAGGCGATAGACAGGAATTTTTGCAGCTAACAAGATGCTAGCGACTTGGCGCATGCGGGCACGGGCGGCGTTGGCTCTCTTGATGCCACTGGTGCAGGTGCGCGAGGCTGACCCCGCTCAAATCGGGCAAGACCCGCAGCGCAGCGTGAAAGTTGTGCAGGGCGGTGTAGGTCGTGGGTGTGACCACAGTGGCCAGATCGGCGGCGCGGGCTGCGCGCAAGCCGTTGCTGGAGTCCTCAAACGCCAGGCCATGGGTCGGCGCCAGTGACAGCGCTTGGAGCACCTGCAGGTAGACCTGCGGGTTCGGCTTCTTGATGGGTGCCGTGGATGCATCCCCAATGGCGCTGAAGTTCAAGCGCCAGTTCGCCCCCATCGCGTGGCGCAGCAGCGCCGCAATATTGACCGGCGAGGTGGTGGTGGCAATGGCCAGTTGCAGCCCTTGCGCCAGGGCCTCGTCCATCAGCAGGAGCACACCCGGGCGCAACTGCACGGCGCCGCTGTTGACGGCGCGCTCATAGGCGACCGTCTTGAGCTCATGCAGGCGGTTCACCGTGTCGGTCAAGGCCATGGCGCTGAGTTCGCGCACACCGGGCTGCAGACTTTGCCAGTACTGCCGGATGCGCTCCTTGCCGCCGGAAACATCGAGCAGCTCGGTGTACAGCGCCGCATCCCAGACCCAGTCCAGCCCGAACTCGGCAAAAGCCTGATTAAAGGCTGCGCAGTGCACGCTTTCGGTGTCGGCCAAAGTGCCGTCGACATCAAAAATCAGGGCTCGCAGGACAGGGGCTGACATCGGGTTCTTTCATCAAATTGCGGCAAGGTGCCCACGCATCGGCTTGGATGGATTTACTTTACCCGTCTTGACCTATAAACTCAAATCACATTTATTCAGCAAATCATCAGATATGTCTGATGTAAAGACCGTTTTCATGCGACCCTACACACTCAAGCAACTGCACACCTTTCTAGAGGTGGCCAGGCAGCGCTCGGTCTCCAAGGCGGCGCAGCGGCTGTTTGTGACCCAGCCTGCGGTGTCGATGCAGATCCGCCAGCTCGAAGATGCGTTTGGCGTGCCTTTGATTGAACCCTTGGGACGCAATATCCAGTTAACCCAGGCGGGCGAGGCTTTTTTGATTCACGCCCAGGCCGCGATGGGGCAGCTCAAGAACCTCGAGGCCCAGATGGCCGAGCATGTGGGCTTGAAGCAGGGTCATATCGATCTGGCGGTCGTCAGTACCGCCAAGTACTTTGTGCCGATGCTGCTGGTGCGCTTCAAGCAGCTGTACCCCGGCGTGGAGGTGCAGCTCAGGATTGACAATCGGGAAAATGTGCTGGGCCTGCTGGCCCGCAACGAGGTTGACCTGGTGATGATGGGGCGTGCGCCGGCCCACATTGACTGCGTCGCGACCGCTTTTGCCAGCAATCCGCTGGCTATCTTGGCGGCGCCCGGGCACACCTTGGTGCGCCGTAAGAGCCTGCCGTTCCAGGTGCTGGCCGATCATGTCTTTGTGGTGCGTGAAGAGGGCTCTGGCACCCGCGCCGCCATGGAGCGGCTGTTTGCCGCCAACCAGACGCCACTGAACAAGGTGATGGAAATGCCCAGCAACGAGACCATCAAGCAAGCCGTGATGGCCGGCATGGGCCTGAGCTTCTTGTCTCTGCGTACCGTGCGCCATGAACTGGCCAGCGGTCATATCGCGCTGGTGGACATTGAGGGCCTGCCCTGGCTGGGTCACTGGTACATCACCCACCTGAACAGCAAGAAACTCTCGCCAGCGGCGCGCGCCTTCAGGGACTTCCTGCTGGAACAGGGCGCCAGCTTGATGGACGCCTGGAGTTGAATCGGGCCCATGCAGCGCTGTCGGCATGGACTCCAAGGGAAAATGTCATTGATGGATGTCAACGCGACCATTGATAGAGTCGGGTGACTAAAGCGCTGCGTGAATTAAACATATAATGGCAAGCTAAGTAAAAAAGAGCTCGAGTCATTTTTACTTGGTCCTTGCAGTTTTTCTGCATTGACAATTTCCGGAAATTGTTTCGTCAACTTATTAGGTAATTTTAAAAATGAACAAATCACTCGTTTTAGCCACTGTTATCGCTGCTGCTGCTCTGGTCGCTTGCGGTAAAAAAGAAGAAGCGCCTGTTGCAGCGCCCGCTCCTGCTGTGGTTGAGGCCGTCAAAGACGCTGGCACTGCTGCTGCCGTCGCCACTGACGCCGCCGCTGCTGCCACAACCGCCGCATCTGATGCAACTGGTGCTGCACAAGCTGCCACCGGCGCTGCTGCTGTTGCTGTTGATGCCGCTGGCGACGCAGCCAAGGCCGCCGTTACCGAAGCAGCCAAGGCTGCTGAAGCTCCGAAGAAGTAAGCTCACGCTTGCTGCTTTGTAGCAAAAAAACCACCGTCAGGTGGTTTTTTTTCGTCTGTGTGAGGCGCCTGCGGTCGTTGGCGCACGAACGTAGGACAAACGGAGTTTTCCCTGCTGCAGGACGAGTTGGCAGGCACACGGGTATTTCCAAGATTAAACTGGCGCCGATGTACCAGCCCCAAAACTATGACTAACGCCCAGTGGTTTGTCTTGATCGGCGGCTTATTGCTTGTCAGAGGCCTCACACCGTCCGTGTTGAAGCGCTCACCGTTTACCGCCGCCATGATTTATCTGGCGGTGGGCTTGCTGGTCGGCCCGAGCGTGCTCAATCTGTTTCATTTCAACCCACTCAAGGAATCGGCGCTGCTGGAGGTGCTGACTGAAGTTGCTGTCTTGATCTCCCTGTTTTCTGCGGGTGTCAAAATGCCGGTCCCGTTCAGCTTTTCACACTGGCGCGCACCGATTCTTCTGGCCACCGTGTCAATGAGCATCACTGTGGCCTTGGTTGCTGCTTTTGCCTACTACGTTCTGGGCTTGCCATTGGGTGCCGGCGTGCTGCTGGGCGCGATCGTGGCACCGACCGACCCGGTATTGGCCACCGACGTGCAAAGCCGCCACCCGGGTGACCGTGACCAACTGCGCTTCACCCTGACCTGTGAGGCCGGTATGAACGATGGCAGCGCCTTCCCCTTCGTGATGCTGGGGCTGGGCCTGCTGGGGCTGCATGAACTCGGTGACACCAACCTGCGCTGGGCGCTGGTCGACGTGCTGTGGGCGACCGTTGGCGGCATTGCGGTCGGCATCGTGGCGGGCGTCCTGCTCGCGCGCCTGGGCTGGAAGCTGCGTCGAGTGCCACACCAGCATGAGCTGATGGATGATTTTCTGGGTCTGGGCCTGATTGGGCTCGTGTACGGCGTGTCTGTGATGATCAACGCCTGGGGGTTTTTGGCGGTTTTTGCCGCAGCCGTGGCGCTGCGTCAGACTGAGCTGAAGCTGGCCAGGGCAGCGCAGCAAGCGTCGTCCGCGCAGCAGGCTTCAACCGCCCTGAGTACGGCAACAGCGCAAATGGACCCCTCAAGCCTTGACTCCGCCCCCGAGTCGGCGCCCATGGTCAGCCAAGGGTCCCTGGTATTTAAGGAACATCTGGAGCGGCTGTCGGAAGTGATGCTGGTTCTGCTGGTCGGCGGCTCCCTGTTTCTGAACTCCTGGAGTTGGGCCGCTGTGGGCCTGGCCCTGTTCGTGTTTCTGGTGGCCCGCCCGGTCAGCGTCTTTCTTGGTCTGTTAGGCACACGCACCACTTGGCGTATACGCGGCATGGTGGGCTGGTTCGGTGTGCGCGGGATCGGCTCACTTTACTATTTGATGTACGCAATTCAGCATGGCTTGCCCGAGGCGCTGGCTCTTGAGTTGATTCAGTTGACACTGATTGTGGTGACGCTGTCCATTCTTTTGCACGGCATCAGCGTCAAGCCATTAATGGCGCACTTCTGGAAGCGCAAGACACCATCAATGATGGCCCCGGAAGGTGGCGCTAAGGGCGATGGTTAAACTCGCGTCTGTCATAGGAACAGCATCTGACTGACCTTTTCTCCGTCGCGTAAGCGACGCTGTTTGCCAAGTTGTTGCCGCGAGAGGGTAATTTTTTGAGCTGTTCAACCAGCATGACCTGGACCCCATGACCGACTACATCGTGCGTCTGAGCGATATCAGTTTGAAATGCTGCTAACGGGTGCGCGATGCGGTGAAACTTCTAGCCAGGACTACCGATCCGGCAACGGCCGAAGCGGCCTTGAGGAGCTGCGAAGAGATTGATCAGTTGGAGTCCGATGCCGACCGCATCATGCGCAGTGCCATGCGCAAGCTCTTTCGGGAAGAGCTGGACTCCGGCAGCGCTACAAGTGACAGCGCTTCAAGCAAATTGGCCAGCGATTTCATTGGGAAATCTTGCGCGCCTCCTCGATTTGGTATTCAAAATAGCGCTGGAAGCTGAACACCAGGCTGCTCATCAGCGCCGTGGTACCTACCAGCAGTGCCAAGGTGATGGCGCCAATGGTGAACCAGTTGGTGCGCCCGGCTACGCCATCCTTAGATACTGACGGGTTAAAACGCGCGTTCCACTTCTGCGGCGGCGTCAAGCCATAAATGATGGCGGTCAAGGCGCATCCCGCTATTGTGAAACCCAGCAACGGGATCAAGACCCAACTCAAGAGGTCGTCCAGACCATGCTGTTGCACCCGCTCCAGCCCGTACAAGCCCAGTGCCGTGGGCACCGGTAGCAACCAGCCCAGCAAGTCGCCCTTGCCATACAAATAGAAGCGGTGCAGGCCCAAGGGGCCACCGATGAAGGCTAGCCAGGCGGCCACAGTCTTATTTTTCATTTGCGCGGATTATGGTTGCGGGGCGCGGCTAGCGCCCAGACCCAAGGCTTTGTCCATCATGACCACATCGAGCCATTGATCAAATTTCCAGCCGCAGGACTTGAGCACGCCGACCATGGAAAAACCGGCCGCCCGGTGGACGCCGACCGACCCGTGGTTGGCGGAGTCGCCGATCACGGCGATCAACTTTCGCACCCCTGCTCTTTCGGCCTGGATCATCAGTTCTGCCAATAGGGCGCGGCCCAGGCCCTGCCCCAAGGCGTCCTCTGCCAGGTAAATCGAATCCTCGGCCGAGAAGCGGTAAGCCGGGCGGGGCTTGAACCAGTTGCAGTAGGCAAAGCCCAACACTTGCTCGCCCCTTGCCGCCACCAGATAAGGCAAGCCTTTAGCCAGCACCTCAGCGCGGCGCTGCGCCATGTCCGTGATTGAGGGGGGTTCGATCTCAAAAGTGCCGGTTCCGTGGTGCACATGGTGGCCATAAATGGCGGTGATGGCAGGGATGTCTTCAACTTGGCTGGGGCGAATGAGTGTCATAGGAATTGGAACGTTATAATGTGCGGCTATTCAGCGTGCCGCTGGCCGGGTGGCTATGTCGCGTGTCTCAAGCGCTGAATTAGATACTGAATCAAACGATGGATTTCAAACTCCGTCTCCCAAAGGATAAATCATGGTCGTCATCCGACTCGCCCGTGGCGGTGCAAAAGCACGCCCGTTTTTCAATATTGTCGTTGCTGACAAGCGTACCCGTCGCGATGGCCGTTTCATCGAACGCCTGGGTTTTTACAACCCGATTGCAACTGCCAATGAAGAGAGCATCCGCATTGCACAAGACCGCCTGACCTACTGGCGCAGCGTGGGTGCTCAGGCCTCTCCCACGGTGGAACGCTTGATCGCTCAAGCGGCCAAAAAAGCAGTTTGAAGTTTTATGGCCCCCACGCTTGCCGCTTCGCGTGCTGCGCTGCCCCCCAAGGGGCTGCAGTCGCCTTGGGGCGGCCCAGCGGCGCCTGATTTGTGATGCTGCCTGGCCTTGAAGCAGCCGAATTGCCGGCGGATGCGATCGAAGTCGGGCGCATCGCTGATGCCTGGGGCATCAAAGGCTGGTTCAAAGTCCTGCCCTACAGCGCCGATCCCGAGGCGCTTTTTTCTTCCAAGCGCTGGTTTCTACTGCCAGCCGAAAAAGGCGCAAAGACCTTTGCCGACGTCGCCCAACTGGTGATCAAGGAAGCCAAGGTGCATTCAGACACTGTGGTCGCCTGCGCCCAAGGGGTGGACGACCGCACTGCTGCCGAAGCCTTGCGTGGGGCGCGAATTTTCGTGGCCCGCTGCAATTTTCCAAGCGCCGAAAAAGACGAGTATTACTGGGTTGACCTGATTGGCCTGGACGTGATCAACCGCGAGGCCGTGGCACTGGGCACGGTGAGAGAATTGCTCTCCACCGGGGCACAGACCGTGCTGGTTCTGGACTATGCGCAAGACGGCAAGCCGCTGGAGCGGATGATTCCTTTCGTCTCGGTCTACATCGACGAGGTCGATTTGCCCGGTCGTCGCATTCTGGTGGATTGGCAAGCGGACTTCTAAGCGTTGCCCCATGCGTTTTGACATCGTCACGCTGTTTCCCGAGCTATTCGCCCCTTTTCTGTCCAGTGGCATCACGCGCCGCGCCTTTGAGTCGGGCCTGGTCGATGTCCAACTGGCCAATCCGCGTGATTTTGCCGCAGGCAACTACAGGCGCGTCGATGATCGCCCTTTTGGTGGCGGCCCCGGCATGGTCATGATGGCCGAACCCCTGGCGCAATGCCTCCATAGCATCCAGTCCCAACGGGCTAGAGCCGCCCCGGTGCTGCTTTTTTCGCCGGCGGGCCAGCCGCTCAACCACGCCATGGTTCAGCGTTGGTCTGACAGCCAGGGCGCGATCCTGATTTGCGGCCGCTACGAGGGCCTGGACCAGCGCTTTATCGATGCCCATGTCACTGAGCAGATCAGCCTGGGTGACTTCGTGCTATCAGGTGGCGAAATTGCAGCCATGGCCCTGCTCGACGCCGTGGCGCGCCTGCAACCCGGCGTATTGAATGCGCCGGGTAGCCACCAACAGGACAGTTTCAACCCGGTGCTGGACGGTTTGCTCGATTGCCCGCACTACACCCGGCCCGAGCAGTGGGCGGGTCGGCCGGTGCCGCAGGTGCTGCTGTCAGGCCACCATGTCCAGATCGAACACTGGCGGCGGGAACAGCGCTTGCTATTGACATTGCGTCTGCGCCCCGAGTTGATCGACCAGGCGCGCCGGGAGGGGCGCTTGACTGGCGCCGACGAAGCTTTTCTGGCCAACCAGCACTGAGGGCGTCTCGCAGCCATGGTCAAAGACGCCCATCGTCCCCGAGGCCAGCGCTTGATCTGGCTATAATGGCGGGCTTACCGATCCTCTGGCTGGCCGTTCAACTGCTGCGTGCAGTTGGCTTCTTGTGTCAATCCCGACACTGGCGCATCCAAGATCATTTGAGGACATCATGAATCTGATCGAAACCCTTGAGCAGGAAGAAATTGCTCGTCTCGGAAAAATAATTCCCGTATTCGCCCCAGGTGACACCGTTGTGGTGAGCGTCAACGTGGTTGAAGGTGCGCGCAAACGTGTGCAGGCCTACGAAGGCGTCGTGATTGCAAAACGCAATCGTGGCCTTAACAGCGCCTTTACCGTGCGCAAAATTTCCAGCGGCGAAGGTGTCGAGCGTACGTTCCAAACCTACAGCCCCTTGATCGCTGGCATCGAAGTCAAGCGCCGTGGCGATGTGCGTCGCGCCAAACTGTATTACTTGCGTGATCGCAGCGGCAAGTCGGCACGTATCAAAGAAAAACTGCCAGCCCGCAAGATCAAGACGACCGCTGTCTAAAGCGCGTTTCTTGCAAAAAAGCCGTCCCAGCGGATGTTTGGGGCGGCTTTTTTATTGTCTTTTTCAGGTGCTGATCCCTCATGACCATCAACTTGCCCAACAGCGCGCTATCGAGTTTGCCGCAATTTGACCCGCGTCAGATTCCGGTGATCGGCGTGGATGCCCATTTGCCAGCGGTGCCATTGGCGGCGTTGCAGGCTGCGGCGTTACAGGCACGATTTATTTCACCCCCGGTTTGGCAACCCGAAGTCATCGCGGAGCCCCGTTTTTCACAGCGCGCAGCGAGACATGCCGCAGTGCTGGTACCCATCGTTCTGCGCGAGCACCCGACGATTTTGCTCACTGAGCGTAGCTTGCATCTGTCCAACCATTCGGGGCAAATTGCCTTTCCCGGCGGAACCGCCGACGACGAAGATGTCGATGCCGCAGCCACCGCATTGCGCGAAGCGCAAGAAGAAGTCGGACTCAACCCCAGCTTTGTGCAAGTGCTGGGTGCACTGCCGCAGTACCTGACCGGGTCGGCATTCATCATCACGCCGGTGGTGGCGCTGGTGCAGCCGGGCTTCACGCTGACGCCCAATGCCTTTGAGGTGGCTGACATTTTTGAGGTGCCACTGGAATTTTTGATGAACCCCGCCCACCATCAACGCCACGCGATGCAATGGCAAGGCGTGCGGCGCGAATGGTTCTCCATGCCGTGGCAGGATCAATTGCACCAGCGCTTCATTTGGGGAGCCACGGCGGGCATGCTGCGCAACTTCTACCGCCTGCTGTCAGCCTGATGCCCGGTGCCGTTATGATGAACCCATGAGCTTTATCTCAGTGCTTTTTGCCCTGCTGCTTGAGCAGGCCCGGCCTTTGAGCAAAGGCAACCCGATCCATGCCGGGCTGCGTGCCTGGGTGCGCTGGAGCACCCGTAATTTTGACGCGGGCAAGCCCTTTCATGGCTGGCTGGCCTGGGGTTTTGCGGTCGGCGGCCCCTCCCTGGCGGCATTGCTGATTTACTGGCTGCTGATCACATTTCTGGCTTGGCCGGTGGGCGTGATCTGGAGTGCGGCAGTGCTGTATGCCTGTCTGGGCTTTCGGCAATTCAGTTTCCATTTCACCCAGATTCGGGACGCTTTGGCCGATGGCGACGAAGACCGCGCCCGCGAGTTGTTGGCCAGTTGGCAACAGATCGATGCCAGCGAGTTGCCGCGCAGCGAAATCGTGCGCCATGTCATAGAACATTCGGTGCTGTCGGCGCATCGCCATGTGTTCGGTGTACTGGCCTGGTTCTCGGTGT
This sequence comes from Rhodoferax sp., assembly GCA_013791765.1. Lineage (GTDB taxonomy): Bacteria > Pseudomonadota > Gammaproteobacteria > Burkholderiales > Burkholderiaceae_C > Rhodoferax. The sequence continues at coordinate 27,064 of VMTC01000009.1, forward strand.
TGGCGGCTTTTGGTTTTGGTCCAGCCGGTGCGGTGCTGTACCGGCTGAGCGAATTTGTTGCGCGCTACTGGCAGCACAAGAGCAAAGCCCACCAGCAGCCGGTCAGTGACGCGCTGCAGCAGACCGCAACGGCCATGTGGACAGCGATTGACTGGTTGCCGGCTCGCATGACCGCCATCAGCTTTGCGGTGGTGGGCAGCTTTGAAGACGCCATCGATGGCTGGCGCAATTACGAGTCGCGCAATGCCTGTGACAACGACGGCATTGTCCTGGCCGCCACAGCGGGCGCGGTGAACATCCGCTTGGGTGTCGCGGCCCCGTTAGCTTCGGCGGCGCCCCATGGCGCACCCGCGTTACCGCCACGCACGGTTGACCGGCGCAGAGAAGCCAGGCCGGGACAGACGCCTGAGATGGCTCACCTGGTCATTATTGTTGGCTTGGTGTGGCGCGCCGTGGTGATGTGGATGTTTCTGCTGGCGCTGTTGACGCTGGCCCGGCTGTTGGGCTAATATTTATAATAAATCGAGCTCTAGCCCACGTCCTTAATGCGTATGCAGCTATTAAAATTGAATCAAAATTCTGACTTTAACGCTTCGTTTTACAGCCCGGTTGTGCCTCGGCTCGTACCTTATGTGCCGGGAGAGCAACCCAAGATTGACGGTTTGGTCAAGCTCAATACCAACGAAAACCCGTACCCGCCCTCACCCCGTGTGCTGGCCGCCATCCATCTGGCAGCGCAGCAGGGTTTGCAGCTTTACCCTGATCCTGAAGCCACGGCATTACGCCAAACCATCGCGGCGCACCATCGCTTGGCGCCGCAGCAAGTCTTCTTGGGCAATGGCTCCGACGAGGTGCTGGCCCATGCCTTTTTCGCCTTCTTTCAGCACGGTTGCCCGCTCTTGATACCCGACATCAGCTACAGCTTCTACCAGGTGTACTGCCGGCTCTACGGCATCCCGGTTGAAACCGTGCCTTTGACCGAAGCCCTGTGCCTTGACGTCGCGGCTTACGCCCGTAGCGACGGTGCAGCTGTGGCTGGCGTCGTCATCGCTAACCCGAATGCACCCACGGGTGTCGGCCTGCCGCTGCAAAAGGTGGAACAACTGCTGCGTCTGCACCCGCAGCGCGTGGTGCTCGTGGATGAAGCGTATGTGGACTTCGGCGGCGACAGCGCAATCGGCTTGATTGCGCAGTATCCCAATCTGCTGGTGGTTCACACCTTGTCCAAATCGCGCTCACTCGCCGGTCTACGGATCGGTTTTGCCTGCGGCCAGGCGCACTTGATTGAGGCGCTGGAACGTGTCAAGAACAGCTTCAATTCCTATCCGCTGGACCGACTGGCCATTGCGGGCGGGGTCGCGGCTTTTGAGGATCAAGCCTGGTTCGAGCAGACCCGCCGCGCCGTGATGAGCAGCCGCGAAGGGCTGGTGCTGGCGCTGGAAGATTTGGGCTTTCAGGTGCTGCCCTCACAAGCCAATTTTGTGTTCGCACGCCATCCCCAGCACGATGCACAGGCCATCGCTGCTGCCCTGCGCTCGCGCGGCGTGTTGGTGCGGCACTTCCAGCTGGCGCGCATCGAGCAGTACTTGCGCATCAGCATCGGCACGCCAGCGCAATGCGATGCTTTGCTGCAGGCGCTCGCCTCAGTACTTGCGACGCTGGCTTAACTCCGCATACAAGTCGCTGTAAATTTTATAGCGGTTCGCGCTTATCCCGTCCGGGCTACCGTTGGGTTTGACGGCGGCCATGACGCCGCAACCGGGTTCATGCAGGTGACTGCAGTTATAAAACTTGCAGTTGGCCACATGCGGTTTGAAGTCCGGCATATAGGCCGCCAACTGCGCCGGGTCGATGTGATTCAAGCCAAACTCCTGGAAGCCCGGTGAGTCAATCAAGGCCGTTTGTTTTTCCGCGTCAACCCAATACCAGGTGGTGCTGGTGGTGGTGTGCTTGCCGGAGTTGAGGGCTTGTGAAATCTCGCCGGTTTGCGCCAGGGCGCCCGGTGCCAGCAGGTTGATCAAAGTGCTTTTGCCCGCGCCCGACGGCCCCAGCACCAGCGTTGTTTTGCCGTGCAGTAGCTTGAGCAGTTCGGCGTGATCAACATCACCTGATTGTTTGAGCGACAGCGGCAGCACGCCGTAATGCATTTGCCGGTAAGGCCGCAGCCACGCCCAGGCGCGCGCGAAGGGCTCGACCAGATCACTTTTGTTGAGGGCGATGATGGGTGTGATGTGCTCCGCCTCCGCCGCGATCAGCGCGCGCGAGAGCTGGCTGCTGGAGAACTCGGGTTCCGCCGCGATCAGGATCAGTATCTGGTCCAGATTGGCCGCAAATGACTTGGTGCGAACCTCATCCTGACGGTAAAACACGTTGCGACGTTCTTCGATCTTTTCAATTGTGCCCTCGTCCTGCGAGGCCTGCCACAGGACGCGGTCTCCCACCAGCCCCTGGCTTTTCTTGCCGCGCGAGTGGCAAATCAGTCGCTTTCCTTCCGGTGTCTCGACCAGAAAGTGGCGGCCATAGTTGGCGACGATCAGGCCGCGGTCGAGGGTGGCCCGTTCCATCAAGCGTGTCCTTCGCGTGTGGCCGTCATGCGAACAGGGCCTCAACCCGCGCCGCGCAATCAAAGTCGCTTCGCGAGAGACCGCCGATATCATGGGTATTGAAACGCACCGCACAACGGTTGAAACGCACCGACAAATCGGGGTGGTGATCTTGCCGATGCGCGATGAAGGCCAGCGCATTCACGAAGGCCATGGTCTCGTGGTAATTCGCAAAGCTGAAAGTCTTTTCAATGGCCACGTCGGCCCCATCGCCGGAGAGTTGCCAGCCTTCCAGTTTTGCCAGATTTGTGACTATTTCTGTAGCGCTAAACGCAGGTCTAGCGGGGGCTAGCGCCTCATTTGTCTTCAGAATAGTGTTCATGGTGTCATTCTTTCGAGGGGTTCAGCTCGCCATCCGCGCCAAGCGCTCGGATGCCGGCGGATGTGAGTAGTAAAACTTCACATAGAGCGGATCAGGTGTCAGCGTCGAGGCGTTGTCTTCATACAACTTGAGCAATGCCGTGGCAAGATCCGGGCCGCTGGTCTGAAGCGTGGCATAGGCGTCGGCTTCAAACTCATGCTTGCGCGAAAAGTAGGCCATGATTGGCGCCATGAAGAAGCTGAACACCGGCAGGGCCAGCATGAACAGCAGCAAAGCCAGCGCGTCATTGGGCGCACCCAGATTGGGTTGTACACCAAGGCCGGCGTAAAACCACAGCTTGGTGCTCAGCCACCCGAGCAGGGCAAAGCCCACCAGGCTGAGGGCGAACATGGACACGATGCGTTTGATGATGTGTTTGTGCTTGAAGTGGCCCAGTTCGTGCGCCAGCACAGCCTCCACTTCACTGGCGGACAGTTTGGCCAGCAGGGTGTCATAAAACACCACCCGCTTGGAGGCTCCAAAGCCGGTGAAATAAGCGTTGGCATGGGCACTGCGTTTGGAGCCGTCCATCACGAACAAGCCCTTGGCGGCAAAGCCGCAACGTTGCATCAGCGCCGTCACGCGGGCCTTCAGGGCCTCATCCTCCAGCGGCGCAAACTTGTTGAACAGCGGGGCAATGAAAGTCGGGTAGATCAACAGCAGCAGCAAATTGAAACCCATCCACACGCCCCAGGCCCACAGCCACCACCAACTGCCCGTCGCACCCATCATCCATAAAATCAGTGCGGCAATCGGCAGGCCCACCACAGCCCCGATCAGGCTTGACTTGAGCAAATCGAGCAACCAGAGCCGGGGCGTCATCTTGTTGAAGCCGAAGCGCGCCTCGATCACGAAGGTCTGGTACAGGGTCACGGGCAAATCGATCAGGCCGCTGATCAGCACAAAGGCCGCAAGCAGCGCGATTTGCTGTCCCATGCCGCCGCCCAGCCAACCGAGCAGCGCCTGGTTGAGGCTCGACAGCCCCCCCAGCAAGGTCCACCCCACAAGAACAGCAGCGCCCAGGGCCAGCTCCAGCAGCCCAAAACGCGCTTTGGTGAGGGTGTAGTCGGCTGCCTTCTGGTGAGCGACAAGCAGGATCGTCTGGGCGAAGGCCGGTGGCACTTGCCCGCGGTGCTTTGCCACGTGCCGGATCTGCCGCGAGTTGAGCCAGAAGTTCAGCGCCAGACCGGCGAGCAATGCCAGCGCAAAGACCATGGTCAACACCAATGAAGGGGAAAGAGAGGGAAACGGATCAGCCATGGCGAGCGAGTTTATGTCATCGGCGACAATTCTCGTGATGGAATCCACCAACACCCCTGTGGCAAGCGTAACGCTGGCCAAATCCGACCAGAATCTGGTGTGGCTTGATTGCGAGATGACGGGCCTGGATCCAGAGGTAGAGCGGATCATCGAGATTGCCGTGATTGTCACCGGCCCCAACCTTGAATGCCGAATCGAAGGCCCGGTGTTGGTGATCCACCAAAGCGATGAATTGCTTGGCAAGATGGACAAATGGAACACCGGCACGCATGGCAAAACCGGTTTGACTGACAAGGTCAAGGCCTCGAGCTTGCTGGAGGTGCAAGCCGAAGCACAACTGATCGAATTCCTGAGTCAGTATGTTCCCAAAAAAACCTCGCCCATGTGCGGCAACAGCATCGGCCAGGATCGGCGTTTTTTGGCGAAGTACATGCCCAAGCTGGAGGCTTTCTTCCACTACCGCAACCTGGATGTGAGCACGCTCAAGGAGTTGTCCAAACGTTGGCGTCCTGATGTGTACAAATCGTTCAAAAAGAAGCAGCGCCACACCGCCTTGGCCGACGTGCACGAGTCGATTGACGAACTGGAACACTACCGCAAACACTTCATCAGGCTGGTCGATTAGGTAAAAACCCGAATCCGTGGCATAATTTGAGGCTGCACTGCAAACTGCCGTGCATATTTGTACATCTCCCTTCATTCACAGGCCCACAGCGAATTCGCATTTGCGTTTTCCACAATAGGGTCCCAGCGCTGATTGAACTCCTAGTGAGTCAGAGCAGGTTTCGTTTGATGGTTGATGTTTTTTAACCATTGACGGAGCCGTCGCAAACCTTGCGACGCTCGCGTGTGAGTAAATTCATGACTGACGCTATTCAAGCGACGGGCGAAACATCGCTTGTCGAAAATTCTTCCAATGACACCATCGAAGTGATGCCAAAGGTGTCGCAAGTGGCTGCCGCCATTCAAACCGCCCAGGCGCCCGACGCCGCTGAGGCCGTGGCGGTGGCGGTGGCCGAAGTCCCCAACGGCTTTGTCACCCTGGGCCTGGCGCCCGAGTTGATTCAAGCTGTGAAAGACCTGGGCTTCACCCAGCCCACCACGGTGCAGCTCAAGACCATTCCGCTGGCCATGCAAGGCCACAGCGCCAACGATGCTGCAGCGCGCTTCATCGACCTGATGGTGTCAAGCCAGACCGGCAGTGGCAAGACCGCCGCTTTTCTGTTGCCCGTGCTGCACACCCTGCTGACCCAACAAGCACAGGCCGAGGCGAAAGAACGTAGCGATTTCGAACGCGCTGTGGCTGATGCGGCGGCCAAAGGTGAGGCGCCCCCGAAGCGCGCCAAGCGCAAAGACCCGACCAATCCGCGCCATTTCGCACCGGCCGCACCTGGCGCCCTGATCGTTTGCCCGACGCGCGAACTGGCGCAGCAAGTCGCGCACGACGCAATTGATCTGGTACAACATTGCCGCGGTCTTCGCGTTGCCAACATTGTCGGCGGCATGCCCTACCAGTTGCAGATTGCCAAGCTGCAAAATGCCAACCTCGTGGTCGCCACCCCCGGTCGTTTGCTCGATCTGCAGCGCTCGATGCAAATCAAGCTCGATCAGGTGCAGTTTCTGGTGGTGGACGAAGCCGACCGCATGCTGGACCTGGGCTTCTCCGATGACCTGGCTGAAATCAACCAGCTGACCATCGAGCGCAAGCAAACCATGATGTTCAGCGCCACATTTGCGCCGCGCATCCAGCAACTGGCATCGCGTGTCATGCGCGAACCCCAGCGCCTGCAAATCGATTCGCCGCAAGAAAAGCACGCCAACATCAGCCAGAAACTGTTCTGGGCCGACAACGCCCAGCACAAACGCAAATTGCTTGATCACTGGCTGCGCGACACCACCATCAACCAGGCGCTGGTATTTGCCAGCACCCAGATCGAATGCGACGGTTTGGCCAACGATTTGCAGCAAGAGGGCTTCTCCGCTGTCGCCCTGCATGGCGCATTGAGCCAGGGCCTGCGCAACCGCCGCTTGATGGCCTTGCGCCAAGGTCAAGTGCAAATTCTGGTGGCAACCGACGTGGCCGCGCGCGGCATTGACGTGCCCACAGTCACGCACGTGTTCAACTTCGGTTTGCCCATGAAGGCAGAAGATTACACGCACCGCATTGGACGCACCGGTCGCGCCGGGCGTGACGGTATTGCCGTGACCTTTGCCGAGTTCCGTGATCGGCGCAAGATCATGGACATTGAGCACTACACCCATCAGCAGTTCAAGGGCGAAACCATTCCCGGCATGGAACCGCAACAGCGTTTCCCCGATTCGCGTCCCACTTCCAATTTTGGCGGCCGTGACAGCCGCAATGGTGGCGGCGACTACCAATCCCGTGAGCGTGGTTTTGGCGGCGGTGGTCGTACAGGCGGTTTCGGTGCCAATCGCGGTGGCTTTGCCGACAGAAACGCGGGCGCGCCCCGAGATTCAGGCCCCAGCAACGGTTACCAAAATGCCAGCAACAATGGCTTCGGGCAGCGTGACACCCGCAGTGGCGGCGCGCCCGAAGGATTCAACTACGAACGCAAAGGCGGCTTCAATGACCGTTTTGCCGGCGCCCGCAACGACGGCCCCGCGCCGCGTAGTGACTTTGGTGCCCGCAAGCCAGCGTTTGGCAAGCCCATGGGTGTGAAGCCCGGCAACGGTGGCAAGGTGTTTGTGCCGCGCGACGCTAAAAAACGCCCCGCACGCAGCGCCTGATACCAGCCCGGCGAAGCAATGCTACAAAGAACCCCCCGTAAATCTCTGATATACGGGGGTTTTGCATTGCCTATCAACGTTGCAGCGGGCCTCTTGAGCGAGAGCATGTTACGTCGTCTGCGCACATTTACACATCTGAAACACGATGCAGGAACCAGAGAACCTCCCGGTCGATAAAATTATCTGAAGAAAATCCAATGCCTAAAAATGACTTCACCGGTTTTCCGGAAATTTCTATGGACTCTGGTGACCCCGCAACTCGACCGATGGCCTTGAACGAATTGCCCCGGCAGTTTCAAGTTGACCATAACATCGACATCATCAAGAAGCGTCATGAGCGCGTAGCCCAATCAATCAAAATGTTCTGGGGGCATCGCGATTGCGCAGAATACCTTCAGTCTTTGATCATCAGTGGTGGCGACGGCTCTGCGCGTGAGCGCATTGGCTTCACGCCCGAGGTGATGACGGCGCTCTTCAACCTCGCAAAGTTGAATGAATCCAAGTAAATGACCTGGTATGAATGCCATCGATTGCAGATTTTCGCCGCAAGCTCACTGAAGGCGGACATCGCCATCGTCGCAGGTTGATTGCGCTAATTTATTTCCGCAATGGCGCTGAAACGGGTCTCCACCACAATCGCTTGCCGCTTCGGGCGATGAATCAAAGCAAAGGGTTGGCTGAAAATCGACAAGTTGGTGCGTGACTGCGTCAGTGTGCCCCAGATGCACTGCGGGCGCTGGACTGCAATAGCAGTCTCACGGGTGATGCCACCGACCCACACCAGCTACGCCCGCTCTACAAAGTCAGTCTTTTACCTATATTGGTGAATGTTGCTCTGGCAAGATAAAAATAGAAAACCCCAAGTAAATCAATTACTTGGGGTTTCAATTTGGCGGAAACGGAGAGATTCGAACTCTCGAGGAGGCTCTACACCCCCTACTCCCTTAGCAGGGGAGCACCTTCGGCCACTCGGTCACGTTTCCTGAACAGGCGATATTATCTCACGAGTCTGACGCTATTTTCAGGCAGGCGCTTGTTCCAGTTCAAACGCCTTGTGCAAAGAACGCACAGCCAGTTCCATGTACTTCTCGTCAATCACCACCGAGGTCTTGATCTCGGAGGTGGAAATCATTTGAATGTTGATGCCTTCTTCACTCAGGACACGAAACATCTTGCTCGCCACGCCGACATGGCTGCGCATGCCAATGCCAACAATTGACACCTTGCATATCTTGGCGTCACCCGCCACTTCCAGCGCGCCGAGCTTGGGTAGCACTGTGTCATTGAGTAAATCGATTGTCTTGGCGTAGTCACCCCGATTGACGGTGAAGCTGAAATCAGTGCGGCCATCTTTGCTCATGTTCTGAATGATCACATCGACTTCAATATTGGCGTCGGCCACGGCCCCCAGAATCTGGTAGGCAATGCCGGGTTTGTCGGGCACGCCCAAGACGGAGATTTTGGCTTCGTCGCGGCTGAATGCGATGCCAGAAACGATGGCTTGTTCCATGTGTTCGTCTTCCTCAAAAGTGATCAGGGTGCCGGAGGCGGCTTCCTCGTTAATATCAATATCCCATGGCGTAAAACTGCTCAAGACCCGCAGTTTGACTTTGTATTTGCCGGCAAATTCAACCGACCGGATCTGCAGCACCTTGGAGCCCATGGAGGCCATCTCCAGCATTTCTTCAAAGCTCACAGTCTGCAGGCGACGCGCTTCAGGCACTACGCGCGGGTCGGTGGTGTAGACGCCGTCTACATCGGTGTAGATCAGGCATTCGTCGGCCTTCATGGCGGCGGCCACGGCAACGGCTGAGGTGTCCGAGCCACCGCGGCCCAGCGTCGTGATGTTGCCCAGTTCGTCCAGCCCTTGAAAGCCGGTCACGATCACCACCCGGCCAGCCTCCAGATCAGCGCGCACCTTGGTGTCTTCGATCGACTCGATGCGGGCCTTGGTGTAGGCGCTGTTGGTGCGGATCGGCACTTGCCAGCCGGCATAGCTGACTGACTCCAGACCTTGCGCTTGCAGTGCAATCGCCAGCAAGGCGCTGGAGGCCTGCTCGCCAGTGGCTGCCAACATGTCGAGTTCGCGGCTGTAAGAATCCGTGGTCTTTGCCGGTGCCAATTCTTTGGCCAGCGCCAGCAATCGGTTGGTTTCACCGCTCATCGCGCTGGGGACCACCACCATCTGGTGGCCCGCTCGCGCCCACTTGGCAACGCGTTTGGCGACGTTGCGGATACGCTCGGTGGACCCCATCGACGTGCCGCCGTATTTGTGAACAATCAATGCCATTGCTAAAATTTAGTAGTGCAAAACCTGGGGATTGTACCAATGCAGCGTCGCCGCTCGGCGCTCGCAATAGCCAGTGCCTACCTTGATCCGAATCTGGTGGCTTCGCGTGGTGCAAGCGGCAATCTGGTCCAGCAGCTCCGTCATTTGCGCCGTGCTGGGCACGGTTTGAAACGCGGTGTTGAGCCAATGGCGCAACACATTGGCTTGTCGTGGGCGGCTCAAGGCTTGCAGCAACGCAATCACGGGCGGGGTACCCATGTGAGCCAGGTCTTGCGCTGCCACTTCAAGCAACAGCACTTGCGCCTGTGCGGCGTGAGCGGCACTGCGCGCAAAGGTCTCGCGAAATTGCTCAAAGGTGGAGTCCAACGCGGGCAATAAACGCGCACGAATGCGGTTGCGGGTGAACTGCTCATCGCCATTGGTCGGATCCTCAATCCAGGCCACACCACGAGCGACCAACCAGCGCCGGATTTCTGACGCCGCCACGCGTAAGAGCGGGCGATGGTAGGTGAGCCCTGCGCGCTGCCACATTGCCGGCATGGCGCTCATACCGGGCAAGCCAGCACCTCGGCTCAGCGCAAGCAACAGCGTTTCCACCTGATCGTCCGCGTGCTGCGCAATTGCTATATCTTTAGTAGCTTTAAGCGCATATTCCACGTGGGATACAGCCTCAAAAGCTTTGTATCTGGCGCGGCGGGCTGCATCTTCCGGACTCTGGCCCGAGGCATGACGCGCGTCGACGCGCTTGACCACCAGCGGCAAGCCCAGCCGCGCGCAAACCGTCTGGCAATGCCGTTCGAAGTCATCTCCCGCCGCCTGTAAACCGTGGTGAACATGGATGGCGTGCACCTGACCCGGCCATTTTTCGGTGCAAGCCAACAACAAAGCGGTGGAGTCTGCCCCGCCACTGAAGCCCACCGCCAGCGGCAGGCTCGGCTGGAAGAGAGCCATGGCGTCCGGCAGGGTGACAGTCAAACGGCCACCTGACTACAAGCTGCAAACAATGGCAAAGGGCAGGTCCGCGCTACTTGGCAACCGCTTTGGTATCGATGAACCGGCCATAGCTTTGCAGACGTTCGTAACGACGCTCCAACAGTTCCTTGACTTTGAGGTCACCGACCTGGCGAAAGGCGTCGTTCAAGGCGCGCTTGAGAAAAGCGGCCATCTGCTTGTAGTCGCGGTGCGCGCCGCCGACGGGCTCATTGACGATCTTGTCAATCACGCCCAGGGCCTTGAGCCGGTGCGCGGTAATTCCCAGCGCATCCGCCGCCTCTTGTGCCTTGTCGGATGTTTTCCAGAGGATCGATGCGCAGCCCTCGGGGCTGATGACCGAATAAATCGAGTATTGCATCATCAGCACCTGGTCACCAATAGAGATAGCCAGGGCACCGCCCGAGCCGCCCTCGCCGATGATGGTGGTGATGATGGGCACCTCAAGCTGTGCCATCTCAAAGATGTTGCGGCCAATGGCCTCGGATTGGCCGCGCTCTTCGGCATCAATGCCAGGGTAGGCACCGGGCGTATCGACAAAGGTGAACAGGGGCAAGTTGAATTTTTCTGCCGTCTTCATCAGGCGCAGCGCCTTGCGGTAGCCCTCCGGCTTGGTCATGCCAAAGTTGCGCAGACCGCGCTCTTTGGTGTCACGCCCTTTTTGCTGCCCCAGCACCATGCAGGGTGTGCCATTGAAACGCGCCAAGCCACCAACAATGCTTTGGTCGTCGGCGAAATGACGATCCCCGTGCAGTTCAACAAAATGGGTGAAGATGTCGTTGATGTAATCGAGCGTATAGGGTCGCTCGGGATGACGGGCAATTTTGGTGATTTGCCAAGGGCTCAAGTCACTGTAGATGTCTTTGGTGAGTTGCTGACTTTTCTTGGCTAACTGCCCAATTTCAGTCGAAATATCGACCGCCGACTCGGTCTGCACATAGCGCAACTCTTCAATCTTGTTTTCGAGATCGGCAATCGGCTGCTCAAAATCGAGGAATGTTTTCTTGGCCACAAATGACTCCTATGCGGTTGGGGACAGCGCTTGTTCGCTTGACGCAATGGTGGTCTGCCCCGCATTTTTGATCAGTTGGGGACAGAGCTTGTTCGCTTCGCGTAACGGCGGTCTGTCCCGCAAGTTTTCATGTCTTCAGTATTCCACCGGCAGTGGATCCAGCGAGCGCCAAATATACCAAGTTGCCACGCTGCAATAAGGTGCCCAGGCGGCGGCGACTTCGCGCGCATCACTGCGACTGACCGTATCACCAGAAAAATAGTTCTTGCTGATGCCATTGAGCAGCCCGACATCGTCCAGCGGCAGCACATTGGGGCGCATCAGGTGAAAGATCAAGAACATCTCCGCTGTCCAACGACCAATGCCACGGATGGCAATCAACTCGGCAATGATCGCCTCATCCTCGATGGCTTCCCAGGTCTCGACGTGCACCGCACCACTGTCAAAATGCAGCGCCAGGTCAACCAGGTATTCCACCTTGCGCACACTCAAGCCCGCCGCACGCATGTCATCGACCTTGAGCCTGAGCACGTTGGCAGCCGTCATTTGCTTCGGTAGCAGCGCAAAGCGATTCCACACGGTCTGAGCCGCCTTAACCGAAATCTGCTGGCCCACCACGCTGCGAGCCAGCGTCACAAAAGCATCCCCCCGGCTTTGCAGACAGGCGTCGCCAAACAACGGGATGAGCCGCTTCATCACCCGGTCTTTTTTCATCAGGTGCTTGCGCGCGTCGCTCCAATAGACGGGAGATGCCACTTCTGACGCTATTGTTTGAGTAGCTACCATGGCACTATCCACGAGGGCTAGATGCCAAAATTGCGCTTAATAAAATCATGCGGCAACTTCCCAGGATGTGCCGCTAGCCGTATCCTTTAGCACAATACCCAGGGCCAACAAGTGCTGGCGAATGCGATCCGCTTCGGCGAAGTCTTTGGCGGCCTTGGCCGCCGCGCGCTGCGCAATCAAAGTCGCAATCGACCCCTCGTCGAGCGTGGCACCGGCCTGAAGAAATGCTTTCGGATCGCCCTGCAGCAGGCCCAGGCAAGCGCCCAAGGCTTTGAGCAGGCCCGCCAATTGCGCAGACCGGGTCTTGTTGACTTCTGAAGCCAACTCAAACAGCACCGCTACCGCCTCGGGAGTACCAAAATCTTCGTCCATCGCAGCCTTGAAGCGCGCGGCAAAGGGCTCGCTCCAGTCAATGGCAAGCAGCGCTTCGGGCGCTACCAGATCGAGCGCCGTGTAGAGGCGTTTCAGAGAGTTGCGGGCATCGTCCAGATGCGCGTCGCTGTGGTTCAGAGCACTGCGGTAGTGGGCTCGGATGATGAAGAAGCGTGTGGTCTCGGCGTCATAACGGGCCAGAATGTCGCGGATCGTGAAGAAATTTCCCAGGCTCTTGGACATCTTCTCGTTGTCGCGCGTGACAAAGCCGTTGTGCATCCAAATGCTCGCCAATGGTTTGCCGGTGGCACCCTCGCTCTGCGCAATTTCATTCTCATGGTGCGGAAACTGAAGATCAGCGCCGCCGCCGTGAATGTCCACGGTCTCACCCAGCATCTCGCCACACATGGCCGAGCATTCGATGTGCCAGCCAGGGCGGCCCTGGCCGTAAATGCTGTCCCATTTCGCATCCGGCGGTTCGTTCGCTTTGGCGGTTTTCCAGAGCACAAAATCAAGCGGATCATCCTTGCCGTCCGCCACTGCCACCCTCTCACCGGCGCGCAGCTCATCGAGTGACTTGCCGCTGAGCTTGCCGTAGCCCGGGAATTTTCGTACCGCGTAATTGACGTCCCCATTGCCCGCTTGGTAGGCCAGACCTTTTTGTTCAAGTCGCCCAATCAGATTCAACATGTGCGGCACGAAGTCGGTGGCCCGGGGTTCATGGGTAGGGCGCTCAATGCCCAGGGCATCGGCATCCTGATGCAAGGCATCCACCATGCGATCGGTCAGTGCCCGAATGGTTTCGCCATTCTCCAGCGCACGTTTAATGATTTTGTCGTCAATATCGGTCACGTTGCGCACATAGGTCACGCACAAGCCGCTGGCCTTGAGCCAGCGTTGCACCACGTCAAACGCCACCATGGCGCGCGCATGGCCCAGATGGCACAGGTCATAAACTGTCATGCCGCAGACGTACATGCGCACATGTCCGGGGTCAATCGGGATCAAAGGTTCCAATGCACGCGACAGCGTGTTGTAGATGCGCAAACTCATGGGTATTTCAAACGACGCCGTCAAAGTAGTCGACTAGATGGTGGCATTGGCAAAGACTGCAAATGGGTGGGTAATTACGAAGGCGCTGAAAAGCACCCCCTAAGCTACAATTCTTAGCAGTATATAGCCCGATCCGCTGGCCAGCCGCGATTGCCGGGCTCTCACCCTGTAGGAATCAAAAAGCCCCATGAAGCTCGCCCGCACCCCTTTTTTCACCACACTTCGCCTGATGGCAGTCGCGCTTGCCTGCACCACGTCCATCGCGTACGCAGATGACTATGGCGACGTTAACCAACTGCTGCACGCGGGCAAGCTAGGCGAAGCCATGGTCAAGGCCGAGAGTTACCTGGCAACCAAGCCCGCCGACCCGCAGATGCGCTTCCTCAAGGGTGTCATCCAACGCAATCTGGGCAAACAGGCTGAGGCGATCGCAACGTTCACCAAGCTCACTGAAGACTATCCCGAGCTGCCCGAACCCTACAACAACCTGGCCGTACTCTACGCGGGTCAAAACCAGTTTGACAAGGCTCGGGCTGCGCTGGAAATGGCCATCCGCACCAATCCCAGCTACGCCACCGCGCATGAAAACTTGGGCGACGTCTACGCACGCCTAGCCAGCCAGGCCTACAACAAGGCGCTGCAACTCGATGGCGCCAATCCGGCCGTACCGCCCAAATTAGCCCTGATTCGGGAGTTATTTGGCCCCAACAACAAGGGTCAGCACCCCACCACTGCGGCAGCGGTCGCCAAACCAGCAACACCAGCACCAACCGCCCCGGCGGCTGTTGTGTCCGCAACCCCATTAGCCACCCCCGCCCCGGTTGCAACTGCCAAGCCAGCCGCCAGCGACAGCTCAGCAAAGGAAGCCAAAGAAGTGGAAGACGCAGTGCAGGCTTGGGCCAGAGCCTGGGCCGCCAAGGACATGACTGCCTACCTGGGTGCTTATGGCAGAGAGTTCGACCCAGCGGGAAAACAGTCACGCAACGCCTGGGAGGCCGAACGCCGCAACCGCATCGTCGGCAAAAACACCATCAGCGTCAAACTGGACAACGTCAGCGTCACGGTCAATGATTCACAAGCTGTGGCCAAATTCCGTCAGGACTACCGCTCGGGAACGCTTGCTGTGTCGAGCCGCAAAACGCTCGACTTGGTCAAGACTGGCAACCGGTGGTTGATCGTCAAGGAAAGCACTGGAAACTAATGACCGCCAGCCGATCAAAGCGAGCTTGCCTGGCTCAGCGGCTAGCGTGTAGCGCCTGATGCGATCATGAAGCGACATTTTATTTTTCTATTTTTCCCGGCCCTCGTGGGTCTGGCGTTGAGCGCAGGCGCGGCCTCTCATCAAAAGCCTGCGTCCAAAGCCACGCCTGCCGCGAGCGCCAGGCAGCAAGCAGCCGCCAAGACCAAGACTGCCCCGCGCGTCAAGAGCAAGACAGCAGCCAAGGCCCAGCCTGTGCGCAGCCTTAAGCAGCCGCCATCGGCCAACGGTGACCTGGCGGAAGCACGTCTGCTGACCATCTACCAACTTATGGCCACGGCGCAGAGCTCTGAAGCCCTGACCCAAGCCGAGCAACTGGTCAAGGACCACCCCCACTTTCAATTGGCCCAACTGGTCTACGGCGACCTGCTGGCCGCACGCACGCGAGCTGTCCGTGTGGTGGGCGACGTGCCGGAACCCCTGCGCACAGCCGCTGCCCCAGTGCTGAGTGAACTCCGCGATGAGTCGCAACTGCGCTTGAAGGCCTTGCGTGAGCGCCCGCCTGCGGGGGCGCTTCCTTCGCAATTCCTGGCGCTGTCAGCGCGCAACAAGCACGCCATTGCCATTGATGCGTCCCGCTCGCGCCTGTACTTGCTGGAAAACCGGCCCACCGGGCTGACTCTGATTGCTGACTATTACGTCTCTATCGGAAAGTCCGGGCTGTCTAAAAACGCCGAGGGTGACTTGCGAACCCCGCTGGGCGTGTACTTCATCACCAGCAACCTCGACCCCAAGTCGCTCAAAGACTTCTACGGCTCAGGCGCACTGCCCATCAATTACCCCAACGTGCTCGACAGCGCGCGCGGCAAAACAGGCGGCGGCATTTGGCTGCATGGCACGCCGCCCAGCCAGTTTTCACGCGCGCCTCTGGCCACCGACGGTTGCGTCGTGTTGGCCAACCCTGACTTGATGGCGCTGATCCGCACGGTCGAAGTCCGCACCACGCCAGTCGTGATCTCGCAAAGCCTGAAATGGGTCACGCCCAACACGGCCCGCTCTGAGAGCAAACCTTTTGAAGCCGCCTTGAGCGCCTGGCAAAAGGCCAAATCCAGCGGCAATATGAACCAGGTGCTTAGTTTTTACAGCCCCAACTTCAACAGCAATGGCAAGACATTGACGCAGTGGACACCGTCTCTGCGCAGCGAGTTGAACCTAGTGCAGGGACGCGCCATTCAACTCAAGGACCTGTCCATGCTGCGCTGGACTGACACCGCCGACACCATGGTGGTCACTTTTGGCGAAGTGACCGACGGCGCCCGCACCGGGCCGACCAAACGCCAATACTGGGTGCGTCAAGGCGCCAATTGGAAAATATTTTACGAAGGAGTTATTGGATGAAATTTACACTATTTACGGCCTTAGCCCCCGCAATTATTGCGGTTACAGCTACATTTTCAATAGCGTCAGAAGCCTGGGCGCAAGTGCCAGCCCAAGTGAAATTCGCCACATCAGCGGGCGACTTCGTCGTCGAGGTCTATCCCGACAAGGCGCCCAAAACGGTGGCTAATTTCTTGCAGTACGTGCAGGACAAGCACTACGACGGCACCATCTTCCACCGCGTCATCCCCAACTTCATGATCCAGGGCGGTGGCTTTGATGCCAAATATGTGCAAAAACCGACCCGGGCGCCGGTGGCGCACGAAGGCCGGGAAGCACTTGCCAAAGGCGGGCCAAGGAACGTCACGGGAACACTCGCAATGGCCCGCACCGCTGACCCGCAATCGGCCACGGCCCAGTTCTTTATCAACGTCAAAGACAACGCCTTTCTGGATCCCAGCGAGCGCGATTTTGGCTACACCGTTTTCGGCAAAGTCACCAGCGGCATGGAGGTGATCCAAAAAATAAAGGCTGTGCCCACCGGCCCAGCTGGCCCCTTTGGCTCAGACGCCCCTAAAACTCCGATTCTTATCAACTCTGCAACCCTGGTGAAGTAAATCATGAGCAACCCCAAAGTCGAACTCCACATCGCCAACTACGGCGTCATCACCCTTGAACTCGAGCAAGACAAGGCACCTAAAACCGTGGCTAATTTTCTAAGTTACGTGAACAAAGGCCACTACGACAACACGATTTTTCACCGTGTCATTCCCGGCTTCATGGTGCAAGGCGGAGGCATGGAGCCCGGGATGAAAGAAAAAAAAGGCGACCAGCCGATTGCCAACGAGGCTGACAACGGCCTGAAGAATCTCAATTACACCGTGGCCATGGCTCGCACCGGTGATCCGCACTCTGCCACTGCGCAGTTCTTCATCAACGTGGCCGACAACGGTTTCCTGAACCATACCGCCATTTCGGCGCAGGGTTGGGGCTACGCCGTGTTCGGCAAAGTCGTCGCGGGCCAGGATGTGGTGGACAAAATCAAGACCGTCAAGACCGCGCGCAAGGGCTACCATGATGACGTGCCGGTGGACGACGTGGTAATCGAAAAGGCCGTGGCACTCTGACATGACTGCCACCGGCCCCGGGAACATGGCGCCCACGGTGGTGCCACCCTGGCCGGTACTGCACGCGCCTGCCCACTGGCAGCAACTCGACTTCATCTCTGACCTGCACTTGCAGGCGAGTGAGCCCGCCACCTTCAACGCCTGGCAGCACTTCATGCAGACGACGCAGGCCGACGCCGTGTTTATCCTGGGCGATTTGTTCGAAGTGTGGGTCGGTGACGATGTGTTGGCAACGGCTGGCTTCGAAGCCGGCTGCGCGCAGATTCTCGAAACCGCTTCGCAAAGGCTGTCGATCTTCGTGATGCACGGCAACCGCGACTTCCTGCTCGGTTCGGCTTTTGCCCAAGCGGGCGGCCTGACCTTGCTCCCTGACCCCAGCGTACTGGAATTTGCAGGACAACACTGGTTGCTGTCGCATGGCGACGCCTTGTGCCTGGGCGACACCGACTATCTGCAGTTTCGTGCTCTAGTGCGCAGTCCAGCGTGGCAAGAGAATTTTTTGAGCCTGCCATTGGCGCAACGCCAGCAAATGGCACAGGACATGCGCAGGCAGAGCGAGGCCCACAAACGCAGCGGTGCGCCGTATGCCGACCTTGATGAAGCAATGACCTGCCATTGGCTAGGCCTGGCACAGGCCAGCACACTGATTCACGGCCACACGCACAAGCCAGCGGACCACCAGATGACCGCCGGTCTGCGCCGCATCGTCCTGAGTGATTGGGATGCCACAGCGACGCCAGCGCGTACTGAAGTATTGCGTTTAAGTGCCCTCTTGGGTCAAACACAGGAAGGCAGCGTGCATCGCTTGAAGGTGGGCATCGCTGCGCTTAAGACAACGGTTGGGACAATGGTCCTTTCTGCCGCCACCAAGAAGAAAGGACTCAGCCCCTTTTGAAGCTAAGTCCTTGATTCATATGGTCGGTGTGAAAGGATTCGAACCTTCGACCCCTTGCACCCCATGCAAGTGCGCTACCAGGCTGCGCCACACACCGTTCAAAAAGTAAATTATAACCGCTAGCCAAGCGTTAGCTTCAGCGCGCCGGAGAGAGAAGTTCACGAATTTCGAACAATTCCCTGCGTACCAACAGCATCGGGTCCAAACTGTCGGTGGGCGCCAAATTCAATTGGGTATCTTCAAAGTCGTTCAATTCGGACTCGTTGAGTTCAATCACCTCGATGCCGTCCAGGCAGACCCCCCCATTGCCCATCTTGTCACGATCAACTTGCAGGATTTCCTGCATTTTTTGGCGCGCGCCGCTGATGGTAAAACCCTGGTCGTAGAGCAAGTCGCGGATACGGCGGATCATCAGCACCTCGTGGTGCTGATAGTAGCGACGGTTGCCGCGACGCTTCATGGGGCGCAGTTGCGTGAACTCCTGCTCCCAATAACGCAGCACATGTGGTTTGACACCACACAAATCGCCCACCTCACCGATGGTGAAATAGCGCTTGGCGGGAATGGGGGGGAGGGAGTTCTCCATTTAAATCAATGCATTCGGAGCGAAATTTTGCAGATTACCCCAGCTACCACAGCGTGTAAAGCAGCAAATCAGCCTCGCAGACCAAATTACCACAACTAAGCCAGTTGCACCGCAGGCATCGAGTCTTGATCCTGAATTTGCTCTTTAAGTTTGTAACCCGCGTGAAAAGTCACGACCCGGCGCGCCTGAATGGGGACCATCTCACCCGTGCGAGGGTTACGCCCTGGGCGCGGCGCCTTGGTGCGAATCTGGAAGTTTCCAAAGCCTGATATCTTGACGTCTTCGCCCTGTACCAGGCTGTCAGCGATCAGGTCGAAGAACGCGTCCACCATGTCTTTCGATTCGCGCTTGTTCAAGCCGATTTTTTCAAACAGCAATTCGGCCAACTGCGCTTTGGTCAGCGCTGGCATCTCCAGGCTTTCAACCGACATGTCCATGGTGGTTTCGCTTCTTGTTCGGGTTGAGGGTGAATCGTCAGCTTCGCTGACGCGCACCCAATTTGGTCAAAAGTGAAGCAAGCACGGCTTGCGTCGCCTGGTCGATCTGTTCTTCAGTCAGCGTGGCGTCATCGCTGTTGAGCGTCAAGCGTAGCGCGTAACTTTTCTCCAGACTGAACACATCCAAGTCCGGGGCACGTTTAGGTTGATAGATATCAAACAAAACGGCGTTGCGCAGCAGACCCGCCGTGGGCGCCGACCAGATAGCGTCCATCAACGCGGCATGCGTCACCTTGTCGGTCACCATCACGGCAATATCCCGGTCCACTGCTTGGTACTTGGCCACGCCAGTGAATGTCGGCACCTTGCGCTGCAGCAAGGCATCAAGGTCGAGCTCGAACATGAGCGGCGCTTGGGCCAGATCGTAGGCTTGGCGCCACTTGGGATGCAACTCTCCGACGAAGCCAATCGCAACACCGTCGAGCAGGACGCGGGCGCAGCGCCCCGGGTGCATGGCGGGATGCTCTGCTGGCTCAAAGACGGGTTGGCGTGGCGCCAGCAAGGTCTGGACGTCACCCTTGATGTCAAAGAAATCGACCGACCGCTCTTTGCGCCCCCACTGCAGGGCGTCGGCACTGCCGGTCACCAGGCCCGCCACACGCATGGGCTGGTCAAAGCCTTCGACCGTGGTGTCGGTGTTCTGGATCGAGGCGTCGCGCAAGAAAACCCGGCCAAGCTCGAAGACGCGCACGCGCTGGGCTTTGCGATCTAGGTTGAACTTCAATACCTGCAACAGCGAGCCCAGCAGCGACGAGCGCATCACGCTCATCTGGCTGGCGATCGGGTTCAGCAGTTTGATCGGATTCGGGTTAGCGCAAAGCTCGTGCTCCCAACGCGCCTCAACAAAACTGAAGTTGATGGTTTCCTGATAGCCCAGCGCGGCGATGCTGCGGCGCAGGGCAAACGCACTGCGCTGCGTCTCAGGGCGAAGCTTGGCAGTGATCGGTGCCAGGGGCGGTGTGTGTGGCAGGTTGTTGTAGCCCACCATGCGTGTCACTTCTTCAATCAGGTCTTCTTCAATTTGCAGATCAAAGCGGTACGAAGGCGGCGTCACGGTAATGACGCCCTCAGTCTGCGTGATTGCAAGGCCCAGGCGCTTCAGGGCGTCAGCGCATTGCGCCTGACTCAATGGCATGCCGATCACTTTGCAGGCGCGTGCGACCCGCAAGCTGACTGGGGGCACCATCGGCAGGTTCACCTGCTGGTCGTCAATCGGGCCACAAGTGGTGTCGGCCGTGCCACAGATGTCAATGATCAACTGCGTGATGCGCTCGATGTGCTCCACGGTCTGGCTCGGGTCGACGCCACGCTCAAAGCGGTGCCCGGCATCGGTCGAGAAGTTGAAGCGGCGTGAGCGCCCAGCGATGGCTTTGGGCCACCAAAAAGCAGCTTCCAGGTAGATATTTTGGGTGTCGTCCGACACCGCCGTCGCGTCACCGCCCATGATCCCCGCCAGTGACTCCACTGCAAGCTCATCGGCAATCACGCCGACCTTGTCATCCACCGTGACGGTGCTGCCATTGAGCAGTTTCAGTTGCTCACCGGGCTTGCCCCAGCGCACGTCCAGGCCGCCGTGGATCTTGTCCAGGTCAAAAATATGCGACGGGCGGCCCAGTTCGAACATCACGTAGTTGGAAATATCCACCAGCGCGGTGACGCTGCGTTGGCCGCAACGCGCCAGCCGTTCCACCATCCACGCCGGCGTAGCGGCCCGGGGATTGACCTGACGCACGATGCGACCAGAGAAGCGCCCGCACAGATCAGGGGCACTCACCTTCACAGCCAATCTGTCCGCGCCACTGACTTTGAGCGCCGCAAAGCTGGGCGCGTTCAATGGTGCACCGGTCAACGCCGCCACTTCACGCGCCACGCCGTACACGCTGAGGCAATGGGCCAGATTGGGTGTGAGCTTGAGGGTGAACAAGGTGTCGTCCAGCTTCAGATGTTCACGAATGTCTTGGCCCAAGAGGGCATCGCTCCCAAGCTCCAGCAAGCCGCCATGGTCGTTGGACAGTTTGAGTTCTTTGGCCGAACAAAGCATGCCATAGCTCTCAACGCCCCGCAGCTTACCCACCTTGATGAGAAAGGGCTGGCCATCGTCACCCGCAGGCAGCTCCGCGCCGACTAAGGCCACCGGCACCCTGATGCCGACCCGGGCATTGGGGGCGCCGCAAACGATGGTAAGTAGTTCCGCCTGACCGACGTCCACCTGGCAAACGTGCAGCCGATCGGCATTGGGATGCTGGGCCGCTTCTTTGATTTCACCCACCACGATCCGGTTGAACGGCGGGGCGACGGGCTTGAGCTCTTCCACTTCAAGCCCGGCCATGGTGAGCGTCTGGGCGAGTTGCTCAGTGGACAGCGGCGGGTTGCAGAATTCGCGCAACCAGGATTCAGGGAATTGCATGATGACTCTTTGATCAGTTTCTTATGATTGAAATTGCGACAGAAAGCGGATATCGCCGTCAAAAAACAAGCGTAAGTCATTCACGCCATAGCGCAGCATCGCCAGCCGGTCCGGCCCCATGCCAAAGGCAAAACCAATGTATTTTTCGGGGTCCAGGCCCATGTTGCGAATCACGTTGGGATGCACCTGGCCCGAACCGGCCACTTCGAGCCAGCGACCCGCCAACGGGCCGTTTTGGAACTGGATGTCAATTTCGGCACTCGGCTCGGTGAACGGAAAGAAACTGGGCCGAAAGCGCAACACCAGGTCGCTTGACTCAAAAAAGGTGCGACAAAAATCGGTAAAGACAAACTTGAGGTCTTTGAAACTGACGTTCTCACCGACCCACAGGCCTTCGCACTGATGGAACATGGGTGAATGCGTGGCGTCGCTGTCGACGCGGTAGGTGCGCCCAGGCGCGATCACGCGAATCTCGGGCATGTCGCCTGAAAAAAGCCCGTCCACTGGCCCGCCTGCGGCCACCGCGCGGTGGCGTTTGACGTGCTGCACGGCATAGCGGATTTGCATCGGGCTGGTGTGAGTGCGGAGCAGGTTGGGCGCACTGGCAGTACCGCCCTCGACATAAAAGGTGTCATGCATGGAACGCGCCGGGTGATCCTCGGGCGTGTTCAGCGCGGTGAAGTTAAACCAGTCCGACTCAATTTCGGGCCCTTGCGCAACATCAAAGCCCATCGAAGCAAAAATCGCCTCGATACGCTCCAGCGTCAGCGAGACCGGGTGCAGACTGCCCTGCCCGCTTAGGCGCCCTGGCAGGCTCACGTCGAGTGCTTCGGCTTGAAGTTGCAGTTGCAATTCGGCATCGGCCAACGCCTGACGCCGACTATTTAACGCCGCTTCAATCGCCTGCTTGGCCAGGTTGATGGCGGCGCCGCGGGACTTCTTCTCATCCACCGCGAGCGCAGCCATGCCCTTCATCATCTCCGTGATGCGGCCCGACTTGCCCAGAAATAGCGCCTTGGCGTTTTCCAGGTCTGCCGGGGTGCGGGCTTGCTCAAAGGCGGCTTTAGCGCTGTCAACGACGCTGTTCAACTCGTTCATAAATTCTCTTGAATTCTCTTGAATTCTCTGGTAATTGAAAAAGGGCTAGTGCCTTTTAAAGCTCTAGCCCTTGTCATTATTGCATAGTATGCTATTAATTAAATAGCATACCCGTGCGAACTCAAGCTGCCAGCTTGGCCTTGACTTGATCCACGATGCTGGCAAATGCAGCCATGTCGTGCACAGCGATATCGCTCAGGACCTTGCGGTCAATCTCGATGTTCGCTTTTTTCAGGCCGTTGGCGAATTGACTGTAGGTCATGCCGCACTGACGCGCAGCAGCATTGATACGGGCAATCCACAACTGGCGGAAGACACGCTTTTTGGTACGGCGGTCACGGTAGGCATATTGCCCAGCCTTCATTACCGCTTCTTTGGCGACGCGGTAGACATTACCGCGGCGACCGCGGAAACCTTTGGCAAGGGCTAAAACTTTTTTGTGGCGGGCGCGAGCCGTTACACCACGTTTGACGCGAGGCATGTGAGTACTCCTTGTTCGTCGTTAATTAAATGCCACGGCCGGGCAACATCTGTGACATGCGACCCATATCGGTCTCATGAACAGCTGTGGATCCGCGCAATTGGCGTTTATTTTTGGTGGTCTTCTTGGTCAAGATGTGACGTTTGAAGGCTTGGCCGCGCTTGACGGTGCCACCTGGACGGACGCGGAAGCGTTTCTTCGCCGCGCTCTTGGTCTTCATTTTGGGCATATTCATGCTCCTTTTTCATTGTGCTCGTGAGGCGTCTGCAAACGATTTGCAGACTTGTTGGCCCCGAGCCACTTTTGAGTGGTGTGTGTTAGTTCACCACTTTTCAGCGACGCCATTTCAAGCGCCACTGTCGCGGTGGGAATCAACCCACCCCGTTTCTCAAAGCACCAGTTCAATCACCGGTGCGCGAATATTTCTTAAGAAGCTGCGTCTACCACCGGCTTCGCGGCAATTTTCTTCTTGCCTGGCGCGATCATCATGATCATCTGGCGCCCTTCGAGCTTGGGAAACTGCTCGATCAGGATCAAATCGCCCAACTCGGTACGAATTCGGTTCAACAAGGCCATGCCCAATTCCTGGTGCGTGATCTCGCGACCCCGGAACCGCAGCGTGATCTTGCACTTGTCGCCTTCAGCCAGAAAGCGCTTGATGTTGCGCATCTTGATGTTGTAGTCGCCATCATCAGTGCCCGGACGGAACTTGATTTCTTTGATTTCAATGACCGTCTGCTTGGCCTTAGCCTCCGCCGCCTTCTTCTGTTCCTGGTACTTGAACTTGCCGTAATCCATCAAACGACAGACCGGCGGAACCGCCGTGGCAGAGATTTCAACCAGATCAACATCGAGTTCACCTGCCATCCGCAGCGCCTCCATCAGGCTAACCACACCAAGCGGCTCGTTTTCAAGCCCTGAGAGTCGGACTTCCGGGGCCATGATTTCCCGGTTCAGGCGATGTTTGCGTTCTTCGCGGTGACGGCGGTCACGAAATTCAGTAGCGATGGCTTAATCCTTCACAATATTTGCTACGTTAAACGTAGCTACAACCGTATGGTAAACGCGGGCAAACTGTTATTTTGCTTGAAAATCAAGCTCAACCAACAGACTTGTGAGTGATGTCACCGGATATTCTTTGCACGAATGCATCGAGGGACATCACACCGAGGTCTAAACCACCCCGGGCGCGCACTGCAACGGTACCTGCTGCTTTCTCTTTGTCACCAACGACCAAGATGTAGGGCAGCTTTTGCATTGAATGCTCGCGTATTTTAAACGTAATTTTTTCGTTGCGCAGATCAGCGACCACCCTAAGCCTTTGATCTGGCAAAGCATTCTTCAATTTTTCAACAATTTCACGACAATAATCAGCTTGCGCATCGGTGATGTTGAGCACCGTGACCTGGACCGGGGCCAGCCAGACCGGCAGGGCGCCGGCACTTTCCTCGATCAAGATGCCGATGAAGCGCTCCAGACTGCCCACAATGGCGCGGTGCAACATGACCGGCCGGTGGCGGGCGCCATCTTCGCCCACATACTCGGCATCCAGGCGCTCGGGCATCGAAAAATCGACCTGAATGGTGCCGCACTGCCACTGGCGACCAATGGCATCTTTGAGCGTGTACTCGATTTTCGGGCCATAAAACGCACCCTCGCCCGGGGTGATTTCATAGGCGCAACCCGAGGCCTGCAGACTCTGCACCAGCGCGGCCTCGGCCTTATCCCAGATTTCATCGGAACCGATGCGCTTTTCGGGGCGCGTGGCGATCTTGTAAATGATGTTTTTAAAGCCAAAGTCGGCATAGACTTTTTGCAGCAAGGCCGTGTAGTCGACGCACTCCTGCAGAATCTGGTCTTCGGTGCAAAAAATGTGGCCGTCGTCCTGGGTAAAGCCGCGCACGCGCATGATGCCGTGCAAGCCGCCCGAGGGTTCATTGCGATGGCACTGGCCGAATTCACCGTAGCGCAGCGGCAGATCACGGTAGCTCTTGATGCCCTGCTTGAAGATCAGAATATGGCCCGGACAGTTCATCGGTTTCAGGGCGTACTCACGCTTCTCCGACTCCGTCGTGAACATGTTCTCGCGGTATTTGTCCCAATGGCCGGTCTTCTCCCACAAGGATTTGTCGAGAATCTGCGGACCTTTGACCTCCTGGTAGCCGTTGTCGCGATACACCTGGCGCATGTATTGCTCCACGCCCTGCCACAAGGTCC
This sequence comes from Rhodoferax sp., assembly GCA_013791765.1. Lineage (GTDB taxonomy): Bacteria > Pseudomonadota > Gammaproteobacteria > Burkholderiales > Burkholderiaceae_C > Rhodoferax. The sequence goes on from VMTC01000009.1 coordinate 52,422, forward strand.
AGCCCTTGGGGTGCCAGAACACCAGACCCGGCGCATGGTCATCAATGTGAAACAGATCAAGTTCGCGCCCAAGTTTGCGGTGATCGCGCTTCTCGGCTTCTTCAAGCATTGTCAAATGCTGCTGCAATTCGTCCTTGGTGGCCCAGGCTGTGCCGTAGATGCGCTGCAGCATTTCGTTGCGATGGTCGCCTCGCCAGTAGGCCCCGGCCAGCTTCATCAGCTTGAAGAATTTCAGTTTGCCGGTGCTTGGCACATGCGGGCCACGGCACAAATCCTCAAACTGGCCTTCACGGTACAGCGACACGTCCTCGCCCGCCGGAATGCTGCCAATGATTTCTGCCTTGTAGTGCTCCCCCAAGCCTTTGAAGTACGCCACCGCCTCGTCGCGCGGCAGCACGCGGCGGGTGATGGGCTCGTCTTTGGACGCCAGCGCTGTCATCTTCTGCTCAATCGCGGCCAAGTCTTCCAGCGTGAACGGGCGCTTGTAGGAGAAATCGTAGAAAAACCCGTTTTCAATCACCGGACCAATCGTGACTTGCGCATCTGGGAACAGCTCTTTGACAGCGTACGCCAGCAAGTGCGCGGTTGAGTGCCGAATCACTTCCAGGCCCTCTGCATCCTTGGCGGTGATGATGGCCACCGGACTGTTGCTTTGAATCAGATAACCGGTGTCCACGACCTTGCCGTCCACCTTGCCTGCCAGCGCTGCCTTGGCCAGCCCGGCACCAATGGAAGCGGCCACCTCGGCCACGGTGACCGGAGCCGGATAGTCACGAAGAGAGCCGTCAGGCAGTGTGATTTGAATCATGATCAATATGAAAAAAGAATAAAACCGCAGCAAAAAGCGCGGAACCGGCCGCGCTTCACTGCAAATGATGACTATGAATACAGTAGCGACCTACGCCCTATATACGAGGGCTAGAGGCCAAAAAAATCCATAAACTGCGCGATGGTCCTGAACACCGCCATGAGCGACCAACCGGTCTGATTCGCTGGGCAGGGACAAGCTGTCTAGTTTAACCAAAAAGGGCCTGTGTTCCCCTTAGCGGAGAACACAGGCCCAGCAGTGCCTTAGCTGGGGCGCTTAATGGAACTGTTCTTCTTCAGTGGAACCAGTCAGCGCCGTCACATTCGACTTGCCACCCTGAATCACTGTGGTGACCTCGTCAAAATAGCCGGTGCCCACTTCTTGCTGGTGCGACACAAAGGTGTAACCGCGCGTGCGTGCGGCGAATTCGGGCTCTTGCACCTTCTCAACGTACGCTGTCATGCCGCGTTTGACGTAATCCTGCGCCAGGTCGAACATGTTGAACCACATCGAGTGAATGCCGGCCAAGGTGATGCACTGCTACTTGTAACCCA
>VMTC01000094.1 GCA_013791765.1 Rhodoferax sp.
GCGCTGGCCGACAAGCTCGAAACGCTGGTCGGCATGTTTGGCATTGGCAATCTGCCCACCGGCGACCGCGATCCGTTTGCCCTGCGCCGCCATGCGCTGGGTGTGATTCGGATGTTGACCGAGAAAGACCTGCCGCTGGACTTGGACGCGCTGCTGGCGGCGGCCTCGGTCTGCTTTGGCGACAAGATCAGTGACGCAAGCGCTGCGCTGGGCGACTTCATCTTTGAGCGACTCGCTGGTAGCCTGCGCGAGCAGGGCTACAGCGCCAACGAGGTGGACGCGGTGCTGGCGCTGCGTCCGCAGCGGCTGGGGGATGTGGCCCGGCGCCTCCTCGCCGTGCGCGCCTTTGCCGCACTGCCTGAAGCCCCCGCGCTGGCTGCGGCCAATAAGCGCATCGGCAACATCCTCAAGAAGGCGCCTGACGTGGACCCCCATGTCAGCGAAGTGCTGCTGCAGGAGCCCGCCGAAATTGCCCTGTATACCGCAATGCAGTCGCTGGCGCCGCAGGCCAATGTGCAGTTTGACGCGCTGGACTACACCGCCTCGCTGCAGACCCTGGCGGCGCTGCGCGCACCGGTGGATGCGTTTTTTGACGATGTCATGGTCAATGCCGAGCAATTGGACTTGCGCCTGAACCGCCAGGGTTTGCTCAAAAGCCTGCATGGCGCCATGAACCGCGTGGCCGACCTGGCGCGGCTGGCGGCCTGAGCCACTGCGCGCACAAGCGATTGCACGCCATGGGAACCATGAAACTCGTTATTCTCGACCGCGACGGCACTGTCAATGAGGACAGTGCCGAATTCATCAAGACGCCGGAAGAATGGCTGCCTTTGCCGGGCGCGCTTGAGGCGATTGCCCGGCTCAATCATGCCGGCTGGCATGTCGTGATCGCCAGCAACCAGTCCGGACTGGGGCGCGGCTTGTTTGACGTATCCATGCTCAATGCGATCCACGCCAAGATGCACAAGATGCTGGCTGCGGTCGGTGGCCGGGTCGATGTCGTGTTCTATTGCCCGCACGCACCCGATGAGGGCTGCCATTGCCGCAAGCCCGAACCTGGCCTGTTCGAGCAGATTGGCGAGCGCTACGGGCTCGATTTAGAGGGCGTGCCTGCGGTGGGTGACACTGCGCGAGACGTTTTGGCGGGTGTGCGCGTGGGCTGCGAGCCGCATTTGGTGCTGACCGGCAAGGGCGCGGCCTTTCGGGGTCGGCGCTTGCCGCACAACTTTCCGAAAACGACGCAGGTGCACGATGATCTGGCGGCCTTTGCTGACTTTCTGATTGCGCGCGATGCCGCCCAGGCTGAACTGGCGCCGGCTTAGTCAAAAAAATGATAGCTGTTTGCGTAGCAACCACGAGGGCTAGAGGCCTAAAACGTATATAAATGCTATTGATTCGCTCCCTCTTGCACATGGCCTGGCTGCTGATTACGGTGATTCCGTGGGGACTGGCGCTGCTGCTGATCTCACTGTGGGTGCGCCGAACGACGTTGTGGTGGTTTGCCGTCGACTGGTTTCGGCTGGTGATCTGGGGCACGCGCGTGTTCTTGCGCGTGCAGGTGCGCGTGCGCGGCCTGGACAACTTGCCGGTGGGTGCCACCACGGCGGCGGTCTTGCTGTCAAAACACCAGTCCACCCTGGAAACGCTGCTGATTCCGACCCTAATGCCGCGTCCGCTGGCCTTTGTGTTCAAGCGCGAGTTGTTGCGCATTCCGTTTTTTGGCTGGTCGATGGCGCGGCTCAACATGATTCACATTGACCGCGAGTCCCGCGCCCTGGCGATGAAACATGTCATTGAGCAAGGCAAGCAGCGCCTGGCGCAAGGCACCTGGGTCATCATGTTTCCCGAGGGCACGCGCATCGCGCGCGGCCAAAGCGGTACCTACCAGACCGCGGGCACCCGGCTCGCTGTGGAGTCAGGGGCGCCGGTGGTGCCGATTGCGGTGTCGTCGGGCAAGTGCTGGCCGCGCCAGGGCTTCATCAAATACCCTGGTGTGGTGGAGGTCTCGATTGGCCCAGCCATTGCCAGCGTCGGGCGTGAGCCCAAAGAGCTGATGCGCGAGGTGCAGGCCTGGATCGAAACCGAAATGCGCCGTATTGACCCCGACGCCTATCTGTAGTCGCCGTGCCATGCATCCCTTGCTCCGCTTCACGCTGGATATTTTTGAGCCAAATCGGGCGCCAGCCCTCGTCAATCATTCACAGTCAGCTCCTGAAATAATAGTGGCAAAGACCCTGCCTGTCAGCCCACCGGCGCTGCCAACAACACCTGTGGTGGCCGGCCCTACGAACAGCATGCGCCACCCGCGTGCCAATCGGGAGGCGCGATTGGGCGACGTGATGGTGGCCTATGAGTTAAAACGCGGGCAGCGCCGCAGTATTGGCTTTGTGATTCGCGCAGAAGGTCTCGTGGTGAGCGCGCCCAAATGGGTGCCCCTGCACCAAGTCGATGCGGCGCTGCAGGATAAATCACGCTGGATCGTGCAAAAGCTGAGCGAGTCGCAGGCGCGCCAGCAACGCTTGCAGGGGCGCGCCATCGAGTGGTGCGACGGCGCCATGATTCCGTATCTGGGGCAGCCGCTGCAATTGCTGCTGGTGCCCCCTGCCGACGCAGGTGGCAAGCTTGTCAGGTTCAAGACCGGGGGGCTTGGCACGGCCGAACTCACCGAGGCCGACGCGCCAAGCCCAACGCTGCGCCTGGCGCTGCCAGCAGGCGCATCGGAGGATCAAATTCGTGACGCCGCGCAAGCCTGGCTCAAACGCCAGGCGCAGCTGCTGTTCAAGGCGCGGCTCGATCACTTTGCGCCGCAGTTGCAGGTGCAGTGGCGCAGTCTGGCCCTGAGCAGTGCCCGTACGCGCTGGGGTAGCGCCCGCATCGACGGATCGATCCGGCTCAATTGGCGTCTGATGCACTTTCAGAGCGCCGTCATCGACTATGTGGTGGTGCATGAACTCAGCCATCTGCGGGTGATGGACCACAGCCCGCGTTTCTGGGCCGTCGTGCACGCCGTCATTCCAGACCATCTCGCGCTGCGCCGGCAACTCAAGGATGCGACCTTGCCGCACGGCCTGTGACCCGGCCGGCTGTGGCTTTCGCGATTGACGTGTTGCGCTGCGTGCTAAGCTGGCAGGATTCAAAGCAGGGCGGTCCAGCCTGTGCCCAGTTCAACTGAAAAAGGAGAAGCCATGTCCGGTTTGTTACCCCACGTCGACCCCGACGGTCTGCTCGAATTCTCCGTGGTCTACACCGACCGCGCGCTGAACCACATGTCGCAAAGCTTTCAGGGCGTGATGCGGGACATTAGCGCGATGCTGAAGGATGTTTACCACGCCAGGTCAGTCGTGCTGGTGCCGGGCAGTGGCACCTTTGGCATGGAAGCGGTGGCGCGCCAGTTTGCGAACGACAAAGAAGTGCTGATCATCCGCAATGGCTGGTTCAGCTACCGTTGGACGCAGATTCTGGACATGGGCCATATCGCTGCGGAATCAACCGTTCTGAAAGCGCGCCGGGTTGGTGCCGGCAAACAATCGCCGTGGGTGCCGGCGCCGATTGACGAGGTGGTGGCCGCCATACGCGAGAAGCAGCCCGACGTGGTGTTTGCCCCGCATGTTGAGACTGCCAGCGGCATGATCCTGCCCGACGATTACCTGCGCGCCGTGGCTGCTGCCGTGCATGAGGTCGGTGGCCTGTTTGTGCTGGACTGCATCGCCTCGGGCGCGATGTGGGTCGACATGGTGAACACCGGCATCGATGTGCTCATTAGCGCGCCGCAAAAAGGCTGGAGTAGCTCACCGTGTTGTGCCATGGTGATGCTCAGTGAAGCGGCCCGCACGGCCATCGACGCCACCAGCAGCAGCAGTTTTGCCTGCGACCTGAAAAAGTGGCTGCAGATCATGGAGGCCTACGAGAACGGCGGCCATGCCTACCACGCCACCCTACCGACTGATGCGCTCACCCGCCTGCGCGACACCATGAAGGAGACGCAGGCTGACGGCTTTGCCAAGGTGCGCGCCGAGCAGATCGACTTGGGCGCCAAGGTCCGTGCACTGTTTGAGAGTCGCGGCCTTGCCAGCGTAGCTGCCGAAGGCTTCAAGGCGCCCGGCGTTGTGGTGAGCTATACGAGCGACCCCGAGCTTCAGTCCAGCCGGAAATTTATTGGAGTCGGACTGCAAACTGCGGCCGGTGTGCCCTTGCAGTGTGACGAACCCGCTGACTTCATGACATTCCGGGTCGGTCTCTTTGGCCTGGAAAAGTGGCACAACGTGGACCGCACGGTTGGGCAATTGGCTGCAGCGCTGGACCAGATTTTGTAGGCTGGGCGGATCTCGACACTTGTGTTGCGATGGCTATGACGGGGGCGATTTGAGTGAATGGCCCAAATGCGTTCCTACAATTTGAACAAATTTCAATAAACAAGGATTTTTATGAACGTTATCCGCTTTTCCGATCTGTGCGCCCAAGACCAAGTCTCCGGCAAGCGCGTTTTTATCCGCGCCGACCTCAATGTGCCGCAGGATGACGCCGGGCGCATCACCGAAGACACCCGCATTCGTGCCTCCATTCCCTGCATCCAGATGGCGCTCGACGCTGGGGCGGCGGTGATGGTGACCTCGCATCTGGGGCGCCCGACTGAAGGCGCCTTTAAACCGGCAGACTCGCTGGCACCGATAGCCGAGCGCCTGGCCGAGTTGATGGGCCGCGTCGTGCCATTGGTTGCAAACTGGGTCGATGGCGTCAGCGTGCAGCCCGGCGAACTGGTGTTGCTGGAAAACTGCCGCGTCAACCCCGGTGAGAAGAAGAACGACGAAGCGCTGGCCAAAAAAATGGCCGCCTTGTGCGACATTTTTGTGCATGACGCTTTTGGCACCGCACACCGCGCGGAAGCCTCCACCTACGGCATCGCCCAATTTGCCAAGGTGGCATGCGCGGGCCCGCTGCTCGCCGCTGAAATGGACGCCATCACCCAAGCGCTGGCAAACCCGAGACGCCCCCTGGTGGCGATCGTGGCGGGCTCCAAGGTGTCGACCAAACTAACCATCTTGAAAAGCCTGGCCAGCAAGGTGGACCAGCTTATCGTCGGTGGCGGCATCGCCAACACCTTCATGCTCGCTGCTGGCTTGAAGATCGGCAAGAGCCTGGCCGAAGCCGACTTGCTGGACGATGCCAAGGATGTGATCGCCGCCATGAAGGCGCGCGGCGCGGCGGTACCGATCCCGACCGATGTGGTAACCGCCAAGACCTTCGCGGCCGACGCCGTCGCCACGGTCAAAGCCGCAACGGAAGTCGACGACGATGACCTGATTCTCGATATCGGTCCCCAAACCGCCGCTGCCCTGGCAATGCAGCTCAAGGCGGCCGGCACGATCGTCTGGAACGGCCCGGTCGGCGTGTTTGAGTTTGCCGCGTTCGAGAATGGCACCAAGACCATTGCCCGAGCCATCGCGGAGTCCAGCGCATTTTCAATTGCCGGTGGAGGCGACACCCTGGCCGCCATCGCCAAATACGGCATTGAGGAGCAGTTGGGCTACATCTCGACCGGTGGCGGCGCCTTTCTGGAGGTGCTCGAAGGAAAAACGCTGCCTGCCTTTGAGATATTGACGCGGCGCGCGGCGGGTTGATCCGCAGTAGCATTCAACCGAGATTGTCCATTAGGCGGTGCTTCGCACCTGTTTGAGCGCTGGCGGCGGCTTTGCGGGCATTTTGCGCGTCTGCTCGGTGTCCATAGCGGTGCTATGAACGCCCCCCAGCCACACAAACTGCCTCGCAAATCCACTCGCCATCATCTCAAACCCTAATGAACAATCTCGGTTCAAATCTTGGGTCGGCGGCGTACACGAAAGATAGGGGTGTGCTTGGACCGTCGCAGCGCTTTTTCGGGCGGATTGCGCCTTTGCTCAAGTTTTACCTGAAACACCCGCTGTCACCGGGCGATTTGTCATAAGCCCGCTACCGGATGTGCGGTTCGGCCAGCAGTTGTTCCGGCAACGTGAAATAGGCCGAAGTCGCGCCGCGGTGCTCGCGCGCCTGCGCCAATTCATGGCGCGCCACGGTGCGCAAATGCACTTCATCCGGGCCATCCAGCAATTGCATGGCGCGGCCCCAGGTCCAAAAGTACGCCAGTGGGGTGTCAGGTGACAACCCCATCGCGCCAAACACCTGGATGGCGCGATTGACGACGCGCGTTTGCAGGCGCGCCGTCACGACCTTGATGGCAGATACATCGACCCGGCTGTGTGGGTGCGCGCCCTGATCGAGCTGCCAGGCGGCGCGCAAGACCAGCAGGCGGGCCTGGTCAATCTCTAGGCGCGACTCGGCAATCCATTCCTGCACATTGGCAAAGTCGGACAGGTACTTGCCAAAGGCGTGCCGCTCCAGCGTGCGATCGCACATCATGCTGAGCGCCAATTCGCACTGCCCGATGGTGCGCATGCAGTGGTGGATGCGACCGGGACCCAGGCGCGCCTGGGCCATCGCAAAACCGGCGCCTTCCTGGCCCAGCATGTTGGCAACCGGCACGCGCACGTCTTTGAAAACAATCTCGCAATGCCCTTCGGGCGTATGGTGCTGCATGATGGGGATGTTGCGCACCAGCGTGACGCCGGGCGTGTCGATCGGTACCAGCACCATGCTGTGCTGGGCATGCTTGTCGGTGCTTTCGTCGCCACTGCGGCACATGACAATCAGCAAGCGGCAGTCTGGATGCGCAGCCCCGGTCACAAACCATTTGCGGCCATTGAGCACCAATTGATCGCCGTCATGGCGCACGCAGGTCTGCAAGTTGGTGGGGTCTGAAGACGCGACGTCGGGCTCGGACATGGCAAAAGCAGAACGTATCTCCCCGTTCAGCAAAGGAGTGAGCCAACACCGGCTTTGGTCTGGCGTCGCAAACAAGTGCAGCAGCTCCATATTGCCGGTGTCCGGTGCGCTGCAGTTGAACACCTCTGAGGCCCACGGCAAGCGCCCCATGATCTCTGCCAGAGGCGCGTACGCCAGGTTGCTCAAGCGCAGCCCGGGCTCGTTGTCATGCAGGCTGGGCAGAAAGAGATTCCACAGGCCTTCCGAGCGCGCCAGTGCCTTGAGATCGCTCATGAAGGGCGGTGGAAAGATGCCTTGCGCCACTGAGTGATGCCAGGAGCCGTTGTAGGGCAGCACGAATCGGTCAATAAAGTCTTCCAGACGCCGGCGCAGGGTCTGCACCTGCGGCGAATAGTCAAAATCCATGGAGTGCCTTTCTGTTTGCGCCGCGAATCTCAGGTGCTTGCTTGCTTGGTTGGTGCCGCTTGCTGTAGCTGAGGCATGTCTCAGGGGGAGTTTGCCGAAATTGGTCGCAATTGGCTGTCACCTCGGTAATGACCTGCAAGGCGCCTGAGTGCATCGTTGCATCCTGTCTGCCACCTCAGAAGCCGCACTTCTTGCCTAGCGGTGTCGCTCGTCGTTGTCATGGCGACGGGCTTGCCGCTTGCCCTGCACGCGAGGCGCATAGATGCCGTGGAATTCGCCAATGTTTGCGGTTCTAAGGCCTCGGCGGCATTTGATTTTAAAAAAACAGGACAAACGACTAAATAGCTGCTATAGTTCAAGGCTCAGCTGATTTAAGCCAACTGGGTACCGGCAGGCAAGTCAATACAACGTCCAGATGCAATCTGGAAACAGCTTTAATTTAAGTCAGTCGGGGAAAAAGAAATTTAAAAATTTCTAAGAAAAACGCAAAAAGCGTACTATAATTTGAGGCTCCGCTGATCACAGTGAAGAGCAAAAAGCAAAGCAAGACGCAAGTCAAGTAGAGCTAAAGATCATTAAAAACATACAGCCGATAAGTGTGGGCGTTTGAGGCGAAAGGCCAAGTTCTTCGGAACTATGTCTTAACTGACATACAAACGCTCATGAAGTAAAAAAGATGTGAAATTCAGAAATGAAGTTCACGTTGATTCCAATTTATGAGTAGCCTGAGCAATCGGGCAAAAAATTCAAGATCGAACTATAGAGTTTGATCCTGGCTCAGATTGAACGCTGGCGGCATGCCTTACACATGCAAGTCGAACGGCAGCACGGGAGCAATCCTGGTGGCGAGTGGCGAACGGGTGAGTAATATATCGGAACGTGCCCAGTCGTGGGGGATAACGCAGCGAAAGCTGTGCTAATACCGCATACGATCTCTGGATGAAAGCGGGGGACTCGCAAGAGCCTCGCGCGATTGGAGCGGCCGATATCAGATTAGCTAGTTGGTGGGGTAAAAGCCCACCAAGGCGACGATCTGTAGCTGGTCTGAGAGGACGACCAGCCACACTGGAACTGAGACACGGTCCAGACTCCTACGGGAGGCAGCAGTGGGGAATTTTGGACAATGGGCGCAAGCCTGATCCAGCAATGCCGCGTGCAGGATGAAGGCCTTCGGGTTGTAAACTGCTTTTGTACGGAACGAAACGGTCCCTTCTAATACAAGGGGCTAATGACGGTACCGTAAGAATAAGCACCGGCTAACTACGTGCCAGCAGCCGCGGTAATACGTAGGGTGCGAGCGTTAATCGGAATTACTGGGCGTAAAGCGTGCGCAGGCGGTTATATAAGACAGATGTGAAATCCCCGGGCTCAACCTGGGCACTGCATTTGTGACTGTATAGCTAGAGTACGGTAGAGGGGGATGGAATTCCGCGTGTAGCAGTGAAATGCGTAGATATGCGGAGGAACACCGATGGCGAAGGCAATCCCCTGGACCTGTACTGACGCTCATGCACGAAAGCGTGGGGAGCAAACAGGATTAGATACCCTGGTAGTCCACGCCCTAAACGATGTCAACTGGTTGTTGGGTCTTCACTGACTCAGTAACGAAGCTAACGCGTGAAGTTGACCGCCTGGGGAGTACGGCCGCAAGGTTGAAACTCAAAGGAATTGACGGGGACCCGCACAAGCGGTGGATGATGTGGTTTAATTCGATGCAACGCGAAAAACCTTACCCACCTTTGACATGTACGGAAGCCTTTAGAGATAGAGGCGTGCTCGAAAGAGAGCCGTAACACAGGTGCTGCATGGCTGTCGTCAGCTCGTGTCGTGAGATGTTGGGTTAAGTCCCGCAACGAGCGCAACCCTTGTCATTAGTTGCTACATTTAGTTGGGCACTCTAATGAGACTGCCGGTGACAAGCCGGAGGAAGGTGGGGATGACGTCAAGTCCTCATGGCCCTTATAGGTGGGGCTACACACGTCATACAATGGCTGGTACAAAGGGTTGCCAACCCGCGAGGGGGAGCTAATCCCACAAAGCCAGTCGTAGTCCGGATCGTAGTCTGCAACTCGACTACGTGAAGTCGGAATCGCTAGTAATCGTGGATCAGAATGTCACGGTGAATACGTTCCCGGGTCTTGTACACACCGCCCGTCACACCATGGGAGCGGGTTCTGCCAGAAGTAGTTAGCCTAACCGCAAGGAGGGCGATTACCACGGCAGGGTTCGTGACTGGGGTGAAGTCGTAACAAGGTAGCCGTATCGGAAGGTGCGGCTGGATCACCTCCTTTCTGGAAACAATGCAATTCAAATTGAACGCTCACACTTATCGGTTGTTGGAAGGTTGTCGCTGACGGCTAAGGTTTTTGCCTAGTCACAAGTGACCGGCTTGGGTCTGTAGCTCAGTTGGTTAGAGCACCGTCTTGATAAGGCGGGGGTCGTTGGTTCGAGACCAACCAGACCCACCAATGTCGACAAATAGGTCGTCCAACGTCCTTCTGGTTTTGGGGGTGTAGCTCAGCTGGGAGAGCGGCTGCTTTGCAAGCAGTAGGTAGCGGGTTCGAGTCCTGTCACCTCCACCAATCTTCTAATAAGCTTTCAATTTCTTATCGATAAAGTAGTATTCAACACCAAAGTAGCTTTGCAAAAGGCTGCTTTGTTGTTGATCAGGATAACTTGATCAATCGGCTGTTCTTTAACAATTTATAGAGTTTAATCAGCGTTGCTAGCGGAAACTGCACATTCGTAAAGGTTTAGTGCAGACCGTGCCGCTAGTGACAAATTTTTGATTGCGTCAAAATGAATATCAGACTTCACGTTTGAAATTCGAGTTATTCAAGTTAAATTGGATACGGCATAACGCGATTGGTGAAAGACCAATCAAACATTCCTTGAAAATAATTTTTAGTTTCGCAAGAGACGTCAAAGTTATAGGGTCAAGTGAATAAGAGCATGTGGTGGATGCCTTGGCAATGATAGGCGACGAAGGACGTGATAGCCTGCGATAAGCTTCGGGGAGCTGGCAAATTAGCTTTGATCCGGAGATTTCCGAATGGGGAAACCCACCGAAAGGTATCGCATACTGAATACATAGGTATGCGAGGCGAACCGGGTGAACTGAAACATCTCAGTAGCTCGAGGAAAAGACATCAACCGAGATTCCGAAAGTAGTGGCGAGCGAAATCGGAGAAGCCTGCAAGTGATAGCACAAGACTTAACAGAACAACTTGGAAAGGTTGGCCATAGCGGGTGATAGCCCCGTATGTGAAAAGACCTGTGTGATACTGAGCTTGCGACAAGTAGGGCGGGACACGTGTAATCCTGTCTGAATATGGGGGGACCATCCTCCAAGGCTAAATACTCATCATTGACCGATAGTGAACTAGTACCGTGAGGGAAAGGCGAAAAGAACCCCGGGAGGGGAGTGAAATAGATCCTGAAACCGCATGCTTACAAAAAGTAGGAGCCTCGTAAGGGGTGACTGCGTACCTTTTGTATAATGGGTCAGCGACTTACATTCAGTGGCAAGGTTAACCGAATAGGGAAGCCGTAGAGAAATCGAGTCCGAATA
>VMTC01000096.1 GCA_013791765.1 Rhodoferax sp.
ACCTGGAAGAACTCGAGGGCAAGCCCAAGAAAAAGGAAACGCTGTTGGGTCTGCTGGGCGCGGCGCGGGTGCTGCGGCAACATTTTGGCAAGGTGCATGTGAATTTTGGCCCGCCGCTGGCGCTGGAAGAGTTTCTTGACCAGCAGCACGCCCAATGGCGCGAGGAGCCCTTCAACCGCAAGGCACCGTGGCTGCACGATGCGGTCGAGGCCACCGCCAAGGCGCTGGCGCGCTCAATCAACGCCGCTGCCGTGGTCAATGCGGTCAATCTGGTCGCCTTGACCCTGCTGTCCACGCCCAAACACACGGCCGATGTGGGTCTATTGCAGCGCCAGATCGAGCACATTCAGTTCCTGCTGGCGGCGGTGCCCTACTCGCCGTCCGTGGTAGCTTGCAATTTGCCGCCGGGCGACATCATCGCGCAGGCGCAGCGGCTGAAATTGCTGGAATTCAAGACGCATCCGCTGGGCGACCTGGTGCTGGCCACCAAGCAGCAGGCCACGCTGCTGGCGTATTTTCGGAACAATGTGCTGCATGTGCTGGCTTTGCCCGCCTTGTTGGCGTGTCTGGTCAGCCACAACGGACGGCTCAAGCGCTTGCGCGCCAAAGAGGCCATCAAGGGCATTTATGGCTTGCTGCGCGCCGAGCTGTTTTTGCGCTGGGAGCCGCACGAACTCGACGATCTGATTGACCGCACCGAGAATGCCCTGGTTGCGCGCGACCTCATCGTCAACGACGCCGCCAACAATGTGCTGCGCGCGCCGGACCCCAACAGCCAGGCCAGCGCAGAACTGCGTCAGCTCGGCGAGATCATCCGCCCGACCCTGGAGCGGCAATTCCTGACCCTGGCACTGCTCAAACACCACGGCAGCGGCAAGCTGACGATCGCCAAGCTCGAAGAATCGAGCCATCTGCTGGCACAGCGCCTGGCGCTGTTGTATGAATTCAATGCGCCCGAATTCTCGGAAAAATCACTTTTTACCAATGTGATCCGCAACTTGATTGACGCCGAAGTGCTGCAGGTGGACGACGACGGCCTGCTGCATTTTGACGACCGGATCACCGTACCCGCCGGCCAGACCGAACTGCTGCTCGGTGCCGATGTGCGCCACAGCATTGAGCGCATCGCCCTGGCGGACGCACCCAAATGACTGTCAGCGCTGGGCCGCCTTGTCGATCTCAGCACGCAGTTCGGCGTAGTTCATGGTCACGGGGAACTGGGGGAACTCGTCGATCACATTTTGCGGCGGGTGAAACAGAATGCCGGCATGGGCCTCGGCCAGCATCGCGGTGTCGTTGTAGGAATCGCCGGCCGCGATCACATTGAATTGCAGTTCTTTAAAGCGCTGCACCGCTTCTTTTTTCTGGTTCGGCATGCGCAGGTGGTAGTTCACCAGAAAGCCGTCAGCATCGGCCTCGAGCTTGTGGCAGAACAGCACCGGCATGTTCAGTTGCGCCATCAAAGGCATGGCAAATTCGTAAAAAGTGTCGGACAGGATGATCGCCTGGTAGTCGCGCCGCAGTGCGTCCAAAAAGTCGCGCGCACCGGCCATCGGGCCCATCTCTGCAATCACTTTTTGGATATCGGGCAGACCGAGCTTGTGGGTTTTCAGCAAATCAAGCCGGTATTTCATCAGCTTGTCGTAGTCAGGCTCGTCGCGCGTGGTGCGCGCCAGTGCCGGGATTCCGGTACGGCTGGCAAACTCGATCCAGATTTCAGGGACGAGAACACCTTCAAGGTCAAGACAAACAAGCTGCACTGAAATTCTCCAAAAGTTGGCGCCCGAAAGAGGCGATTGCCCGGGCGCTTGCGTCGCGAAATACCGTGATGGGGACGGCCTCAGGCAAGTGTAGTGGCAAGCGCCATGTCAGTTTGAAGCGTACCGCCCGGCCAGCACCTGCCCATGCCAATGAAGCGTTGGCCTGGCGCTTGACGGCGTTTCAGGCGCTGATCTCATCGAGGGTGTCGTCTTCCAGATGGCGCGTGTCGGACCAACCCACCAGCGTGAAACCATTGGGTGTCCAAAGCAGGCGGTTGATGGCGGCATTGCCCAGGTCCCAGGTGCGCGGCGCCTGCAACTCCTGCCCGGTGGCGGCGCGGTACAGCACGTCCATGACGCCGCCGTGCGCGACCAGCACAATCTGCTGCCCCAGGTGCTGCGCCGCCAGTTCAGAGGCGGTGCGCGTGATGCGTTCGCGCAGTGTGGTCAAGGACTCACCGCCTTCGGGCGCCCAGAGCGGGTCGCGCTGGCGCCAGCGCAGCGACTGCTCGGGCCAAGTGGCCTCGAGCTCGGCAAAGGTCTTGCCTTCAAACACGCCAAAGCCGCGTTCGCACAGACCGGTGTGGGTCTGCAGCGTGCGACCGGTGGCATTGGAAATCGCGTGTGCGGTATCGACTGCGCGGCGCAAATGGCTGGTGTAAATGGCACTGATGGGTTCATGGGCCAGCGACTTGGCCAGGCGTTGCACTTGCCAATGGCCCTTGGCGTTGAGTCCGATGTCGAGTTGCCCCTGGATGCGGGTGTCGACATTCCAGGCGGTTTCACCGTGGCGAACGGCAATGATGCGGGTAGCGTGCATGGTGTTGGGATGGATTGAAACGATTTGATATGAACGATTAAATGCTATAAAGATAGAAGCTGCTTACGCTTATTCCATAAGGGCTAGCGCCCGTTTTTGTACAAATTCAGCAAACAGAACCGAGCACCCGGACACCCGCGAGCTTGGCAACGGGGAAGGTCTCCTCGTCAAACACCCGGTCGCCCTCGGTATCGGGCACACCGGTGATTTTGAGGCTCTTGAAATCGTAGCGCGTGGCGTCCATCAGGTGCGAGGGCACCACATTTTGCAGCGCGGTGAACATGGTCTCGGTGCGCCCGGGGTACTGCTTTTCCCAGTCACGCAGCATCTGGCCGATGAGCTGGCGCTGCAGGTTTTCCTGGCTGCCGCACAAGGAGCACGGGATGATCGGGAACTGGCGGTGCGCGGCCCAGCGCGTCAGGTCTTTCTCGGCCACGTTGGCCAGCGGGCGGATCACGATGTGGCCGCCGTCGTCGCTCACCAATTTGGGCGGCATGCCTTTGAGCTTGCCGCCAAAAAACATGTTCAGGAAGAAGGTCTGCAGCATGTCGTCGCGGTGATGGCCGAGCGCGATTTTGGTGATTTTGAGCTCGTCAGCCACCCGGTACAAGATGCCCCGGCGCAGGCGCGAACACAGACTGCACATGGTTTTGCCCTCGGCAATGACCTTCTTGACGATGCTGTAGGTGTCCTGGGTTTCAATGTGAAACTCGATGCCGAGCTGGGCCAGGTACTCGGGCAGAATATGCGCCGGAAAGCCCGGCTGCTTCTGGTCCAGGTTGACGGCCACGATCTCAAAGTCAATCGGGGCGCGCTTTTGCATCTTGAGCAAGATGTCAAGCAGCCCATAGCTGTCTTTGCCGCCCGAGACGCAGACCATGACGCGGTCGCCCGCTTCAATCATGTTGAAGTCCATGATGGCCTGGCCGACCTGGCGACACAGGCGCTTTTCCAGCTTGTGGATTTCGTGCGATGCGCGCTGCGTCGCCTCGCGCCCGAGGCTGGGCTCGGGCGCTGCCGGTGCGCTGTCTGACTCGGCATCAGGCGTGGTGGGAGCCCAATCGTCGGCTTGGGTGTCGTTGTCTGTCCAGAGGGCATTCATCATCTTGTTCCTGTTTAATTCTCTGACCACTGGCCGGTTTCCACGCGGATCGCGACTTCGCAGTCGTCAAATATCTCCAGCTTGGCAATTCTCACGCGCACGCCCATCACGCCGGGCAGTTGCATCAGGCGGTTCGCCAGCTTGCCAATCAGGGTCTCCAACAGGTTGACGTGCTCGGCGGTGCATTCGTCAATGATGATTCTGCGCACCTTGCGGTAGTCCAGCACGCGGGTGATGGCGTCGTCATGGGGCAGCAACGGCTGCGCGCCCAGGCTCAGCTCGGCATCGACCTGAATCGGCTGCGGTGCGGCTTTTTCAGCTTCCAGAATGCCCAGGTTGGCATCAAAGCGCAAGCCGGTGAGGGTGAGGGTCTGCTGACCTTGACTGGACTTCATAGCGACATATCCTTGATGCAAAAGACTTCCACCCCGACGCCCTTGCAGTCCGGATAAACATCGGGCTTGCAGCTTGACAGCCGCACTGCCCTTACATGGGGATGAGCGAGCAGTC
Source organism: Rhodoferax sp. (assembly GCA_013791765.1). Classification (GTDB taxonomy): domain Bacteria; phylum Pseudomonadota; class Gammaproteobacteria; order Burkholderiales; family Burkholderiaceae_C; genus Rhodoferax. Next base: position 4,193 of record VMTC01000096.1, read on the forward strand.
TGCTGGCCAGTTCGTCACACAATGTCTCCTGTAACTCAACATGCCCGAGTCTGACTCGACTGGCGATAACCTTGCGCACGAAGTCGTAGTCGACCACTTCCGCCAGTTGGTCCGATTTTGGTGTGGAATGGTGGTAAGGCACAAACAGTTCCACGTTGAAAATGACACGTTGGGCTTGTGCTTTCTCGAAGTCATGGGCACCAATCAGCACCGGCACCACATGGTCGTGTAGAAAAATTCTCCGGCACGTCAGCGCCAGATGAGTCAAGGGATCAAGCGTCATTGAGCGGCTTTCAGGAGATCTTCCACCACAAACATCACGTCGCGTGGTAAGGGCACCAGATGCTGGCCATTGTCTACGGCCAAGGTGACACCGGTGATGCAAGGATTTTCGGCCAAAAACAAACAGCTGGCCGCCACCTGGAGCGGCTCAGTGGCCTGGCGCATCAGGTTGACCTGACAGGCCCGGTCAAAGTTAGCCTGCGATTGAGGTCCGCTCAGGTAGATCAGACCCGGCGCTACACCGCACACTCTGAGGCGCGGCGACAGGGCCTGCGCCTGGAGCGCGACCGAGCGCTCCAGGGCGAGTTTGGAGACGGTATAGGAAAAATAATCAGGATTGAGGTTAAAGACCTTTTGGTCCAGCACATGAATGATGCTTCGCGCACCTGCTGGCGAGTGCGCCGGCAGACTTTGGGCCATCAGGCTGGAGAGTGACAAGGGTGCCAGTAGATTCACGTCCAGTTGCGTTCGCGCTGCGTTGATGTTGAGCTTGTCCGCGCTGTCCGGATCGAAGCTTGAGGCATTGTTGACAAGGCAATGCAAGGGGCCCGCCTGGGACACGACTTCGTCCATCATGCGCTGTCTCTGCGCTTCGTCGCTCAGGTCGGCCTGGACCGACCGGGCTTGCCAGCCCTGCTGGCAAAGTTCATCACACAGCGCTTTTGCGACCTCTGCGGACTGCTGGTAATGACACCAGACAGCCCAACCCGCTTGTGCAAATTGACGGCAAATCAGCGCGCCCAACCGGTGAGCGCCACCCGTGACCAATACGGACTTAGCCATGAGGTGCTTCCACATTCAGCAGTGCGCGAATGAAAAAGGCGGCATCTTGCGCGACGTAAAGCCTTCGCGCAGGTTCGAGCAAAAAATCATCCCCCAGTGTTTTGATAAAGACCAAGCCGATAAAGCCCTCCCCCTCGCCATGTAGCGGTATCTGGCTCTGGATATAGCCTTCTTTGCTCGCGCAGAAGAAGCAGGACTGGTAGCCTTCCATTCGCTGCGGCAGCGTGAGGCTGGCTTGATCCATTGCGGCCGGGACCCAGAAAAAAAGCCCCAACGCACTGACCAAAATCAGCAACATAATTGAGGCCAGCCCGATTCTGGCCCAAGCAGCTAACGCCAGCATTTTTAACCAGCGAATCAATTCATTCGATGTTTTGACTGATTCTTCGCCCATAAGTTGATCTATGTCTTTTTTGCCCGCCGAAAAAATTTCGGCTAGTTTGACCCAAATTATCGTGGAAGCCATTGCCGTACAAGATGGCTGGATCGGCTTCGATCAATTCATGGCGCTGGCGCTGTACACGCCAGGCCTGGGCTATTACGCCAACGACAGCAGCAAATTTGGCACCCTGCCCTATGCCACCGAGGCGGGTGTGAGCGTGGCGGGCAGCGATTTTGTCACCGCACCCGAGATGACGCCGCTGTTTGGCCAGACCCTGGCGACCCAGGTGGCTCAAGCCTTGCAAGTGACGCAAACCACTGAGGTGTGGGAGTTTGGCGCCGGCTCGGGCGCGCTGGCGCTGCAGGTGCTGGAGGCACTGGCAGCGCAAGGGCAAGTCTTGACGCGCTACAGCATTGTTGATTTGTCCGGCAGCCTGCGCGCGCGCCAGCAAGCCAAGCTGCAGAAATTCGGCGACACGGTGCAATGGGTGAATGAGCTTCCCGATACGCTGCAAGGCGTGGTGATCGGCAATGAGGTGTTGGACGCCATGCCGATCAAGCTGCTGACCCGGGTCAAGGGCCTCTGGTTTGAGCGCGGCGTGGCGGTGGGTGCAGCGGGAGAATTCATCTGGCAAGACCGCCCGACCGAGCTGCGCCCGCCACTGGCGATTGACGGCGAACACGACTACCTGACTGAAGTCCACCCGCAGGGCGAGGCCTTCATCCGCACGCTAGCCGACAAGTTGACTGCTGGCGCGGCCTTTTTCATTGACTACGGCTTTCCAGAGCACGAGTACTACCACCTGCAGCGCCACATGGGCACCGTGATGTGCCACCGCAGCCACCAGTCCGATACCAACCCGCTGGCCGACGTGGGCCTCAAAGACATCACAGCGCACGTCAACTTCACCGGCATGGCGCTGGCCTGCCAGATGGAGGATTGGGGCGTGCTGGGCTACTGCACGCAGGCGCGGTTTTTGATCAACTGTGGCCTGGTGGCCCGGATGGAAAACGCCAGCTTGCAGGAACGGGTGCGGGCACAAAAGCTGATCATGGAGCACGAAATGGGGGAACTGTTCAAGGTCATCGGCTTCTTCAAGGGCGAACCCTGGCAGGCGCTGGGCTTTGCCGACGGTGACCGCACGCACACGCTGTAGCGCGTGTGTCTGCGCTCGTCTTGCACCACTGACACCCACATGCTGCGCTGGCTTGTTGTCGTCTTTCTGGCCCTGTTGCTTCTCAACGGGCTCATGCCATGGCTGCGCAAACTCGGTTTTGGCAAGCTGCCGGGCGACTTCTCGTTCCGGCTGTTCGGGCGCGACTGGTTCATTCCGCTGAGCACCACCATCGTGCTAAGTCTGCTGGCCACCGGCCTGTCCAAGATTATTTAGACGCCTTGCACCGGTGCCCAACACCGGGTTACCGGCGGTATGGATTGTTCGGGAGGCGGTCGTAGCGATTTCGAACACCGTCGCCGTCACGATCGCGGTCCTGCTGATTCCTGATGCCATCGCGGTCGAGATCACCATAAGGACCATAAAGGCGGGCCTGGCGCCACTGATTGCGCGGGCCATCGCGATCATAGATGTTGACGATGCCATCGCGGTCGCGATCGCCGTAAGCGCCGCGGCCTTGCCATTGCTGCGCATCGTAGCGTCGACCATCGCCGCCACGCCGATAGTAGTCGGGCGCGGGCGGGTAGAAAGACCAGGGTTGCACATACCGAGGTGCCGGCTGCACAAAGACGCCTGGAACCTGCACGCCGATGGAAAAGTACACATCGCTACGGGCGTGCGCCGATGAAGCTGCCGCGAAAGCGCCTAGCGTGAGCGCAACTGCTGCAAGCGATTTGGTGGAAATGAGATGCTTCATAAAAAACTCCTTGGGTTGGTATGGACCACATCGTGCGCGTTCGTGTGTGAACGCAAGCTGAACCGATGCAAGAAATATCTTGCGCAACTTCAACTTAGGCCCTGTCCTATGGCCGCCACTGCCAAGCGACAACCCTGGCCCCAATCAACGATGCCCCGCGCAACGCTTGGAGATGAAACTCAAGCCCCGCAGCACTTCTTGTATTTCTTGCCACTGCCACAAGGGCAGGGGTCGTTGCGGCCAGGCGTGGGCGCCTTGTGCACGGTCTGCTGGCGCGGCCCGAGGGTGCGCCAGAGTTCGCGCAGATCGTACACAGCCCAGATCGCGTTGGCATAGGCGTCCATGCGCTGCGCGCTGATGCTGGGCGCGCCGTCTTCGGCGTAAACCGACAGCACGGGCGTGGCGGTGTCGTCTTCGGTCAGGGCCACGATGGCCTCCAAGGCTTCGCTCAGCCATTGGGCCGCCTCTTTGTCACGCGGGGCGGCCCATTCTTCGGGCCAGGATTCGACCGCATACATGAAGCCCAGCGCCCACATTTGGGCGTAGGACGGGATGACTTCTGCGCCCAACTCGGCGCGCGCTTCCTCGGGCAAGGCCGCGACAGCGCCCCGCATGTCCATCACCTCGGGGTAGTAGGCGGCTTCGTCACCCAGATTCTCTATCTTGGCGTTGAGCGCCTGGGTCACTTCGTTCCAGCGCCGACTCCACAGTGCCATGAAGAGGCTGGCCTGAGCCTCGTCGGCAAACGAACCCTCGTCGACTTCGCCGTCAAGGCCAATGGCCAGCAACAGGGGCAGGAATTCCGAGGGCAGGATCGGGCGGCGGCAACAGATCAGCGCCGCCATGAAGCCTTCGCAAAACTCCAGGTGCGGTGTCTCGTCATAGCGCGTACGCAGATCGTCCAGAATGGCGTCGAGTTCGTCAAGCTCAGCTGGCGTCAAGGGTTGTGGCGCCGGGTCAACGGGGGCGTCTGCGGTGCTTTTGGGTGAGGAATCCAGGTTCATAGTGCGGGCGGTGTGGGTGGTTGGGGTATGGCCGTATTCTGCCCTGCTGGCGCTTGACCACGGGCTCGACACGCATGGCTGCGGCACCGCACCGAGCTCTTTAAACTATCGTTTATATAGCTTCAAACACCCGTACATCAAGGGCTAGAAGCCGTTTTGCCATGCAAAGCACGGCGCGATCCTTGCTCAGCAATGTCGCTTTATGCGCCACGGCCAGGTCGATGAACTTCTGGTCATCCGGGTCGCGGCAGCTCACGCTGGCTTTGGGGGCGGTATCCAGCCATTGCGCCTGACCATCGAACTGCGCCAGCACGTCGGAGGCGCTGCACTGGTGAATCGCCAGCCGCAGGGCGATCTTCGGGTAGCCCAGCACCCGCGCCAACTCATCGCGCATGGCTTTGGTGGCAATCCACTGCATTTTTTTGGCGGCCAGCGCCAGCTTGAGCGGCTGCGTGGCCGGGTCATTGAAGACGAAGGCATCGAGCACGATGTTGGTGTCGAGGACGATCATGTCGAGCGCGCCGAACCCTTCACCATGTCAAAGCGGAACAGGCGGCATTCGATCGGGCCATTCCACATCGGCACACGGCGCGATTCTTTAAGGCGCATTTTGCTCGGCAGCTTCAGGTCGGGCGTCAGGATCCAGGCGCTCCAGCCGGGGTAGTTCTTCTTCCAGTGGCTGGCCAGCTGACTGAAGAATTCGCCGCCCTCGGGCGTCTGCGGCAGCTCGCGTGCACCAAAACGACCCACCTCGGCGTCTTCGTCCTCAAACTGGCTGCCCGCGTGGCGAGCGCCTTTGGCCACACCGGCGACCTCGATGCGCTCGCCATAGGGCGGGTTGAGCAGCATGACGCCGGGGATATCGATAGGCGGCAGGCGCTGCAGGGCGTCGCCACCGCGAAACTCGATTACGTCAGCGACACCGGCGCGCTGCGCATTGCGCTGGGCAAAGTCGACCATGCGGTGCGCCACGTCGCTGCCAAAAATAAGGGGCTTTTGGTCCGGTTCCCGCAGCACCTCGGCGTCCTTCGCTTCCTTCTTGATGGCGTCCCACTCAGCACGGCGAAATGGCAGATATTTCTCAAAAGCGAAACGGCGCAAGGAGCCCGGCGCGATATTGCAGGCGATCTGCGCCGCTTCGATCACGATCGTGCCACTGCCACAGCAGGGGTCGTACAGCGGCAGCAGGTCCGCGTCGCCGTCCGCCCAGCCGCTGGCGGCCAGCATCGCGGCAGCCAATGTTTCTTTCAGGGGCGCATCACCCTTGTCTTCGCGCCAGCCGCGCTTGAACAGCGGCTCGCCCGAAGTGTCGATGTAGAGCGAGCAACTGTCGGTGCTCAGGTGCGTGTAGATGCGCACATCGGGCCATTGGGTGTTGACGTCCGGGCGCACGCCGCCGGCGGTGACGCGGAAACGGTCGCAGACGGCGTCCTTGACCTTGAGCGCGACAAAGTTGAGCGAGGTCAATGGGCTGTGCTGCGCCGTCACTTCCACCTTGATGGATTCACGCGGCGTGAACCAGCGCTCCCACGCGACCTCGCTGGCGGCACGGTACAGGTCCTGTTCGTTGCGGTACTCGGTGAAGGACAGCAGCACCAGCACGCGCTGCGCCAGACGGCTGTGCAGGTTGAGCAGCATCGCATCGCTAAGCGATGTGCGCACCGCCACGCCGCCGCGCTGTTTGGTCACGCAGCCCGGCGGCAGGCCGGTGATGCGCAGCACCTCGGGGGCCAGGTAGTCCTCCACGCCAGCGGCGCAAGGTAAAAAGAGTTGAAGTTGGTTCACAATGCTTTTCGTAAAGACGCAGGGGCTATGCGCAGCCCCTCGCGGTATTTGGCGACGGTGCGACGGGCGCATTCGATGCCCTGCTCTTTGAGCATCTCGGATAACTGGTTGTCACTGAGCGGCTTGGCGGTACTCTCGGCGCTGATAAATTGTTTGATCAAGGCCCGCACCGCCGTGCTCGACGCGTTGCCGCCGGACTCGGTGCCCAGGCCGGAGCCAAAGAAATGCTTGAGCTCGAAGGTGCCCTGTGGCGTCGCCATGTACTTGGCGGTGGTCACGCGGCTGATGGTGGACTCGTGCAAGCCGAGTTCTTCGGCAATCTCGCGCAGCACCAGCGGGCGCATGGCGAGTTCGCCGTGCAGGAAAAAGCTCTTTTGCCGCTCAACGATGGCGGTGCTGACGCGCAAAATCGTGTCAAAGCGCTGCTGAATGTTCTTGATGAACCAGCGCGCCTCCTGCAGGCGCTGCTGCAGCGCGGCGTAGCTGGACGCCTCGTTGCCGCCGCCCTTGTGCTGCTTGAGCGCATTGGCGTAGATGTCGTGCACACGCAGGCGCGGCATCACCTCGGCGTTCAGGCGCACCTGAAATTTGGCCTGGGTGCCCTGGCCCACCTGAACCACCAGCACATCGGGCACGACGATGTTGCGCTCGACACTCACGAAGCGCCGCCCCGGCTTGGGCTCCAGACGCGCAATCAGGGCGATCGCCTCACGCACCGCCGCATCCGTGGCCTGGCACAGCAGCACCAGGCGCTTGATGTCGCGGCGCGCCAGCAGTTCCATGGGCTGGGCGCAAATGCGCAGCGCCACCGGCACGGCGGCATTGCGCGCGGGGTCCGGGCGCCCCAACTGCAGCAGGGCGCGCAGTTGCAGACTCAGGCATTCCGCCAGATCGCGCGCACCCACCCCGCAGGGCTCCAGACTCTGCAACAGACCCAGGCCGACAGTGAAGTGGTGGACCAGTGGCTCCACCTGCGCCTCGTCACCAGCGGCGAGTCCTTCGGCGAGTGAAATCAAAGTATCTTCCAGATAACCATCGTCATTGAGCGACTCGATCAGGAACCGCAAGGCGGCGCGGTCTTCAGCGCTCAGGCGCAGCGCCAGCGCCTGAGCGTGCAGGTGGCTTTGCAGCGACTCCTGGGTGCGCGCCAGTTCGGTCACATCGGCATCGTCGTCACCGCTCAGGTTGTTGTTGTGGGCCTTGGCGTCACCGCCCCACTCGCTGTCGTCGGGCGCCATGGAGGCGCTGCCGTCGCCCTCCCAACTTTGCGCATCATCTGCCGAGAGCGGCGAAAAATTTTGATCATTTTCGGCTGTAGCCACCGTATCTAATGAATAGTCTGCTATTGACTTTGGGGCATAGTCCGTCTCCAGATCATCAGCACGCACCGGGGTATCGGCCTGCGCCAGACCGAATTCTTCGCGTACCGGCGCATCGACGCTCGGTTCCAGAAAGGGGTTTTCATCGAGCATCTGATCGACCTCTGCACTGAGCTCGAGCGTGGAGAGTTGCAGCAGCCGGATCGACTGCTGCAACTGCGGCGTCAGCGCCAGATGCTGCGAAACCCGCAGCGACAGGCCTTGCTTCATTGGGTCACCGCCGGGCCGCCCCAAGGAGACCCAGCCCCCTCGGGGGGCAGCGCAGTACACGTAGTGACGAGCGTGGGGGCCACAGGTGCCGCGCCGGGCCGCCCCAAGCAAGGCTGCGCCCCCTCGGGGGGCAGCGACGTACACGTAGTGACAAGCGTGGGGGCCACAGGTGCCGCGCCGGGCCGCCCCAAGCAAGGCTGCGCCCCCTCGGGGGGCAGCGACGTACACGTAGTGACAAGCGTGGGGGCCA
>VMTC01000018.1 GCA_013791765.1 Rhodoferax sp.
CGCCCCTCCAGGATCGCCTTGGTGAACAGGAACAAGGCCATGTCGGGCCGACCCCAGGGCCCATAGACCGTGAAGAAGCGCAGGCCGGTGGTGGGCAGCCCGTACAAATGGCTGTAGGTGTGCGCCATCAGCTCGTTGGCTTTCTTGGTGGCGGCGTACAGACTGACCGGATGGTCGACGCTGTCGTGCTCGGAAAAGGGCATGCGGGTGTTGCCGCCGTACACGCTGGAGCTGGACGCATAAACCAGATGCTGCACCTGGTTATGTCGGCAGGCTTCCAGCACATTCATGAAGCCCACAATGTTGCTGTCAATGTAGGCGTGCGGGTTTTGCAGGGAGTAGCGCACCCCGGCCTGCGCCGCCAGGTGAATGACACGGTCAAACTTTTCGGCAGCAAAGAGCTCGGCCATGCCTAGCCGATCGGCGACGTCCATTTTGAGGAAGCGAAAACCCGGCTGTGGGCTCAAGCGCTTGAGGCGATTTTCTTTCAGGCTGACGTCGTAATAATCGTTGAGGTTGTCCAGCCCCAGCACTTCGTCGCCGCGCGCGAGCAAGCGCAGCGCCGTCGTCATGCCAATGAAGCCGGCCGCCCCCGTCAGAAGAATTTTCATGAGTTGATGCCCGATCAGAAGTTGCTGGTCAGTGCATCTTAATGGCTGTGCTGCGCCCAGCCGGAACCCAGCTCGATCAGGTCGGCAGGATTGGAGAAAAACGAACCATCGAGCTTAGCGGCAACCCCTTGCACACCGTCCTTGTAGTCAACCCGAAGCACTTTGCCGTCGCACACCAGCTTCAATTTTTCACCGCGAACGGTCAACTCAACCGCAAAGTACACGTGTGAGCCCAGCGCGGGCGCGGCTTCAGTTTCAAAATAGATACCGGTGGCACTGATGTTGCGCGCCAGACCATGAAGATTGCCGATTTCGACGGGCAACACGGTCTCGAAACGGACCGCCCGCCGCTCAGGCTTGAACGGTAGTTTCTTGTTTTGGGCGCTCAGGTACTTCATGCTGTGCCAAGGTCGGTGACTCATACAGAAAAGTGAACAACCAAGGCCCGCCGCACGACAAACCAAGCTGCTCGACCCGTGCACCAAGCGAAAACCGTGCCCAGAACAGGGAGCAATCGATTAGTCGTTACAAATCAATACCTTAAAAAAAATGAACGACCCGAAGGCGCTGTCTTGAGCCGATGTGCCGGCAGCCCTGTAAACCAATCCGACACGTCTCACGGTCTGCGCTGCTGAAGTTGACTGGGGCCAGGCACACCCAAAGCGAGCCGTCGGTGGCAGATACGACACCAATATCACTACTAATAATATAGCTTCATCCTCAATATCCAAGAGGGCTAGAGGGAATTTTTACTTATAAACCCAGGGTCTGCCAGAGCGCATCGACACGCGCTGTCACTTCAGGCCTCATGGTCAAGGGGCGGCCCCACTCGCGGCTGGTCTCGCCGGGCCACTTGTTGGTGGCATCCAGCCCCATCTTGCTGCCCAGGCCGCTCACGGGCGAGGCAAAGTCAAGGTAGTCGATCGGCGTGCTGTCGGCCAGCAGTGTGTCGCGTGTCGGGTCGACCCGGGTGGTGATGGCCCAGATCACGTCTTTCCAGTCGCGGATGTTGACGTCGTCATCCACCACCACAATGAATTTGGTGTACATGAACTGGCGCAGGAAACTCCAGATGCCAAACATGACGCGGCGCGCGTGGCCGGGGTAGGACTTCTTGATCTGCACCACGGCCAAGCGGTAACTGCAGCCTTCGGGCGGCAGGTAGAAGTCGGTGATCTCCGGGTATTGGCGTTGCAACAGCGGCACAAACAACTCATTGAGCGCCAGCGCCAGCATGGCGGGCTCGTCAGGCGGCTTGCCGGTGTAGGTGGAGTGGTAGATCGGGTCGCGCCGCTGCGTGATGCGATCGATGGTAAAGACCGGGAACTCGGCCTGCTCGTTGTAATAGCCGGTGTGGTCGCCAAAGGGGCCTTCCAAGGCGTGCTCGAAGCCGCTGGCATGCAGCGCGTCGGGGTAGATGTGGCCCTCCAACACGATTTCGGCAAAGGCCGGCACGCGCAACTCGCTGCCCAGGGCCTTGACCAGCTCGGTGCGACTGCCGCGCAACAGACCGGCAAACTGGTATTCACTCAAGGAGTCGGGCACCGGCGTCACCGCACCCAAAATGGTGGCTGGGTCTGCGCCCAGGGCCACACAGACCGGGTAGGGCTGGCCAGGGTTGGCGGCGCAGTGCTCCCGAAAATCGAGCGCGCCGCCGCGTTGTGCCAACCAGCGCATGATGACTTTGTTGCGCGCCAGCACCTGCTGGCGGTAGATGCCCAGGTTTTGCCGTGCCTTGTTCGGGCCCTTGGTGATCACCAGCCCCCAGGTGATCAGCGGCGCCACATCGCCCGGCCAGCAGTGCTGAACCGGCAAGCGCGACAGGTCCACGTCCGCGCCTTCCCAGACGATCTCCTGGCACGGTGCGCTGCGCAGCTCTTTGGGCGCCATGTTCCACAGCGTTTTGACCAAGCTGCCCATGCCGATCAGCTCCTTGAAGCCCTTGGGTGCTTCAGGCTCCTTCAGGGTGGCGAGCACATGGCCAAACTGGCGCAGCTCACTCACATCATTGACGCCCATGCCCAGCGCGACGCGCCGGGTCGTGCCAAAGAGGTTGCCCAGCACCGGCATGCTGTGGCCGGTGGGGTTCTCAAACAGCAAGGCCGGGCCGCCAGCGCGCAAGGTGCGGTCGCACAAGGCGGTCATCTCCAGATGCGGTGAGACTTCCGTCCGAACGCGCTTGAGCTCACCCAGTTGTTCGAGTTGGCTGATGAAGTCTCTGAGGTCGCGGTAGGCCATGGTCTTTAGTGGGGTCCAGTTAACGTGAAACAACTGTGCAAGATGCCAGCGCAGTCAGCATTGACCCGCAGCGCACGTCGGGTATCCGACTCCGCGAATGTCCCCCGGCTTCGGCTTCGCCGCAGCCTCCTCCTTGACTTCGCTGCGTCGGATACCCAACGCACACCGCTGGCCGCCGTCTGGGGAATTTCATCGATCGGGGTGGCAGTTGGAGATGGGAGTCAGCCCCGCCCAGCGCGGCGCATGGGGTTGTGGCAAGCCCAGCAAATCGACCACGCGGCTGACGCTGTGGCCCACCATCTCGTCAATCGTCTGCGGGCGGTGATAGAAGCCGGGCACTGGCGGATAGATGAGGCCACCCATCTCGGTCACGCTCGTCATGTTGCGCAGGTGCGCCAGGTTCAAGGGGGTCTCACGCACCATCAAGATCAGGCGACGCCGCTCCTTGAGCATCACATCGGCAGCGCGCGTGATCAGGTTGTCGGACAGGCCCAGCGCCACAGCGGCCAGCGTGCGCATGGAGCACGGTGCGATGACCATGCCGTCACACTGAAAGGAGCCGCTGGCAATCGCCGCGCCCACGTTGTGCACCGGGTAGCTCACATCGGCCAGGGCTTCTACATCCGCGCGGGCCATGTCCAGTTCTTGCTGCAGATTGAGCCAACCAGCCTCGGACACAGTCAAATGGGTCTGCACGCCAGGCAGGCCCCGCAGCATCTGCAGCAAGCGCACCCCATAGACGGCGCCGCTGGCGCCCGAAATCGCAACGATGATACGTTTGACGGGCGCAGCTTCAGGCATCGATGAAATCCATCATCCCCGTATCATTGCTGGGGCCACCGTGGTCAATGCGGCACCAGCCGGGCGCGCAACCTGGCCAGCACCTGTGCTGGTTTGAAGGGCTCCAGGTCAAGCACCGGCAGCTCGATCGCGTCGATGGTGTTTTTGACCAGCAGGCCCAGCTCGGTGTCGCCTTCCATCGCAAGGCGGCGGTTGAAAAACAAGGTGTCGGGGTCTTCCTGGCGCCGTGCCAGTTTGACGAAATCATGCGCACTGGCGCTGATGGTCAGGTCGGCGGTGGCGCCTTTTGCGCAGGCCACAAAGCGGTCGTTCCGCCACTCAAAATCAAAGGCCCATTGCGCGTCGGTCACGCACAGGCGCAGCTTTTTGCCGATCAGCAGCGGCGTCACGTCAGGGTTGAGTTTCTTGGCCAACGCCAGGTTCAGGCCGGTCACAAACAGCATTGACCCCGGCAGCGCAGGCAGCCGCCCCAACAGTTGCCCGACCGGGGCGGGAATGGTCCATGTCTTTTCGCTCATATGAGGCTCCTTTAAGCAGGCATTGGAACAGCAGCGGGCGCCACTTGCTCCAGCCCGGGTTGCCCGTACCAATAGCCGTTGCAGGGTTTCTCGGGCATCAGACCGAGCAGCTCGGCATTGGCAGCGCCGGCCTCAGCGCGCCCCTGGATCACATCCTGAAACAGTTCAATGATACGCACCGTGTGCTGCGACTGCGGGCTGATGCGCACCACCTCCACGCCCATGTCGCGCATAGCCGACAACTCGGGCAACAGGTTATGCACTCGGGCCGATTGGGTCTGGATGCCATTGAGCACCAAAAACTCTTCGCTCTCGCGCGTGCGCATCGCCAAGCCATCTGGATGCTCAATGCATTTGAACTGGCAATCGTCCTTGGGCAAATTGCAGTGGCGCGCGGTGAAACAGCGCGCGGAAAAAGCCAGTGGCATGCGGCCGTAAGCAAACACTTCAGTCTGCACCCCAGGCGGGCAGCCCGCCAGCAGCAGCGCCAAGTCATCGCGCCCCATTTCCAGCGGCATGACCCACCGCTGAATGCCCAGAGCCGCCATCCATTGCAGCGTCGGCACGTTGTAGATGTTCAGGTGCGGCCCGGCCACAAACGGGGCTTTGCCTTCGAGGCAGTGCACCGCGCCGATGTCATTGGCTTCAACCATGAACTGTCCATTGGCAGTGATCTTGTGCAGCACCGTCACATCGGCGCCGGACTCGATCAGCACCTGCGTACTCAGAATCGCCTCTTTGCCGGCGTCGCGCAGTGCGGCAGCAATATCCAGCCAGTCACTCAGGCGCACCTCGTGGCGGCGCGAACAAACCGCTTCGCCCAGATAAACAATGTCCACCGGCGACTGCGCCACGGCCGCATAAAAAGCCAGCACCTCGTCGCGCGGCCAGTAGTAAAGGAGAGGGCCAAGAGCTAATTTCATAAACTAGTTTTCAGATGTTTGAGGACTCGCGAAAAACTGTCCCAGCTAGGCGCGCTGACGCAGACAGTACGCCCCGTACGGCAAGGCAGCGCAACGACGCTGGGGTGGCTCTTCGTGCGTCCTTCATTTCCAGGGGCGGTGGTAGGCGCCTAGCGTGTGCTGCTGGCCTTCGGCGACTTTGTCCAGGCTGCTCATCCAGGCCGGTTTGGCGGCGTAGAGCTGCGGGTTGGCGCGGCAGTTGTCAATCGCTTCGCGCCAGACTTTGGTCACTTGCGCCACATAGGCCGGGCTGCGCTGGCGCCCTTCAATCTTGATGGCGCGCACACCGATTTTCATCAGTTCAGGCAACAAGGACAGCGTGTTCAAGCTGGTGGGCTCCTCAATGGCGTAATAATTTTTCTCGTCACCGACATCAAAACGGCCCTTGCACAGCGTCGGATAGCCGGCGTTTTCACCGGCGGCGTAGCGGTCAATCAGCACGCCGTTCAAGCGCGACTCGCGGCCCTGCGGCGTTTCAACCCAGCGCACCGCTTTGGGTGGCGAACACACGCCATTGGTGTTGGGTGCTTCGCCGGTCACGTAGCTGGACAGGGCGCAGCGCCCTTCCACCATCACGCACAGGCTGCCAAAGCCAAACACCTCGATCTCGACCGGGGTTTTCCCGATCACTTGTTCCACTTGCGTGAGCGACAGCACACGCGGCAACACGGCGCGCGCAATGCCAAAGTGCTGGTAATAGAAATCAAGCGCCTCGTAGTTGGTGGCCGAGCCCTGCACCGACAAGTGCAGGCGCAGTTGCGGCTGCTGTTTGACGGCGTAGGCCATCATGCCCGGGTCGGCCAGGATAACGGCATCAACCCCGCTGTGCGCGGCGCGGTCGACTGCGCGCTGCCACAGTTCGGCCTTGGCCGCTTGCGGGTAGGTGTTGAGTGCCACGAACACCTTGCGGCCACGTTCATGCGCGTAGCGAATGCCGGTTTCAATGGCGGCTTCATCAAAATTGAGGCCGGCAAAGTTGCGCGCGTTGGTGGCATCGCGAAAGCCGAGGTAAACGCAGTCGGCGCCGTTGTCAACCGCCGCCTTGAGCGCGGGCAGGCTGCCAGCCGGGCAAACCAGCTCCATGGAGGAGGCGCCGGGCGCGGCCTGCGCGGTAACAAGTGAATTGTCCGAAATCGGTTTCATCATGGTTGAGGGATGGTGGGTCACCTTGACGGGTGCGTTATCGCCCGCCAAAAAAGACAGGCAAATTGAAGACAGCGAGGTTAGCAGAGCTCACCGCCAAGTCCCCTGATGCAGGTCAATGGAACGGGCCAAGGGAGCGGACATGAAGCGGTCTTTCAAATGGGTTGCCTGGATCAATCGGTGCGACGTTAAAGAGGCATTATAAATGCCTTATTTCTAGCCCTTCATCAATCCATTCTTGATTTGGCTGCATAGGGCCAACGTCAAGCCGCTCTCAGTGCAAGAAACAAGGTAGGGGCCATCGCGCTTGCCTTGATCGACACCACGTTGCGAGTCTGGGTGGCCGACCAACATGAAAGGCTCGCAAAAGCAATAAGGCGGCCGCCCGCCAAAGCGGCTAGCGGTAGAACGCTTCGACTCTGCCCTTGAGCTTGATCAGCAGCGGCTTGCCCTTGCGGTCCAACGCCTTGCCAGCGGGCACCTTGATCCAGCCCTCGCTCAGGCAATATTCCTCGACATCCAGGCGCTCCTTGTCATTGAAGCGAATGCCGATGTCATGTTCAAACACGGCAGCGACGTGGTGTGCGCTGCGCGGGTCAATGGACAGGTGGTCGGGCAGCGGTGGACGTTCAGTAGCTTCGTTCATGGGTAGGTTCTTTTCAGTTAACGCAGAGGAGCGTCGATTTTCCTTGATTTGGCGTTGGCCGATCCTGGGCAAGGCGCTCGGTGGTCTAGCCGCCGCCCCGCAGCACCGCCTGCGCCCGGCACCAATCCACCCAGGCCATGGCCTTGTTCTGTGGGCTGCGCAGCAGGTAGCTTGGCGGGTAGCTGACGATCACCGGGACGCCCTGGTACTGGTAGCTTTGGCCGCGCAACTGGCCCAGCGGGACGCCTGCCAGGTCGGGCACACTGCCCTGCAACAAACTCTGCGCGGCAAAGCGGCCCAGCGCCAGGATGACTTTGGGTTGCACCAGCGCCACCTCGCGGCGCAGGTACTGTTCGCAGGTGGCGAGTTCGCCCAAGCTCGGGTTGCGCGGCTGCGCCGGTCGGCATTTGACGACCGGGGTGAGGTACGCCACTGTGGCCGCCCTGGCCGCTTTTGCCGTGGGAGGGCTTGCGGCGTCGCCACCGTGGCGGCTCAAACCCAGCGCTTTGAGCATGTTGTCGAGCAATTGGCCCGACGCCCCGGCCAAGGGCGCCCCGGCCTGCTCGTCGACGTCGTCGGGCGGCTCGCTCACCACCAGCCAATCGGCCCGCTGCGGTGCATCAAGAGGCGCCAGCACGGCGGCGCGGCGCCCCTCACACAAAGCGCAGGCCTGGCACGCAGCGATGGTTTGCGCCAGCTCGGGCCATGCCAGATGTGCCAACTCAGCTTTGATCCCGCCTGCTCTGGCGGCCGTTGCCTGAACATCGGAAAATGTTGAATTTTTTAGGCCAAATTGAGCTTTAACCCCCGTATTTACTGCGTTAGTAGCTACTCTTTCAATAGTTTTTTCCGGCGCTGCCGGCGTGATACGCGCGGCACTGGGCGACGCGCGTGCCGCCAACGGCGCAGCAGCGGCATCTGGCATGGCGTCTGCCACGACCGGCGCCGGTAGCCAGATGCGCAGCCCCATTTCCTGCAGGATGGTGCGCTGGCGGGTATCAAGATCAAGGCTCATGGCTGTATTTTCACAGACTGATCACCCGTCACAGCCCCAGGCTCATCACCAGCGCATCTTCATGCTGGCCGGGCCCGCTGGGGTAGTAGTTTTTGCGCTGCCCCACGCGGCGAAAGCCCTGCGCTTCATAGACCCGAATGGCACGCGCATTGCCCATGCGCACCTCCAGCCAGATCCATTGGGCGCCCTGGCCACGCGCCCAGAGCGCCAGTGCGTCCAGCAGCACCTGGGCCCAACCCTGGCGCTGGTAGTCCCGCGCAACCGTGATGTTGAGCAAGTGGACCTCGTCCACGCCTTTCATGGCGACAAAATAACCGAGCAAGGTGTCGTCAGCCAGCAGCAGTTGCGCCTGGTAGCCGCTGGCGAGCGAGTCCTCGAAGTTGCGCCGCGCCCAGGGGTGGGCGTAGGCCTGCTGCTCCACGCGCAGCACGGCGTCCAGACGCTCTGGCGTCAGCGGCTCGAAGCGCGCCTCCGCGATCTTGAGAACCGCGTTCACAGCGCCGCCTTCTCGGCCGCGCGTTCCAGCGTGGTCTTGGCCACTTTGTCGCGAATGTAGAGCGGCAGCGCCTGATCGGGCGCGACGGCGCCCCCATGGGCCAGTAGAAAGGGCGCCAGGCGCAACAGCGCACTGGCCGTGGGCAGAGCGTCGATGCGCGCGAGGCCGGTCGGCAGACGCGCGCCGTAGCTGGCAAACACATTGCCAGCCAGCGGGCAGTCGCTGTCCAGGCTCAATTCTTCAGGCCGAATCAGGCGGTAGCCCTTAATCTGCTTCCAGTGGCCACTGTCAAACATATAGTCAGCGCCATACAGCTCGTCCATGCGCGCGTCCAAGAGTGCGCTCACCCGCCACTGGGCCAGGTGACTGGCCTCGTGAAAGCGGGCTTCTTCTGCGAGCGCCAGCAAGGTGTCGATCGGCAGCACTGACAAATTCGCGCCAAAAGCCAGGCCCTGTGCCACCGCACAGGCGGTGCGCAAACCGGTGAACGAGCCCGGCCCGCTGCCAAAGGCAATTGCGTCCAGTTCGGCAAACTGCAGACCGGCCTGCGCCATCAGGCGCTGGATCGTCGGAATCAGCTGGCTGGAGGTCTGGGCCCCGCCCGGGCCGCTGTGCTGCCAGACCTGGGGCGGCGCGCCGGCACCTGCGCCGTCACGCTGCACCGCAACCGACATGAGGTCGGTGCTGGTGTCAAAGGCGAGCAAATTCATCGCGGCGTCTCCGAAAAGAATCGCACGGTACTGGCGCCAAGGTAAGCGTCGTGACTGAGGGACAATTTAAACAAAATATACATCAAATCAGCCTCTAGCCCGCGTACCACCTTCGTGAGCAGCTATTGTTTTATTGTCAATCGATGCGGCCGCGCGCACCCCGAACAAAATGCCCAGCGTCACCAGCACCAGGCCGGCGGCCAGGTTCCAGTACAGCGGCTCGCCCAGAAACAACACTGCGCCCAGGGCCGACAGGCCGGGCACCAGCGCCGTGATCATGGTCGAGCGCACCGGGCCAAAGTACCGGATCATCTGGGTAAAGGTAATGCCGGAGATCACCACCGAGCCCCAGCCTTGAAACACCGCCTGGAACAACAGCTCGCTCAGCGGCGCGCTGAACACCCGGCCGGGGACGAAGCCGCCCAGCACCAACACGGTGTAGAGCGGCACAAAAGCAACAAAGGCAAAGGCCGTGATGGCGATGGTGGCGCGCACGGCGTCCAGGTGATGGCGCCTGGCCAGCACGCTGTAGGTGGCCCAGCTCATGGCGCCTGCCATGAACAGCAGGTCGCCCTTCCAGACCTCGCCGCCGTCAAAGGCGCCAATCAGACTCAGCCCGCCCACCAGCAGGTCACCCAGCACGATCAGACCCAGCCCGAGTGCGCGCGCCAATGTGATGCGGTCATGCAAAATCAACGCCGCCAGCAGTGCCGTCCAGAGCGGCAAACTGCCCGGCAACAGCACCGAGGCATGCGCCGCCGGGGCAAAGACAAAACCGTTGTAGGCCACCATCGCATACAGCAGACCGCCAAAAAAACCGACCTGTGCCGTGACGCGCCAGGGCAGTGGCGACACGCCCAGCAATGAGGACTGCCCGACGATGCCGCGCGCGCGATCGCGGTAGCTCAGCCACGCGCCCCATGGCAACAAGATCAGGCTGGCGCCGACGATACGGCAAAAGGCAATGTCAAAGGGGCTCAACGTGCCACCGCGCGCCGGGTCGCTTGACGCACGCGCGATCAGGATGAACGAGGTCCAGACCAGCACCGTGACCACTGCGGCGGCGATGCCGATGGCGCGCGGTGACAAGCGCGTGAAATGAAAGGGCGAGGCAGCATGCATCGCCCCATTATCCGTGGCAACGCTGGCGCCCAGCGTCGGCTCGATAATGAGCGAATGACTCTACCCTATCGTTTGTTGCTAACGTTGATCGGGGCCGTGCTGCTATGGCCCGCCCTGGCGCAAAACCTGCCTCCCGAAGTGGAGGCGGCACTGGCGCGCGCCAAGGTGCCACGCGAGGCGGTAGCGCTGCTGGTCGTGGACGCCGCCGGCAAGGCGCCAGCGCGCCTGAGCCACCGCGCCAGCGCGCTGATGAACCCGGCATCGGTGATGAAACTGGTCACCACCTACGCCGCGCTCGACCTGCTGGGCCCCGCCTACCAATGGCGCACGCCGGTCTATCTGGATGGCGCCGTCAAGGGCGGCACCCTGTTTGGCAATCTCTACATCAAGGGCCAGGGCGACCCCAAGCTGGTGGCCGAGCGCCTGTGGCTGCTGCTGCGCCGGGTGCAGGGTTTGGGAATTCAAAAAATAGCGGGTGACATCGTGCTGGACCAAAGCGCTTTTGCACCCCTGGACTTTGACCCGGCCAGCTTTGACGGCGAGCCGCTGCGCCCCTACAACGCCGCGCCCGAGGCGCTTTTGATTAACTTCAAAACCATCGTCATGACTTTTGTGCCCGATCTGGCGGCCAACACCGCATCGGTGCAGTATGAGCCGGCGCTTGCCGGCGTGCAGATGCAAGCCAGTGTGCCTCTGGCCAGCGCGCCCACGGGCACCAACGGCATGGGCGCCGCGTGTGGCGACTACCGCACCGCGCTCAAGGGCGATTTTTCTGACCCGACGCGCATCCGCTTTGCGGGCAGCTACCCGGCGAGTTGCCTGGAAAAAGTCTGGGCGCTGGCCTATGCCGACCCGGCCAGCTATGGCACGCGGGCCGTGGCAGGCCTGTGGCAGCAGATGGGCGGCCAGCTCAGTGGCAGTGTTCGCTCTGGCGCCGTGCCGCCTTCGATGTTGGGACTGCCACCCACCTTTGACATCGCGTCGCCGCCTTTGGGCGAGGTGATTCGCGACATCAACAAATACAGCAACAACGTGATGGCGCAGCAGGTCTTTCTGACGCTGAGCCTGGCGCAGCAGGCGCCCGCCACGCCCGCCGCGTCGCGCGAGGCGCTGCAGCGCTGGTGGCAGGCACGCATCGGCACGCGTGATGCGCCCCTGCTTGACAACGGCTCGGGGCTGTCGCGCCAGGAGCGCATCAGCGCCCAAGCCTTGGCACGGCTGCTGCAGACCGCCTGGGCCTCGCCCCTGATGCCCGAACTCATGAATTCACTGCCGATTGCCGGTGTCGACGGCACGCTCAAACGCAGCCGGGCGCAGTCAATGGGCCGGGCTCACCTCAAGACAGGCAGCCTGAACGGCGTGCTGGCGGTGGCCGGTTATGTGCACGCGCCCAGCGGCAAGCGTTATGTGCTGGTTGCCCTGATCAACCATGCCAACGCCAATGCCGCGCGCCCGGCCTTGGAGGCGCTGCTGGACTGGACCGTAGGAGACAATGGCGTCCATGGACCTGACTGAATTTTTTGGCTACTGCGCCGCCATCCTGACCACCGTCAGCTTCGTGCCGCAAGCCTGGCACACCTTCACAACGCGCGACGTGCGCGGCGTCTCGCTGGGCATGTACAGCGTCTTCACCGCAGGCGTGGCGTGCTGGCTGATTTACGGCCTGCTGCTGGGCGCCTGGCCGATCGTGATCGCCAACGTCATCACCTTGGTGCTGGCCGGTGGCATTCTGGTGATGAAGTTGCGGTTTCGGTAAATCGCCCCGCCCGCCCTGCCAAGCCGCCCTGCATTCGCGGCCAAGCGCTCGCTATGCGCTTGAAGTTTCCATCGTCGAGTCGGGCGCGCCGGGTAGTCGCTTGCGCTGAACACCGAGACGCAAACCGACCACGCCGAGCAAGCGCTCCAGCGTCTGGACGGTTCCCGTGCTTCTTGCCGCCTCGATGTCGAGCAGCGTGCGCACCGAGACACCTGCCAGGCGGGCAAACTCGGGCACCGTCAGACGCAGTGTTGTTCTGATGTAACGAACGCTTTCGGCCACCGTCCACTCTGGATGGGCCAGCACGTCCTCAATGGCTTGGCGCCGCAGCGCCATCTGCTCGGGCAGCGACAAAGGCTTGAAGCGCTTGTCCATGCGAGGCTCAGAGCCGGGCCAGGGCATCGGCCTGGTTGCGGACGTTTGGCGTCAAAAAAGACAGCACCTCAGGCTCCACGCCCAGGGCTGCACCGACGTCCAGCACAGACTGCAACTGCGGCGCCATCGCATTGAGCCCTTGCGCCAGTTGGCCCCGGTCCAGCTGGCAGTCGCTGGCCACGACATCCAGAACCCGAGCCCAATCCGGCGCGCCGCCGTCGTTGCCCTCCCATCGAATGCGCCGGGCGATACCGTCTGGATGCAAATACATCGGCGCGAAGTCGTACAACGGGGTCAGAGCAATATGGCCGTCAAAACGCCGCTGCACCGCCGTATTGCGCGCATGGTTGTCCTTATTGCCCAGCGCCAGGTTGGCCACATCGCGCTTGATGTACTCCAGCACCTCTGTCAGAGGGTCAGTAACCACCGCAACCAGGGCGCGGCACACCTCGTTGTGTGATGGCACCTGCTCAAAACCCACCTTGCCAGTGAGCGTGGCAATACTTTCTTGCGCCAGGCGCAGCACCGACCCGCTTTCAATCTGCCGATCGAACCTGGGGATGAACAAGGCCGTGCCAAGCGGCTTTAGCGGCGCGTGCACGCGCAAGCCAAGAACCCGGGCCAGCGCCATATAGGGCGCCTCGTGCCGAAGAATGCGCGCCAGGTCAGCGCTGGGCCCGCGGCCAAACTTGACGATGAAGTGCTCTGTGGCATCCGCATCGTCCACGGTGTGGTCGAGATAGAGCAGGCCATCTCGGCTGCGCGTCAGCAGAATTTTGGGCCACTCGCCCTGAACGCCCGAGGAGCCTGCGACGAACAGGCCATGACTGCTCAGATGCTCAATAAACCCTTCTGAGCGCTGCGCCACCTGCGCGTCGCTAAACCCTTTTCGAGGCCCGGTTTGCGTCTTGAGCCATTGGGCCGCTTCCTTGACGCGCAAATGCCCGATCGGGTTGCCCGCACCCGCCAGCAAGAGCTGCCAGTCGGCCGATTCTTCTCTGATTTCGGGCAAACCAAACTGACGCAGCAATTCCCGGCGACCGTAGCCCTGGGGCAGCATGTCCACGAGGAACACCGGCCAGTGCGGCAGTTCCAGCGGCTCCAGTGAAACGGGGAATGCACTGCACAGCGCCCAGGCGTCTCTGGCCCCCTCGTGGCTCAAGGCCCATTCGACCGCATACCCCGAATAGCTCCTGGCCCGCCAACCTGACTCCTTTTTGCCAAGCAAGCCCACGCTGGCCATCTCAAGCCAACGCCCCTGGGAAAAAATTTCGACCGTGCAGCTCTCATTCATACAGGCAAAATTATATCAATAACAGTCTAATTTTTAACTGTAATATAGTCAAATTTCTGCCTTAATATTAATATCTGCCATTTTTGTGCGTACGCCTTGGCAGTGCACAGCAAAGCCTGACGCGCCCTGTAGGCGTTGCCAGGGAACATCGCAGCGGGGTTTACCCCAGTATTCTGTTCAAGGTCGGCATCCTATGATTTGACTTGCAAATAGCACGGCTGTTCTATTTCTTTCATTGTTCATATTGGAGTCACGGGATGAGAAGTTTCAAAATTCTGGCGAGCGCTTTAGGCGCTGCCTTGCTGGTGGTCGCTTGCGGCGGGGGCGGCGATGGGGATCAGTCGCCCCGGGTGAGCCTGAAAGCCGTAAAGGTGATGGGGGACAGCCTGTCCGACAGCGGCACTTTCAGCGCGCTGGGAGCGAGTTCAACCTATGGCCGTATTTTTTCAGTTCAAGGCAGCACGCATCAGATCTGGACAGAACGCACGGCAGTGTCGCTGGGTATCTCCACCCCCTTGTGCAATGTGTACCAATTCACGGGCGCCACCTTTGTGGCTAACCCAATGCCCGGCTGCACCAGTTTTGCGGTCGGCGGTGCACGCATCAACAACCCCGCCAGCGCCGGCGGCACGGCAGCCCCGTTCTCGATCATCAAACAGCTCGGCGACGCAAGCGCTGCCGCCAACCACCAGGCCAGCGACCTGCTGCTGATTGACGGTGGCGGCAACGATGCAGCTGATCTGGTCGGAGCTTATTTGAAGGCATCCACCGATGGCGGCGCGGCCTTTATGGCTTTACTGGGCTCCTTGCCGGGCACCACGATGCCAACCGGGGCGGCCGGTTTTCCGGCAGCAGGCGCGTCCTACATGACGACGTTGGCGAACAGCTTTTACGATGCCATCCAAACCAGTGCGCTGAACAAAGGTGCTGCTCATGTTGCCATCTTGAATACGCCAGGAATTACCAACACGCCTCGTTTTCAGATGGTGCTTGACAGCATTGCGCAAGCCACCATTGCTGGAAACCTGGCTGCGGGTGCGTCTGCAGCCGCTGCCGCGACCGCGGGTGCAACCGCCCGCGGCCAATCGGAAGCCCTGTTCCAAAGCTGGGTACAAGCCTTTAACACCCAACTCAGCAGCCGCGCGGCTGGCAACAGCGCCGTGGTGGTGGTTGACTTTTACACCAGCTTCAATGACCAGATCGCTCATCCAGAGCAATTTGGTTTGACCAACGTCAAGACACCTGCCTGTCCCATAAGCGGAGCGGGAACAGACGGCTTGCCTACCTACAACTTTGAAACGTGTACAGGCGATGCACTGTCAATGCAAACACCGCCTGCAGGTGCCACGGGTGGCGCCAATTGGTGGAAGACTTACGCATTCTCGGACGGCTTTCACCCAACCCCCTACGGTTATCAACTGATGGGTCAACTGGTCGCCCGTTCACTGGCCCAAGCGGGCTGGCTCTGATCCGCACACAACCTAAAGAATCATCATGAAAAATAACAGCAATAAATGGCTATTGGCAGCAACCCTGCTGAGCTTGGGCGGCATCGCCCAGGCTCAGAGTGCCGGCACCTGGATGGTGCGCGCAGGCGCCGTGACGGTGGCGCCGCAGGTTACCAGCGGCGACCTGAGTGCCCCCAGCTTCGCAGGCACCAAGTCTGATGTGGAAGCCGACACCCAACTCGGCGGCGGCATCAGCTACATGTATACCGACAACATCTCGGTCGACCTGCCCCTGGCTTTGCCCTTTAAGCACAAGATCAATGGCGCCGGCGCCATTGCGGGTGTTGGCAAGATCGGTAGCGTGGAAGTCTTGCCGATGACGGTGTTGGTGCAGTACCGTTTTCTGGAAGCTAGCGCAAAATTCCGCCCCTACGTCGGCCTGGGCGCCACCTATGTGTACTTTTTCAATCCAGAGGGTAGCGCAGCCCTGACTGCGTTGACGGGTGGCACACCCGCCAACCCGACCAAACTCGAGGTCGATTCCAAGTTCATCCTGACACCACAAATTGGCGCCACCTTGGCTATTGGTGACAAATGGTTTGTGGACGTGTTCTACAGCAAGTCCAAGCTGAGCACCAAGACCACCTTGTCAACCGGGCAAACGCAGGATATCGCACTTGATCCCAAGTCCTACGGCATCGCTGTTGGCTACAAGTTCTAGTCTTTGAACCGTGTATCTGAAAAGCCCCGCTCTGCGGGGCTTTTTTCTGTGTGGCGGCTTCCCGCTCAATGAGGATCGACGATGCGCGCACACCCTTCAGGGCGTGCGCTAGACCTCTTGGTACCGTGTACTGCCCTCATGCTCACGAGGCCGGTTGGGTCGCGCCAAAAATATGCTGCCGCGCCGCCTGACTGATCGCCACGGTCGCCGGGTGACTGAGGCGGCGTTCACTCGTGATGGCGTAAAGCTGCTCCACCACAGAATCGATGCGGCCGATGACCACAACTTTGTATTGCTCGCAAACATGGTCCGCCGTCACAGTGGGGGCAACAAACAGTCCGGCACCCGCTTTTCCAAATGCCTTCATCAGGGCGCTGTCGTCAAACTCACCGACGATACGGGGCCGCAGGTCGCGCGCTTGCAGCCACTGGAGCAACTTGGAGCGCAGGGAGACGTCTTCGCCAGGCAGCAAAAATGGGGCGTTGTCCAGGCAGGCCGGAAAGCTGCCTGAGAGCGCCTTGGTCAAGCGCAAGTTGCCAAACACTGTGAGTCCGCTCTCGCCCAGCAAGTGGTTGTAGCCGCGCACGTTCAGATGGGTTGGCATGGGCCGATCGGCGAGGATCATTTCGAGACGATGCACGGCAAGCTCAGCCAGCAACGGCGCCAGCCGTCCCTCGCGGCAAACCAGTCGAACCGGCTCTGCAAGCTTGAGCGCGGGCTCCAGGATCCGGTACGCGATGGCCTTGGACACGGAATCGGCAATCCCAACCCTGAACGGTGCCGACCTGGCGGCCGTTTGGTCGCGCAGGACTTCGAGTAGTTCGTCGCCCGTCGTGAAGATGGTTTCCGCATAACTCAGAATGCGTTGCCCGGTGTCGGTCAGTTCGAGTTTGCGACCGGAGCGACGAAACAACTCTACGCCCAGCGTTTGCGCGAACTCGCTCAGCTGTCCGCTGATGGCGTGTGGCGTGAGGTGTAACTGCTCGGCAGCGCGCGCAATGCTGCCGGTTTTGGCGACCATCCAGTAATAGCGCAAATGTTTGTAGTTGAGTGAAGACATGCGGGCCTGTTCATCAATGCATCCCAAGTGAGCACAAGCGCAACGTTGACGCTGTCGGGTGCAACTTAAAGCATCATTTTATTCGATGGTAAGTTTCATCATATTCGATTTGTAAGATGTTTACCGATCTTCTAAGATGGCCGCTGTGTTCAAAGGAGCGAGAGAAAACACCCATGCGCATCGTCATTCAAACCCGCAGATTCCTTCTGACGGTTGGCTTGCCTGAGCATCCCCATGAACGCCTGCAAGGCGCCGATACAGCGGATGCCAAGCTGGCGCAAAACGCCACCTGCTCACCCCTTGCGTGGCGCGCCGCCCCTTGACTGTGTTTTAAAAGAAGCTCTGATATGACTGCCTCGATCTCCATTGGAGCGCCCTGGATGTGGGCCGTCTTTATCGCTTTCGTGCTGTTTATGCTGGCGCTGGACTTGTTCGTGCTCGGCGGCAGAAAAGCGCACAAGGTGAGCGTCAAGGAAGCCGCCTTAGGGTCGCTGGTTTGGGTGAGTCTGGCGTTGGCGGAGAAGAAACCCGACCTCACCAAGAACCCGGTGCTGCGGTTCGCGCGCCGACATCTTCGCATTGCAGACGGTGACCACGGTGAAAAATTTACTGTGATCAAAGATGGCGTGCGACACTTCACACCGCTATTTCTTGTGTTGATACTGATCGAGGTCACTGTCATGGGCTTGCGTGCCCTGTATTTCCTGCTGGCCGATGTAGCGGACCGGTTCCATCTGTTGAAATACGGCCTGGCCATGGTGCTTACCATTGTCGGTACCAAGATGCTCATCGTGCCGTGGTACCACATGCCCGTGGCGGCCTCGCTGGCTGTCGTTACGGTCTTGATCGGGTCCAGCGTCATCGCCAGTTTGATTGCCACCTGCAGTGGTTCCGCACCACGCCACTAACACAAGGATCCCATGCAGTCTTCAACCAAGAATCCTGAACGCCAGCGCGACGTACTTGCCGCGAGCACAGCGTCACCCCTGAAGGGTGACTCTGTTGGCGCGCTTGCACCAGAGCAGCAACCCTGGCACGCCCTGAGTGCCGAAGATGTGATGCGCCATCTCGAGACGCGTCCCGAAGGCCTCGATGACGCTAATGCGGTTGAGCGCCGCAAGACCCACGGCGCCAATGTCATCCCCCGCGGGAAAGGGGACACTGTGCTGAGCCTGCTTTGGCGGC
Organism: Rhodoferax sp.; assembly: GCA_013791765.1. Taxonomy (GTDB): domain Bacteria; phylum Pseudomonadota; class Gammaproteobacteria; order Burkholderiales; family Burkholderiaceae_C; genus Rhodoferax. The sequence goes on from VMTC01000018.1 coordinate 18,102, forward strand.
AGATCCACAACCCCTTGATCTGGGTGCTGATCGCATCGGCAGTGGTGGCGATGGTTGTGGACCCCACCGGCGGGATCAAAAACGGACTGGTGATCCTGGCCGTTGTGCTTCTTAACACCATCATCGGGTTTGTGCAGGAGTTCAAGGCCGGCAAGGCTATCGAGGCGCTTAGCCGCATGGTGCCGGAGAATGTTGTGGCCTTGCGCGACGGACGCAAATTAACCCTCGCCGCAGCGGATCTCGTCCCCGGCGATGTGGTTCTGCTCGCCAGCGGCGACAAGGTGCCTGCGGATATGCGCCTGATCCAGTTGCGCAGCCTCCAGGTTGAGGAAGCAGCGCTGACCGGTGAGTCGGTAGCGACGCAAAAAATGCTCGCCCCCGCAGCGTTGGAGGCGGGCATTGGCGACCGCAACTGCATGGTGTTTGGCGGCACGCTCGTCACCTACGGAACCGGGACCGCGGTGGTCGTCGCGACCGGCGCGAGTACCGAGCTTGGCCGCATCTCCACCATGCTCAAGGAGACGACCGATCTGCAAACCCCGCTCACCGCAGCGCTAGCCAAAATCGGCTGGTACATCACCATCGCGATCGTCGTCATCGCCCTGGTCATGCTGGCGCTGGGGACCTGGCGGGCCATGGCCGAGACCGGAGTCCCCTGGGTCACGGCCTTGCGAGAGTCGGTCATCTTCGCCATTGCGCTGGCGGTCGGGGCCATCCCCGAGGGACTGCCGGCGATCGTGACCATCGCCTTGGCGATTGGCGTGCAGCGCATGGCGGTGCGCCGTGCCGTGGTGCGCAAGCTCCCCGCCGTCGAGACGCTTGGCTCCACCACCGTTATTTGCTCCGACAAGACCGGCACCCTCACCCGCAACGAGATGACCGTGCAGGAAATCTGGACACCCGCGTCTAGCGCCTTTGCGGTGTCGGGTGTCGGCTACGAACCCCAAGGGCAACTGCTGCGCGATGGTGCGCCTGCCGCAACGGTGCCAGTGGCAGTGGCTGACCTGCTGCTGGCCGGGGTGCTGTGCAACGACGCCTCACTGGCGAACGAAGAGGGGCGCTGGAAGATCCATGGCGACCCCACCGAGGGTGCGCTTATCGTCTCCGCCGCAAAGACCGGACTCGACGTGGAAAAGGCACGCGCACAGCACCCGCGTCTGGATGCGATTCCGTTCGAGTCCGAGAACCAGTTCATGGCCACCCTGCACGCACAGGACGGGGGGCGCATCCTGCTCAAAGGCGCACCGGAGGCGGTGCTCAAGCGCTGCACCGGCGCGCAAGACGGCGGCGAGTTCGACGCAGCAGCAGTGCTGCGCGAGGTCGAAGCGCTTGCCGCCCGGGGCATGCGGGTGCTGGCGTTTGCCGCCAAGACCGCGCGTGCGCAGACCGTTCTTGAGATGAGCGATGCACAAACCGGTTTTACCTTTCTCGGACTGCAGGGCATGATCGATCCGCCGCGTCCGGAGGCAATTGCGGCAATCGAGCTCTGTCATCAGGCCGGAATCACGGTCAAGATGATTACCGGCGATCACCAGGCGACGGCGCAAGCGATCGCAGCGCAACTCGGCATCCTCCCCACAGAGCCTGGCGCGCCCAAGGCCTATGGCGGCGCCGAGCTTGCTGCAATGTCGGACGCGCAGTTGCGCGTTGCCGCGCTCGCGTGCAACGTCTTTGCGCGCGTCGCGCCGGAGCACAAGCTCAAACTGGTGCGCGCGCTCCAGAGTGGCAACGCGGTGGTGGCGATGACCGGTGACGGCGTCAACGATGCCCCGGCGCTCAAGCAGGCCAACATCGGCGTGGCGATGGGCATCACTGGCACCAGCGTCTCCAAGGAGGCGGCGGGAATTATCCTGGCTGATGACAATTTTGCGTCCATCGCTGCAGCCGTCGAGGAGGGGCGGCGCGTCTACGACAACCTCATCAAGTCCCTGGCTTTCGTGCTGCCGACCAACCTCGGGCTGGCGCTGATCCTGATGTGGGCGGTGGCGTTTTTTCCGTTCGCCGATGTCACTTATCTCATCGACGGCGCGACGCAGACGGTGCGCGAGCTGCTGCTGCCGATGGCGCCCGCGCAGTTGCTGTGGATCAATCTGGTCGCGGCGGTGGCGCTGGCGCTGCCCCTGGCGTTCGAGGCGAAAGAGCCAAACCTCATGAGCCGCCCTCCCCGCGACCCGAACGCGCCGGTACTCAGCGGCTTTTTGATCATGCGCACCTTTGTTGTAGCGAGCCTTATGACCGCTGGCGCAATCGGGCTTTTCCTGTACGCCTTTCGGGGTGCGGCAGGCGGCGGGCCCGAAGCGTTGGCCAAAGCGCAGACGATGGCCGTCACCACGGTGATCATGTTCCAGATCTTCTACCTGCTCAATTGCCGCTCGCTGCAAAACTCGATCCTCAGTATCGGAATATTCAGCAACAAAACGGTGTTCGTCGGGATCGCGGCGATCATCGCGCTGCAGGCGATGTTCATCTACGCCCCGTTCATGCACACAATCTTTGCATCCGCGCCCCTCGCCCCTGTCGACGTGTTGGCAAGTGTTGTTGTCGGCGCCGTCATTTTGCCGGTGGTCGGTTTGGAAAAATGGTGGCAACGGCGGCGCGATGCCAAAGATGCGCATGACAACACCATGCGACAAGCATGAAGTTCAACCCCCTGAAGGAGAATGATTATGAAGTGTCCGGTATGCAAAGACGCAAATCTGGCGATGACCGATAGACAAGGCATCGAAATCGACTACTGCCCTGAATGCCGCGGCGTGTGGCTGGACCGCGGTGAGCTGGACAAGCTGATCGAGCGCGCCGAGCGCCCGCGCAACGATGTGCCCGAGCGGCCACGGGAGCCCGCGCGACAAGAACGCCCCTACCACGATGACCAATACCGGGGCAAGCCGCGCAAATCTTTCTTGAGCGAACTGTTCGACTGATCAGGGATCGTGTCGGCACACCATGATCGATGTCGTCGTCCTGTTTTTTCTGTTCGGCCTGGCGGCAGGTCTGCTTCGTTCGGAGCTCAAACTGCCCGCGGCGCTTTATGACTCTCTGTCGGTATTTTTGTTACTGGCCATCGGTCTAAAAGGCGGGGAAGGCCTGGCGAAACAGGCACTCGGGCCGCTGCTGCCGCAACTGGGTGCGGTGATCCTGCTGGGGGTGCTGCAGACGCTGCTAGCCTTTGCCATTCTGCGTGCGCTGGGCCGCCTGGGCCGCGCAGACGCAGCGTCTATGGCGGCCCACTACGGCTCGGTCAGCGTGGCCACCTTTGCCGTGGGGGTCAACTGGTTGTTGACCCGAAACATCAGTTTCGAGCCGCAAATGGCGATTTTCCTCACCATTATGGAAGTCCCCGCCATCATGGTCGGCATCGTATTGGCACGCGGTGTAGGCAAGCAAACCGACTGGCGCGGGCTGGCGCACGAGACCTTCCTGGGCAAGGGCGTGACCCTGCTGCTGGGTGGCATGGCGATTGGCTGGGTGGCTGGCCCGGAGGGGCTGGCGCCCATCAAGAGCTTGTTCTATGACCTCTTCAAGGGCGCGCTGGCACTGTTCCTGCTGGAGATGGGGCTGATCGTCAGCCGCCAGGTGGGTGAGTTGCGCCAGCGCGGCGTGTTCATGATCGCCTTTGGACTGCTCATGCCGCTTTTGTCGGCGCTGCTGGGACTGGGCTGCGGCGTGCTGCTCGGACTGTCGGTCGGCGGCGTCACGCTGCTCGCCATTTTGGCTGCGAGTGCGTCTTATATTGCGGTACCGGCCGCCATGCGACTGGCGGTGCCAGAGGCCAACCCAACGCTTTCGCTGGCCGCCGTGCTGGGCGTGACCTTTCCTTTCAACATCCTGGCTGGCATTCCGTTTTACTATTGGCTGGCCTTGCAACTCGTCGGAGCGCCACCATGACCTTGTTGACCGAGAAACGAACCCTGCTCACCGTCATCACCGAGGCTGCCATTGAGAGAACTTTGCTGCGCGATCTGGAACAGCTGGGCGTGCGTGGTTACACCGTTTCGGATGCCCGCGGCCGCGGTAGCCGTGGCGTGCGCGATGCGGCGTGGGGTGAAGCGGCCAATATCCGTATCGAGGTGATCTGCCCGCGCGCGCAGGCACAGACCTTGCTCGGCCACATCCAGACCCGCTATTACACCGACTATGCCATGGTCGCTTTTTTGCAAGAGGTTGAAATTCTGCAACCGGAGAAGTTCTGATCATGCGCGAATTGACGGCCAGTTCCTTGAGCTGGCTCGTGTTGCTGGGGCTCTTTCTAGCCCTGCTGGGCATCAACGTGGCGTTCGTGTTAAGCCGCGTCATGGCGTTCGGGTCGAAACCGGGGGGGTGCGTTGTAAGCGCGACGGTTGCTCGCGCAGTCGGTCGTTAGAGTGGCCTCCATCGCCACCGACGCGGTGCGCACCTTTGGCAAGGCGAACTTTTTCAAGCCGGTCGGCATTTATTCCATCGTCAGCTTGCCGATGCCCGCTGCAGGCGATCGCGCACGCCGTCCCACTCGGCGTCTGCCGGGGGCGCCTCAATCCAGATCTGTTGCACGCCCTGGGCATCGAGCTCGCGCAGCACGGCAAACAACTCATGGGCTGCCTTTGCGGCATCTAAGGGCATGCGTTGAAGCAGCAACCGGGGCAACTTGCTGGGGGTGAGGCTGCGGGCATAGACGGCCAGATTCGGCAACTCTGAAGCGTGCCCGGGCGCTGAGCCAGCCACGCCATTGACATGCTCGGTAGCAGCCCGCTCGACAAGCGCCGCCTGCAAGGCTTGCTCATCCATCAGCCGAACCGTGGCCTTGGGTGCGTAATGCGACTCGAGGGTGCCGGAGGCCTTTGGCGCGGGCGCCGCCAGTTCATCCTTAAACAGCACTTTCAAGCCACACGCCGCCTGTACCTGCGCCCGCGTGATCGCGCCCGGGCGCAGCAGCACCGGCTGGCCGCGAGTGCAGTCGATGATGGTGGACTCAATGCCAACCGCACAAGCGCCACCGTCCAGAATCAGCAGGTCCGGGCCAAACTCAGTTTGCACGTGGGCCGCGGTGGTGGGGCTGACTCGGCCAAACTGGTTGGCGCTGGGCGCGGCGAGGCCCCAGACCCCTTGGGCAACTGAATTGGGGTCAGATTCCAATTCTTTTTCTTCGGACTTTAAGGTGACGCCATCCATGGCCGCTCGCCCCGCGTTGTTGAGCAAGGCCTTGAGCAGCGTCTGCGCCACCGGGTGCGACGGGCAGCGCAGGCCGATCGTGTCGTGACCGCCAGCCGCACCACTGGCCACCCCGGGGCGGCGCAGCAGGATCAGCGTCAGCGGACCGGGCCAGAAGGCCTGCATCAGCTGGGCTGCAAAATCCGGCACCTGGGCCGCAAAATGGTCCACGCAGCCGACGCCAGCCACATGCACGATCAGCGGGTGGTCGGCCGGGCGGCCCTTGGCCCGGAAGATGTGTGCCACCGCAGTGTCGTTTTCGGCATCTGCGGCCAAACCGTACACCGTCTCAGTGGGCAAGCCCAATAGCCCGCCAGCCCTGATGCATTGGGCGGCAACAGCTATTGAATCCGCAGTTGAACCATCCAGAAGCATGCTTGGTGCTGCATTCAGAAGGGGTCGATGCCGAGCAACCGGGCTGCGGCCAGCGCGGTGGCGCGCACCTCGGCCACGGTCGCACCGGTGATGGTCAGGTGCCCCATCTTGCGACCCTTGCTGGCTTTGAGCTTGCCGTACAGGTGCAGGTGCGCCCCGGGAAGCGCCAGCACCTGATGCCACGGCGGCGACACCCCGCCCGCCCACAAGTCACCGAGCAAATTGAGCATGATGGCCGGGCTGTGCTGGCGCGGCTGCACCAGCGGCAAGCCGGCCAGTGTGCGCACCTGCAGCTCAAACTGCGACAGATCGCAGGCGTCCAGCGTGTAGTGGCCGCTGTTGTGCGGGCGCGGCGCCATCTCGTTGACGATCAAGGTGCCCAAGGTCTGCGCCGCCGCGGCGCCGTCTTGCAAGACAAAAAATTCGACGCACAACACGCCCACGTACTGCAATTCATTAGCTATTGATTTAGTAGCTTTAACCGCTTGCTGCACCAGGGCTGGTGCCATATTTCCTTCATAAGCCTGGGTGACTGCCAGAATGCCGTCACGGTGCAGGTTGAGCTGCGGTGCGAAGTTGACACAAGCGCCGTCCCAGCCGCGCGCCACGATCACCGAACACTCCATCTGCAAAGGCAGCAGTTTCTCCAGCACACAGGCCACGTTCTTCATCTCGGCCCAGGCCGCGTCCAGTTCCGCGCGGTTGTTGACGCGCGCCTGACCCTTGCCGTCATAACCCAGACGCGCGGTTTTGAGGATGCCGGGCAGCAGATCGTCGGCCACTTCTGCCAGTTGTGTCGGCGTTTCAATCACCGCATAGGGCGCCACCGGCACGCCACAGCGAACAAAATGTGCTTTTTCCTTGATGCGGTCTTGCGCGATACCGACCGCCTCGGCGCTCGGTGCCACCGGCCGGTGCGCACCGAGCGTGATCAACGCCGGCGCTGGCACGTTTTCAAACTCGGTGGTGATCGCGGCGCAGCGCTGCATCAGTTGCGCCAGGCCTTGCTCATCGAGGTAATCGGCCTGGATGTGGTAATGACTCACCAGCCCGGCCGGGCTGATCACATCCGGATCAAGCACCACGGTGAAGTAGCCCATGGCTTGTGCCGCCTGCACAAACATGCGGCCCAATTGACCGCCACCCATGACGCCCAGCGTGGTCTGCTGGCCGCTGCCGGCGCCGGCGTTGCTACCCGTGGTGCCGGGCAGCATGGCCGCCCCCACGCTTGTTGCTGCGCGTACCTCGTTGGCGCTCATAGCACAGGCGGCAGCGTCATGCCGCGGGCGGTTTCGGTCTGCGCTGCGCGAAAGGCGTCCAGTTGCGCCAACAAGGCGCTGTCGTGATTGGCGAGCATCGCCACCGCAAACAGGGCCGCATTGGCAGCGCCAGCTGCGCCGATGGCGAAGGTGGCCACCGGCACGCCCTTGGGCATTTGCACAATGCTGTGCAGCGAATCCACGCCCGACAGATGGCGCGACGCCACCGGCACGCCCAGCACCGGCACCGTGGTCTTGGCCGCCAGCATGCCCGGCAAGTGCGCCGCGCCACCGGCGCCGGCAATGATGGCGTGCAGGCCGCGCGAGCGCGCACCATCTGCATAAGCGAACATATCGTCGGGCATGCGATGCGCCGAGAGCACGCGCGCTTCATACGTGATGCCCAACTGTTGGAGAATATGCACTGCGTGCTGCATCGTGTCCCAGTCGGAGCTGGAACCCATGACGACGCCGATTTGAATTTTCATAGTATGGATGACAGTGGCGGCCAGTGCGTTACGCTACGCTGGCTGCGCTCTGCTGCGCAAGTTGATTAAACTCAATTTTACTTACCAACCCCGAATTGCCCCCCATGATGAACGTAACGATTGCAAACTTTGACGCCGAGGTGGTCGCCGCCTCAATGACGGTTCCCGTCCTGGTTGACTTTTGGGCGCCCTGGTGTGGCCCGTGCAAAGTCATTGGCCCGCTGCTGGAAAAGATTGAGGCGGCCTATGGCGGGCGCTTCAAGCTGGTCAAGATCGACTCCGACCAGGAACAGGAACTGAGCCAGGCCTTTGGCGTGCGCAGCATTCCGACTTGCGTTCTGATGGACCAGGGCAAGCCGGTTGATGGCTTCATGGGCGCACTGCCAGAGGGCGAAATCAAGGCTTTTCTGGACAAACACCTGCCCCCCGCTGACGTGCTGGAGGCCGAAGTGATGAGCGAAACGGTGTCGGACGCGCCCCTTGAAAACGACCCGAACGCCATTCGCGAAGCGTTGCAGCAGGCCATGCTGAAGAACCCGGATGACGAGGAGGCCCGCTTCAACTACGTCAAACTGCTGCTGCAAGAGGGCCGCAGCGACGATGCCAAAGTGGCGTTCGCCCCGGTGATCGCCAAGACCGCTTTGGTACGCCGTTTTGACTCGCTGCAGCGCTGGATGAATGCTATAGATTTCGCAGCTGATAGAGCAGACTTGACGGGGGCTACGGGCGGATTTGATTCAAAAATTGCAGCGAACAAGCGCGACTTTGACGCCCGCTTTGGCAAGGCCCAGGCCTTGATGGCGCAGCAGAACTGGACCGCCGCCATGGACGAGCTGCTTGAGATATTGATGCGCGACAAAAGCTGGGCCGACGAACTCGCGCGCAAAACCTACATCGCGATTCTGGACATCATCGAACCCGCCCCAATCAAAGTGGCAGACGGGCAGATTCCGCCCGTGGACCCGGTGGTGGCAACGTACCGGCGTCGCCTGAGCAGCGTGGTGCTGAGCTAAGGTATTGTTCTAAGTCTGCCAGCGGCAGCGGGCGACTGAACAGGTAGCCCTGAAAGGCATGGCAATTGTTGCTGACCAGAAACAGCAGTTGCTCTTCGGTTTCCACCCCTTCGGCAATCACCCCCAGCCCCAGACTGCGCGCCAGCGTGACGATGGTGCGGGCGATCACAGCGTCGTTGGCGTCAAGCATCACGTCGCGCACAAAGGACTGGTCAATTTTGAGCTGGTCCAGCGGTAGCCGTTTCAGGTAGGCCAGCGACGAATAGCCAGTGCCAAAATCATCGAGCGAGAAACTCACGCCGCGGCCTTTTAGCGCGCTCATCTTGGCGATGACGTCCTGCACATCGTCAAGCAGCAGACTCTCCGTCAGCTCCAACTTGAGCCGACTGGCATCAAAAGCGTAGCTGTCCAGCGCGGCCAGAACCTGCTCGACAAAGTCGCCCTGGTGAAACTGACACGCACTGATGTTGACCGCCATGCTCAGGTGCGCGGTCTCAGGCTGGCCGGCCCAGACGCCCAATTGGGCGCAGGCCGTCTGCAACACCCACAGTCCGAGCGGCAAAATCAGTTTGGTTTCTTCGGCCAAAGGGATGAATTCAGCTGGTGGAACCAAGCCGCGCGCCGGGTGCTGCCAGCGCACCAGTGCCTCCACGCCGGTCACTCGGCTGGCGTGGTCCACCTGCGGCTGGTAGTACAGAACGAATTGCTGGCACAGCAAGCCCTGGCGCAGATCTTCCTCCAGATCGACCCGGGCGGCCACGACCGACTGCATCTCGGGGTCAAAGAAACGCAGCGCATTGCGACCCGAAGCCTTGGCGCGGTACATCGACAGATCAGCCTGCTTAAGCAACTCTTCCAAAGAGCTCTTCTGGTCGCCGAACAGCGTGACGCCGATACTGGGCGTGTTGCGGTAGTGGCCAGCGGCCAACTGATAGGGATGATTGAGCGCGGCGAGTATTTTGGCCCCAACTGATTCGGCCTGGCTGATGGCCTGCGCCAAGTTGCTGTCCAGGTCTTCGAGCATCACCACAAACTCGTCGCCGCCCAAGCGCGCCACTGTGTCACCCTCACGCACGCAGTCCGTCAGGCGCTGCGCCACCTGTTTGAGCAGCAGGTCGCCCACATGGTGACCGCGCGTGTCGTTGAGCGCCTTGAAGTCATCAAGATCAATGAAAAACAGTGCGCCATGACGTTGGCTGCGCAAGCTGGTGACCAGGGCATGCTGTAGCCGATCAAGCAGCAGACGCCGGTTGGGCAGACTCGTCAGGGGGTCGGTGAAGGCCAGTAGCTGGATCTTTTCTTCGGTCTGCTTTTGCTGGGTGATGTCAGAAAAAGTGGCGACGTAGTTGCTGACCCGGTCCTGCTGGTCATAGACCGCCGTGATGGATATCCATTCGGGGAAAACGTCGCCATTTTTGCGCCGGTTCCAGACCTCGCCTTGCCAGCGCCCGTGTTTGGCGATGCAGTCCCACATGGCCCTGTAGAAGGCCTTGTCGTGGCGACCGGACTGCAGCATACGTGGGTTGTTGCCAACGACCTCGTGCTCTTCATAGCCGGTGATCTCGGTGAAGGCACGGTTGACCGCCATGATGGCACCATCGGCGGCGGCAATGGTCAGGCCCTGTGCACTGCTGTCAAAGACCGTGGCTGCCTGGCGCAGGTTTTCTTCCATGCGCTTGCGCTCGGTGATGTCGAGCATCACGCCCACCAGACCACCCACGGCACCGTCTGGCCGCGTGAAAGTGGCCTTATGAAACATCACGTTACGCAACTCACCCTGCGCGTTGCGCACCTCGCTCTCGTAAATCTGAGTGCCGGGCTGGCCGAAGAGTTCGCGGTCTGCAGCGAGGTATTTTTGGACCAGTTCCGCCGGGGCAATGTCACGCGGCGTCTTGCCAATGATGTCACTGGCCGATTTGCCCATGAAGGTCTCGTAGGCCCGGTTGCACCCCAGATACCGGGACTCGGTGTCCTTGTAATAAACCGGACCGGGAATCGCCTCGATCAGTTGCTGCATGAAATGCAGTTGCTGCAACAGCGCCGCTGTGCGCTCGGCAACGCGCGCTTCGAGTTCGTCATGCGCGCTTTGCAAGGCTTGCGTGCGGCTTTCCAGCATTTTTTGTTCGTACTGGTTCTGCAGGTCCCACACCACCTGCCGCTGACTGGCCTGGCTGAGCAGCGCCGCCAGATTGGCGCCAGGCAATGCCCAGGCGTCATGGACACTGGTGGCGCTCGCGCCTGTCAGGTCGCTGCACGGCACCACATTTACGGCGAGTTCCTGCTGGCGAACGCGCAGCAAGGACATGACACTAAAGCGCACCAATCGGGCCACTGGCCGCACCACCTCCAGCGGCCCGGCGATGGCAAAACTGATCAAGCGCGCGCCCTCAAAGTCGATCCCCATATTGAGGCCCTCGCGCATGGTTTCGCACTGGGCGGCCTCTTGCCGCGAAACGGCGTATTCGTCGATCTCGCCGCACATGATCTGTGCGGCGATGGCGTGGCTGCTGCCAATGCGATTTCGCTCACTGGACGCAACGATGCGCCCTTGCTCGCCCATGAAGCTGCAAACCAGGCCCAGCTCAGTGGCCAGCAGGTCACACAGCGCTTGGCCAAATTTGGTGTCGAATTGAATAGTCATGGTCTGCGTCTGCAATGGTTAGACTTTAAATCAAACCAGGCTGAATCTGATCCCAGGCTTACCCTCAGACGCCACCAGCTCGCTTTACATCAGCATGTCGGTTACACCCAGTCCGTGAATTGCCAGCATCGTCAGCAGGCCAGCCATGACCAGGTAGTAGAGGGTCGGCAAAATGGTCATGCGCAGAATTTCACCCTCGCGCCCGAGCAACCCGACCGTGGCTGAAGCCGCTACCACGTTGTGAATGGCGATCATGTTGCCCGCCGCTGCACCCACCGCCTGAACCGCCACCAGCAAGGCGCCAGAGACACCAATCAATTGCGCGGTGTCAAACTGGAACTGCGCCATCATCAGATTTGACACCGTGTTGGAACCCGCAATGAAGGCACCCAGGGCTCCCACCGACGGTGCAAAAAATGGATAGATACTGCCAACACTGCTGGCCACCAATTCGGCCATGGCGCGTGGCATGGAGGGCAGATCGGCCATATTGACGCCCGAATTGATCAGGATACGCACCATCGGTATGGTGAACACCAGCACAAAACCAGCGCCCAGCAAGGTGCGGGACGACTCACTGACGGCTGCCTTGAGTTCCGAGAACTTCATGCGCTGCAGCAAAAAGGTAGCCAACACCACCATGATCATGATGCCCCCGGGCAGGTACAAGAATTCGATGCTGCCGGACAAGCCCGTTTCACCCAAAATGTTCTTCCAGCCCAACACCAGATTTTTCTGGAAGAAGGACTTGACCGTGGGGTTGACGCGCGAGAGCACCAGCAAAATTGCCAGCAGAAGGTAGGGAAACCAGGCCAGGCCGACCGACATTGGCGCTTTGGCCGTCAACTGGTCGAGTTTGATTTCAATGCTGCCCATCCAGGCAACGGGCCAATCCTTGGCATCGGCAAAGTCCCAGGTGTTCTTGGGCTGCAAAAAGCCCATTTTTGCAGCCGGCACCACAATGCTCAGGCCCACCAGTGCACCAATGATGGAGGGGAACTCGGGGCCCAGAAAGACACCGGCAGCGGCATAGGGCAGAACAAAGGCCAGGCCGGCAAAGAGGGCAAACGGTGCAACCGCCAATCCTTCGCCCCAGGACCTGTTGCGGCCAAAAAAGCGTGTCAACATGGTGCACATGAGCAGCGGTATCAGGACACCAATAATGGCATGGGTGATGGCGACCTCGGAGGTGATCAGGCGATAAAAGGTCTCCCAGTCCGAGCCTTTGGCGATCAATTGCTCGGAAATTCCCGTCTTGTTCAGACCGCCCGTCACACCCACCACAATCGGGGTGCCCACCGCGCCAAAGGAAACCGGTGTTGATTGCACCATCATGCCGAGCATGACGGCTCCCATGGCAGGAAAGCCCAGCGCCACCAGCAAGGGCGCCGCCACTGCCGCTGGCGTGCCAAAGCCAGAGGCGCCTTCAATGAAGCAGCCAAAGAGCCACGCCACGATGAGAACCTGGACCCGTCGATCCGGGCTGATGTTGGCAAAACCGCCACGGATCGCCTTGATAGCCCCCGAATGCTTCAGGGTGTTGAGCAGCAAAATGGCGCCAAAGATAATCCACAAAACGGCCCCGGTCAGAATCAAGCCCTGCAGCACGGACGCCAACACCCGGTTGACCGACATGCCCCAGGCCGTCAGTGCGATGATCACACTGAGCACCAGCACGGCGGGCATCGCTCGCTTGGCCGGCCAGTTGAAACCAACCAGCAGCACCGCCGCCAGCACCAATGGCGCAAAGGCCAACAAGGAAAGTAGTGTCTGATTCATGCTGCACTCCTGGGGTTTAAAAATAGTCGATGAGTCATCAATGCGCGACCGGGTTTCATGGTGAGAGTCTCCTCGTTGGTTGAATTGAAATGAGTGCGTTAAAAATGGCCGAGGCTCTTCCCGCCATTCGTTTGCACGAGTGAAAAATCAGGAAAACGACGGGACGGGAAAGTGCCTTAGCAGGTGTTTATCGTGTCCACCCGGCTGCATTCTTCAAGTAGGTAGGCGATCGAGTGGTACGGGCGACCGGTCTCGGCCGTCAGGCCAATCTCGCAGGTTCGGTTGGTCGAGACGCCTTCGCAGCAATTGCTGGGCAAGGCCTCATGCACCCGGCGCAGCGCATGCACATTAAGCTCGGGCACCACAAAGCCGCGGTCACCACCAAAACCGCAGCAGCTCACGCCAGCGGGTTCGACGATCTGCTCGGCGCAAGCCGCCAGTACGGCGCGCAACTTGGCGTCTGAGGCCGTGCGCCGCACACTGCAATTGATGTGCAGCGCAATCGGCTCGGCCTTTTTGCTCAGGCGAAGGCGTGGCAAGAGCGCATCGTGGGCAAACTCATGAAAGTCAAGCAGTTCCAAGCGACTGGCGAGTTTTTTTTGCATTCGCACCGAGCAGGTGCTGGCGTCCATGATGACCGGGTAGAACCCACCTTGACCGTTGTCGGCAGCCTCTAACAGGGCCTGCGTCACGGCATCGGCCATCGCATCGGCTTCTTTTGCCATGCCCTTGCTTTCCAGCATCTGGCCACAGCAAAGCTTGTCAAAACCTTGCGGCAGGCGCGGCGCATAACCGGCGCGCACCAGCAGTTCCATGATGACTTCGGGCAGCGTCGCTTCGTCCTTGGCGTTGGCGCCAAAGATACGGCCGCCGCAGGCCGGAAAATACACAACCGGGTCGCCCGTGCCATCGTAGGCTTCTGGCACTTTGCTCGCCTGGGGCATACCGCGCTTCCACTTGCCGCCCGACAGACGTGCCAACAGCCCATCGCCGACCACGCTTGATGCAACATGGCCCAGTCCGATGCCCAGGCGCGAGGCCGTCGCCACCTTGCCAAAGTTGCCGACGGTCCATTGGGCCACCTTGCGCTGCGTGTTGCCCATGCCGCGCCCGCGCAGCAGCCGCGTCAGCGCGCCGGTGTCGATGCCAACCGGGCAGGCGGTGGAGCACAGGCCACAACTGGCGCAGGTGTCCAGGCCATAGTAGGCAAAGTCGGCGTCCAGGCCGGCCACGCTCTCATTGGCGGCAGTGCGGCGCGACAGTTCGCGCCAACTGACGATGCGCTGGCGCGGTGACAGCGTGAGCTGGTGCGAAGGGCACAGCGGTTCACAAAAACCGCATTCGATGCAGCGGTCCACCAGTTCCTCAGCCGCTGGCATGGGTTTGAGGTTCTTCAGATGCGCTTGCGGGTCGTCGTTCAGGATCACGCCGGGGTTCAGCAGATTTTGTGGGTCGAACAGCTGCTTGATACGGCGCATCAGGTCGGTCGCTTGCGTGCCCCATTCCCTTTCAACAAAAGGTGCCATGTTGCGCCCGGTGCCGTGCTCGGCCTTGAGCGAGCCGTCATATTTGTCGACCACCAGCGTGCAGACGTCCTCCATGAAACGCGCGTAGCGGTCAATCTCGGCCTGATGCGAGAAATCCTGCGTGAACACAAAGTGCAGATTGCCCTCGAGCGCGTGGCCAAAGATGATGCCCTCAAGGTAGCCGTGCTTGCGCAGAAGGGCTTGCAGATCGAGCGTGGCTGCGGCCAACGACGCCAACGGGAAGGCGACGTCTTCAATGATGACAGTAGTGCCGGTGCGACGCACGGCCCCGACCGACGGGAAGGTGCCTTTGCGCACCTTCCAGTACATGTCGCAGGTCGCGGGATCGGTGGAAAACGTCGCCGGCCCCACGGTGGTGATCCCTGTCAGGGCGCCCAGCGACGCATTGATCCGCAGTTGCAGTGCGGCGGCGGTTTGCGCGCGCACCTCAATCAAGAGCGCAGCCGCGTCGTCGCTCAACGAACGCATGACAGGCGGCAGGCCGGGCTTGTCCTGTACCGAGCGCAGCGCCGGGCGGTCCAGCAACTCGACCGCTGACACTGGTTGCGTCTTCAGCCGAATCACCGCCTGGCAGGCGCTCTCGATGCTCGGAAAGAACACCAGCGCGCTGGCCTTGAATGGGTCTTCCACCACGGTTTGGTACGTGATGCGCGAGATAAAGCCCAGCGTGCCCTCGGAGCCGATCATCAGGTGCGCGAGTATTTGAACCGGATCCTCAAAATCGAGCAGTGCGTTGAGGCTGTAGCCGGTGGTGTTCTTGATCTTGTACTTATGACGGATGCGAGCAGCCAGTGTTTCATCGCCCCGCGTGCGGGTGCCCAGGCGATGCAGATCGTCGAGCAAGCTGGCGTGGCTTTTTTGGAAACGCGCAACACTGAACGGATTTTCGGTATCGAGCACCGCACCATCGGCCAAGATGACGCGCATGCCAGCCAAAGTTCGGTAGCTGTTTTGCGCCGTGCCGCAGCACATGCCCGAAGCATTATTGGCCGCAATGCCGCCAATCTTGCAGGCATTGATGGAGGCCGGGTCCGGGCCGATCTTGCGGCCAAAGGGTGCCAGGCGGTAGTTGACTTCGCCGCCAATGATGCCTGGGCCTACCCGCACCGTGACGGCATCAGGGCCGATTTCGCAGGTGGCAAAGCCCTCGCCGATCAGCACCAGCACGCTGTCAGTGACGGCTTGTCCTGACAGGCTGGTGCCGGCCGCCCGAAAAGTCACCGGGCGGCCCTGTGCCTGCGCGGCTTGTAAGAGCGCCTGCACTTGTTCCTCAGATTCGACCACGACCACGACTTCTGGTGTCAGCCGGTAAAAGCTGGCATCGGTGCCGTAAGCGAGGCGGCGCAGGCTGTCGGTGATAACTTGCTTGGGCGGCAGGATGCGCGCCAAGGCTTGAGTGATTTCGCTCATGGCTTGCGGGCTTTCAACAAATCACGCAAGCGCTTGGGCGCCGGAATCAACGGCGTGCGGCTGCGCGTCCAGGCGCCCTGTTCGGTCGGCGACAAGGCACGGCCGCGGCTCATGAACCACGAGGCCAATTTGTACAGGCCCAGCTTGCTGTAGACCTGCGCCCAGACACTCCACACCGCCGTGCCGGAGGTGGTGCGCGCGGCGCCGCTGCCGCGCAGGGTGGCGTCCTGCGTGTCGGGGCGCGCCATCGCTTCATTGCGCAGTCGCACCAGAATGTCGGTGATCGGTATCTTGACCGGGCAGACCTCGACGCAGGCGCCGCACAGGGTGGAGGCAAAAGCCAACGGGTAGGTGGCATCGAGCCCGAGCATGTGCGGCGAAATGATGGCGCCGATCGGCCCGGGATAGGTGGTGCCATAGGCGTGACCGCCAATGCGGGCATAGACCGGGCAATGGTTCATGCAGGCGCCACAGCGGATGCACTTGAGGGTCTCGCGCAGTTCCTCATCGGCATAGGCCTGGGTGCGACCGTTGTCAAGCAGGATCAGGTGCACCTCTTCGGGCCCATCCTTTTCACCCGGTTTGCGCGGGCCACTGATCAGGTTGAAGTAGGTGGTGACCGCTTGCCCCGTGGCTGAGCGCGACAGCAGGCTGTACAGCGGGGGCACGTGCTCCAACTTTTCCACCACCTTCTCGATGCCGGTAATCGCAATGTGCACGCGCGGCACGGTGGTGCACATGCGGCCATTGCCTTCGTTTTCGACCAGGCACAAGGTGCCGGTCTCTGCGACGCAGAAGTTCACGCCTGAAAGGCCAATATCGGCATCAGCAAACTTGCGCCGCAGCACTTTGCGGCCAATGCGGATCAGCGCGTCCACATCCTCGGTGTAGGCCACGCCGGGGATTTCTTTGGCAAAGAGCTCGGCGATTTCCTGCTTGGTCTTGTGGATGGCCGGCATGATGATGTGCGACGGGGTTTCACCGGCGAGCTGCACGATGTATTCGCCCATGTCCGACTCGAAGGCTTCAATGCCGGCCGCTTCCATGGCGTGGTTGAAACCCACCTCCTCGCTCACCATCGATTTGCCCTTGATGATGCGTTTGGCATTCACGCGCTTGGCAATATCCAGCGCGATGGTGTTGGCTTCAAGTGGCGTCTGCGCCCAATGCACCTGAATGCCGTTGGCGCTCAGATTTTTCTCCAGTTCTTCCAGCAGGCGCGGTAGATGCGCCAGGCTGTAACGCCGGATCGCCGATCCCAGATCACGCAGGCCCTGAAGTTCGTCCTCGTCAGGAAACTGGGCACGGCGTTTGGCTTGCAGGAAGTCCATGGCACCGCGAAAGTTTTTTCGCTGACCCGGGTCATTGAGCACACCCCGGCTGCGCTCTTTGAAGTCTTCCATCGGGTGAATCTTGATGACCTGGCTCATGCGGCTGCTCCTTGGTCGGCATTTTCTGCATGGCGCAACAGCACCACGAGTTCCCGCGGCCCATGCGCGCCGTAGGCCAAGGTCTGCTGAATATCGGCGGTCTTGGATGGGCCGCAAATCAGCAGTGCATTGGTGGGCAAACCGTCTTTCCAGCCTTCGGTCGTGATGGCTGAATGAAGATCGGAATGAATGGTGCCCACATCCAGCAACACAAAGTGCACCGAGGGCACCAGGGACATCAGGCGTGGCTCCGATGCGTCCGGCCACAAAATCAAACTGCCAATTTCGGCAATGGCGCTTTTGGCCAGGGTCAGCGAGGCATCGATGTCATCGAACAGCGCATCGCGCCAGGAATCGATCGAATCGGTGTAGCGGATCAGCTGCAGATTCTCGGGCTGGCACGCTTGCAGCGCCGCCCCATGCGTCGTGTCGGTGCCAATCAGCAGGTTGCGCAGACCCTTGGCTGCGGCGATGCGCAGCAGCACCTCAGGCCAATCGGTGGCGCTGACGTCATGCACTTCGGATTTCACCGCCTCCAGCGCGGCGCGCAGGCGGGCAACGCGCTGCGCCAAATTTTCGTTGCGCCGGTGCGCATCAAACCAGGCTTTGACGTCGGGCAGTGGGGGCGTTTGTGCAATTGGGGTGGCACGCAGGCGGGCCAGGATGCTGTCGCGGGCGCTCATGCTGCGCCCTGCGTCGTGCGCCGCCATAAAAAGCTGGCCAGATGCTCCCCCGGCAAGGTCGGCGTCGTGCGCCCCGCCAATTCATCCTGTTTGGCAGCGCGCCCGGTGATATTGAGCAGGCAGCCGCAATCGGCACTGACGACCCGCTCGGCCCCGGTATCCTTGATCGCGGCGACCTTGTCGGTCGCAATCGCCTCCGAGATATCGGGGTAGCGCATGGCAAAGGTGCCACCAAAGCCGCAGCATTCTTCAATGCGCGCCTGCTCCACCACATTCACTTGCATCAGGCTGTCGAGCAGCGCGACACTGGTTTCGTGCGATCCCATTTCGCGTCGCGCATGGCAAGAGGTGTGCAGCGCCACGGTGCAGGGCGCGCCCCGATCGGGCTGGCTGAAATTGACCACGTGCACCAAAAATTCACTGAGCTCATAGGCGCGCTCGGACAGATCCACCGCCTTGGCATGCAAGACGGGATCATTGGCAAACAGCTGCGGATAGTGCTTGCGGATCATGCCGCCGCACGAGCCTGACGGAATCACCACCGGCCAGGGCTCCACAAACAGATTCAGCTGCTGCAAGGCCACCGCGCGCGCCTCGTCGGGGAAGCCGCTGCTGTGCGCCGGCTGGCCGCAGCAGGTCTGCTGCTCCAGAAAATGCACCCGGATGCCTTCGCGCTCCAGCAAGCGAACCGTGTCAAGACCGGCCTCGGGCGTGAACTGGTCGATCAGGCAAGTGGCAAAGAGATAAACGTCACTGGGTTTGGGCGGGTACTGGCGCGTGAATTGAGCATTGGGCTCCATGCTGACTGTCTCCTCAGTAGTTCTTATTTAACTGGTAAATTGGTCTTACCAGTTAAAACAACTGTAAAAAAACAAGCGAAATCGAACAATAGGTGTTTACCCTAGTCAACAATCAACTGCATTTACGCGGACCCCGAGGCCCGTCTGCTGTCTTAGGCGCTCGCGGGCGCCAGTGTTCCCAAACGGCGCATGGCACTGAGGCGGCGCTCCTCTTGCCGGGCGCCATCTTGCATGCTCTGGCGCACGAATTCAATGTGGCTGCGCGCGGCATGCGCGGCATCTTCAGGCCGGCGTTCACGGATCGCCTGCCAGATCGCGTGGTGTTGTGATTGCAACTGATTCCAGCGCTGTGGCTGCGCATGAAGATGCACCAGGTTGCCGGACACGTGACCGTGAATGACCCGCATCAGACTGGCGCTCAGATGCCCGATCAGCACATTGTGCGCGGCCTCTGCAATCACTTGGTGAAAGGCAACGTCCTGGTCAATACAGGCTTGCAGGTTATCGTTGGCATAGGTTTTTTCCAGTGCGGCATAGGCAAGGTCCAGGCGCTGAATATCGACATCAAGCGCCCGCTCGGCAGCCAGGTAGGCGGCCTGACTTTCCAGCATTTGACGAAATTCGAGCAAATCCTGCTGCAACAAGGGGTGGCCATTGAGCATGTCCTGCCAGGGGTCAACAAAGTGTGCTTCCAGGCGATCGGTCACAAAAGTGCCACTGCCATGGTGCGTGCTCAGCAGCCCTTTGGCCACCAGCTTCTGGATGGCCTCGCGCAGCGAAGGGCGCGATACACCCAACTCCAGCGCGAGATCGCGCTCGGAGGGCAAGAGATCACCGGGTTTGAGCGACCCCTCCAATATCCGCTTTTCAAGTTCACCCGCGACGGTGTCGGCAAGGCGGGTGATGGCAGGGCGGCGTGGCAGCATGAGGGTTTTAAATTGGTAAGACCAATTGTATGATAGCGCCCTGCGGCGTGCGGATCAAGCCATCAGACGCGTCAACGCTTCCTGATACTTGGCCGCCGTTTTTGCGATCACCTCATCGGGCACGCGCGGCGCCGGCGGGGTTTTATTCCAGGGCTGTCCGTTGACTTGCACCTGCTCCAGCCAGTCACGCACAAATTGCTTGTCAAAGCTGGGCGGGTTGATGCCTTCCTGGTAGCTTTCTGCCGGCCAAAAGCGCGACGAATCGGGTGTCAGCACCTCGTCCATCAGCGTGAGGGTGCCCTGCGCATCCAGGCCAAACTCGAACTTGGTGTCAGCAATGATGATGCCCTTGGCGAGCGCGATTTCCGACGCCGCCTGGTAGATGGCCAGGCTGATGTCGCGCACCCGGGTGGCCAGGTCCAGGCCAATCAATTGGACCGTCTGCTCGAAGGTGATGTTCTCGTCATGGTCGCCCGCTGGCGCCTTGGCCGCCGGGGTGTAGATCGGCTCGGGCAGTTTGGATGCATTCTTCAGGCCCGCTGGCAGCTTGACGCCGCAGACGGCGCCGTTGTGCTGGTACTCCTTCCAGCCGCTGCCGGCCAGATAGCCACGCACCACCGCCTCGATGGGCAAAGGCTTCAAGCGTTTGACCAGCATCGAGCGGCCCACCACCTGCGGCACTTCGGCCGGCGTCACCACGCTCTCGGGCGCGTCGCCCGTCAGGTGAATCGGGCACAAGTTCAGCCCCTTGGGGCCAAGCTGGTCAAACCAGAACAGCGCCATTTGTGTGAGCAGCGCACCCTTGCCGGGAATGGGTTCGCCCATGATCACGTCAAAGGCGCTCAGGCGGTCAGAGGCCACCATCAGGATGCGGTCATCGCCGACGGCATAGTTGTCGCGCACCTTGCCACGCGCCAGCAAAGGCAAAGAGGTCAGCATGGAGGTGTGAAGGGCGGGTTGTGGCGTAGTCATGGTGGTCGGGGCAAGTCGTGGTGATTCCAGGAGCCTCAATTTTAGCGAACCCGCTCACCGGCCCTCAGCGCGGCTGTCCTTGCAAATGTCGAGTGGCATGGTTCAAGTCGGTGCGGCCGCAAGAACCCAGGTGCGCTTTGGCTTCAAGGTCGTGGCCAGCTTGCCTTGTCGCCACCGTAGTAACTCTGTTTTTTATAGCTACATACACAGCAATGACGTGGGCCAGAGCTCAGTTCATACAAAAAAGCCACCCGAAGGTGGCCTTTTTCACCCAGACAACTGGACGTGCTTACTTCACGACTTGCGCCAGTTCACCGCGTGCATATTGCCCGGCCACCACGCTCAGTGAATGACCCTTGATCTTGGCGCCCTGGCCTTCGCAACCGAACTCCAGGTAACGCTGTTTGCACAGGGCCTTGGCGGCCTCGCGTGCGGGCTTGAGCCAATCACGGGCATCAAATTTTTCGGGATTTTCAAACATGAACTTGCGCACGGCGGCAGTCATGGCCAGGCGGATGTCGGTGTCGATGTTGATCTTGCGCACGCCGTACTTGATGGCTTTTTGAATCTCTTCAACCGGCACACCGTAGGTCTCACGCATCTTTCCGCCAAACTGGTTGATGAGGGCCAGCGATTCTTGCGGCACGCTGCTGGAGCCGTGCATAACCAGATGGGTGTTGGGAATGCGCTTGTTGATCGCCATGACACGGTCAATTGCCAGAATATCGCCGGTGGGCTTGCGCGTGAACTTGTAGGCGCCGTGGCTGGTGCCAATGGCAATGGCAAGCGCGTCGAGCTGCGTGCGCTTGACGAATTCGGCCGCCTGCTCGGGGTCGGTGAGCATCTGCTCGCGCGTCATGGTGGCCTCGGTGCCGTGGCCGTCTTCCTTGTCGCCTTTCATGGTTTCCAGCGAACCCAGACAGCCTAGCTCACCCTCGACGGTGACGCCCACGGCGTGCGCCATGTCCACCACCTTGCGCGTGACTTCCACGTTGTAGTCAAAGCTGGCAATGGTCTTGCCGTCCGCCATCAAGGAACCGTCCATCATGACCGAGCTGAAGCCCAGGTTGATCGCGCCCTGGCAGATTTCCGGGCTTTGGCCGTGGTCCTGGTGCATCACCAGCGGAATATGCGGGTAGGCTTCAATCGCCGCCAGGATCAGGTGCTTGATGAAGGCCTCGCCGGCGTATTTGCGAGCGCCAGCGCTGGCTTGCAGGATCACCGGCGCGCCGACCTCATCGGCGGCCGACATGACGGCCTGCACCTGCTCCAGGTTGTTGACGTTGAAAGCCGGGATGCCGTAGCCGTTAACCGCCGCGTGGTCGAGCAGTTCGCGCATTGAAACAAGTGCCATGGTGTGTCCTTCAAGAGTTGGTAACTGATTAGTAACTGGCATTGATTTTAGCGGCGCCCTTGAAATGCAGGCCAGCTTCTTGGCCAGATTCCCTTAAGCTGGTGTTAATCAGCGCAGATGACAATCATACTTTCGACACACGACCTGATCACCATGAAACTCTCAATCACAGCGCTCTTTGCCTTGCTCATCCTGCTGCCTGGCCTGGCTTTGGCGCAGGACCACGCGCCCGTGAAAGCACCCGTCAAAGCCCTTGCATCCCCAGCGCCCATGGGCTTCAGCCGCGAAAAGGCGACTGACATTTGCACCACCGCGCCGCGCAGCGAGTGGCTCAGCCAGGACGAGATGAAGCTGTTGGCGCAGCACCGCGGCTACCGCATCAAGACCTTCAAGCTGGCCAAAGGCGGTTGCTACGAAATCTATGGTTTTGACCGCGAAGGCCGCATTGTGGAGGCCTACTTCAACCCAGTGACTTCCCGGCTCGTGCGCCAGAACATCGCGCATTGATACGGCACACGCGGCCGGGCAGGCCCACTAGCTGACCCGGCAGATCTTGAGCATATTGGTTCCCCCAGGCGAGCCCATCGGCTCCCCGCAAGTGATGGCATAAATATCGCCGGTCTGGACAATGCCACGTATCTTGAGATAATTTTCAGCCTCGCTCAGCGCGGTGTCCCGGTCAGCACTGGTGTCAATGAACAAGGGCCGCACATTGCGGTACAGCGTCATCCTGCGCTGCGTCACCACTTTCGAAGTGAGCGCGTAGATCGGCACCTGAATCAGGTGGCGACTCATCCACAGCGCGGTGGAGCCGCTGTCGGTCATGGCCACAATCGCCTTGGCGCCCAGGTGATGCGCGGTAAACAAGGCGCCCATGGCAATCGACTGGTCGATGCGCTTGAAGGTCTTGCCGGTGAAGTCTGCTTCGAGCCTGAAGTCTTCGCCGCCTTCGGCCGCATGGCAAATCTTGGCCATCTCGATGACGGTCTCCAAGGGGTATTTGCCCGCTGCCGTCTCGGCTGACAACATGACAGCGTCGGTGCCGTCCAGCACTGCATTGGCCACGTCGCTCACTTCGGCACGAGTTGGAACCGGGTTGGTGATCATTGACTCCATCATCTGGGTGGCGGTAATCACCACCTTGTCGTGCTCGCGGGCGAGCTTGATCATGCGTTTTTGCAGCGCTGGCACCACCGCATTGCCAACTTCTACCGCGAGGTCGCCGCGCGCCACCATGATGCCGTCGCTGGCGAGCAATATTTCTTCCAATTTTGGGATGGCTTCTGCACGCTCGATCTTGGCAATCAAGCCGGGGCGGTGACCATCTTCGGAGGCCACGTTGCACAACTGGCGCGCCATCTCCATGTCGGTCGCGTTCTTAGGGAAGCTGACCGCCACGTAATCGGCATGAAAACTCATCGCCGTGCGGATGTCGTCCATGTCCTTGGCAGTGAGTGCGGGCGCGCTCAAGCCACCACCTTGCTTGTTGATGCCTTTGTTGTTGCTCAACTCGCCACCGAGCTTGACGGTGGTGTGAATCGCCGCGCCTTTGACGGCATCGACCGTGATGACGATCAGACCATCGTTGAGCAACAGCACATCGCCTGCCTTGACCTCATTGGGCAAAGACTTGTAGTCCAGTCCAACAGCGTCAATGTCGCCTAACTCGGTGCGCGCTGCATCGAGCACGAACTGCTGGCCCGGCATTAGAAACACCTTGCCGTCGGCAAACTTGCCCACGCGAATTTTCGGCCCCTGCAAGTCGGCCATGATGCCGATCTCGCGTCCGGCACGCTTGGCCGCTTCACGCACCAGGCGTGCCCGGTCAATGTGGTCCTGCGCCGTGCCATGGCTGAAGTTCAGGCGCACCACGTTGACACCGGCGCGAATCATTTGCTCCAGCATCGCGGGGTCGCTGGAGGCAGGACCAAGAGTGGCAACAATTTTGGTGGCACGACGCGGCATGAAACGGTCTCCTTGTAATTAATTTTTTATTTTTACACGGAAACGGTTACATGCCGGAAACGAACTGCACACGGTCGGTGCAGCCCCGGCCGGAAAACCGGGCCGAAAAATCAATAACGACTGGCGGAGCGCTCGGCCAGGTAAATCTCGATGCGACGGTTCTGGGCGCGGCCGCGCTCGCTGTTGTTGTCGGCAATAGGCTCATAGGAGCCGCGGCCATCGATCTGGATGCGCCGGCCGTCCACCCCACGGGCGACCAAGTAGTCGCGCGCGCTGGCAGCGCGGTTAACTGACAGCGGGTTGTTGATGCCGTCCGAACCGGTGCTGTCGGTGTGACCGATGATGCGGATTTCGGTGTTGGGCTGGTTGCCCAAGCCCTGGGCAAACTGATCCAGGATCGGGCGCATATTGGGCTTGATGTCAAAGCGGTTGACGTCGAAGGAAATGTCGCTCGGAATATTGAGCTTGAGCTGGTTGTCAGAGGTCTGCATGACGTCAACGCCCGTGCCGACCGTGGCGCGTTCCATATCCGCCTTCTTCTTGGCCATCTGCGTCGACCAGATGTAACCACCCAATGCACCCACGCCAGCACCGATCGCAGTTGACTGGCGGTTGTCGCCAATGGCGGCACCGGCCAAGGCGCCAACACCCGCCCCGATGGCGGAGCTGCGCTGGGCATCGCTCATGTTGGCGCAGCCACTGGCGAGCACGGCAACGGCGCCCACGCTCAGAATAAAGGCACGCGTCTTTGTATTGATAGTTTTCATGTTGGTTCCAGTTGGGTTGTCGATGTTTGTCTTTATAGCAGCCCTATCGTCGCTTTTTTTGATAAACCGCATGTCCTACAGGGAAAATAGGTGCTGTCTGACCGGGGCGCAGGTGCTACGCCTGCTGGCGATCCAGTCTGCGCGTCAGCGGATTCGTCAAACGCTATTTATTAGATAGCTGCTTGCGCATATTCCATAAGGGCTAGAGTCATTAAAAGCATGTAATTTATTGACAGGGCATTTTGATGACAGCTTGTCTTTTTGTAAGCCCTGAGGGTTGTGGTCCGTGGACCTGTCACCCCGGTCCACGCCCTACACTCCCCGCATGGCAACCTCCAACCTCTCAAGTTTCATCTGGTCGGTCGCCGACCTGCTGCGTGGCGACTACAAGCAATCCGAATACGGCAAAGTCATCCTCCCCTTCACCGTGCTGCGCCGCCTGGACTGCGTGCTCGAATCCACCAAAGCCGCCGTACTGGCCGAGAAAACCACCCGCGAAGCCGCAGGCCTGAACCCCGAACCCTTCCTGCTGCGCAAAGCCGCTCAGTTGTTCTACAACACCTCGCCCCTAGACCTCAAAAAGCTCATGGGCGACCAGGACCACATTGGGGAGAACCTGCGCGCCTACCTGCAAGCCTTCTCACCCGCAGTGCGCGACATTTTTGAGAGCTTCGAGTTCCATACCCAGATTGACAAGCTCGCCAAGTCCGGCCTGCTCTACATGGTCACAGAGAAGTTCGCCAACATCGACCTGCACCCCGATGCCGTCAGCAATGCCGAAATGGGCGCGGCGTTTGAAGAGCTGATCCGCAAGTTTGCCGAGCTGTCCAACGAGACTGCGGGCGAGCACTTCACCCCGCGTGAGGTCATCCGCCTGATGGTCAACCTGCTGTTCATCGAAGATGACCAGGCGCTGACCAAGCCCGGCGTGGTGCGCAGCCTGTACGACCCCACCGCAGGCACCGGCGGCATGCTCAGCGTGGCGGGTGAACATCTCTCTAGCCTGAACCCCGATGCCCGCCTGGTGATGTACGGCCAGGAACTCAACCCCGAGTCCTATGCCATCTGCAAGGCCGACATGCTAATCAAGGGCCAGGACATTGCCAACATCATTTTTGGCAACACCCTCTCCAACGACGGCCTGAACGGCAAGGTGTTCGACTACAGCCTGTCGAACCCGCCCTTTGGCGTGGAGTGGAAGAAGATCGAAGCCACAATTCGCAAAGAGGCCGAGCAAATGGGCTTCAACGGCCGCTTTGGCCCCGGCCTGCCCCGCGTCAGCGACGGTTCACTGCTGTTTTTGCTGCACCTCATCAGCAAAATGCGCCCCGCAGTCGATGGCGGCAGCCGCTTTGGCATCGTGCTCAACGGCTCGCCCCTGTTCACCGGTGGCGCCGGCAGTGGCGAGAGCGAGATTCGCCGCTACGTGCTGGAAAGCGACTTGGTCGAAGCCATCATCGGCCTGCCCACCGACATGTTCTACAACACCGGCATCAGCACCTACGTGTGGATCGTCAGCAACCGCAAACCCGCCAGCCGCAAAGGCAAGCTGCAGCTGATCGACGCCAGCAGCTTCTGGCAAAAGATGCGCAAAAGCCTGGGCTCCAAGCGCAAGGAACTCAGCCCCGAGCACATTGACGACATCACCCGCCTGTTTGGGAATTTTGAAGAAGCCACGCGTGACGGTTTGCCGATCAGCCGCATCTTCAACAACGACGAGTTCGGCTACCACACCATCACCGTCGAGCGGCCCGAGCGCGACGCCGCTGGCGCGGTGGTGCTAGGCCTCAAAGGCAAGGCCAAGGGCAAACCCATGCCAGATGCGAGCCTGCGCGATACAG
>VMTC01000086.1 GCA_013791765.1 Rhodoferax sp.
ACAACGAAGTCAGACAAGCAGACGTTTCGACTTGCCGTGGCGCGCAAGCGAAGGCCTTGGTTTGAAGGGCTTTGGGCTAACGCCGGTGCGCCAGTTAACCTCGTTGCAAACCTCAAAAAATCCTAATGGACAATCTCGGTTCATGACTTCATTGCGCAGTTGGGCTTACCTGGCGTGAGCCGGGTGCATGACCTGCACACCTGGGCCATGGGCACCTCGCAGACCGCGCTCACGGCCCATCTGGTGATGCCGCAAGGCCACGCCGACGACGCTTTTCTGCAAGACGCTATGGAAAAAATGCACGATCAGTTCGAGATCACGCACGTCACCCTGCAGGTCATGAAGGAGCCGTTCACGACGCCCTGTGGCGAGTCGCCCGAGAACGCAACTGCCGTGAAGCCGACCGCTGTGGTGGCCCATGAGCACGGGCATTCGCATGCTTGTTGACCCCTAGCTTCCCGGCCAAGGGCGTGGTGATCAACTGCACAATGGTGCACGCCCGAGGGCATTCCGAGCCGCGACAAGATTGAGCAATGGCTGGCTCCAGCGCAATTGAGCAAAGGAGAGTACAACACAAATCCACAAAAAAAATTCCACTTGGTGTTTTCCCTGATGAAGGGCGCGAAGATGATTTTTCTGATGACGCTGATCATCACGTTCGTCAATAACGGTCTCAACGAGCACTTTTCCCGGATTTGACTTAAGGCCTTCGGCACTGCCTACCTGGTGGGCATACCGGTGATCTTTGTCCTCGCCCTGATTGCGCTCCCAAACATTTCCATGGTGATCCCTCATATTGCTCCCGCCCAAAATAGGCAGCGCTAATAAAACACCTGGGGCAATTTTGGGTCGGCACATCCTCCAAAAGTGGGGCAATTTTTAGCCAGCATCGACAGGTGCGGACAGTGAGCCACTCCAAAGGCTGGTACGAGCGGGCTAGCAGGTCTAATAATAGCTTTCATGTGCGGGGGGGGCAACACCCCCGCATCATGAAAGTTGGTTTTCGGCGCGTCTGCCGATTCGTCCGTGGCTGCCCGTTTCTTCGCTCCGCAGGCGCCCCTCAACACACTACATAGCGGTTGATTTGAGTAAGGTGGCGATTGATCGGAAGAAGGGTTCGGTCGCCGCCCGCTCAAGGGCGTCCGCGAACTCAGGCACCCACTTGGAATAGTGGTCGCGCATGAAACGCTCGCGGTGTTCAAGCAGCGGTGCTTGTGCTACCCCGGTCTCTTCATCCACCTTCTGCGTCAGCCAATACAGAAATTCCAGTTCGATGCCCAAGTGATCGTCTGGAATCCGGTTCAAGTTTTGCACGGCCATCCCAGCGTCCAGATACATCACACGCACGTCCATCGTCTCCTTGGTCATGAGGTTACGCGTCGGTGACAGATAGAAAGATGCATATGGAACGACGGGCGTTTCACCCGGTCCAACCATCAAGCGGGTGAACTCAACCAACAGACTCTCACTCGAAGAGGGGAGGCGTTCGATGCTTTCAGCCACCGCTGCCTGCAGTCGCTCTAGGTCACTATCGAGGTGCCTGAGTAAGCCCAGACTGACCCGGTCCACAGCGGCTATCGCCGCCAGCAAGTCTGGCGACGGCCCGGTCAAAAACAAACGTCGCAACAAGTCATAAATCACCATTTGCCCATGCAGCGCGGTGACGTCGACCTGCGCGAGTTGGGGTGCTTGAGAGGCTGCGCTTGCCAGCACCTGGTCTTGGTCTGCAATCATACTTTTCTAACCTTCACCACCATGTCTGCATATGCGGGAAATCCCATGATCGGACTCATGGCGTCCGGGTCCATCAACTCATTGTGCAACGGCGTGTATTTGCGCGACTCATAGGCCGGACCCATACCCGGGCTGAACCGGCCGCCCGCGCCGAACCCCATCTTGATCACACCGGGACGCATGCCCCCGGAGGTGAAAATCTTACCGCGGGTATGCTTGCCCAAGGGATTGGTGACCTCCACCAGATCGCCGGTCTTGAGTTTGAGCTTCTGTGCCTCCTCATCATTCATCCATACCGTGCCGACCGAAAAGGAGTTAGCAGGAAATTTGTGCTTGATCACCTTTATCGCGTCAGGTCCGATAGACTGCGCCTCTGGGATTAACGCCTCGAACGCGTCGTTCAATGGCTGCCACGTGCCCTCACACGTAACTTCTCCGAGCCAGGGCACCATTTGAGTTCCACTCATGGCATGGTGGACTTTGCCGCAGATTAACTGGAACGGGTATTCCTTTGCGTACTTCTGATAGTCGACATTCGTATGCGGGTTCCATACTGTCTCGAACCAGAAGAACGCGGATGGGAACTTGTCGAACCCCACGCGCTTAAGTCCCAGCGGCACTTCGCCCCCGGCTTTTTCAAGTTTTTCGTTGTACTTGGCGTAGCCGCCGAACCGTTTGCCGCCTTCGGTCCAGTCAAACTTGAACTCGATGAGCTTGGTGGAAGTGTTCGGAAACACTTTGTTGGGTTCGTCCGAACCCACCTTCTTGTAGCGCTGCCAACTCATGGGCCATATTGCCACGCCCTTGTTGGCACGTAACCACTCCACGGTGACCGGTTTACCCCGAACTTCCTTCTTGTCGTGGTTGATCTTGCCCTCGCCGCGCTCCAAAGAATCAGGCGTGCCAACCAGCTTGTAGCCTTCTGGATACTGCGGGTATGGCAGCGGCGTGCCGATATTAGGCCGACCCGGTGATGGTTCCAACATCTCGTTCACGAAGTCTTCTTCTGTGCGGTATTTCTCCCAAAAATCGGAGCCCTTCATGTCCTTATCGCCCAGTTCTGCCAGCCGTTTTGCAAGCAGATTCATGATTTCGGTTGGCTTCTTGCATTCGTGCATCGGGGCGATCACTGCGTCGCGGTTGTACATGACCGGCGACGACGGGTAAATATCAGCCAGGCTCTGACGCTCGACGTAACTCGCCTCTGGAAGAATCACGTCTGCATACAGCGCGCTTTCCAGGTACAGCGTGTCGATGAACACAAAAAGATCAAGCTTGTAGTTTCCCGACTTGTCCTTGGCGGTAATGGCATCCTTCCACTTATAAGGCGCGCTGCCGGTGTAGACAGAATTGCCGGTTCGCAGCACGTAGGCCTTCATCGGGTATTTCAAACCGCGGAACGGCCCGTAGCGGATGTCAACACCATCCATCATCGCATTCGGGTAATCGGCCACCACCTCGTCCCAGCCGGCCGGGTACTTGCTGCCGAACAAGTCCATGTGCAAGTGCTCAACTTCGCCCTCGACCTCCTTACCAGCGATGACACGCTTTACCTTGCGCGACTTGAATTGCTTGCCGGTCGCACTACCACCCTTGTCGGATTTGACCAGTTCGGTATCTATCACACCGCCGGGCACGTCGAAGTTGCCGGTGATCACGTTCAGCACTGTACCGATGATCGAGCAGCAATAGCCGTTGAAGTGATGCCCGGGCGACTGCATGCCCCATACCAGGGCGGCCGGCTTGGTTATCCCGAACATGTGGGCTAACTCTGCAATCTTCTCTTTGGCGAGACCGGTACGGTTTGCAGCCCAGTCGAGGCCAAAGTAACTTAGACCATTGACCGGGTCAGACTTCGCCCACCAGGACTTGAACGACGGTTCGAAGTCCTCCCAGCCGACCGAATACTTCTTGAAGTTCCAGTCAATGTATTTGCGGTTCGGATCATTCTGATTGTCGTTTTCCAGTATGAAGCGCAGCATGGCGCCAAACAGGTCGCCGTCGGTTCCCGCTCGCGGCGCGAGCCACATGTCTGCTTTGGCTGCCGTATTAGAAAGCGAAGGGTCGATTACCACAACCTTGCACCCGGCTTCCACCATGGCTGCCACGGTGCCGCGACTCTCGTATGGGATGCGCGTGGCCACGAACGGGTTCCAGCCGTTATAGATAATAAGTTTGGTGCGGTAGGTAAAGTCTTGCTTTAGGCTTCCATCTGGCTGGCGTACCAACTGCGGGCGCATGATGTCGGGCTCAATGCGCTTGCCGCCCAGCATCAGCCTGGGCCCGTGACGACGCGGCGTATCACAGATCGCTCCATGCTCGCTGCAGTTGGGCGTGCCATAAGCGAAAAACAGGCGGTAGTATTGATCCCGGTCGGTTACGTCGCCAGCATCCATGACAATAGATTCGGCGCCGTAAGTTTTCTTGATCGCGGTGAGCTTTTTGGCGATGACGTCAACCGCCTCCTCCCAGGAAGCGACACGGAACTTGCCTTCGCCCCGTTCCCCGACGCGAATAAGCGGCTGCTTGAGGCGGAACGGGGAATAGATAAGTTGTTGACCAGCCGCGCCCTTGGCACAGCAAGCGCCGTCGTTCATTGGCACCGCCTTGTTGCCATAAATCTTGGCGACCTGACCATTCTTGACCCACATTTCCATGCCGCATTCGGCCGGGCACATGGTGTCGGCGGTGTAGCGGATTTGGTAGCTGCCGGCAGCGATCCGCATGGCCTGGGCCTCGCGTGGCGCGAGCGCAGTCAACGCCAGCAACCCGCCGCCGCCAAGTGCGGCTGTACTAGCGAAGGCTCCTGCGGACCTGAGAATAGTCCTTCGGGAAACATTAAATTCCATGATCAATCTCCGTCTGCTGGGTTGTGTTATTCATCGTTAATCTGAAGTTCTGCGGCCCGGAATACAGCCGGATCGGGTGCGATGTACAGCACCTGCGGCTTGGTTCCAAGGTCGGGAAACAGCACTACGGTCTTCTCTGCTGCTATCAATTTTGCTACACGACTTTCCGGGTCGTTACGATCCCCGAACACAAGCGCCTTGCCGAAGCAATTGGCGACGCAGGCTGGGTCTGCGAAGCCCTGCGCACGGCGATCCTCGCACCAATCGCACTTGTCAACGACGCGCAGGCTTGCCTTTGGTTGGTTCTTGAGTTCGGGCACCTTGGCGAAGAAGGGTTTGGGGTCGTTCTTGATGGGGATGTGCGGATGCATAAAACGTGCACCGTACGGACAGGCATCAACGCATTTGCCACAGCCAATACAAAGATTTCGGTCAACTACTACGTTGCCGTCCTCCTTTTGGTAGGTCGCGCCGGGGACGGGGCACACCGGAAGGCATGATGCTTTGTCGCAATGGTTACAAAACTGGGGAAGGAAAAACCGCTTCGCATCGGGGAAACTGCCGACATCGCCAGTTCCGACTCGCGTTCGGAAATTGCCGACTGGCACCCCATTCTCCATTTTGCAACTGACTTGACAGGAATTGCAGCCAACGCAACGCCTCAAGTCCACAAGAAATGCGTATTTCTTTGCCATGATTTTCTCACTAGATAACGATTGATTGTTTAATCCAAGTTGCTGTTGGCGCAGTGATGCCCCAAGCTAAAGCTCTCTTATTCATAGTTGCTCTACTCATAATTCCTTCACTCTTTTGCGCCGAAATGGCGCGATCAATTTCGATTTCCGCAAGCCTAACCAGTTGCCCGATTAAGGGTGATGCTCCATGGGAGGCATCTAAAACCGATGATAATTGGCGAGATGCAGAGTTATAAGACTAGGACGTGCCTATCGTGTTGCTACGCGCATAGGGCACGAACGTGCTATTTGTTGTGAGATAAAGGTCCACGCGTGTCAGAAACTGAACTATTTGGCAATATCGTCCGTGAACTCGCTGAGCCATTGATTTTGATCGACGAGTCACGGAGTGTGGTTTACGCCAGCCATGCTTTTGACCAATTGGTAGGGCCGCACCGACATGCATGTCGCTGCGAGACATTTCTTTTACCCACTGCCAGTATGGGCGATTTCGAGTTCTGCTGCTGGGATGTTTTGGACCATTATTCGGCACAAAACGGTCAGGCCTTTTGGCCCTTGATCACAAGTGATGACAGGATTATTCCGACACTCTGTCGCATTTCCACCATTGAACTGGCCGCGAGGCCTTTGTACATCGTTCTTCGGTTCTCTCTTCTGGCCGACGCGGCATCGCCTGTTGCGTTGGATTTTTTTCGTGCACAACACCGCACACTGGGATCGCGCGCAGTCTATGGCGCTTGGCTCAAGCACTACTTGCACCAGCACTACCAACCGCAATTCATCGCATGGGTCGGCGTTGAATCCGACTGGCCAGGGTATCAAACCGAACGCGAACAAGCGATTCAAATGGTCTATGCGAGAGGTTTGTCGATGGAAACGCCGACACCTTTCGATCTCCTGCTTCGACAAGAAGGTGAGTCCTTTTTGTACCATGTTTTCCCATGCGCAAGAGAGGGGGGTGAAAGCGAAGCGCTGGTCATGAGCGCGCCACGCAATGGCTTCACTGCGCCTATGGTCGATGAGATTCGTCAGGCCGTCAATCTGACCACGGCCCCGCCTTGGAACGGAGCCGAGAACCAGATGTCGACCGTTGTAACTAATTTCGGGTTCACCGATAAAGAACGGCGGATATTGCTCCTGCTTACCAAAGGCGCATCGGACAAGGAGATCGCCGAGACGCTGAATTTCAGTGTCCATACGATCAAGAACCAGGTGCGGTCGATGATGGAAAAGGCACAGGTGCACAAGCGCACCGTATTGGTGGCCCTGGCTACGACGTGATCATTGACCCCAAAGCGAAACAACTGGCAAATGACATTGAAGATAGTTTTAGACAAATTGAGGACAAGGGCCAGAGCGTTTTTTTAGGATTCAATCCGAAAGGGAGCGTTTTTTGGCGGAGGGGCGTGTCTTCACATGGTTGAGGCCTCACACCCGAGAACGCAACTGCCGTGAAGCCGACCGCTGTGGTGGCCCATGAGCACGGGCATTCGCATGCTTGTTGACCCCTGGCATCCCGGCCAAGGGCGGATTTATTCCTTATTTAATAGCGCTCAGCGACCGTCCGACAAGGGCTAGCGGCTATCTTCATGGTCATTCATGAACGCCTGTATGCGCACCCCGGCACGCCAGGGTGGCCAGAGGCTCAGCGTTTGAGCCGCAGCGTCTGCGCGATCAAGGTCTGGGCCTGCAGGCTGTCCCACTCTTTGGCGCCCACATGCTTGGCCAGTACCCGCCCTTGCGCATCGACCAGCAGGGTCAGCGGCAGCCGGTTGGCGCCGAGCATGTTTTCCAGCACCAGCTGACTGTCAATGTAGTGGCTGAAGCTGGTGGGGTAGCGCTTGAGAAAGCCCTGCGCCGCCTCGCGGTAGTCGTCGGTCGAGATGCCGATCACCGCAAACTGTTGGCCCAGCTTGCTGCGCGCCAGCCGCTCCAGCGACGGCATTTCTTGCTGGCACGGGCCGCACCAGCTGGCCCACACATTGATGAGCAGCGCTTTGCCGCGGTAATGCGACAGCAGGTGCGACGGACCCGACAGACCCTGCATCGGGACATCGCGCAGTACGCTGCCCACTTCCACTTCGCCGGGGGTTTTGGCAGCCGCCCAGGGAGCCGGGCCCGCCAGACCCAGCAGCAATGCGCAGATCAAGGAATACATTGTTTTCATCGGGGCAGCCTAATTTTCTACATCATAAAACCGGACCGCATTGCGTCCAGCGTCTTTGGCTTGGTACATGGCCGCATCGGCCCATTTGAGCACCTCGTCCTGGCTGGCTTCGTTGCCCAAAAAGACCACGACCCCAATGCTGGCCGAGCAGCGGTGCGCCACCACGCCATCGGAGCGACCCTCCTGCGGAGTGGCCAGGGCATAGGGCTCCGACAAGCTCAGGCGGATTTTTTCGGCCATGCTGCGGGACATCTCCAATGCTTGCGCTTGGCCCGGGGACAACTCAGCGAGCATGACCACAAACTCGTCACCACCCAAACGCGCCACCGTGTCCACCTCGCGCACGCAACTCTTCAGACGGCGTGCGACTTCGATCAACAGCGAATCGCCGACCGCATGGCCCCAGGCGTCATTGAGGGACTTGAAATTATCCAGATCAAGAAACATCAAGGCGCCGTGGCAGCCACTGCGCTTGCTCGCCACCAGCGCCTGCGCGAGACGATCGCTCAGCAGGCGCCGGTTGGGCAATTGGGTCAACGGGTCATAAAAGGCGAGCTGGCGCACCTGGTCTTCCAATTGTTTGCGCTCGGTGATTTCCCGGGTGATGCCGTGGTAGCCGGTAATCGTGCCCTGGGCGTCGCGCTCGGGCTTGGACCGAACCTCGCCCCACAGCAGGCGGCCATCTTTGCAGCGGTGCTGCACTTCAAAGCTCAGGAACCCAGTCAGCTTGCCCGCCTGTTCAGTGGCCTGGGCCTGGCGCATGAGGGCCTTGACGGTGGCAGCGCCCTCGTCTGAAAACAACTCAAAGACCGAGCGACCCAGCATCTCTTGGGCCTTATAGCCGCGCAGCCGCTCGTCCGCCGGGCTGATGTAGATCAGGCGAAGGTGGCGATCGGTCTTCCAGATCACGTCCAGCGCATCCTCGGTCAGCAGGCGGTACCGGGCCTCGCTGGCGTGCAGCGCCTGTGTGCGCGCGTCTACCAACGCCTCGAGCGCGCTGTTGCGTTCGCGCAGGCTCTTGAGTGGGTAGATCTCGCCTTCCTGCGCCAGGTGGTAGGGAATGGAAATGCCGCTGTGCACAATTTTCCAGTCCACCTCTTCCAAACGAAATATCAGCACCAGGCGCGCCGTTTCCTTGGACAACACATGCTCCGGCATGGGCAGGTGAATGTGAAAGAAGGCGGTGACGACGACCACGTCAGCGCTGATATCCTGCAAAGCGATGTCCAGCATCTCGATGCGGATGCGAGCCGGCACCTGAGCAAAATCCTGTCGGGTGATCCTGACCCAGGCCTGCCTGTCTTTCACCAGAAAATCCCCGCTTCCGGCGTAGCCGCTGAAGTTGTCGCTGAAGCGCTCGGTCAGAGCGTCGTCGCGCGCGGCGTACATCTCGATGTACTGGTCAAACAGCGATCGAATTTGACGTTCGCGATCCGGGAGCGCAGCGCTAGTAGTGCGT
Organism: Rhodoferax sp.; assembly: GCA_013791765.1. Classification (GTDB taxonomy): domain Bacteria; phylum Pseudomonadota; class Gammaproteobacteria; order Burkholderiales; family Burkholderiaceae_C; genus Rhodoferax. The sequence goes on from VMTC01000086.1 coordinate 8,905, forward strand.
TTCATCAAAACGGTTACGAAATGAAATTGATGAATTTTTCTGTCTGGCTAGGCGAGAGGAGGCGCCATAGCCGTAGCTATGGCAACGACGAACAACAACGCCAGGCGGGACAAGACGCAATTTCATGTAAGTGTTTTGGTGAAACGCACTACCAGCCATGGTGGGGGAATCCGAAAGTTTTTCAAACAGAAACAATGCACGCAGGGGCCCCGCTGTGAGGTGAGCCCCGTGCGTGCACAGGGCCTCACTTTACACCTTGCAACGAATAGCTTCCATTCACGCGCCGGCGCATCAGCCCCGCATCAGCGCTTCAATTTCATCGACCGTCACCGGCACGTCTCGGCTGATCAGTTCGCAGCCGCTGGCGGTGACGATGGCGTCGTCTTCAATGCGGATACCAATGTTGTGAAACTGCGCCGGCACGCCATCCGCAGGCCGCACATAAATGCCGGGCTCGAGCGTCAGCACCATGCCCGCTTGCAGGATGCGCGCCGGCCGGTCCCGGATGACTTCGCCGGTGAGCGCGTCCTTGCGCGTGCTGACGTTGCCAATCTCCGACGGTTCGGTGTAGGCGCCGCAATCATGCACGTCCATGCCGATCCAGTGGCCGGTGCGATGCATGTAGAACTGAAAGTAAGCGCGTTTCTCGATCACATCCTCCAGACTGCCGACCTTGTTCGGGTCGAGCAGCTTGAGGTCGAGCATGCCTTGCGCCAGCACCTTGACGCTGGCCTCGTGCGGGTCGGTGAAGCGCGCCCCAGCGCGGGTCGCGCCAACGGCTGCTTCTTGCGAGGCCAGCACCAGTTCATAGAGCGCGCGCTGCGGCCCGGTGAACGTGCCGTTGGCCGGGAAGGTGCGGGTGATGTCACTGGCGTAGCCGTCGAGCTCGCAGGCGGCGTCGATCAGCACCAGCTCACCGTCACGCACTTGGCCCGCGTCGGCGCGGTAGTGCAGCACGCAGGCGTTGGCGCCAGCGGCCACGATCGAACCATAGGCCGGGGCCTGCGAGCCGTGGCGGCGAAACTCATACAAGAGTTCAGCGTCCAAGTGGTATTCGCGCACTTCCTGGCCGGCGCGCAGCATGCGCGCGCTGAGTTGCATGGCGCGAATGTGGGCACCTGCACTGATTTGCGCGGCGCGGCGCATGGTGGCCTGCTCGTGCGCGTCTTTGACCAGGCGCATTTCATCGAGCACGCCGCACAGGTCGCGCTGCTGCTCGGGGCACAACGCACCAAAACGCACGCGGGCGCGCACGCTACTAAGCCAGCCATCCATGCGCGTTTCCAGCCCCTTGTGGGTGGCAAAGGGGTACCAGACGGCGTCACGGCCATCGAGCAGACCGGGCAGTTGGGCGTCCAGTTCGGCGACCGACAAGGCCGCGTCCACACCAAGGGCTGCTGGTGCCGCCTGCGGCCCGAGCCGAAAGCCGTCCCAGATTTCGCGCTCGGGGTCTTTGGGCTGGCAAAACAGCGTGCTCTTACCGTCGCCGGTGATGACCAGCCAGGCTTTGGGCTCCGTGAAGCCGCTCAGGTAGTAGAAATAGCTGTCCGGACGGTAGAGGAAATCGCTGTCGCGGTTGCGCTGCTGCTCGGGTGCGGTGGGGATGATGGCAATGCCGTTCGGGCCGATGCGTTGGGCCACTTGCGCGCGACGTTGGGCGTAGCCCGTATCGGCAGTATTCACCAGAGTTGTTGCGGTCATGGGTGTGCTCCAAAGGGCGTCAAGGTTGGGCAGTGGGCGGATTCAAATTCAGGGCGTGCAGCCGCTCGGGCGTGCCGACGTCGGTCCAGGGGCCGTCGTACAGCTCGGCCGACACGCGTCCATGGTCCATGGCGGCACGCAGCAGCGGCCCCAAAGGGGCTTTGATGCCCAGCGGGTTGCCGCTAGCGATGTCGCACCAGGGCGGCTCGAACAGGGCGCGGCGGTACAGGCCGATGGTGGAATAGGTGTAGCGCGCTCGCTCATCTGAATCGGGCAGATTGAGCGCCAGGGCGATGCTGCCAGAGGCGTCCAGACCAAAGTCGCCGCGCAGGTGGTGCGCCGGGTTGGGCACCAGCCACAGGTGCGCCAGCTTGTCACTGGCCACAAAACGCGCCAGCGCCGCCGGGCTAAAGACAAAGTCCGGCGCATAGACATCACCAGCGAGCACCCAGAACAGGTCTGCGCTGGCGCCAACGGCCGTGGGCGGGCACAAGAGCGGCAAGGCGCGCGCAATGCCGCCGGCGGTTTCCAGGGCGCCGCCAAAATCCTCGCCTTCGTGCGAATAGCAAATGCTCAAGCTATATCTATTTGATAGCTGCTCAGGCATACTGGACGCGGGCTGGAGGCTGAAAATATCTTTAAATTGTGCCGAAATCTGCGCACCCAACCAGGCCGTGTTGACCACCACTCGGCGCACGCCAGCGTGCGCCAGCGCCTCCAATTGCCATTGCATCAATGCTTTGCCGCGCACCGCCAGCAAGGGTTTGGGCGTGCTGTCGGTCAGCGGGCGCATGCGCTCGCCGCGGCCTGCGGCCAGCAGCATGGCGGCCACCTGGGGGCGCTGTGCGGGCGGTGGCATGACGGACACGCGGGTCAGTACTCAGTAGCCAGTCGCGCCGGATGTCGCTTGACGCCTATTGCTCGGCAAAGGCACGCTCGATCACGAAGTCACCTTGGCGGGTGGTGTTGCCTTCCATGAAATCGCGCTTTTCCAGCAGGTGCTTGAGGTCGCGCAGCATGTCGGGGCTGCCGCACAGCATGACGCGGTCGTGCGCCGGGTCGAACTTGGGCAGGCCCAGGTCCGTCTGTAGCTGGCCGCTTTCCAGCAGCGTGGTGACGCGGCCCTGGTGCACAAAGGGTTCGCGCGTCACGGTCGGGTAGTACAGCAGCTTTTGCGTCACCATGTCACCCAGGAACTCATGCTCGGGCAGCTCGAGCTTCAGGTAGTCGTGGTAAGCGAGTTCGGCCACCTCGCGCACGCCGTGCACCAGTATGACTTTCTCAAAGCGCTCATAGGTTTCGGGGTCGCGCACAATGCTCAGGAACGGCGCCAAACCGGTGCCGGTGCCGATCAGGTACAGGTTTTTGCCCGACAACAAGTAGTCGATCAGCAGTGTGCCCGTGGGTTTGCGCCCGACCACAATCTTGTCGCCGACCTTGATGTGCTGCAGGCGCGAGGTCAGCGGACCGTCTTGCACCTTGATGCTCAGGAATTCCAGATGATCCTCGTAATTGGCGCTGACGATGCTGTAGGCGCGCAGCAGTGGCTTGCCGCTTTCCAGGCGCAGGCCGATCATGGTGAAGTGGCCGTTGGAGAAACGTAGGGTCGGGTCGCGCGTGGTGGTAAAGCTGAACAGACGGTCGGTCCAGTGGTGAACGGTCAAAACGGTTTCTTCTAGAAAGGCACTCATAGGGGGTCTTTAAAAATTCCAGTGGACAACAGGAATGACAAGCACAAAGGGGCGGATTGTAGAACCCAGGGGCTCTTGGGCAGCCCTGCGCCAGACCCTGTTGCGACGCGGGGTTATCCTTGACCCTTATGTATTCGCAGCATTTCGGCTTGAGCCAAGACCCTTTTTCCATCGCACCGGACCCGCGTTACCTGTTCATGAGCGAGCGCCACCGCGAGGCGCTGGCGCATTTGCTCTACGGCGTGGTCGGTTCGGGCGCTGCAGCGGGCAGCAGCGGCACCGGGGGCGGCTTTGTGCTGCTCACCGGCGACATTGGCACCGGCAAGACCACCATTTGCCGCTGCTTTCTGGAGCAGATTCCCGCCGGCTGCCAGGTGGCTTACATCTTCAACCCCAAGCTCAGCGTAACGGAGTTGCTGCAGTCGATCTGCGAGGAGTTCCACATCACGCTGGCCGCTGGTGCCTCAGGCGCGCCCAGCGGCAAGGACTACATCGACGCGCTCAATGCCTTCTTGCTGCAACGGCACGCGAGTGGGCAAAGCAGCGTGCTCATCATCGACGAGGCGCAGAACCTGCAAGCCGAGGTGCTGGAGCAGTTGCGCCTGCTGACCAACCTGGAGACCAATGAGCGCAAGCTGCTGCAGATCGTGCTGATTGGTCAGCCCGAGCTGCGCACGCTGCTGGCACGCCCGGAGCTCGAACAACTCGCGCAGCGCGTGATTGCGCGCTTTCACCTGGACGCCTTGAGCGCCGCCGAGAGCAACCAGTACATTGCGCACCGGCTGGCGGTGGCGGGGCACAGCGGCGCGCTGCCCTTTGACCGGCCCGCCCTGCAACGCATTCACCGCCTCGCGCGCGGCGTGCCACGGCGCATCAACCTGCTGTGCGGGCGCTCCCTACTGGGCGCTTGGGCCAGCGGCGCAGCGCGCGTGAACCGGCGCGTGGTGGACAAAGCGGCGAGCGAGGTATTCGGGCCCAACCCGGCGCCGCCGCCCCTTGCGCGCAGGCGCAGCGCCTACGCGCTGGGCGCACTGGGCTTGGCGATCAGCGCCGCGCTGGCGGGCTGGCTGCTGTGGCCGCTGGAGCCACCGGCGCAGCCCTTGACCCCGGTGACCCCGGTGACCCGCGTGCCAGCTGCGTCGCTGGCTGCGTTGACGCCAACCCCGCCAGTGGCGCTGCGACCCAGCGCGCCTGGAGAGATCGACGCGCTGCTGGCGCAACTGCCGCGCGACATCAACACGGCTTGGCGCGCGCTGGCCAGCCTTTGGGCGCTGCCTGCGCTGGCAGACGCGAACGCGGGCGACCCCTGTCTGGCATTGGCGCCACAAGCGCTGCAGTGCTACCGCAGCAAGCAGCTCAGCGTGCCTCAGCTGCGCCAGCTCGGGCGCCCCGGCATCTTGAGCCTGCAGGGCGCGGACGGCGTGCCGGTCTATGCGCTGCTGGTGGGCCTGGGCGAGCAGAGCGCCACGCTGCAGCTGGGCAGCAGTCTGCAAAGCGTGCGGCTGGTCGCGCTGGGGCGGCTTTGGCGCGGCGACTTTGCCACCTTCTGGCGCGTACCGCCGGGCTATGCCGCGGGCCTGCCAGAGGGCAGCCGCGGACCGGCGATCGACCAGCTGGCGACTCAATTGGCGCGCCTTGATGGCACACCTGCACTCAGCGCGGGCCAAGGCCCGGCGCAGCTCGATGCCGCGCTGCGCGAACGCGTGCGGGCCTTTCAGCGCGCCCAAGGTCTCCAAGCGGACGGCCAGCCAGGCCCCATGACCTTCATGCAACTTGACAGCGCCACGGGCGGCCCTGGGCCGCGCCTGCAAACCGACCCGAATTGAGCCCATGTCTTATATTCTCGACGCCCTGAAACGGGCTGATGCCGAACGCGGGCGCGGCGCCGTGCCCGGCTTGCACACGCGCCAGTTGGCGAGTCCAAGCAAGCGCGATCCAGGCGAACCCGGCGCAGGCCGCGCGCTTTGGCTGGGCATTGCTGCAGCGCTGGCGCTGGCGGGTATGGGTGGCGGCCTGTGGCTCTGGCAAACACCGGCCCAGGCGCCTGTCGCGGTGGTCGCGCCAGCTGTGGTCATTGCAGCCCCAGTGAGCGCGGCGCCCGCGCCCGTGGAGAACGCCCGCCTCAAGGCGCAAGCCGAACCGAGGCGCGCCGCGCCCGCCCTGGCGACACCCCCACCCGTAGCAAGGCCGCCCAAAACCGTTTCGGCACAAGCCAAACCCGAGGCCAAAGCCGAGCCCGCCGTCACGGCCAAAGCAAGCGTCAAAGCGAGCGCCACCTTGACGGCGGTGCCGCTGCTCAGTGAGTTGCCCGACGAACTGCGCCGCCAAGTGCCGGCCATCACCATCACCGGTGCGGTCTACGCCGCTAACCCGGGCCAGCGGCTGCTCTTGGTCAACAACCTGGTGCTAAGCCAGGGCGCGCTCGCCGCGCCCGAGCTGAAACTGGAGGAAATTCAGCCAAGCAGCTCGGTCTTCAGCTTCCGCGGCACGCGCTTTCGGGTGGCGCATTAACGCGGCGCATTAGGTGGCGCATTGGCCTGCCCTGGCGTTTTCGACTTGCCAAACAATTCTGGCGCCACGAAGGCGCCAGAACAGGGAGTCAAGTGCTATTGCAGTGCCCGGGGGCATCAATCGTTGTGCTTGCCCTTGCCCTTGCCACCATGCTTGCCGTTGTCGTCACCCTTGCCGCGACCGTTGTTCCAGTGCTTGGGCTTTTTCTGTTTTTCAATCTTCACGGCCTTGTAATGGACATCGCGTTGCCAGTTGCCGGGTTGGCGCACATAGACGGTGCCGCGTTGCTCCCAACGGTCGGGCGACCAGACGTAACCCTCGCGCTGGACGATGGTGCGGCCACGCACCCAAATGTGACGATCGCCATTGAGCGTCCAGTAGCCCGGCGCCCAGGTGTAACCCGGTGCGATGACGGGCCTGGCCTCGACCAGCGGCGCCGGCGGTACGAGGTTGATGTTGACGCTGATTTGCGCCATGGCCGGCAGGGCCACGGCACTGGCGGCTACCAGAACGGACAGCACAAGATGGCGTACATTGAGACTTGGTTTCATGGTTTTCCTTGGTTTATTGACTGTTCAATGATGGCAGCTTCGGTCTGCCTGATCCGTGCGCTGGCGCACCGACTGCCGCACGCCGCGCGTTACCATTGCGCCACTATGGGCGGCTCGTGCCCGGCCCAGTGATTCTGGAAAAATATGACTGCATCGCCCGTCTCTCGCGCCCCGGCGCTGCCCCGCGTACTCAAATGGCTTGCGGTGGCGCTGATCGCACCGCTGCTGCTGGCGGTGCTTTTCATCCTGGTATTCGGCTGGAACTGGTTGCGCGCACCGATTGAGCGCATGGCGCTGGAAAAAACCGGTCGCGTGCTGACCATCCAAGGTGATATGCAAGTGGCCCTGGGCTGGCCGCGCCCGCGCGTGAGTGCCAGTGCGGTCAGCTTTGCCAATCCGGCCTGGGCGCAAGAAAAGCAGATGTTCACGGCCGACGCAGTGGAGCTCACGCTGGACTTGTCCCAACTGATTGGCGGCAAGCTGGTGTTTCCCGAACTGCGCCTGGAGCGCCCGGTGGTGTTTCTGGAACAGGGCAGCGCGGGGCGCCAGAGCTGGCTGCTCGACCCGCAGCAGCAGGACCCTGGTGCGCGCATCCAGATTGACCGGCTGACGCTTGATCAGGGCCAACTCGGCTTTGATGATGCCCTGCAGAAAACCAGCATCCGCGCCAAACTCGCCAGCCTGGCGCCAACGGCCGGCAGCACGCTAAATGCCGGCTTGAGCTTTAGCGCCAACGGAAAGTACAAGGGGCAGACGCTCAAAGCAGAGGGCAGCGGCGGGCCGGTGCTGGCGCTGCGCGACGACAGCACGCCCTACCCTTTGACCATTGATGCCAGCGTGGGGCAAACCCGTGTACGCGCCCAGGGCAGCATCACCAGCTTGCTCAAATTCACCGCGGTCGACCTGAACATGGCGCTCAGTGGCGACAACCTGGCGCAGCTCTACCCTTTGCTGGGCATCGCGTTTCCCACCACGCGCAGCTACGTGACGGCTGGTCAACTGCGCCACAGCGGCAACAGTTGGCGTTACGACAAGTTCTCGGGCCGCATCGGCCGCAGCGACATCGGTGGTTCCCTTGAAGTGAAGACCGGTGGCCCGCGCCCGGCGCTGACGGCTGAGTTGTCATCGAGTCTGCTCGATCTGGCGGACCTGGGCCCGCTGATCGGCGCGCGCCCGGGCAGCGTGCAAGCGGCCAAAAAGGCAGCCGCGCAATTACCCAGCGCGTTGGACTCAACCGCGAACAAGACCCCTGCGCGCGCGCGCGTGCTGCCGGACCTGCCCTTCAACACCGAGCGTTGGGGCAGTGTCGATGCCGAGGTGGGCTTGCGTGCCAAAGCGCTCAAACGCGACAAGGAACTGCCCCTGGAAGACCTGGTGGTGCATTTGAGCCTGAAGGATGCCGTGTTGACGCTCGATCCGCTCAATTTCGGTCTGGCTGGCGGCGAGCTCAACACCGTGATCAAACTCGATGGGCGCAGCAAACCGATCAAGGCGCACGCCAAGGTGCGGGCGCGCAAAATAGCATTGTCCAAGTTATTCCCCGGCGTTGAGCTGAACCAGAACAGCATTGGCCAGATCAACGGCGAGTTCAACCTGAGCGGACAAGGCAACTCGGTCGCGCGCATGCTGGCCACTGCCGATGGCAAGGTTGGGCTGGTCATATCAGGCGGCCAAATCAGCCGCCTGATGATGGAAAAAGCCGGCCTGCACCTGTGGGAAATACTGCAACTGAGCCTGAGCGGCGACAAGCTCATCAAGCTGCGCTGCGCAGTGGCCGACTTCGAGGTCAAGAGCGGCAAGATGCGCACGGACGCGCTGGTGCTTGACACCCAGGTCACCACCCTGCTCGGCAGCGGCACGATCGACCTGGGGCAGGAGCAGATCGATCTGACCTTCAATCAGAAAACCAAGAAAACCAGCCCGCTGGCGCTGCGCAGCCCGATCTATGTGCGCGGCAGTTTTGCCAAGCCCGAGGTCGGCGTCGACAAGACCCGCGTGGCGGCGCGCGCCCTGGGCGCGGTGGCACTGGGCCTGATCAACCCCTTGCTGGCGCTGCTGCCCTTGATCGATGCCGGTCCGGGCCAGGACAGCGACTGCGGGCAACTGGTGCGTGAGGCGCGGGCACTGCCGCAACAGAGTCAACCCAAAAAATAGCGCCCACGGCCCGGCAGGCACGCTTTGAGCTGGCCAATGGATAAATCGCTCGCAATGTGCGCCAACACACGGACGCCCTTGGTCGCGGCGCACAAAATAAAAACGGTGGTGCTCAAGGCCTGATGTGAATCAGGATCAGCTGGTACCCGCTATCCATTGAGATCAACCGCGTTCGTTTTGAACGAATCTGGGCGCAAGTCCAAGGAGTCACCCATGAAAAGAGAAATCCGTCTGGCACTGCTGTGCCTGGCCGCCACGTCGGCAACTGCGTTTGCACAGACGCCTGCGCCTGCTTGCGGGGCTGCCAACTTTGACCAGACCCGTCAGGTCTTCACCGTCATGAATCCCGTGGCCCAAACGGTCAATCAACAATGTTTTTTGACTGTCTATGCCAAGGGCACCGCGCCTGAGCAGTCGCGCCAGCTCCCCATGTTTTACCCGACCGAGGGCAGCTACATCATTGAACTCAGTGGCGGTGGCGGTGGTGGTGGTGGCGGCGCGATCAACGACCAGGGCGGTGGCGGCGGCGGCGCCGGTGCCGCGCCTTCGCGCACAACGCAGTACCTCGCCCCCGGCGTCTACAAATTGACACTCGGCGCTGGCGGCGTCGGTGGTGGCGCCAATGGCGGAATCACCGCAGCGGGCAACCCGACCAGCTTGACCATGGCCAGCAGCGGCGCGCTGATTGCCGGCTTCCCGGGCGCTGACGTCTGGCAGCAACGCGGCCGGGCTGCGCTCGACGGCAAAGGTGGCATCGGCTTGGCCGGCGGCAGCACCGGCGGTAGCGGCGGCGGTAGCGGGGCCCCGCTTGAGCAAGGCGCGCAGACCGGCGGTGCCTCAGGCACCACGGGTTATGCTGGCGTGGCCGGGCAGTCAGGTAGCGAAACCGGCCGTGCTGCGCAGACCTCTGCCGGTATGGTGGTTCAGTCCAATGCGGGCGGCGGCGGCGGCGCTGGCGTTGGCAGCGGCGGCTCGGGCGAGTCAGCATCCCAAAGTGCAACTGCCGGCACGGGCGTTCTCGGCGGCGGCGGCGGCGGCGGGCGCGGCGGCGCGAACACCGCTGACAGCGGCGGCCAAGGCGGCCATGGCTTCATCCGCTTGACGCTGTCAGAGGCACCAGCGCAGGCGGCGGCACCCACCCCCGCGCCAGTGGTCATCCTGGTGCCAGTGGTCACGCGCTAAGCACGGATCAGCGACACGCGGTCTGGCGCGTAAACTGCGGCCACCATGATGACCCGTCGGCCGTACCCAAGAGACAATTGCCTGCAGCCCAATGGGCGGATCCAGATTGATCTTCAGCGCAGGCAAGCCACGCTCCTGGGCACCCTGCGGCGCCTTGCGATTGCTGCAATCGGCACGCTTGCGCTGGTCGGCTGCGCCACCCTGCCCGACACCGACGCGCTGATCGAGCGGCATGCGGGGCAGGCGGCCCGGTTCGAGACCGCGCGCGGTGCGCTGCCGGCCAAGAAGAACGCCGCCATCCTGGCGCAGCTCAAACGTCAGTCTGGCGATCTCGACATTCTGGACAAACAGATCGCGCTGGAGCAGGCCGTCAATGACAGCCCGCTGGTGCTGGGCAACAAAGTCACGCTCTTACAGGATGGCGCCCAGACTTACCCGGCGATGTTTGCCGCCATCCGCGGCGCGCGCGACCACATCAACATGGAGACCTACATCATCGAAGACGATGAGGTCGGCCGCCAGTTTTCCGAGCTGTTGTTGGCGCAGCAGGCGCGCGGCGTGCAAGTCAACCTCCTCTACGACAGCGTGGGCGCCCTGAACACGCCCAAGGCCTTTTTTGACCGATTGCGGCAAGGCGGCATTGAGGTGCTCGAATTCAATCCGATCAACCCATTGACGGCCAAGGGGCCGTGGCGGGTGAACCACCGCGACCATCGCAAGTTGCTGCTGGTGGACGGTCGCATCGCCTTCATCGGCGGCCTCAATATCAGCAGCGTCTACGGATCCGGCTCGATTCTCAAGCGCTCGCGCAAGGCAGTGGCCAGCACCGGCGCATGGCGCGATACGGATGTGCAGATTGAGGGCCCGGTGGTCAGCGAGTTTCAGAAATTGTTCCTGCAAACCTGGGAAAAGCAGCACGGGCCGGCGCTGGCGTCAAAAAATTATTTCCCGGCGCTCACGGTGCAGGGCCAGGACATTGTGCGCACCATTGGCAGCACGCCCGATGACCCCTTCAGCCTGATGTACCTGACGCTGATGTCGGCGATTGGCAACGCAGAAAAGCAAGTGCATTTGACCCACGCTTACTTCGTGCCTGACCCGCAGTTGCGCCAAGCCCTGGTGGCTGCCGCGGGCCGCGGCGTCGATGTCAAGCTGATCCTGCCGAGCTACTCGGACTCGGGGCTTGTCTTTCATGCCGGGCGGGCGCATTACACCGAGCTGCTGGAGGGTGGCGTCAATCTGTACGAGCGCGTCGGCGCACTCTTGCACGCCAAGACGGCGGTCATCGACGGCGTCTGGTCCACGGTGGGGTCCAGCAACCTGGACTGGCGCAGTTTTCTGGACAACGACGAAATCGATGCGGTCGTGCTGGGGCAAGGCTTTGCCCAGCAAATGGAGGCCATGTTTGCCAATGACATGCAGGCGTCCCGCGCGATCGATCTGCCCGGCTGGCAGCGCCGCCCGCTGCAGTTTCGGCTCAAGGAATGGATGGCACAGTTCTGGGAGCGTTTGCTTTAAGGCCCGCGCTGCCAACGCCATGGCTGCCACGCGGCGGCGCGCATTGATAATTGCGTCATGCCTTTTGATGACTCATCCCTTCTGACAAGTTCCGCAAGCACGGACGCAGCCACTCCGCTGCGCCCCAGCGCCCGCTTCATGGTCTCGCATCCGCTGCACTGGATCGCGCTGGGTTTCGGTTCCGGCCTGAGCCCGCTGGCACCCGGCACGGTCGGCACATTGTGGGCGTGGCTGTCGTTTGTGCTGCTGGCGCCCTGGATGAATGACGCGCGCTGGGCGCTGCTGATTGGCCTGTCGCTGCCGCTGGGCTGGTGGGCCTGCAGCGTGACGGCCAAAAACATGCGCGTGCTCGACCCCGGCAGCATTGTGTGGGACGAGATTGCCGCCTTTTGGCTGGTGCTGTGGCTGGTGACCCCGGCCGGCTTTTGGGGCCAACTGGTGGCCTTCGCGCTGTTTCGCTTCTTTGACGCGGCCAAGCCGGGACCGGTCAAATGGGCCGACCAGCTGTTTCATGCGGTCAACCCGGCCATCGACCCGGCCGCGTGGCGCAAGGCGGGCTTTGGCATCATGCTGGACGACCTGGTGGCCGCCGCCTGTACCCTGCTGGTGATTGCGCTCTGGCGCGTTTACGCATGACGCAAGCACTATTTAAATCAGAGCTTACTACGCCCTATTTATGCGGGCTAGCGGCCGATTTAATGCTTAAAAATGGCTTGAAAATGGCAACGGCCGAAAGCTGTACCGGTGGCCTGATCGCAGCCGCCTGCACCGATTTGGCGGGGTCCAGCGCCTGGTTTGAGCGCGGCTTTGTCACTTACTCCAACGAGGCCAAATGCGAGTTGCTCGGCGTGCCGGTGCGGTTGATCGAGCGTGAGGGCGCTGTCAGCGAGGCCGTAGCGAGCGCCATGGCACTCGGGACGCTGGCCCACTCGCATGCGCAGGTGGCGGTGGCCGTCACGGGTGTCGCCGGCCCGGGCGGGGGCAGCGCGGCCAAACCGGTGGGCACGGTCTGCTTTGCCTGGGCGCTGCCGGGGCAGGTGCTCACCGAACAGCGCCACTTTGAGGGTGACCGAGCGGCCGTGCGCGCCGCCAGCGTGCAGCATGCTTTGGGGCGGCTGGTGCAACTGCTCGGTTCAAGCCCCACAGCCGCGAGCCGCCAGGGATGCTCTGCATAACTCTGGCGAGGATGTGGTAGTGCGGATCGGGATGGGCTACAAGGCGCTTTTTGCAGCCAATAGCCGTAGCTATTGGCAATAAAAGCAACGCAGTAGAGCGCCCGAGGCCGTGCTGCCACAGACCGCAGGGAGTTATGCAGAGCATCCCTAACCCAGCCGCTTGCAGATTTCCAGCGTGGCGGCGCTCTGGTTCATGCTGTAAAAGTGCAGCCCCGGCGCGCCGCCGGCACGCAGCTGCTCACACAGATCGGTGACCACGTCCAAGCCAAAGGCCTTGATCGACGCCGTGTCATCGCCATAGCTTTGCAGCCGCAAACGAATCCAGCGCGGAATCTCGGCGCCGCAGGCATCGCTAAAGCGCATCAGCTGGGTTGAGCTGGCAATCGGCATGATGCCGGGCACGATCGGCACGCTTAAACCCAACGCGTCCACCTCCTCGACAAAGCGGAAGTAGGCGTCAGCGTTGTAGAAATACTGGGTGATGGCGGAGTTGGCGCCGGCCTTGACCTTAGCGGCAAAGGCCTGCAGGTCGCTCGAGGGCGACTTCGCCTGCGGGTGAATCTCGGGGTAAGCCGCCACCTCGATGTGAAAGTCGTCTCCGGTCTCGGCGCGCACAAATTCAACCAGATCGCTGGCGTAATGGAACTCGCCCCCAATGCCAAAGCCGCTGGGCAAATCACCGCGCAGCGCCACCAGTCGCTTGACGCCCATGGCTTTGAGAAGGCCCAACTGCTCCCGCACTTTGGCGTGGGTGGCGCCGATGCAGGAGATGTGCGAGGCCGCCGGCACGCCCTCGGCCAGAATGTCGCGCACGGTGTTGAAGGTGCCTTCTTGCGTCGAGCCGCCGGCGCCAAAAGTCACCGAGCAAAACTCAGGCTTCAAGGTGTACAGCTCCTGGCGCACCGCGCGCAGCTTCTCGGCGCCTTCGGGCGTTTTGGGCGGGAAGAACTCAACACTTATGGGAATGGGAGCGGTCGCGGTCATAACGGACTTTCTAATCTTTCGGCTTGACGCAAACGATGAAGAACTCGCGATTGCCGTCGCCGCCGGCAATGGGTGAGTCAAACCAGGCGGTCACAGCGAGGCCCAGCGCGGCGCACGCCTCACGCAGGCGCTGCTCCACCAGCGGGTACATGGCGGCGCCCTTCACGATGCCGCCTTTGCCAACCTGACCCGGTTGCAGTTCAAACTGCGGCTTGACCAGCGTCAGCAGCGTGCCGCCGTTCTTGAGCAACAGCACCACGGCGGGCAACACCAGGGTTTGCGAGATGAAGGACAAGTCGGCGACGATCAGGTCGAATTCGGGGGCGAACTCAACCAGGCCTGAATCACCTTCCTCTGCATCAAATTGACCATCAGCCCCCGTGCTGTCTTCGTAAGCAGCTATTAAATCAGAAGCAACCAGGGCACGCGCGTTGACTTTTTCAACGCACAGCACGCGCGGGTCTTCGCGCAGACTGGGGTGCAATTGGCCGCTGCCCACGTCCACGCCGACCACGGAGGCGGCGCCGTGCTGCAGCAGGCAGTCACTAAAGCCGCCGGTGGACTGGCCCACATCCAGACAGGCCAGCCCGGTCACATCCAGCCCCAGCTGCTTGAGCGCGGCCTCGAGCTTGAGGCCCCCGCGTGACACATAACGCGCTTCGGCATCGTTGAGCAGCTTAATTTCGGCCTCCAGCGGAATCTCGTCGCCGTTTTTGCTGACGGTCTTCCACTCTGCACCCTTAAGCCACTGCACGCCATCGGCGATCAGGCGCTGGGCCTGCGAGCGCGTGCTGGCCAGTTGTTTGTGCACGAGGAGTTGGTCGGCACGCATATCAATAACGGTAGCTGTCGGCCTTGTACGGGCCGGCTTTGCTCACGCCAATGTAGGCGGCTTGCTCATCGGTCAGCTCGGACAGCATGGCGCCGACCTTGCCCAAGTGCAGGCGCGCCACTTTTTCGTCCAGGTGCTTGGGCAGCACGTACACCTTGCCGACCTTGTATTCCTTGGGCTTGGTGAACAGCTCGATCTGGGCAATCGTCTGGTTCGCAAAGCTCGACGACATGACAAAGCTGGGGTGGCCGGTGCCACAACCCAGGTTCACCAGGCGGCCCTTGGCCAGCAGGATGATGCGCTTGGCTGGCTTTTTTCCCTTGGCCGGGAAGATCACATGGTCCACCTGCGGCTTGATCTCTTCCCACTTGCACTTGTCCAGCGAAGCGACGTCGATTTCATTGTCAAAGTGACCAATGTTGCAGACGATGGCCTGATCTTTCATGGCGTCCATGTGCTTGTAGGTGATGACGTTCTTGTTGCCGGTGCAGGTGACAAAAATATCGCATTTGTCAGCGGCGTATTCCATGGTCACGACTTTGTAGCCTTCCATCGCCGCTTGCAGCGCGTTGATCGGGTCGATTTCTGTCACCCACACCTGGGCGCTCAAGGCACGCAGGGCTTGGGCCGAGCCCTTGCCGACATCGCCATAGCCAATCACGCAGGCGACCTTGCCCGCAATCATGACGTCGGTGGCACGCTTGATGGCGTCCACCAGCGACTCGCGGCAGCCGTACAGGTTGTCAAACTTGCTCTTGGTGACGGAATCATTGACATTGATGGCGCGCAGCATCAGTTCGCCCTTGGCCGACATGTCGTTGAGGCGGTGCACGCCGGTGGTGGTTTCTTCGGTCACGCCGATGATGTGCTTGAGGCGGCGGCTGTACCAGGTCGGGTCCAGCTTGAGCTTGGCCTTGATGGCGGCGTACAGGCAGGTTTCTTCTTCGCTGGTGGGCTTGGCCAGCAAGCTGCTGTCCTTTTCCGCGCGCGTGCCCAGGTGCATCAAGAGCGTGGCATCGCCGCCGTCGTCCAGAATCATGTTCGGGCCTTCAGCCGCCGTGCCCTTTTTGCCGTCGAATTCAAAAATGCGGTGCGTGTAGTCCCAGTAGTCGGCCAAAGATTCGCCCTTGATCGCAAACACCGGTGTGCCCGCGGCCGCAATCGCTGCCGCTGCGTGGTCTTGCGTGGAAAAGATGTTGCACGAGGCCCAGCGCACGGTGGCGCCCAAGGCTTGCAGCGTTTCGATCAGCACGCCGGTCTGGATCGTCATGTGCAGCGAGCCGGTGATGCGCGCGCCCTGCAACGGTTGCGACTTTGAAAATTCCTCACGAATCGCCATCAGGCCGGGCATTTCGGTCTGGGCAATGTTGAGTTCCTTGCGGCCCCAGGCGGCGAGGTTGATGTCGGCGATGACGTGGTCGGGTTGGTTGACAGGTTTAGTTACGGTGCGCATGGCTCACTCCAAAAGTTGATTTGAAAAGCACTGAACTGCGCGGAGAACTTTTTGGAAAAGGCTCACCCCACAGACCAGTGGGTGAGCGCAGTTGATGCGGTGCTTTGGCTAGCAGGCCCAAGCACGCGGTCCGAGCCTCGTTCAACATGTGTGAACTGCAACGCTCCTCGGAAGGCGATAATTCTACCTTTTCCGGACTTTCTTAGTCGGCCGCTCCGTGCGCACGTCTCCAGATTGAGCGGTGCAAGCTGATCGCCTCCAGCCCAAATTCATGACCTACCAAGCCGAAACCCGCCGCCGCCGCACCTTTGCCATCATTTCCCACCCCGATGCGGGTAAAACCACGCTGACCGAGAAGCTGTTGCTGTTCTCGGGCGCGATCCAGATCGCAGGCAGTGTCAAAGCGCGAAAAGCCACGCGCCACGCAACCAGCGACTGGATGGAGATCGAGAAGCAGCGCGGCATTTCGGTGGCGTCGAGCGTGATGCAAATGGTCTACCGCGACCATGTCATCAACCTGCTTGACACCCCCGGCCACAAGGACTTTTCCGAGGACACCTACCGCGTGCTGACCGCCGTGGACTCGGCGTTGATGGTGATTGACGCGGCCAACGGCGTCGAGTCGCAAACCCGGCGCTTGATCGAGGTCTGCCGCCAGCGCAACACGCCGATCATCACCTTCATCAACAAGATGGACCGCGAAGTGCGCGACCCGCTGGACATTCTGGACGAGGTCGAGCGTGAACTGGGCATGCCCTGCGTGCCGATGACCTGGCCAGTGGGCCAGGGCAAAACCTTTGGCGGCATCATCAACCTGCGCACGCATGTGATGACGGTGTTTGAGTCGGGCAGTCAGCGCCTGCCGCACGACTTTGACGCCATGCCCTTGTCCGACCCCGCTGCCCTGCAAAAGCGCTTTGGCCATGAATGGGACACCGCGCTGGAAAGCATGGAACTGGCCACTGGCGCCTCCCCCGCGTTCGACCGCGAGGCTTTTTTGGCCGGCAAACAAACCCCGGTGTTCTTTGGCTCGGGTGTGAACAACTTTGGTGTGATGGAGGTGCTCGACGCCCTGGTTGACCTGGCACCGTCACCCGGTCCGCGCACCAGTTCGTTCGTGGTCAACAAGCAGCCCGTCATCAAGCAGGTGCAGCCCGAAGACGACGCGTTCTCGGGTGTGGTGTTCAAGGTGCAGGCCAATATGGACGCCAACCACCGCGACCGCATTGCCTTTGTGCGCATCGCCTCTGGCAAGTACGCGCCCGGTTTGAAACTCAAGGTCATGCGCACCGGCAAGGAGCTGCGCCCCACCAGCGTGGTGACCTTCATGAGCCAGCGCCGCGAGGCGGTGGAAGAGGCTTTTGCTGGCGACATCATCGGTTTCACCACGCACGGCGGCGTGCAACTGGGTGACACCATCACCGACGGTTCGGTCAACCTGCTGTTCACCGGTTTGCCATTTTTTGCGCCCGAGATGTTCATGACCGTGGTCTTGAGGAACCCGCTGCGCACCAAGCAGTTGCAGCAGGGGCTGGCGCAGCTCGGCGAAGAGGGTGCCATTCAGGTGTTCCGGCCCGAGATGGGCGGCAACATGCTGTTAGGCGCCATCGGCCAGTTGCAGTTTGAGGTGGTGCAGCACCGCCTCAAAGGCGAATACGACGCCGACATCCGCCTGGAGCCCAGCCAGTACACCGGCGCGCGTTGGATCACTGCTGACTCAGCCGTCGAGCTGAAAGACTTTGTCTACGCCTACCCGCAGCGCATGGCACGGGACGCCGCCAACACACTGGCTTATTTGTGCACCAGCCCCTATGACGTGCGCCTGGCGCAGGAGCGCTTTCCCAAAATCCACTTTCACCCGCTGCGCGAGCACGCCGGTCTGGCGCTACAGGCCGCAGGCTGAAAAGCCCGGCCTGTCGAAAAATATATATCAAATCGGGCTGTAGCCCGCGTACTACTTGCGTAGGCAGCTATTAATCAAATAGTATTGATGTGTTGTTGGGTGCAGTTCCCATCGTGCCCAAGGAGTCACCATGTTTTTCACCACTGACCTTGCCACGATCTCGCACGGCATTCAACTCGCGGTGGCGCCGGTCTTTCTGCTCACCGCCGTGTCCGGCATGATCGGCGCGGTAGCGGGGCGACTGGCGCGCATCATTGACCGCGCGCGCCTGCTGGAAGATCGCATTGAAGCAGCCCCGGCGGACAAGCCCATGACGGCGCAATATATTGAGCTGGCGCGCCTGCGCCGACGCGGCGCGTTGGTCAACGCCTGCATTGCACTGCTGACCTTTTGCGCCATTCTGATCGGCCTGACCATCGTGGTCCTGTTTCTCGGCGAGACGACCGAGTTGCAGATTTACCGCATCGCCACCTTCTGCTTTTTGTCGGGGGTTCTTTTTTTCCTGGCGGCGCTGCTGTGCTTTTTTGCCGAAACCCTGCTGGCCACGCGCATCCTCAAGTTCGGGCGCCCCAGAGACCATTGAGCCCAGCGCCTGGTCCTCAAAGCCCTTGAATAAATGACTGTCGGCGGGCTCGGCGCAGCGCGCTGCCGGCCGGAGGGCGGGATAATCCTCCCCCTATGGCATTAATTACCTTCCTCAACGCACAGCTGGCTTTCGGCCACGTGCCCTTACTTGATCACACCGACTTTGCCCTGGAGACTGGCGAGCGCGTCGGCCTGATCGGGCGCAACGGCACCGGCAAGACCTCTTTTCTGAAAATTCTCGCCGGCTTCGAGAAAGCCGATGACGGCGTGCTGCAACTGCAGACCAACCTGCGCCTGGCCTATGTCGCCCAGGAGCCGCAGCTCGACCAGGAAGCTACTGTTTTTGTAGCTGCAAGCGCTGGCATTGCGGGGGTTATCGCGCTGATTGATCAATATTGCGAGGGGGTGGGCGACCTCGATGCCCTGCAAAGCCAGATTGAAGCGCTGGGCGGCTGGAACTGGGAGCAGCGCGTGACGGAGACTCTGCACCGCCTGCACCTCAATGAGAACGACATCATTGGCACGCTCTCGGGCGGAACCAAGAAACGGGTCGCGCTGGCGCAGGCGCTGGTGGCCGAGCCCGACGTGCTGCTGCTCGACGAGCCCACCAACCACCTCGACCTGGATTCGATCGAATGGCTCGAAGACCTGCTGATTGGCTTCAAGGGCAGCGTTGTGGCCATCACCCATGACCGGAGCTTTCTGGACCGGGTGGCAACCCGCATCATTGAACTGGACCGCGGCATCTTGCGCTCCTACGACGGCAATTACGCGCGCTACCAGATTCTCAAAGAAGATCAGCTGGCGCAGGAAGCGGTCATCAGCGCCAAGGCCGACCGGCTGTTGGTGCAAGAAGAAATCTGGATCCGCAAAGGAGTGGAGGCGCGGCGCACCCGCAGCGAGAGCCGCATCGTGCGCCTGGAAAACCTGCGCGCCAGCCGCAAGGCGCACCGCGAAGCCGTTGGCAAAGTCAAGATGGACGTAGCCTCTGGCGCACTGGGCGGCAAGCTGGTGGCCGAGTTGACGCAGGTCAGCTTGTCCTTCGGCGAAAAAGTCATCATCAAGGACTTTTCCGCCACCCTGTTGCGCGGCGACAAGATCGGCTTGCTTGGCCCCAATGGCGCGGGCAAGACGACCCTGCTCAAGCTCATTCTGGGCGAATTGGTGCCCGACAAAGGGAAGGTGCGCACCGGCACGAACCTGCAAGTGGCTTACTTTGATCAGATGCGCAACGCACTGGATCTTGATGCCACGCTGGTGGACTTCATCAGCCCGGGCAGCGAGTGGATCGAGATTGGCAACCAGCGCAAGCACGTCAAGAGCTACCTGGGCGACTTCCTGTTCTCACCGGCGCGCGCCAACTCGCCCGTTCGCTCACTCTCGGGCGGCGAGCGCAACCGGCTCTTACTGGCGCGCCTGTTTGCCCGGCCCGCCAACGTGCTGGTGCTGGACGAGCCGACCAACGACCTGGACATCGAAACGCTGGAACTGCTGGAAGAATTGCTGCAAAACTACGCCGGCACCGTGTTTCTGGTCAGCCACGACCGCACTTTTCTGGACAACGTGGTCACCAGCACCATTGCTTTTGAGGGCGACGGGCTGTGGCGCGAGTACGAGGGTGGCGTGCAGGATTGGCTGATCCAGTCAAAACGCAGCAAGGAGATTCAGGCCGCAGCTAATTTGATAGCAGCTAACGCACAACAGACGGGGGCTAGAGGCCAAAAAAGCATAAAGTCCAACGACAACACGAAGAACGTGACGGCGCAAAAACTCAGCAACAAGGCGCAGCGCGAGGTCGACACCCTGCAGGCCAGAATTGACGTGCTGGAGCAGGAGCAGGCCGCCGTGCGCGCGACCCTGACCGACGCCACGCTCTACGCCAAAGACCCGGCGCGTGCGACCGAACTCTACGCGCGCGACGCCGTGATTGATGAAGAACTGCTAAGCGCCCTGGCGCGCTGGGAAGAACTCTCGTCGCTCTGAACTTGAGCGCCCTCAGACCCTCAAAGCACGCATGACCGACCACTACGCCACCTTAGGCCTGCGCAGCGATGCGACGCTGGCCGACATTAAAAAGGCCTTTCGCCAACAAGCCTCGCTGCACCACCCTGACCGCAATGCTGCCGCCAATGCCGCCGCGCGTTTTCGCGCCGTGCAAGAGGCCTATGAAGTGCTCTCTGATGCGGGCAAACGCCAGACTTATGACGACAATCGGCGCCGCAACCTGCTCGACAGCCCGCTCGAGACCGCACACGAGATTTGGCAAAACTATTTTGACCCGTTGCTGCGCAATGCCCAAGACATGAAGAGTACAAGACCATGAATATCTCACCTTTTTTCCGCAACCTGCGCTCGGCCTACGAGTCCGAGCTGGACGACTTGAGGTTTGACTCCGAAGGCCGTGACGTACTGCGTCAGCGCTTGACCCAAAGGCGCAAGGAACTGGCGTTCTTGCTGCAGATGATGGCGCTCAGCCCCGAGATGGTGGCGGTGGTTCTGCATCAGGGCTTCACGTTCAAGTCACCTGCCACGATGGAACATCTGCTGAGCCTGGCGCCGGAGGATTTCCCCGACTGGGACGCTCTGGCCGACGCGATCAAGTTGGCGCCCTGGGCGGACGATCTGGTCCAGACGATTCGCAAGGAGCCGATGGGCGACTGGTTTATGACCGTCGCTGCCGCCCTGGAATACATGCACCACAAGCCCGCGTCGGCGCCCGCCCGCATCCACGACCCCGAGGATGAGGTCGAAGAAGACCTTGAGCCAGAAATGAACCCCCTGGACGCTGAAGAAGAGAATGACGCCCGCAACCGCGAAGAAGCAGGCGCCGACTGGATGGTCGAGCAGGGCTTCGACCGTAAAGAGTAAAACCTTGCGGGACAGACCGCAGTTACACGCAGTGAACCAGCTCTGTCCTCAACTGATCAAAAATAAATGAAGCACCTTGCCCTCATCACCAAGACCCAGAGCCTGATTGCTGCCGGCGACATCGTTGGCGCCGAAGCCGCCCTGGTTGAGTTGGCCGACACCGAGGGCGATTCAGCGCTGATGCTGGTGCTGGAGCAATTGCCGGCCAAAGACATACTGGCGGTGATACGCGAATACGACAACTCCAAGGAGTCGGTCGTCAACCTGCTGGTGACGCCCAAGCAGTTTGCCCACGCAGTGGTGATTGAAAAGCAATACAAGGACCTGACCCGCACCCACCTGCGCGGCATGGTCAACTCGATCATCTTCCGGGATGAGGCTGATCCCCTTGACTTTTTGAATGCGATGGGTGAGCTCGAAGGCGGCGCCGAGGCGCTGGCCGACTATTTTGAAGAAAAATGGAGCCGCATCGAAGCCTTTGCCCGTACCGGCAGCTTTGACGCCGTCGACGATGACGGCCAGATGCTGTCTGAGGCCGCGCTGCTGGCCTCGGCCTATGTGCCAGCGCGCGTCGAGCAGGATGAAGTGGCCGACCAGGACTGGATGGAACTGGCCTGGATCCTGCGTTACCAGTGCCCCGACCTGTTCATTGAAATGCTGTTGGTACTGCGCGCCAAGGCGCGTGCGTTTGAGGCCGGACTGAGCGAGGACGAGGAATTATCCGAGGATGACGGCAAAGTCGAAACCGGCGACACCGACCGCGGCAAAGCGACACCGGCGGCGCTGGAGTCCGACGAAGAATCCGCGATCTGACGACAAGACAGACTCGGCCCACTGCGTCCCCATGCCACATTCTCCTGACGCTGTCGCGTCCCTCGCCCGAACCTCAACCGTCTCGCTCTACGACCAGCGCCCCTTCTTTGAAAAGGCGCTGCTGTTTGGGGTGCAACACGGCATCATCGACGGGGCAAAACTTGATGCCATTGGCAACGAGGCGCCCAAAGGCATGGTGCAGATCGCGCGCTACTTCGGCACTGAATTCTTGCGCCCCGAGCTGGAAAGGGCCAAAGAACGCATCGTGAATCTGGTCAGCCTCTATCTGGAAAACAGCAGTGACGGTGACTTGCGGCTGGCCGCCGAGTCGCTGCGCGATCATTCGTTTTTGTCACGCTCCAAGGGCGGCTCCGACCTGCTCAAGGCCTTGCTGGCCATGCCGCAAAACAGCCACTTCGGCATGAACGAGCGCGCTGGCTTCAGCGATGACAAGATTCCTTTGCTGGCCAAATGGTCGATGGCCAGCCTGAGCGACTACCAGGCGGAACTCGCCAAGCGCAGCCAAGTGGCCCAAGTGATGGATGCGGCGCTCTGGTTGGCGGATGAATTGGGCATGCAAGCCGATGCGCTCGAAGAGTCGGGCCCCGATAGTGAGGCGGTCATCCGCACGGCGCTGCTGACGATGGCCTGCAAGCGCACCGAGTTACCCGACTGGGTCGCGTTTGAGCGTATGGTCGCTGTGCTGCGTAAGAAGTACGCAGGCATCGACCCGCCAGCCGTGCCGATTCTGGGGCCCAAGAATTTGCCGGCTCACTTCACAGACGCCATCGAGGCGGTGCGGCAGTCTGTCATCGCCGATTTGCCAAAAATCCTGGACGCCAATGTATCTGCCAGAAAGCTGTTCAGTCAGACACCGGCTTATTCGGGACGCTATTTTTGGGTCGAAGATGGCTTGAACGAGGTCGATGACTATGATCGCACGGCATCGGCGGCCTGGCAAAAAGCCACGGGCGGCCATGACGACGAAGGCTCACTGATCACGTTGTTTTTGTGTATTGCCGCAGGCAGCGCACCCAAGACCTTGCTGACCGAGAAGGCGGCTGTCACGCTGATTCGCAAAATCCGCAAGACCGGCCTAAGCCCCGAGTTGGCAAACCGGTACATTCGCGCCCATGCTCCGGTGCAGCATCAAGACGACTATGTCCGGCTGTGGATGTCATTCTGTGATGAAGCCCAGTCGACATTGCAAAGCGATTACGACTACGAGTTAAAGGACGCTCTTGCCCTGCTGCGGCGGGAGTGCAATGTGAAATAGCAAGGTTTTCAATGCAGCGCTGTGGTTGCTGCGTTGGCAGCCCTTCTATGGCACGGCCTGCGGCGGGATGCCCCGACAACAATGGTTTAAAAATGGGATGAGCTTTGGCGCATGGCGTCTAGCGATGGTGTTCGCGCCGCCGCGCCTCGAAAACGAACTCTTCCAGATCAGGGTCCATCGCATTGCGAGACGAGATGATACCGACCGGGCGGCCGTTCTCGACCACGGGCACATGGCGAAATCCGTTTTCTTGCATCAGCAGCAGTGCATGTCCGTAGGTCTTACCTGGCTCCAAGGTCTTGGGCTCTGCGGTCATCACCTCGGTCAGCTGCGTGGACTGGGCGTCACGGCCTTCGGCAATCACGCGAAAGACGGCATCCCGTTCTGTAAAAATGCCGAGCAGGTACTCGTCGGCGACCACCAGAACGGCGCCCACGTTACGCTCCGCCATCAATCGGGCGGCGTTGCTTACAGTCGTCTCAGGCGGAGCAGTCAGAAACTTTTTCTGCTCCATGATAGTTCTAATAGGTTGATCGAACATTGCAGCCTCCAATATTACATGCTAGCCATCTTTTGAACTGCGCTTTTGACCCAGATCAATCCACCCGAGAAGGAGTTGAACAACGAGGCACGATTTCGAAACAACCGCTGAGATGGCGGTTGTCGTCATTTCACTGGACCTGTTGGCAGGCCGAATATCGCGTCTGGAATTCAAGAAAACACGCCGTGGCGGCAGCGAACAATTTTGCGTTGAATAGGGGTAGGGAACGGCTCTCGCCATCCCCTCCCTCCGAACCCGGTGTGCGGTTTTCCCGCGACGGGCTCTCCAGTCAGTTGTTTCCACATCGGGATTGGCGCGCTAATTGATGGGCTGTAACCATGGTGAATAACCCAAGATTGGCGAAGTAGGCATTTGGCCATTGTTTGTGATCATTAAGACATCGTCCCTGCCCCGGTCGGTGCTTCTGCCTTCGCAGCATTGCCCGCAATCGACGCCTCACAAAGCCGTCGATTGTTGAGAACGTGAATCGGTGTGCCTGTTTGAAATGGGCATACCACCCCTTGAGGGTTGGGTTGATTGACGCAATCACGCACTCGATCGAATCGCCTCGTTTGCGTGAAGTCCGAGCACGCACCTTATCGCGCAATGCCATCAGACTTTTCTTGCGCACCCAGCGCTGCCCTGCTTCAAACCGATACCCCAGAAACTCGAAACCTTGACCGTCCACCCGGCAGTCCCCAAGATGGGTTTTGTCAGGATGTAGTGTCAGGCCGTTCGCCCCCACCCAAGCGCGCATACGCGCCAGCGCGGCCACTGCCTCGTCTTGGCTGCGACACAACACCACGGCATCATCGGCATAGCGCACCATCACCAGCCCAGCTTCACGCATTTCTACGTCCAGCTCGTGCAGATAAGCGTTGGCAAGCAAAGGACTTATTACGGCCCCTTGCGGACTGCCAGACGTTGGTGTCCATAGCTTCATGTTTTCCATGATGTCTTGCTTGAGAAAGCCCTGAATGAGCTTCATCACCCGACCGTCCCCGATGCGTCTTCCCACTTTCGCGAGAAGCCGATCATGTGGAATCGTGTCAAAGTAGCTTTGCAGATCCGCATCCACCACCCAGCAGTAGCCCGCTTTCAAATGCCGGTCTACCTCTCGTAGCGCATCCTTGCAACCCAAACCTTGCCGAAAGCCATAGCTTCGCGGCTCGAATTCATGCTCAAAGATCGGCTCGATTACCAGCTTCAGCGCGGCCTGAACCATGCGGTCTTTGACAGCAGGTATTCCGAGCGGGCGCTGTTTCTTGCCTTTGGGTATGTAGACACGTCGCACCGGCAACGGGCGATAGCTCCCGTCGCGCAGTGCGTGCGCCAGTTCAACCAGATAGCGAAGCCGATGTTGTGCAAATTTCTCCACACTCATTCGGTCCACTCCAGCCGCCCCAGCATTCTTCTGGCCTCATGCGCAGTGCCTGTGAAACGCGCCATCAGGCTTTGGGGCAGTTCGGTGAGTTCAACACCTGGAATGAAGCGAGCGCACTGTGCCTGCCACAGCGCGGTGGCACCAAACACTTGCAGCCACCATTGGCGCCAGCGCGCGCTGGTGCGCTCAGGCACTCCCAGTGCCTCACCCGCCAGGGTTGTTGCGGCATTGATCTTGTTGCGTTTGACGGCCAGCACCACCACGGCCAAGGCGACGTACACGCGCCTGCCCAAAAATCTCACCGACATCGGTGTTGAACGTTTGCGGCACAGGTTGCAGCAAAAGCTCCATCGCGATTGAAACTCAAACAGAACCTCTTCGGGGCACGCTTTGGGTTTGCGGGGGTAGTTGGCCCGATGCAGTACGCCACCACACTGACACGCACTGGCGTGCATCTGAGCCGCCAGGTCGGTGTCTATTTGCACCAGGAATTGAAAAAATTGGGGGCTTTGAAGTAAGGTGTGGCACACTTTGATGGTCTCGATCTTGGTCGAAAGAGACTCTCCCACAAAGACCGCTTGTTCAAAGTCTTGGTGGGAGATTTTTTTTGTCTGACCACACCACCAGCGTTAACTCAAAGTCGACATTCGAGCTGTTGTTGGGCTGGCTACGGTTTTGGCGAGCGTCGCCACCAGGGGGGGCCTGCCGGCGGCCCTGGCAGGGGCCTAATTTTAAAAATTCTAGAAACCAAAACCCCGAAGTCACTGCGGTTGACGGATATCCCACTACGCCATCAGGCGTCGCCAGCCATCAAACTTGATCAGCCTTCTTGAAGGCGCTGGCCATCTGCACATCACATAATTTGACCAATTCAGAACAAAATACCCTCACGGGAGTTGGTCATGCTCAGAGCATCTGCGCAGATTTGTTCGCATCTTTCGTCCTCGCACTTGGCTCTTTTGCAACCGCAGCGCTGAGCAAAGCGTCAGCATCGAATCGGCCCAGCGCGCCTACCAAGGCGCGCGCCACCGTGCCCGCATCATGAAGAGCGGTGGCCCGCACACCCTGCGCCACGGTTTTGCTACCCACTTGCTCGAAGGTGGCGTAGACCTCTTCACCATCCAGAAACTGCTGGGCCACAGCAACATCACCACCACCAGCCGTTACCTGCACTTGATCAGCCCGCAGTTTCGAGCACCCAAAGACATCGATCCGCTGGACCTGCTGGCGGGCCTGCCCAAGCTGTAGAGCGATCAGACAAGCTTAAGCGCATGACCGCTAGCGTGGCGGGGGCGCTGCGCCAGTTTGGCGCCGCTTATCTGGCCCAGCACAGCCTCTCAACACCCCAAGCCAAAGCCTGGCGAGGTATTGCTGCCTGCCACACCGCAGCGCTGGGCGGAGACCGCCTGGCCTGCGATGCCGGTGGCCACAGCCAGTGGCACTACCACTCCTGTCGCAACCGCCATTGTCCGCAGTGCGGCACAAGGGCCAAAGACGCCTGGCTGCAAGAGAGGGGCTGGCGCAGGTGCTGGACGTTCCCTACGCTCACATGGTGTTCACGCTGCCACACAGCTTGAATGGCCTGTATGGCGCCCACCCACGCTGGGTGATCGACACCTTGTTTGCCTGCGTGGCCCAAACCCTCAGCGAGTTTGCGGCGAACCCGCGTTGGTTGGGTGGGCAACCAGCCTTCACGCTGGTGCTGCACACCTGGGGACAGGAGTTGCAGCGCCATGTTCATGTGCACGCCGTTATCGCCTGTGGCGCCTTGGCCGCAAATCATGACAGCGGCACAGACCAATGGGTGCAGCCCACGCGTTCGCCGGAGTTTTTGTTTCCAGTCACTGCCTTGTCCAACGTGTTTCGAGGCAAGTTCATGGCCGCCTTGCAGGCGGCGCACGAGTGCGGTGACATTGCCGACGACCCCCAGCGTGGCAATGTGGATTGGGCCAGGCGCCACCAGGCGCTGTACCGCCACAACTGGGTGGTGTATGCCGAGACACCATTGGGTGGCCCGGCTCAGGTGCTGGAGTATCTGGCGCATTACACACACCGCACGGCCATCAGCAACGAGCGCATCGTCAAGATCACTTCCGATCAGGTGGCATTCAAGGTGCGCGCAGATGACAAAGGAGGCAAGCGTACCGTCAAATTCGACGGCGTGGAGTTTGTGCGCCGCTTCCTGCTGCATGTGCTGCCCACCGGGCTCAAGCGCATTCGTCACTATGGATTGCTCGCCCCCAGCAAAGCCCAGTTGCTGGCACAGGCGCGCACGCAAAGTGCAGATGCCGCAAAGCAACCCCGTGGCACTGGAGTCGGCGCAAGACTTTATGCACCGGGTGGCAAAGGTGGACCTGCACCAGTGTCCTTGTTGCAGGCTGGGACGGCTGCGCGTGGTGGAAGCCATCAAGGGTTGCAAGACGTTACCGGTACCGGGCTCGCAGACAGCGATCACGCCGCACAGCACGGGGCCACCATGAAAGCAGCGAATGGCTGGATTGACGGGGTGTTGGGTGTGGCTGGGTTGCACCGCCAGGGGGAACCGTGTGTCCAACGGCGAAAAGTGCTGGCTCTAGAAGTGACGCCGCCAGGGGTTGCACGGGTCAACTGCCAAGAAAATGGGACTGTACGACAGCGGCTGTCGGCAAAGCGCCTAAACGGTACCCCAGCCCCTGATATCCAAACTTACAATCCCCTGTAATCCACCGCACCTCAAGCGGTTCAGTCCAACGTGGTTTAACTGCCGAAAGGGGTAGTCGTGGTTTCTTCCAACTTTGCCTCACGGCAGATAAACGCTGATCCTTAGGATAAAACCAATTGCGGGCTCAGTCCGCGGGCTTCTGATTCACCCCATCAAGGACATTCATGGACGACAACGTACGCCACAGGCCCAGCAACAGCGCTAAATGCAAGCAACGAGCCGAGTGGCGAGTGCGCCTGATCCAGCGGGACAATTTAGATGTTTGATGCTGCTCAGGCCGGACCACCGCGCAGGCCTATTGCCTGGTGGCGTGCGGCCACTATTGCCTGCCTACTGGTTATCGCCATCGCAACGGCCACAGGCGTGAGCATGTTTGAGCAGTTCGAGGCGCAAATACGTCATCTACAAACAAAACTTCAAAAGACTGCGCAGATCAGATACATCGCGATTCTGCTGGACGACAGCCAGGCTCCGGCGATGCTGGTCACGTCGGATCCGCAAGAGGGATCGCTTCAGATTCAGCGGCTCAATAACGTAACCGAAGGCCGTGCCGACAGCATGCAACTGTGGGCGCTGTCAGCCAACGGACAGTTGCGTTCACTCGGAGTTTTGACGAGCCCCGGTAAAACCTTGCGACTGCCGGTCGCCGAAAAGACACTGGCTGATATCTCCGAGTTGGCCATCAGCGTGGAAGACAAGGGCGCCACCACGCAGCGCCGAGAACCCAGTCTGCCTTATCTATTCAAAGGTGCGCTCGTGCAAAAAGCGTTGTGACTCCGCACGAACTTCAGCTCTTACCACTTGAGTCAAGGTGTATTGCCCACCCGCTTACCATGAAGCAGCTTGAGACAACAAAAAAACCCGCTACGCTGGAAAACTAGCCATTACATTAAAGTGTTGATGGCTTTTTGGCAAAATTGGAGCATTGATTCAAGGTCGTATCTGTAGTGGATACGACCTTTTTCTTCGTCGGTGCTTGGCTATTTTTGGGCGAATGCCGCCGGATACGCGATGCTCAACGACTCGTACATTTGCGCCGTAAGTCAGGGAGTGAAGTAAAGAATATCTTCCAAGGCGATGGGGGCCTTAGCGAGGCCAAGCCGCATTGCCGGTGTCTGCTTGTCTTTTCCCGCCTTACAGTAGTTGTAGAAC
>VMTC01000084.1 GCA_013791765.1 Rhodoferax sp.
CCCGCTGCGATTGTCACTGAAGGAACACCTGACTCTGGAAGACATTGCCCGCGAACCCTTGATTACCTACCACCCGTCTTACACCGGGCGCACCAAGATTGACCACGCTTTTGCCATCCGCAAATTGGAGCCCCGCATTGCGTTGGAGGCGATTGACTCGGACGTGATCAAGACCTATGTGCGCCTGGGCCTGGGCATCGGCATTGCCGCTGAAATGTCGGTGCGCGACGTGGTGGCCGAGGGTTCTAAGAGCGATCTGCTCGTGCGCCCCGCCGGCCTTTTGTTTGGCCAGAATGTGGCGCGTGTGGCCTTCAAGCGCGGTGCCTACCTGCGCAATTTTGTCTATAAATTTTCTGAACTGCTCAGCAACCGGCTCAGCCGTGACCTGGTGGTGCGCGCCATGCTGGGTCATGTTGATGACTATGAGCTGTAAAAACAATAGCTACTTAGGCTTATGGGACGTGGGCTAGAAGCCAAAATCATTAAAAAATAGAGAAAAAATAACGCCATATCCCTCGAATGGAAAGAAATCGCCAACCGTGCCCGCGCCTTTTCCAAAGACTGCAAGCACGTCGAACGCGAAGACGCTGATGCCAAGAGCTTTTGGAATGAGTTCTTTGAAGTGTTTGGCATCAAGCGCCGCAAGGGATGAAAGGCACCGGGGTGCTGGACTATGTGGCGGGCTGGTACATCAAGGCCGCGCGCTACATCACCACCGCGCCCGACAGCTTCGCATTACTGCGGCTGCCAGCCGCGATCGCAAAAAGTTCAAGGATGTGAAGTTTGGCAGTGCCCAAGCTGGCTTTGGCAACCTGTTTGCCGACGTGGATCGGGCCGAGACCCTGGCGCGGCGCAAGGTGCGCTGCGGTTTTGTCTCCACCAACAGCATCACGCAAGGCGAGCCGGTGATTGCCGACGTGAGCAACACATCAACCCCTATCTGGTGGAGGCGGGCGATGTGGTGATCGACAAGCGCCGCACGCCTATTTGTCGCATGAAGAGTGACTATCGATATTCTGCTGGGGTAGTTTTCAACAACTTCCCCTGGCCCGATTTCTCTCAAAATTTTAAGCAAAATCAGCCTCTAGCCGCCGTCCATCATGCGCAAACAGCTATCGAAACTGCAGCACAAGCCGTGCTCGACGCCCGCACCTTGGAGGCAGGTGCCACGCTGGCCGACCTTTACAACCCGCCCATGCCCGTCGCCCTGCTCAAAGCGCACCGCGCCCTCGATGCCGCCGTGGATGCGGCCTACGCCTTGAACGGCGGCAAGAAAAGCTGGAAGACCGACGCCGAGCGCGTCGCCTCTTTGTTCACGCGCTATGAGGCGTTGACCCACATGAGTGCGCACACATGAACGCAGCCCGCTTAGGGATGCGAAAATTGCCAATGTCCCGTTTATGGCAAGTGCTGGCGGGATGCTAGGCGCTGGGAGCGCCGTGTGGCTATGCCACACAAGCGAGTAGCAACGACGCAATGCGCCCGCCAGTGCGGCCAGAAGTGGGATATTTGGCATTTCTGCATCCCTTAGCCATTGCAGACACCAAGGAGGTCGCAAATTGCGACCACCGGCAATAGAGAAAGTGCAGGCAGTCACAAACTGTGAGCACCTTGGTATACCAAAAACGGATTAACGGGAGACTTGGGCCAATGAGCACCACACCACTTTCTGAAGCGCAGGCATTGCCTGGCATTGCAGTGTCCATTCGCACTTTGCGCGACCAACGTGCCATTTTGGACTCTGACTTGGCCGCCTTGTATGGCGTGGAAACCAAGCGCTTCAATGAGCAGATCAAACGCAATATGAACCGCTTTCCCAGAGATTTCATGTTTCAGCTGACGGCCGATGAGATGGAATCTTTAAGGTCGCAATTTGCGACCTTAACCAAGGGTCGTGGGCAACACCGCAAATACCTGCCCTACGCCTTCACTGAGCATGGGGCCATCATGGCTGCCATGGTGTTGGGTAGTGAAAGAGCGATAGAAATCTCTGTGCATGTGGTGCGCGCCTTTGTGCAGCTACGCCAAGCGGCCTCACTCCACGGTGATCTGGCCAAACGCCTGGAGGCGCTAGAAATGAAGACAGAAGGTCTGGAAATCTCGCAAGATGCTTTTGCCCGCAACACCCGCAACCAGTTGCGCCAAGTCTTTGATGCCCTGCGTGAACTCACCACACCGCCTGAGCCAGCCAAGCGACCTATCGGCTTCATCACGTCGCAGGAAAAACCGTAAAAGCCAACCGACTGCAAGCCCTTCAGACAGCAAGCCCCATGAAATGAGCCGCCCATGAAAACCCCCGTCCTTCAATCCAAACTGCCCCATGTCGGCACCACCATCTTCACCCTCATGTCCACACTGGCGTTGGAAAAGAACGCCGTCAACCTGGGCCAGGGCTTTCCAGATTTCAATTGCGACCCACATTTAATTGACGTGGTGACCGACGCCATGAAGGGCGGCCTGAACCAGTACCCGCCCATGGCCGGCGTGCCCGTG
The DNA here is from genome assembly GCA_013791765.1 of Rhodoferax sp. Lineage (GTDB taxonomy): Bacteria > Pseudomonadota > Gammaproteobacteria > Burkholderiales > Burkholderiaceae_C > Rhodoferax. Next base: position 2,494 of record VMTC01000084.1, read on the forward strand.
TTGCGTGACGCCATTGCCGCCAAGATCCGGGCGCTGCACGGGCGCGACTACAGCGCGGCCAGCGAAATCACGGTGACGGCGGGTGCCACCCAGGCCATCCTCACCATCATTCTGGCGGTGGTGCACGCGGGCGACGAGGTCGTCGTGCTGGAGCCTTGCTACGACAGCTATGTGCCCAACATCGAACTGGCGGGCGGCGTTCCGGTGCGGGTGCCCCTGACGCCGGGCACCTTCCGCCCTGACTTCGACAAAATTACTGCCGCCATCACGCCCAAAACCCGCGCCATCATCGTCAACACGCCGCACAACCCCAGCGGCATGGTGTGGACGCGCGAGGAGACGCTTCGTCTGCAGGATATTCTCGCGCCCACCAGCGTCTTGTTGATCAGCGACGAGGTCTATGAACACATGGTGTTTGACGGCCAGCAACACCACAGCGCGGCGCGCTTTGCGGGACTGGCGGCGCGCGCCTTCATCGTGTCGAGCTTTGGCAAGACCTACCATGTGACTGGCTGGAAGGTGGGCTATGTCGCGGCCCCGGCGGCCTTGAGCGCGGAGTTTCGCAAGGTGCACCAGTTCAACGTGTTCACGGTCAACACCCCGGTGCAGTACGGCCTGGCGTCGTACATGGCCGACCCCAAGCCCTACCTGGAACTGCCCGCGTTTTACCAGCGCAAGCGCGATCTCTTTCGCGCCGGGCTGCAGCGCACCCGCTTCAAACTGCTGCCCTGCGAAGGCACCTACTTTCAGTGCGTTGACATATCCGCGGTGAGTGATCTGGGCGAAACCGCGTTCTGCCAATGGCTCACTTCGGAGATTGGCGTGGCCGCCATTCCGCTGTCGGCGTTTTACGGCAATGGTTTTGACCAGCGCGTGGTGCGTTTTTGCTTTGCCAAGAAAGATGAGACGCTCAATGCAGCGCTTGAGCGTCTACAGTCACTATAAATAGAGTAGCTGCTCGCGCTTATTTAATGCGGGCTAGCGGCTGTTTTTATATAAATTTTTGCGAATGCCCCGCCATTGTTGTTGGGCAATGATGCCTGGCCACCAGTGCTGTGTAGTGCACCAGTTGCCGGTGCAGCGCCAAGAGTGTGTGATGGGTATCTGGGCGATTCAATTAGGGGCTGCGCCAGGGCAGGACACATCTTACGCAGCCGCTTTCACCCGGTTGCGACCCTCGTTCTTGGCCACATAGAGGGCTTTGTCTGCCCGGGCGAGCAGCGCGGGGCCGGATTCGCCGGATAACAAGCTGGCCACGCCAAAACTCGCAGTGGCCGGAGGGACGCTGTCGATCACGTGCTGCTCCAGCGCCACGCGCATGCGCTCGGCCCCGGCGACTGCGTCTTGCAGCGCGGTGGCGGGCATCAGCACCACAAACTCTTCTCCGCCCATGCGCGAGGCGGTGTCCGTCTGGCGCAGCAAGCGGCGCAACTGCGCGCCGACTTCCTGCAACACCCGGTCGCCCGCTTCGTGGCCCCAGGTGTCGTTGACCCGCTTGAAGTGGTCAATATCAAGCATCACCAGCGACAAGGGCGCTGTGTAGCGCTGGGCACGCACCGTCTCTGCCGCCAATGTTTCGTCCAGGTGGCGGCGGTTGCCCACGCCGGTCAGCGCGTCGGTCAATGAGAGTTGGCGAATGGCTTCTTCGCGCCGCTCCAGTTCGCGCTTGCTGCGCCCAAGTTCGCGCTGGGTTTCTCCCAGTGCGACATTGAGCTCCAACAACTGCTGTTCGGTGGCCTCAAACTCGTCAATGTTGTAGCCCGCCAGCAGTTCAACGTGGTCCCCTTTGACAACTACCGTACCGGTGAGGGTAACCATTTCGCCCTGCGGGTTGCCCACCGTGATCAGTCCCTGGTACACCACCCCCTGCGGGTCGGGTGTGCGTTGCACCAGTGTCGCCAGGGTGGGTTGTGTGATCAGGTGCCAGGGGGAAAGCGCACCGCGCAGCAAGCGGCGAAAGCCCGCGTTGCTGCGCAGCAGGTGCCCACCCCGCTCAAACTCGGCGTAGACCACAGAGGTCATGGCCTCTACTGCATGCAGCAATTCCATTCGTGTCATGCCTCCACGGTTTACGCGCTGTGCAGTGCTGCGTGCGCAGCTTGCGCCGCGCTGTGGGCGTCGGCGCCCAGCAGTTCAGCCCCCAGCGACTCGGCAAGACGCGGGAACTGGTTGAACACCAGCCCACCCACGGCCAGGCGCGGGCAGTCGGCGCCGAAGGTGGCTTTGAGGGTGGCAATGGTTTCACGCACAGTCCGCAGTTGCTGTGGCAAAGAGACGGACAACCCCACCAACTGGGGCCGGGTTTCACGCACCTGCGCCAGCAGGGCGGGTAAGGGGGTGTTGGCACCCAGGTAGTCCACGCGCCAGCCCTCTAACTCAAATGCGTCGGCCACCATGCGCAAGCCGATGACATGGTGGTTGCCCGTCATGCAGGCAAACAGGGCGCGCAGGCCGTTGTCTGGCTTGGCGCTGGCACGGCCCATGCCCTGGGCCATCAGGGTCTGGGCCATGGCGGTGGCCAGGTGCTCTTGTGCGACCGATACCTTGTTTTCCTGCCACTGGCGCCCCACGTCATACAGCGCCGGTTGAATCACATGCACGGACGCTTGCGTGAGCGAGTCGCCCCGGGCGATGGCCTCGTTGAACAAAGTAGATGCCTCCTTGCGCTGACCGTGCAGGGTGGCCTCGCAAAACGGCGCAGCCTCCTGCCACGGATCCGGACAGGGCTTGTCGTAAGCCGGTGGTGCCAAACCGCCCAACAGCGCAGCCTTGCCATCGGCCAGTGCAGCCAGCAAGGGGGCAGCGCTGGCACCGAGTTGCGGCGCAAAAAATGTGGCCAGATCATCCAGCGAACGCAGCAGCGATTCGGTGGGCACATTGCGACTGCTCAGCACCTGAGAGAGCCATGCCAAATACGACACAAAAGGCGACAGGTCGCCCGACTCCAGCGTGGGGCGCAAAAAGTCCAGGTGGTAGCCCACATCTTCGGCGCAGGCCTCGCGTCCGCGCGGGCCAAAGCGTGCATAAACCTCTGGATAGGCGCGCACGTTGGCATCCAGCACATAGCGCACTGCGTCTTCACGCAGCGCCAGAAAGCGTGTGATGCCAGCGGGCTGCATCAGGTAGTCGGGCTTATCGCACATGGGTGCTCCTGCTGAAAAGGGGTCCAGGGGTTTTGAAAGTCAGGCCGCAATTTGCTCAAACCGGCGAATTTCGGTCGAACCCGGCACCAGTTTGAGCCCCTTGGGCATGCCCTTGTGCGAGTCGTGGTAGGCGTGGCTGCGATGCCAGGTATCGTAAGAGGCTTCGTCTTGCCACCAGGTGGTCAGCCAGAATTCTTCAGGGTGGCCCAGCGGGCGCAGCACTTCCATGCGCTGGTAGCCGGGCGCGTCGTCTACCAGGTGCGGGCGCGCCACAAAGGCCTGACGAACGGCTTCTTCCATGCCGTTGCGAACCGTGAATTTGCTGATGACCACGATCATGGTTTTCCCTATTTTGCAGGTTGGTGTATCAGATAGTAGCCAGACTGCCGCATAAAGGTGAACCACTGCGGCACATTCCGGCAAACGACCATGAAATTGCGGCATCCAACACCCATTGTGGCGATGGAGATTACGCTGCGTTAATGTGAAATAACTTGTCTGTCCGGGGGTGGCATGAGTCCATGAAAGCTAACTGCTGTTTTTCTTGACGAAGTACATGGCTTCATCGGCATCCTTCAAGATTTGGTCAGGGTCATGGTCCCCCCCGCCACTGATCAGCTTCACCCCGATACTGGCCGAGCCGTGGTACACGATGTCGCCCAGCACATAGGCTTCTTCCAACGCAGCCTGAATTTTGTCGACAACCGTCTGGACATGCTGCTCTGCATGGGCCAGGTCGGTGCCCAGCCCGTCGAGCAAAACCACGAATTCGTCACCGCCCAGGCGGGCTGCCACATCACTCTCGCGCACACGACTGGACAGTCGAGTCGCGACTTCGGCCAACAATAAATCACCCGCATCGTGACCATGGGTGTCGTTGAGATGTTTGAATTTGTCCAAGTCAATAAAAAGCACCGCAATGTGGTTTGCGCTGCGCTTGGCAAGCACCAGCGAATGCTTCAAACGCTCCAGCAACAAGCGGCGGTTGGGAAGATGGGTCAGCGCGTCATGAAAAGCAAAGTGGCGCAGCTCATGCTCAAGGTTCTTCTGCACCGTGACGTCGCGCTCAATGGCGGCGAAATACGCCACTTCACCCTGGGTGTTTTTCAGCGGGAAAATGTGCATGTCCAGCCAATAGCCCCTGCCCTCTTTGGCGTAGTTGTAAATGATTTCTCGAACGGGCTGCCCCAATGCCAGGCCAGCACTGATACGCTTCAGAACCACCGGATCCGCGTCTTCGCGCTGCAAGATGCGCGGGGTTTTTCCAATAACCTCCTGTGGGGTAAACCCAGTCAGTTGGGTAAACGCGGCGTTGACATAGATGATGCGGGGGCCAGGCTCGTTAAACGGCTGGGCCTCGGTGACGATGACGATGTCTTGGGCAGAGTCCACGATGTCTTTGAACGGAATGTCGGCGCGCTCGTAGGTATTCTCGGTAAAAGTCACCACCACGCGCGCGACTGCACCCTGCCCGTCGCGCTCGGCCACGGCATTCACTGTGAGCCAGGTAATTTCAGCGCTGCTACTGTCGCTCACACCCAGTAGTTGCCCTTGCACAGGTTCACCCGTGGCCAACACCTGACTAACGGGAAACTGCTCAAGCGCCAGCGGTTGACGGTAGGTATCGACAATCTGCCATTGAAAGTCCATGGTCTCTTTGCCCCGCGCCTGGTCGGCCGTCATCCGCAGGACGGCAAGCGCTTTCTTGTTGGCGTGCAGAATCCGTGTATCAGGGCCATGGACCACCACCCCAACGGGCAGCATGTCCAGCAGCGCAAAAGCGTCGAGCTTCGTATTGGTGATGTTTACCATGGTCAAATTTCTCGGCAAATTGGCCTCTAGCCCTCACGGAATCTACGCAACAAGCTATCTATTAAATAGCGTAAAGCACTTCACTACTCGACCCGGATGTTGCTACTCGGTATATATCCATGAGTTCCAACCGCGTGAGCCGAAGTATCGCACCCCACCCCGTCGGGCGGTTGCCGCTGGCTTCAGGATCGGCAGCAAGGTAGCCAGCACGAGCAATAAGCGGCTGTTGTTCGCCGGGAGTTGCAGGCAGCCAATCAGTCAGGCGTGTGCTTTGATTTGGTGGTGGTCGCTATGCCGTGCTTTTCACGCAGGCCGTCGTGAACAATGGCCTTGATCAGCGCGATGCCCATCACCACCATCACCACGCTGAACGGCAGGGCGCCGATGACCATGGCGGTCTTGATGGCGCCCAAGCCGCCAGCCACGATGAGGCCACCCACCACGAGCGCCAGGGCCACGCCCCAGAACAGAATATGCGGGCGCGACTTGGGACCCTCGTCGCCAGCGGCGTTGATGGTGTTGATGATCAGCACAGCGCTGTCAGCCGAAGTCACCAGATAGGTCAGCAGCAGCAGCACCACCAAAACCGACATGGCCCATGCCAGATCCGGGCTCAGCATCACGGCGAGCATGGCGAACAGTTGTGACTCCTGACCGGCCCCGGCAATGGCACCGGCCGCCTTGCCCGTCAACTCAAGGTTGATTGCGGTGCCGCCGACCAGCGCAAACCAGACGAAGCACATGATGGACGGGACGATCAACGCGCCCAGCACGTATTCGCGCACCGTGCGCCCACGCGAGATACGGGCCAGGAACAAGCCGACAAAGGGCGCAAAAGCGATCCACCAGGCCCAGTAGAAAATGGTCCAGCCGCCCTGCCAGCCGGCCAGCGCGTCACCCACCGGCGTACCGTTTTTGGTCCACACCGTGAAGATGTTGCCTGGGATCGAGACCAAATAGTCCCACAGGCCCACGAACAAGGCTTGCAGGCCAAACAGGGTGGAGCCAAAGACGATGAAGAAGGCCAGCAAGAAGAAGCTCAGGCCCATGTTGATGTTCGACAGCCACTTGATGCCCTTGCCCACGCCCGATAGCGCCGACAACGTCGATGCGCCCATGATCACCACCAAGGCCGCGATGATGCCGGCTGTGGAAGATGAGCGTGTGCCGTCTGCCGCTGTGGTGAAAAGCCAGTCGCCGACGCCGACGCGCGACAGGCCCGAGACAAATTGCTCCACGCCAAACCCGAGGGTCTGCGACACGCCCAGCACGGTGGCCACCACGGCCACCACATCCACCACATGGCCCAGAGGCCCCGACATCCACGTACCAAACAATGGTGTGAGACCGGAGCGGATCGTCAGTGGCAAGCCTCGGCGGTAGGCGCAGTAACCCAGCGACAAGCCGACGATTGCGTAGGCCGCCCAAGCCGCAAAACCCCAGTGCGTGAACGACCAGATGTAGGCGTCGCGCACGTTGCCCAAGGTGCTGGGCTCGGTGAGTGCCTGAATCGTGGCTGGATTCTTGGCGAAGTGGTACATCGGCTCAGCGGTGGCGAAGGTCAGCATGCCAATGCCGATGCCAGCGCCAAACATCATGGAAAACCACGAAAAGTTCGAGAACTCTGGCTTGTCATCCGGCAGGCCCAGCTTTAGCCGACCAGAAGCTGGCCAGATCGCCAGGGCCAGGCACACGATGACGAAGAAAGCCATGGCATAGATGTACCAAAAGCCGAACGAGGCCAAGATGGTGTCGTTGATGCCACCCAGGAAGCTGCTGGAACGCTTTGGGAAAATCATGGCCCAAAGGATGAGTGCAGCGATCAGCAGCTTGGCTGTTATCGCTATTTCCTTGGCGAAACCCCGGTAGAAGCCGCTGCCAGTGGTTTTGATGGGTAAATCCATCAAGGGAGGTTTGAGAGCCATGATTGCATTCCTTTAGACGGCATCCGGTTCACCCGCCCGACTTGATTTTCCAAAAAAAATAGCGTTGCTTAAATTGAGTCGACGCTCAGAGCAGGACCGATGCAAGCAGCATCTGCCTGAAAAATATTGTAAGTTGATATTTTTCGCGCCTGTCGCTTGCCATGGAGGGCAGCGCCACTTTGATCCACTGAGCCGCTGTCAATTGGCGTGCGACCGACGGCGGTCTGCGCCAGCTTGCATCGAACGGCTGGAAGGTGGGCTACGTGGCCGCCCCCGCAGCCTTGAGCGGGGAGTTTCGCAACGTGCACCAGTTCAACGTGTTCACCGTCAACACCCCGGTGCAGTACGGGGAATCCAGGTTCAATGCGTGGAAAGCTCAGCGTTGACTGATCTGGACGAAACCGCGTTTTGCCAATGATTCACTTCGGGGATTGGCGTGGCTGCCATTGCGCTGTCAGCGTTTTACGGCAATGGCTTTGACCAGCGCGTGGTGCGCCTTTGCTTTGCCAAGAAGGATGAGACGCTCAATACAGCGCTTGAGCGCCTGCAGTCACTATAAATAGAGTAGCTACTCACGCTTATTTCACGAGGGCTAGCGGCTGTTTTTATATAAATTTTGGGGCAAATGACAGACTATTTGCCAAGCGCTAACATGTTCTTTTGTTCGCCTAGATTGGGAGGCTGCCATGGCATGTATCACAAAATCTTTCATCTTATCGGCCCTGTTGCTGGTCAACACAGCTCAAGTTGGCGCCCAAGCCGTGCGCCCTGAGACCGTGGCCTCCGGCCTGCAAAACCCTTGGGCCGTGGCTTTCTTGCCCGAGGGCCGCTTTCTGGTGACCGAGCGCCCGGGGCGCCTGCGGGTGATCGAGCCCAGCGGCCAACTGGGCGCTGCGCTCAAAGGCCTGCCCCCAGTCGCTGCGCTTGGACAAGGCGGTTTGCTTGACCTGGTGCTGGACGCCGACTTTGCCCGCAACCGCACCTTGTATTTCTGCTTCGCCGAGCCCGGCCTGGTCGGCAACAGCACGGCACTGGCGCGGGCACGGCTGTCAATCAATCGCACGCAGCTGGAAGAGGTCAAAGTTATCTTCAGCCAAAAGCCCAAGGTGATCAGCAGCGCCCACTTTGGCTGCCGCATCGTCGAGAGTCAACAGGGTGGCAAGGCCGACGGCCTGCTCTTTTTGAGCTTAGGCGAGCGCTATGTGCGCAAGGACGATGCGCAAACGCTCGACAACCACCACGGCAAGATCATCCGCATTCACAAGGACGGCCGCGTGCCCGCCGACAACCCGTTTGTGGATCGTGCCGGCGCCCTGCCCGAAATCTGGAGTTATGGCCATCGCAACGTGCAGGGCGCCGCCCTCGCCCCCGACGGCCTGCTCTGGACGCATGAACACGGCCCGCAGGGCGGCGACGAGATCAACCTGCCCCAGCCCGGGCGCAATTACGGCTGGCCGGTGATTACCTACGGCGAAAACTACGGCGGCGGCAAGATCAGTGACGGCGCCACCGCAAAGTCTGGCATGGAACAGCCGCTGCACTACTGGGTGCCATCGATTGCACCCTCGGGTATGGCGTTCCTGAGCAGCCAGCGCTACGGACAGGCGTGGGTCGGCAATCTGTTTGTCGGCTCGCTGAAGTTCGGCTACCTGGACCGGATCGAGCTCTCAAAGCCCTTCAAAGGCCAGGTCGTGCGCGAGCACAAACTGCTGGCCGAACTGGGGGCGCGCATCCGCGACGTGCGCCAGGGGCCGGACGGCCTGCTTTATGTGCTGACGGATGAAGCGCGCGGGCGCTTGATCAGGCTGCTGCCCAATTGAAACAGCGTCAGCTCAAAAAAACTTCAAGCCCTTGAGCATCACGACCAGAATCAACACCGGTGAGACATAGCGCAGCAAGAAGAACACCGCCTGCACCACTTTTTGGTTGTGCAGCTGCCCCTGGTTGGTCAGAAAGCGGCTGAACTTGTGAACACCCCACAGGAGCGCCCCCTCGGTGGCGATCAGCGTCAAACGTCCCCGGCCTTCGTCAATGCGGCGCTTGAAGTCGAGCTCGTTGGTGGGCAAGGGCCCCAGCAAAAAAGCCCGGTCCAGCGCCACGGCGATGATCTGTTCGCGCAGCTCTTCCAGCGTGCCGCCACCGTTGCCGTCAGCCAACTTGCCGACCTGCATCAAGGTGACGGCCATCTTTTGCAGATCGGGAATGTTCTTTTCCAGGTACTTGACGCAAAATTAACCCAGCTAGGAGCCTGTCGGACTATCGGCATCGAAGCGAAATTCGGCCCCAGCGAGGATAGTTTTTGCCGGATTTGCAGACCAATAGCCCCGCTATTGGTCAAAAAGACGGTAAAAAATAGACCGCTGCGGTCGGATTGCAGCCGATGCTTCCGATAGTCCGACAGGCTTCTAGACACAAATGATTTGGAAACGGAATAAAGCCGGCCTTTGGTCGGCCCCGTCAGTGGGCTGCAGCAGAGGCCATAGCCTCTTGGGGAGTTTCATAAATGTGAGCAGCCAAGCCACGACTCTCAAGGGCTTCACCCAGTTTCAATCGCATAAATGCACTGGTGGTGTAGCGCGAGACATTGGTGTAAAACTGGTCGCTGATCTGCTTGACCATGGCGGCGTAATCATCCACCACGGTCTCGTCAATCTGAAAATCGTCGTAATTCACGACCACCGCAATTTTGTGCCCAATGGGGCGGCACAGCGCCTCGGTGGCATGGCGAATGTCTTCCACATCTTTTTTGCTGCGTACGCGCAAGCCCTGAAAGTTGTAAAAGGCCATGCCTTTTGCCGCCTCGTATTGCATGCGGTCCACCAGGCTGATGGACAACAGCAAATCATTGAGCTGCATCGGTTCGGGCAAAAACAGGCGCGCATCCATGGGCTGCGGGTTGTTGATGATGGGCTTGAACGCCATGTGCGCCAGAATGTCGCGCTCAATGTCAATACCCGGTGCCACTTCAATCAGTTCCAGGCCTTGCGGGGTCAGCGCAAAGACACAGCGCTCGGTCACGTACAACACGTTTTGCCCGTTGCGCGCGGCATACGGGCCGCTGAAGGTGACTTGCTCGATTTTGTTGACAAATTTTTGCGCGCGCCCTTCCTGCAGAATCTTCAAGGCGCCGTTTTCAACTGCAATTTTCAAGCCGCCTGCGGTAAAGGTGCCGACAAACACCACGGTCCGGCTGTTTTGGGTGATGTTGATGAAGCCGCCCGCGCCAGCCAGCTTGGGGCCAAAACGGCTGACGTTGATGCTGCCCGAGGCGTCGCATTCAGCCAGCCCGAGGCACGCCAGATCAAGCCCACCGCCATCGTAAAAATCAAACTGCTGGTTCATGTCAATGACTGCATCGGGGTTGGTGGCGGCACCAAAATTCATGCCGGAGGCAGGCATGCCGCCAATCACACCGGGCTCGGCGGTGAGCGTCATGTATTTCAGGATTTTTTCCTCATTGGCCACTGCGGCCACGCCCTCGGGCATGCCAATGCCCAAGTTCACCACGGAATTTGGCAACAACTCGAATGCCGCGCGGCGTGCAATCACCTTGCGTTCATCAAGCGGCATGGGCGCCAGCGCGTCCAGCGGCACGCGCACCTCGGCTGAAAAAGCCGGGTTGTAGACGCCGCCCAGATTTTGCGGATGGTTCTCAGGCTGCGCCACCACCACGCAGTCCACCAAAATGCCGGGCACCTTGACGCGCCGTGGGTGCAAGGTGCCGCGCTCGGCAATGCGTTCGACCTGAGCAATCACCAGGCCACCGCTGTTGCGGGTGGCGGTGGCAATGGCCAGCACGTCTTGCGTCAGGGTTTCGCGCTCCATGGTCAGGTTGCCCTCGGCATCGGCACTGGTGGCACGAATGAAGGCCACCGAGATTGGCAAGGTTTTGTAATACAGCAGCTCCTGGCCACCGAGCTGAATCACTTCAACCATGTCTTCGGTGGTCTTGCTGCCAATTTTGCCGCCCTCCAGGCGCGGGTCGACAAAGGTGCCCAAACCCACTTTGGACGCCGTGCCCGGCAGCCCGCAGGCAATGTCACGGTACAGGTGGGAGATCACGCCCAAGGGCAGGTTGTAGGCCTCAATTTTGCTTTGCAGCGCCAGTTTGCCCACTTGCGGCACCAGCCCGTAGTGGCCGCCAATCACCCGCTTGAGCAGGCCCTCGTGGGCCAGATGGTTGGCACCACCGCTGGCCCCATCACCCGGGCCACCGCCAAACAGCAGGGTCAGATTCTTCGGCGAACCGGCCTCCAGAAAGCGCTGCTCCAGGGCCAGGATCAGCTCCACCGGCACACCGTTGCTGCCAAATCCAGAGCAGCACAAGGTGTCTCCATCGCGCAAGATCGCGATGGCTTCCGCGGCTGACACAACTTTTTTACGCATTAAAACTCCTTGTTTGTTAACTCATTGCTGGCCTGAAATCAACAGGCCCAACGCATTCAACTCATGATCGCCCGCATCCATTGCGGCAAATCAATCGCTTTTTGCTTCGGAAAATCGACCCAGATGGTGGTGGCCCCACCGGCAGCATAAATCACGCCGGGCCGGTCAACGGTTTCCATCGTGCCCCAGGTCTCGAAGGTGGTGCGCCCGGAATCGCTGGTGTACATTTTGACCCGCACATCGCCCGGGTACGCCAGCTGCTCGTAAAAATTACAAAACGCGTTGGCAATCACCTGCGCAAGAAGGCCCGCCTTGAATCAGGAATCAGTGCTCACGGGCCGCTGCGATTCGCCGGTGTGGCATTGCCGACGGCGGACTCGATCAGTGGCATCAGGCTGGGCGAAAGAACCTTGAGCAGTTGCACTGGCAATGCACTGGTGAAGTCATAGTTGGCCGCTTGCGGGCCCTGCACGTAAGCGGTGATACTGCCAAAGAAGCGTTCGCAGATATTGAACACAAAGGTGGCAGAGCGCCCTGCCACGCGTGATTCCAGCAACTGGCCACGCGCGCCGTACACGTCAAAGCGATGGTCACCGGTGCCGGTCTTGCCGCCTACGGCCAGGACGCTGCCGTCGCGCCGGGTGAATGCACCCTTGACGCGCCGGGCGGTGCCTTGATCGACCACATCGCGCAAGGCGCCAAGTGCGGCTTGCGCGACCTCTTTGGGCAGGACTTGCTCCGTTTTACCGGGCTGATGCTGCAGCAGGGTCTCATAAGGTGTGGTGGCCGCAAAGTGCAGGGACTCGATACGCTCAAGGGGTTGGCGAACACCGTCACTCACCAGGATGCCCATGAGTTCTGCCAATGCGGCGGGGCGATCGGCCGAAGCCCCCAGCGACGAGGCGTAGGACGGCACCAGCGAGCTAAACGGATAGCCCATTCGCTGCCATTGACGGTGGATTGCCCTGAATCCGTCGATCTCGATCAGTTGCGCTATTCGTTTGTCCTGTGCCTGTTTGTGCCGCGTCGTCTTGAGCCACTCATAGACTTCCTGGCGCTCGGCAGAACTGGCAGACACCACCTGCGCCGCAGTGGCAGCGGGGTTCAGACGCAGATAACCGACCACCCACAATTCCAGCGGATGCACACTCGCCGTGTAGCCGCGGTCAGCCAGCGACATCTGGGCCGGCGAATACTGCTCGTACAGCCTGGCCAGCCTGTCGGCTGGCATCTCCTGGCCCCCGGGCAGGTTCTTTTTCAGGAAGGCTGCAAATTCATCCTTGCCTTCTTCAGGCGCAATGGTCCTGAAGATGCTGGCCAGGCGTGCCTGTGTCGGCCGCACTTTTTTCAAAAGCAGTTCTTCGGCCTCTTGCGCAGACTTGCCCCGGTATTTTTTCAAAAAGCGATGGATGAACTCGCGACCTTCGCGATCAGCGAAACGACTCAAATAGGCAGCACGACGCGGGGCGTCGGCATCCTGCAGCAGAGTCGTCGACGATCCTGGCTCCTGGAACATGTAGTGATGCACAACGTCGCGCATTAGCCGCACAAATACCAAATTGATGGAGTTGCGCAGGCCTTCGCGTACGGAAAGCACCTTGTCGTTGTCATCCTTGCTGAAATTGACAAACGTATGCAATCCACCGCCTGTCTGGAAGGACTCGGCGGGACTGGCTGAATAGCGGCGCTCCAGGGCGGCTTGCAGCATCGCCGGCAGATCATCTGCCGGATTGTTCGCCAGGTAATCCAGGGCCCACAGGGAAAGCCGGTCCAGCGGGTCCACTTTTGTCTCGCGCCGCTGCGCGGGATCAAGCGGACCCAGGCGCTGGTGCAGCGCGGCAATGATGTCCAGATACGTCACCAGGGTGCGCAATTTGGCGGTCGATCCAAGGTCGAGTTTCGCGCCATCATTAATATCCAGGGGTTGATCGAAATTATCGGTTTGCACACGCAGTTGGTTTATTCCCTCGCCACGCTCGACCAGGGTAAAGCTATAGACCACATGGGCCGGATCACCCCGGCCGAGCAGTCCTTTACCCGTCAGGGCGGCCGCCCTGGCGGCATCTGGATTTCGCAGACCGCGCAGCACGCCGGTCACTGCTTTTTGGGTTTGGCCGTCGAGCGTGCTCGCCACACGCAGGTCAAGCCTGTCAAGGTTGTAAAAACTGGAAACACCGAGAAGAGCCAGAAGCTGCGTGCGTATCGCCGTTGTGGCCTTGGCGTTGACGAACGAGCCAGCGGACGGCGCGGCGCGGACCTTGCTGGCGAGGCTGAGCCTGGCCGCCAGCGCGGCGTCACGCAACGCATGGGAGATGACGCCCTGGCCGGCGAGCAGGCGCAGGTGTTTGTCGGTCTTTTTTTCCATATCGCTGCCACGGTCACCGAGATAGTAGGATGGTCTGCGCTGGGCGACCATCAGGCTGAGCGCCTGCTTGTACACCAGGGCAGACTCTTTGGTCGGGGCGATGTGATCAATGTCGCGCAGCAGGGCATTGACCTGGTCAAAGTCTCGGCCATACCAGACCCACAGGCCGTCACCCATGCCGTTGACCTCGCCATAGCCCGGCCTGGCCGACAACGGAACCGTGTTGAGGTAAGCCACGACCAGCTGGCGGCGCACGGCCGTGGTGTCCTCGCCCGACACATAGGCGCGCACGGTGGCCGATGTCATCTGGCGCAGCTTTTCCTCAAGCGATGAGGTACGCCCCTGCGATGAATGACGGTATTTTTCGATCTGCGTCGCCAACGTGCTGCCGCCTGCGCTCTTTTGCTGCGAACCGAAGCCCTGCAAGGTGTAGTCAAGTGTGGCCTTGCCGAAACGACCCCAGTCGATCGCCGGATTGCGCGTCGGGTAGCGTTCATCGAGCAGTTCGCGGTTCTCAATAAACAGCAGGCTTTTGACCAGAATGCCCGGCGCATCGTCAAACCCCGCGTAAATGCGTTCTGGATAATGGGTCGCGAACAGGGGTTGCTGGCGCCAGTCGAGTATCTCCAGCCCGGACTGGTCCTTTTCCCGGTACGGCGCATAAAGCCCCAGGTCAATCCATTCGGTCATCACCGCCGACATGCGCACCTGCGATGTGATCTGAAAATTCTGGGACTGCAGCATGGTCAGGAACTGCGGCAGGCTTGAATAACCCATTCGTGCGTCAAAAGGGCCGTCGATGGGGTAACGCAGGCTGGCCGGGGGTGCGGCCCCTGGTTCAGGCGCATAAGTCGCCTTTTGTGCCCGCTGTGAAATGAAACTGGCCTGCCACCGGGAACTGCGCATTTCTTGCCAGCTCCACCATGCCGCCGCCGCCATTAACCCCAGTAGCGCCAGAAATGCGACGATTTTGACCGTGCGCCAGCTGAAAAGTGACGAGCCTGAACGCGCAGGCTCGGCCATTGAATACCGGGGCCGCAATTCGGCCACTTGTGCCGGCTCAAGCGGTATTGATGGCTGACGATTGGGTCGAAATTTCGCCGTTGCGTTCACGGCCACCCGGTTACCCAGCTTTCGTGCTGCACGAAGATAAGTATGCGGTCGGAGCCGACGTGCGCTTTTTTTACTCATGAAGATAGGCGTCTGATTGCCTGATTTGATCCATTGACTCAGGTAAACACATCGGTGGACACGAAAACCATCTTCCCGCGATACGTTGCTGAAGTCGCTATCGTGCTATCGGCCAACATGCCGAAAGATGAGATTGATCATGGAGATGTGAACAAAGTTGATCGCGAACCCCGGAAAAAAATTCTGGGACTTCCCAAGATGTTTCAGAATACCAGTGTCAATGCAATTTTGTGCCGGGCTGGCTCAATGACCCGACGAGGTAGCTGCCCGGGCCAGCCAGTTCCCTCAGCCAAACCCGTGCAATACCTTGCTGGCCTTTGCAGGAGAAGGCCACCAGCCGCCGCGCCGGGCGCGGGTGAAGCCGTGGGCAAAGATGCCGCCACGGGCGCCTGTCACTATTGGATCGCGGGCACCGGCGCAGTCTGCTGCCAGCAGCCGCCAAATTGCTTTGCTATTGATAGCTGCCCGTGCACATTCCGCGTGGGCTGCAGCCCAATTTTGCACTCAAACCGAGCCACTCGCCTCTTCCGAGCCCGCCTCTCGCAACATAGACGTCGGCACCACACCTAAAACTCTGACCATGCGTCTGCTCAGCCACCATCACCTTGACACCCAACGCGTCAAAACCCAGTTCGCCAAGCGGCAGCAAGCAGTTGCGCGGGACGACTTCAAAAGCCCCCATCTCAAGAAGCTCAGCCCCACGCTGTACTGACGGTTCAAGCTTGACCAAACGAACCGCCTGCTGCTTGCCGGTGGGCTACCGCGATTTTGCCGAGTTCGAACAGCGCATGGTTGGCGTGACATTGCTCGATCACCGGCTGGATGCCCGCACCTTCCAGGCGGTCCGTGGACGCTTTGAGTCGCACATGACGGCAGACGGGGCAAACTTCGTGCGCCCGATGCGCCCTGGCACCCAGCCAGGCGCAGACGGTTCACCACCCCGTGCCAAACGGTGGCAATGCTGCCGACCTCTTCGAAATCGGCGCCGACACATCACGCAGTGACCGATGCACAAGCATCTCATCAAAGCAAAAATCTGTTTCAACCAACACGCCATATGCACGGTTGATTTTTCGCAATGTGCGAAAAGGAGTCAGCGGCAGACTGATCCATAAACTCCTGGAACGGCACGCGCTCGTGTGTCGCAGTGTTCATCAGGAGAAACACGATGCGCAGAATCTATTTACTTGTCCCCCCGGTTGAGTCAGCGCGGTCAGTCGTCGATGAATTGTTGCTGGCACGGATTGAGGCACGTCACATTCACGTCATCGCCCGAGAGGACAGACCACTGGATGATCTGCCAAAAGCGAGCGTGGCGCAAAACTCCGATCTTGTGCCGGTCATGGCACTTTTGCCCATTCGCGCATGAAGAACACCTTCATTCTCCGGCGTTGGGTGCTCGGCCTGCTTTTGTGGTGTGGGCTGCCATGGCTGGTTTTAGCAGAGGCGCCTCCACCGCAGAGCGCGCAGGCCCCGGTGCTGGAGGTGTTCGTGCGCCAGGGTTGCCCGCACTGCACTGAGGCCAAGGCTTACCTGCCCTTATTTGCCCGCGAGCGACCGTGGCTGCGCTTCGTCTATCGTGCGGTGGACGAGGACGCCAACGCCCGTGACGACCTGGTGCGCATCACCGAGCAGGCGGGCTACTGGCCACCGGGTGTGCCTACCTTTGTGTTTCAGGGCCGGGTGCTGGTGGGTTTTGCCGATGCGCAGCAGTCCGGCCCCGAGTTGGCTGCGTTGGTGGACTGGGCGGCACCGGGCCAATTGTCTGCCCCCCCAGCAACGCCACCGCCGACCACAATCGACGCTGGCCGGTGGGGCACCCTGACCGTTTCCGAACTGGGCTTGCCGCTGTTCACGCTGGCGATCGGCCTGCTTGACGGTTTCAACCCCTGCGCCATGTGGGTGCTGTTGTTTCTGCTGTCGCTGCTGGTGCACCTGCACGATCGCCGGCGCATGGCGCTGATTGCAGGTACCTTTGTGCTGGTCAGCGGCGCTGTCTACTACACCTTCATGGCCGCCTGGCTCAATGTGTTTTTGGCCGTGGGTCTGTCAGATGCGGTACGCATGGGACTGGCAGTATTGGCGCTGTTCATTGCCGCGGTGAACATCAAGGACTTCGCCGCTGGCCCTCAAGGCCTGTCACTGTCGATTCCTGCTGCGGCCAAGCCGGGGTTGTATGCCCGCATGCGCCAGGTGGTGCAGGCGCGTTCGCTGCCACTGGCCTTGCTGGGCGCGGCGACGCTGGCCGTGGTGGTGAACTTCATCGAACTGTTGTGCACTGCCGGCTTGCCGGCTATGTACACCGCGATTCTGGCGCAGCAAGCCCTCGGCCCCGCTGCCCACTACGGCTATCTGGGGCTGTACATCCTGGGCTACATCGCCGACGACAGCCTGATGGTTGGCGCTGCGGTACTGGCCCTGAGCAGCGAGAAGCTCAGCGAAGGCGCTGGCCGCTGGCTAAAACTGGTCAGCGGTCTGGTGATGCTGGCCCTGGGCGCGGTCATGCTGCTACGGCCCGACTGGTTGCTTTAGGATGTCAACCCACCGACGACTCCAAGTCTGCGCGGCCTGAAGTCTGGAACGACCGGGTGTGCACGTTCTGCTTGAGAAGTCGTGCAAGCGCAACGGTACTTGATTTCGATTACATTCGCGAATGCTTATATGGCTGAATTCACAACCGGGAACTTGATGACGAATGCCACGGCGGCTTGCGCTGTCTGCGCTGGGCGTCCTTCCTTGAAGGCTTGACCCTGATTTTTCTGGTGTGCCTTGCCGCGCCCTTGAAGCGCGTGGCGGGCATGCCTGAGTGGGTCGCGGCGAGGCTTCCTGACCGGTGAATCAATCTTTTTCAACTCTACTGCCATCCAAAACCATGACCTTCTCCCTTCTCTCCAGATCAAGCCCATCCCTCGCAGCGCCAGTCTCCCGACGCCGTATCACATTGATCGCGGTGGGGCTGACACTGGGTTTGGCGGCTTGCAGCCCGGCCAGCAGTGCCAATGACTCAGTGTCGCTCGAGACAGCGCGCGCTGAGCACGAGGCTGGTCGGGCGGTGCTGATCGACATTCGCGAACCCGCCGAGCACGCCACCGGCGTTGCGCACAATGCACAACTCCTGCCCATGCGCCAGTTGGGCGCACGACTATCTGAAATTCCTGCCGACCCCAGCAAGCCGGTTCTGCTGATCTGCAACACCCAGAACCGCTCCAGCGCCACCCTGGAGGCACTGCGGGAAAAGGGCTACAAGCATGTGCGATACGTGCAAGGCGGTATGAGCGAATGGGCCCGACGCGGTTGGCCCCTGACGAAGCCGGGTGCCTGATCCACACCGGGTGATTCAGCCATCGATGACCCACCCTGTAAACCGCATGAGACCCAATATCGCACCCAAAACCGGCCTCACAAAACACGGGTACCCAAACTCGCCAGTCTGATTTCACGACCGCTTGCGCTGGCATGGGAACCGGTGAAG
The DNA here is from genome assembly GCA_013791765.1 of Rhodoferax sp. Taxonomy (GTDB): domain Bacteria; phylum Pseudomonadota; class Gammaproteobacteria; order Burkholderiales; family Burkholderiaceae_C; genus Rhodoferax. The sequence goes on from VMTC01000084.1 coordinate 20,788, forward strand.
CCTGCTGCGCCATAGCCGTCACCGCCGTCCGCAGTGGCGAACTGGATGCCAGCACGTCGTAGTACCGATGCCGGTGGGTGCGCGCTGGCGGCACCAGTTGGGCGATGCGGTTGATCAGCTCCAGTGGGGTGAGCACTAATTCACCCGAGTATTTGTCGGATTGCATCGGCTCTGCGTGCCCTTTGCTAGAGCGGTAGACCAGCTCAGCGCCGCATTGAGTGCGCTGTTGTCACGCTGCAGGTAGTAGCGCAGACGTTTGGGCACTTGATCAGACTGCTGCCCAATTGAATCAGCGTCAGCTCAGAAGAACTTCAAGCCCTTGAGCATCACGACCAGAATCAACACCGGTGAGACATAGCGCAGCAAGAAGAACACCGCCTGCACCACTTTTTGGTTGTGCAGCTGCCCCTGGTTGGTCAGAGAGCGGCTGAACTTGTCAACACCCCACACCCAGCCTACAAAGAGCGCAATAAAAATACCCCCGGCAGGCAGGATGATGTTGGAGGAGACGAAGTCAAACAGATCGAACATGTTCATCCCGAACAGCTTGAAGTCAGCCAGCGCGCTGTTGCTCAGCGCGCAGCTGGCGCCCAGCACCACCAGCAAGCCAATGGTCAAGAGTGTGGCTTTGGGGCGCGACAGCCCCAGACGTTCATGCAGGATGACCACCGGAACCTCCATCAGCGACAGCATCGCGCCGGTGGCGGCAATGGCAGCCAGCACAAAAAAAGCCACCATCAGGCCCTGCCCCATCGGGATCTGTGAAAACACGGCCGGAATCGTGATGAAGACCAGCGCGGGCCCGGCCGTGGGCGCAAAGCCGAATGTAAACACCGCCGGAAAAATGGCGATGCCCGCCAGCATCGAGATGCACAGATCGGCGCTCATGACGCGCACCGTGGTGAGCGGGATGTTCTGATCGTCGCGGAAGTAGCTGCCGTAGGTCATCATGGTGCCCATGCCGATCGACAGCTTGAAAAATGCCAGGCCCATGGCGGTGAGCACGACCGACGCCGTGATTTTGCTGAAATCAGGCTGGAACAGAAAGGCCAAGCCTTCAGCTGCCTTGTCCAAAGACAGACTGACCGCGCACAAGAGCAACAGCAGCAGAAACAGAATCGGCATCAGCTTTTTGGTCATGGCCTCGATGCCCTTGGTCACACCCAAGAGCAGGATGCCGCCAATAAACACCAGCACACCCCACTGCCACAAGAGCGACTGCAGCGGGTCGCTGATGAGCGCGTTGAAAGCGGCTTCGGTCACTTGCGGATCGCTGCTGAGGATAGAGCCGCGCAGCGCCTTGAGCACATAGGCAAAGACCCAAGCCACCACTTCGGAGTAAAACGACAGGATCAAAAAAGCGGCCAGCATGCCCGCCACGCCAATCAGCCACCAGGGCTGCCCCTTGGGCGCCAAGGCCTGCAGGGCGGAAATGGGATTGGCCTTGGCCGCGCGCCCGAGCGAAATCTCGGCCATCATCACCGGCAGCCCGACCAGCAGCGTGGCGAGCACATAAACCAGCAAGAAGCCGGCCCCGCCGTTGGCACCGGTCAGGTAAGGGAATTTCCAGATATTGCCCAGACCGACCGCCGACCCCAGGGTGGCCGCGAGCACGCCAAAGCCGGAGCTAAAACCCGCCCGCGCCAGGCCTGGCTTGGGCCCGGCGGCGAAAGTCTTTTCATTCATTGCAATTGTCCCCAGGCCTTGTCCAGGCGTTTCACACTCACCGGCTGCGGCGTGCGCAGCTCCTGCGCGAAGAAGCTGACACGCAGCTCCTCTAACAGCCATCTGAATTCTTGCAGGCGCTCATCGAGCACCCCTTTGCGCTCGGCCACCAGGCGCCAGTAACGCTGCTCCAGGGGACGCAACTCGGCCAGCCGGCTGGCATCTCGGGCCGGGTCGGCGCGGTATTTGTCCAGCCGCGCCGTGATGGCTTTTTGGTAGCGGGCAAAGTGCTGCAACGCCGGCCATGGCGAGGCCGCCAGAAAGCGCTTGGGCATCAGGCGCGCCAGTTGCTGCGCGCAATCCTGCGTGGCCTCGGGCGCATTCTTGGTGTCCTTGATCTTGCGGGTGGCCACAGCGTACTCGGTCAAAATGGCGGCGGCCAGGCGCGCCACCTCGGTGGCGATCAGCGTCAAGCGTCCCCGGCCCTCGTCGATGCGGCGTTTGAAGTCGAGCTCGTTGGTCGGCAAGGGCTCCAGCAAAAAAGCCCGGTCCAGCGCCACGGCGATGATCTGTTCGCGCAGCTCTTCCAGCGTACCGCCACTGCTGCCCTCTAACGACTTGCCTACCTGCATGAAGATCACAGCCATCTTTTGCAGATCGGGAATGTTCTTTTCCAGGTACTTGAGCGCGTCCTTGATCTGCAGCGAAAACAGCCGGCGCAGGCCCGCGCGGTGTTTGGCAGCAGCCACATCGGGTTCGTCAAACACCTCGATCATGACGGCGTCACCGGCATCGATCAGCGCCGGGTAGCCGATCAGGGTCTGGCCGCCCTTCTGGATCTCAAGCAGCTCGGGCAGCTCGCCAAAGGTCCAGGCGCTGTGGCGCTGGCCTGCGGGTGCTGCTGGCAGAACTACTGTTTTGATAGCTTCTTTGCTACTATTGACGCGGGCTAGCGGCTGATTTTCTTTAAAAACTGGCAAGGCGGCGGCATCTTTGGCCATTTTGAGTCCGGCCAGCACCTGGAACGCCCCGCGCGCCTTGGCGCCCAGTTCGGCCTTCAAGGCACCCAGGTTGCGCCCAGTGCCGAGTTGGCGGCCGTGTTCATCGACAACGCGGAAGTTCATGAAAAAGTGCGCGCTGAGCATGTCCGCCTTGATGTCGGCGCGTACCACGTCGATCGAGGTCGCCTGGCGCACCAGCTTCAGCACGGCGTCGAGCAGGCTGCCGTGACCGAACATTTCGGGCACGTTCAACGCCTCTGCCATCTTGCTGGCACTGTCAGGCAGCGGCACCAGGCGCGAGCGCGGGCGCTGGTGCAGGGTTTTGATCAATGCCTGAACCTTGTCTTTGAGCATACCGGGCACCAGCCATTCGCAACGCTCTTCATTCACTTGATTGAGCACAAACAGCGGCACCGTCACGGTGAGACCATCCTTGGCGTCGCCGGGTTCATGCAGGTAGACGGCCGCACAGTCCACGCCCCCGAGCCGGATGGTTTTGGGGAAGGATTGCGTGGTGATGCCGGCGGCCTCGTGGCGCATCAATTCTTCGAGCGTGAGCAGCAACAGCTTCGGGCTTTTCTTGATCTCCTCGCGGTACCAGTTCTCGAAGCTGTAGCCGCTGCACACATCAGGGGGCAATTGCTGGTCGTAGAACGCAAAAATCAGCTCCTCGTCCACCAGCACATCCTGCCGGCGGGCCTTGTGTTCCAGGTCTTCCACCTGTTTGATGAGCTTCTGATTCGCGTCCAGAAACGGCAGTTTCGTGTCCCACTGGCCTTCCACCAGCGCCTGGCGGATGAAAATTTCGCGAGCCGCCACCATGTCGACCCGGCAAAAATTGACACGCCGGCCGCTGTAAATGACGATGCCATAGAGGGTGGCGCGCTCCAGTGCGTTGACCTCGGCCGCCTTCTTTTCCCAATGCGGGTCGAGCAACTGTTTTTTGAGCAGGTGGGCACCCACCTGCTCGAGCCACTGTGGCTCGATGGCGGCAATGCCGCGTCCAAACAGGCGCGTGGTTTCCACCAGTTCGGCCGCCACAATCCAGCGACCCGGTTTCTTGACCAGATGCGCACCCGGATGTGGGTAAAACTTGATGCCACGCGCACCCAGGTACTCGCCCCCTGCCCCTTCAGTCTCCAACTTGCAGCCGATGTTGCCCAGCAGGCCCGACAGCATCGACAGATGCAGTTGCTCGTAACTCGCGGGCAACGTGTTGAGCCGCCATTTGTGCTCGGCCACCACCGTGTGCAGCTGCGAATGGATGTCGCGCCACTCGCGCACGCGCCGGATGTTTACGAAGTTCTGGCGCAAGAGTTGCTCGTACTGGCGGTTGCTGAGCTTGTGCTGCCCTTCCCCGCCCTTGCCGTCATTGATCCATTTCCACAGCTTCAGGTAGCCTGAAAATTCGCTCTTCTCGTCATCAAACTTGACGTGCGCCTGGTCCGCCTGCTGCTGCGCTTCCATCGGCCGGTCGCGCACGTCCTGCACACTCAGCGCCGAGGCAATCACCAGCACCTCGTCGAGCGCGCCGCGTTCCCGCGCTTCCAGAATCATGCGGCCCACGCGCGGGTCCAGCGGCAGTTTGGCCAGTTCCTGGCCCATGGGCGTCAGCTCATTGGCGTCATCCACGGCGCCGAGTTCGTTGAGCAACTGGTAGCCGTCGGCAATGGCGCGGCCCGAGGGACGCTCGATGAACGGAAACTCTTCCACCAGCCCCATGCGCAGCGACTTCATGCGCAGAATCACCCCGGCCAGGGATGAACGCAGAATCTCGGGGTCGGTAAAGCGCGGGCGACCGTCAAAATCTTTCTCGTCGTAGAGCCGGATGCAAATGCCATTGGCGACCCGGCCACAGCGGCCGGCGCGCTGGTTGGCCGAGCTTTGACTGATGGGCTCGACCAGCAACTGCTCGACCTTGCTTCTGAAGCTGTAGCGCTTCATGCGCGCCGTGCCAGCGTCAATCACGTAACGGATGCCCGGCACCGTGAGCGAGGTCTCAGCCACGTTGGTGGCCAGTACGATGCGCCGGCCCGTGTGGCCGTCAAAAATGCGGTCTTGCTCGGCCTGGCTCAGACGCGCAAACAGCGGCAGCACTTCGGCGTTGCGAAACAGGGGCTGGTGGCTCAAGTGGCCGCGCAAATGGTCGGCCGCCTCGCGGATTTCGCGCTCACCCGGTA
>VMTC01000063.1 GCA_013791765.1 Rhodoferax sp.
AGCCAATCCGCAGGGCATGGCTTACCGGCTGGTGGAACTGGCCTGCGATGCGCAGCGGGCGCGCGACATGGGACAAGCTGGCCGCCAGCGCGCGCAGTCCAATTTCAGCATGCAGGCGATGGTGTCGACCTACCAGTCGCTCTACGACCAGCAGCTACGCAGGCGTGGTCCTGTGCCTGCAACACTGCAACATCAATAAACATCATGTGTGGCATTACCGGCATTTTTGACACCCGTGGCCGTCGTGATATCGACCGCGCCGTGTTGCAGCGCATGAACGACTCGCAGTTGCACCGTGGTCCTGACGAGGGTCGCTTGCACCTGGAGCCTGGCCTGGGCCTGGGTCACCGGCGCCTGGCGATCATTGACATCGCCACCGGCCAGCAGCCGCTGTTCAATGAAGATGGCTCCGTGGTGGTGGTGTTCAACGGCGAAATCTACAACTACCAACAACTGATCCCAGAACTACAAAAGCTCGGCCATGTGTTTCACACCCGCAGTGACACCGAAGTGATCGTCCACGCCTGGGAGTCCTGGGACGTCAATTGCGTTAAGCGCTTTCGGGGCATGTTTGCTTTTGCGCTGTGGGACCGCAACCAGCAGACCTTCTTCATGGCGCGTGACCGGTTGGGTGTCAAGCCGCTGTACTACGCGTTGCTAGATGACGGCATGCTGCTGTTTGGCTCTGAACTCAAGTCGATGTTGGCGCATGGAGGTTTGCGACGCGACCTTGATCCGCTGGCAGTGGAAGAATATTTTGCGCTCGGCTATGTGGCCGAGCCGCGCACGATCTTCAAGCAGGCCAAGAAGTTGCCGCCGGCCCACACCTTGTTATTGCGCCGCGGCGAGCGCACCGGTGAGGCGCGCGCCTATTGGGATGTGTGCTTCAGCCTGAATGCAAAAATCAGCGACACGCAAGCATGCGAACAATTGGCCGAGAAGCTGCAGGAGTCGATACGACTGCGCATGATCTCCGAGGTTCCGCTGGGCGCCTTTTTGTCGGGCGGTGTTGACTCCAGCGCGGTGGTTGCAGTGATGGCCGGGTTGTCAAACGAGCCGGTCAATACCTGCTCCATTGCCTTTGAAGACCCGGCCTTCAATGAAGCGGGCTTCGCGCAGGCGGTGGCAGATCGCTATCGCACCCGACACAGTGTTGAGACCGTGCAAAGCGATGATTTTGATTTGATCGACACCTTGGCGCGTCTGTATGACGAGCCTTATGCTGACAGCTCGGCCATTCCCACCTACCGTGTCTGCCAGTTGGCGCGCAAACATGTCACGGTGGCGCTGTCGGGGGACGGAGGGGACGAAACTTTTGGCGGCTATCGCCGCTACAAGTTGCATTTGATGGAGGAGCGCATGCGCGCCGCTTTGCCGCTGGGCCTACGTCGCCCGCTCTTCGGGACCCTGGGGCAGCTCTACCCGAAGGCTGACTGGGCGCCCCGCGTCTTGCGCGGCAAGACCACCTTCGAGGCGCTGGCACGCACTTCGGTGCAAGCCTATTTCCACAGCATGTCGCTGATACGCGATGCCGACCGTTCCCGGTTGTACAGCAGCACATTCAAGTCGGCGCTAGGTGGGTACAGCGCGCGCGAGGTATTTTCCCAGCACGCGGCAAGAGCTGACACCGAGGACCCTTTGGCCTTGATTCAATACATTGACATGCACACCTATCTGGTGGGTGACATCAACACCAAGGTAGACCGCGCCAGCATGGCCCATTCGCTCGAAGTACGCGAGCCCTTGATGGACCACGAGCTGGTCGAGTGGTTGGCCACGCTGCCGTCGTCTCTCAAGATAAGAGGGGGTGAGAGCAAGTTCTTGTTGAAAAAAGCGATGGAGCCGCATTTGCCTCATGACATCATGTACCGACCCAAGATGGGCTTTGCCGTGCCGCTGGCAAATTGGTTTCGCGGACCGCTGCGCGAGCGTGTGCGCGGCGCACTGCTGGATGGACCGTTGGCCGACTCAGGCTGGTTTGATCACACCACGATACGCCAGATGATCGAACAACATGAGCGTGGCGCACGTGATCACAGTACGCCGCTCTGGACCTTGCTAATGTACGACGCGTTTCTGCGCAACACCTGCGGCGCTGGCCTTGCGCAAACTGCCGCTGCTTGAGCCCATGAAGATTCTCTATCACCACCGCACCGCGTCACGCGACGGGCAATCAACCCATATCGACGAGATGATTGCTGGACTGCGCGCCGAAGGCCACGACGTGCGCGTGAGCTCACCGCAGGTCGCGAGTCAAAACCAGTCTGGCGGTAGCCCCGGTTGGGTCGGGCAGCTCAAGGCCCGGATGCCCAGGCAACTCTATGAATTGGCAGAGTTGGCATATTCGGTGTTGGCTTATCGCCGGCTTTGTACAGCGATCAGACAAGACCGGCCTGATGGCATTTACGAGCGCTACAACCTGTATCTGCTGGCGGGCGTCTGGGCCAAGAAACGCTTTGGCCTGCCTTTGATCCTGGAGGTCAATGCACCCATGGCGCAAGAGCGCCGTCAATACGGCGGGCTGTCCTGGCCGCGCTTAGCCGATTGGGCCGAACGCTACGTCTGGCAGAACGCCGATGTGCTTTTGCCAGTGACCCAGGTGCTGGCCGACTCTTTGGTGAGCCAGGGCATTGAGCCGGCGCGCATTCGTGTCATACCGAACGGTATCAATCCAGACCATTACAAAAATCTGCCGTCGGTGGCGCAGGCCAAAGCACAACTGGGTCTGGGCGATCGCCTGGTGATTGGTTTTACCGGATTTGTGCGCGAATGGGATCGGCTGGACCGCATCATGGTTTGGGTTGCGCGCAGAGCGGCCCAGCACAATGTGCATCTGCTGGTGATTGGGGATGGGCCGGCACGGGCTGGGATCGAGGCCAGTGCAATTCGGCTTGGCGTGGCCGACCGGCTCACATTTACCGGCGCGGTGCCGCGCGAACAGGTGCCTGCATTGTCAGTGGCGTTTGACATCGCCCTGCAAACCGCATTGGTGCCCTATGCCTCGCCACTTTGTCTATTTGAGTATTTGGCCCTAAGCAAAGCCATCGTGGCGCCTGACCAGGCTAATCATCATGAGATATTGACATCGGGCGTAGATGCCTTGCTGTATGACCCGAATGACCACGCCGGCCTTGAAACGGCCTTGGACGCCTTGTGCCAAGAGCCGGCCTTGCGTGCGCGCATAGGGGCAGCTGCACAACAATTGATTGTGCGTAAGCAGTTGACGTGGCGCCACCACGCCCGCAAAGTGGCGGGCCTGGTTGACTGCGCGCGTGCTGCCGGTAAGTTCAAGGTTGGCGCGGTTGAAACCTTTCCAAGGAACCTGCTGTGAGTGCAAGAAAAGTCCGTTTGCCGACGGTTTCGACTTTGTACCCCAACAGCGTTCGCCCGGGTCACGGCATCTTTGTTGAAACCCGCCGGCGTGAGCTCCTGCGCAGTGGCGAGGTCGAGGTTCGGGTGGTCGCGCCGATACCGTGGTCTTTTTCCACCGACCCGCGTTATGGTGATTACGCGCGCATGCTGTCTCAGCGTGGGGGCGGTGCGTTCGCACAGGCCATCAGTGCCTTGCTTGCGTCTTCCCCTGACCGCGCTCAGGTTCGCTCTTATGCCGAATACTTCAGCTGGCAGAGCACCACCGATGCGCAGCTAGCCTTGTTCCAAAAAATCGCGCTGAAGTGCACGGAGGCCATCCATGCGTGACTATCTTCTGGGTTCGATCATTCTTGTGTTATCAGCCTATGGCTTGCTGCATCCCTGGGTCGGTATCCTGGGCTGGACCTGGATCAGCATCATGAACCCGCATGCCTACAGCTGGCAATTGAACAGTTTGCCGGTGGCGGCGGCCATCGCGGGTGCCACCTTGCTGGGCGTGCTGCTCACGCGCGATCGGCGCGAGTTCTTTGTTACGCGCGAAACCACCGTATTGATGCTCTTTATGTTGTGGATGTGCATCACCTTGCCGTTTTCTTTTTACTTTGATGAAAGCTTTGAATTGTGGAAGCGGGTCATGAAGATTGACTTGATGGTGCTGGTTGCCATGGTGGTCCTCTATTCCAAGAAACACATCACGTGGCTGGCCTGGATTCTGGCGGCGTCGATCGGGTTTTTTGGCATCAAGGGAGGATTTTTTACACTGGCAACGGGAGGTACCTATCGGGTTTGGGGTCCGACCGGAACCTACATTGGGGGCAACAACGAGGTTGCCCTGGCCTTGGTGATGATCATTCCCTTGATGCGCTTTCTGCACCTCACCACGGAGTCGGTCTGGATCAAGCGCGGGCTCATGCTGGCGATGTTGCTGTGTGCGGCGGCAGCGCTGGGGAGCCAGTCGCGTGGCGCATTGCTCGCTATTGTGGCGATGGCTGGCGTCTTGTGGTGGCGCAGTCACAAAAAAGCGTCGGGGCTGATCTTTTTGCTGACTGTGGGCGCTGTCCTGCTCACCTTCATGCCGGACAGTTGGTGGAGCCGCATGGGGACGATCAGTGAGTATCAAGGTGACGCCTCGGCGACGGGGCGCATCAATGCCTGGTGGATGGCCTGGAACCTGGCCAAGGCCAACCTGTTTGGCGGTGGCTTCATGATCTACATGCCCGACCTGTTTGCCAGGTACGCACCTAACCCTACCGATCTGCACGCCGCCCACAGTATCTATTTCATGGTGCTGGGCGAACACGGTTTCATTGGTCTTTTTCTGTTCCTGCTGCTATGGATATTTGTCTGGCGCTCTGCCGGGCGCTTGCGGATTCAAGGCCTGCAATTGCCGCAGACCCAGTGGCTGTCGCACCTGGGCGCCATGTGTCAGGTTAGCCTCGCGGGCTACGCGGTGGGCGGTGCCTTTCTGAGCTTGTCGTATTACGATTTGCCCTACAACATGCTGGTCCTGGTGGTGCTGGGTTGCCGCTGGATGGACGGTAAGGAGTGGGTGCGAGAGGCGCAGGAGGCGCAGCTGAAACCAGCCGCCGAGGTTCCCAAGCGGGCAAAAGCGGGCGTTGCCTAAATGCTGCTCAAGCCCATGCTTCAATGCCTGTCGCCCGGTGGTGCCCGAAGCCGCTTGTCGGTGCTGATCTTTCACCGTGTGTTGCTTGAGCCCGACGCACTTTTTCCGGATGAAATGTATGCCCGGCGCTTCGATGACCTCTGTGGCTGGCTGGCGGCGTGGTTTAACGTGCTGCCGCTGGATCAGGCCGCCGCGCACCTGAAGGCCGGTACGCTGCCGGCGCGAGCGGCCTGCTTGACCTTCGATGACGGCTACGCCGACAACTACCATGTCGCTTTGCCGATACTGCGGCGCCATGGCCTGAGTGCAACGTTTTTCATTGCGACCGGCTTTCTTGACGGGGGTCGTATGTGGAACGACAGCATCATCGAGTCGATTCGCGCCTGCCAACGCCCGTTTCTTGACCTGTCTGGCCTGGGCCTGGGCCGCCAAGCGCTGGCGGGTGTCCAAGAGCGCCAGGCAGCTATTGCTGCCCTCATCGATCAGATCAAGTACCGACCCGCCCCGCAGCGGGTTGCCATGACGGAGCAGATTGCTCTGCTGGCGCAGGTGGCGCTACCCCATGACCTGATGATGAGCTCGCACGAGGTCCGGGCCATGCACCAGGCGGGTATGCAAATTGGCGCACACACGGTCTCCCATCCCATCTTGGCGCGGCTCACCGATGAACAGGCGCGCGACGAGATTCTGGCAGGCAAACAATTCCTGGAGCAATTGCTCGATGAGCGCGTCAGCCTGTTTGCCTACCCCAATGGCAAGCCGGGTGAGGACTACACGCCCCGCAGCGTGGATCTGGTGCGTGGTCTGGGTTTTAATGCTGCCGTCAGCACCCGTTGGGGTGCCTGCGCCGTGGGCGATGACCTGTTCCAGATTCGGCGCTTTACGCCGTGGGACACGACCCGATTGCGCTTTGGCGCGCGCATGCTCGCCAATCTATGCAGCGCTTGATTGATAGAAACTAAATTTCAGGAAAACAATGAAAATCACCGTGGTTGGAACTGGCTGCGTTGGCTTGGTCGGTGGCGCCTGCCAGGTCAATGAAAGCGCGGTGTCCGTGGGCACAACCGACAAGGTGCGCGAAGCCGCCAGTCGGGTGCTGGTCGCCGACTTGCTGGCGGGCGGCGCCACCGTCACGGCCTACAACCCGGCCGCCATGCCCGAAGCGAAGCGCATTTTTTGGGTCTGGGCCGCGCCTGAGCTGCGCAGAAACCCCCATGCAGCCGCTCAATGGTGCCGACGCCCTGCTTAAATCGGTGTGCACACCGGGCCTTGAGTATTTCCCGATTGGGCGATAATTTATGAATAATTGGCCTCTAGCCTACGTGTAATCTATGTTAGTAGCTACATAAAAAGGAGCAATCTTCAGCCTCTCAGCCTGAAGCGAGGTGCCTTGACTGCCAGCCACTGTTCCAGCATGGTCAGAATCCAGACCATCTCGCCGTAGTAGCCCGGGTGCTCAGGCAGCCGTTGGTCCAGCAGATTCTTGACAAAATCATCGCGCACCACGCCACGCCCGGCCAGACTGTAGAGCGAGTCGGCAGCCAGTGCCTTGAGGGCAGGGTGAGCGTTGGCCCATACGCCAAATGGCAGGCCGAAGCCCTGCTTCTTCTTGGCAATGATATCGACAGGCAGAAAGTCGCGCAGTGCCTCTTTGAAGAACCAGCGCAGTTTGAGGCCCTTGAGCTTGTAGCTGGGGGGCAGCCTTTGCGAGAAGGCCAGCAACCGGTCGTCCAGGAGCGGAAAGCCCACCGCAACGCCCGCCAGGTCGGCCGTGCCCACCACCTTGGGCAGATCACAGTCGGCCAGCGTGTAGCGCCAGTCAAAAGCCAGCATGCGGTTGACCAGGTTGTCGGTGCGGGCCTGGGCCCAAACCCTGACTTGTTGGCGGCTGGGGTCTTGCTGATCAACCTGGGCCAGCAGCTCCGGGGTCAACATGGCGTCTAGCCCCAAGCGAAACAACAGGTTGTAGGTCATCATGCGATCGGGCATGGCAACCTGGGCCTGGTTCACATAGCTGGCGCCCTTGCGCAGCAGTGGAATCTGGTTCATGACCGAGGACCTTGACACGGGCTCGAGCAGCCCCGTTCGCAGGCGCGCGGGAACATGGTCATACCAGCCAAATACTTTCTGTTTGGCATAGCGGGTGTTGCCGCCAAAGAGTTCGTCCCCGCCGTCACCCGCCAGCAGCTTGCTCACGCCGTCTGCCCGCGCCATTCTTGCGCAGTAGTAGGCGGGCAGGGCCGATGAGTTGCCAAAGGGCTGGTCGTAATGGGCCGCCACAAGCGGGATGCTGCGCACCAGGTCGTCGGGGGTCACGTAGTACTCGTGGTGCTCGGTGTGGAAGTGCTTGGCTGCGAGGCGGGCAAACGCCATCTCGTCGTAGCCCTGCTCGTCAAATCCAATGGAGTAAGTAGCCGCCGGCTTGCCACTGGCCAGGGCCACCATGCCGGCCATGGTCGAGCTGTCGGTGCCGCCGCTCAAGAAACAGGCCGCTTTGCTGCCGTCCAGCTGGCGCGCCACGGCGTCCTTCAGTAGTTGTCGGAACTCATCTTTCAGGTCGCCAAAGGAGGCGCCTTGCTGCACTTCAAAGGTCGCGGTCCAGTAGGGCGCCACCGTCAGTTGGCCGTTCTCGAACACCGCGCAGTGGCCCGGTGGCAGCCGGAAAATGCCTTTGTAAATGGTGCGTGGTGACGGGATGATGTGAAAGTAGAGGTAGTCAAATATCGCCTGCGGGTCAATCTCCGTTAAGGCATCAGCGAGTTCATCGGCCCGGGCCGCGAAGCGCAAGGTCCCGGCGTCTACGCGGTAGCACAACGAGCGGATCGCAAAGCGGTCGACCGCCATCAAGGTGCGGCCACCGGGCTCATGAAAGGCCACTGCAAAGTCGCCAGTCACGCCAGCCAGGGCGCTGACGGCGTTGTAGGCCAGCGCCTGTCGCCACGCAGCCAAGCAGCCCTGGCTCCTGGCCAGATCATCCAACTCTGCATTGGAGAACTGAGGGGAGCCAAGATTCAAGGGGAAACCGTTTGCGGACACAGGGTCGCAATCGATTGAACGGGGAGATAACGCTGCCATCGGATCAATTTTCCGGGGCAAGGCGTGCAATCACTTGCGAAAAATCATGCGCGGTGTCTTTGGCGTGTTGCCACCGGGCTTTCTCTGGTTAGCATGGACCGACCCAGACCCCATGCCTTGCCATGACCCATACTGATGATCGCGAGCAGGAATCAAGCAAGCTACAAAACTGGCTTGTGTTGCTCTATTTGTCGTTTGTGGTCTATGGCAGCCTGGTGCCACTTCACTACGTGGATCGCGCGTGGGGCGACGCAATTCTAGCGTTCAGGAACATCCCCTTTCTGACGCTCGGCATTGATTCGCGCGCCGACTGGGTCTCCAACGGTGTGCTCTATGTCCCGGTCGGATTCCTCACAGCGCAGGTCCTGAGAAATAGATTCAAAAGCCTGCCACTTGCCCCTTTGCTCGTCTTCGCGGGTGTTTTCTCAATGGCGCTGGCGGTGGCGGTGGAGTTTGTCCAATTGTTCTTCCCGCAAAGAACGGTGTCTCTCAACGACATCCTGGCGGAGTGTCTGGGTAGCCTGGTCGGCTTGGCGTTGTGGGCCCGTTATGCCTCTTGGTTCAGCACCATGATCGCCTCCCTGGTGGGCAAGCCGCAGCGGCTGAAAGTGCTCGCGCTTGACGGTTATGCCTTTGCCTACCTTGCCTTTGCTTTGTTTCCTTTCGACTTTGTCGTGTCGTGGTCGGAGCTGGCTGCCCGGGTTGATTCGAACAGTTGGGCTTGGCTGGTCGCAGGCCATGCACCCTCGCCCATGCTGTTGGTGCTGCGCTTGTTAGCGGAAGTCGGCTTGACCTTGCCCTTTGGTCTCTTGCTGGCGCGCCACGCCGCCTTCGGTCTGGCCGGTTACAGGCAGGCTGTGCTCCTGGGCCTGTTGTTGGGAGGCGCGGTTGAAGCCTTGCAGTTCCTGATGGCCTCGGGAGTCGCGCAAGGACTGTCGGTTCTGACCCGATTGGCTGGCGTCTGTGGCGGCTTGGCGCTAAGTCGCTATGGTCATCGTTGGACTGCGGAGCAGTTCGCCGCCACGCTGCGGCGCTACACACCTGCCCTGGCGGCGGCGTATCTGGCCTTGTTACTTGAGCTCAACGGCTGGTTCACCGCCCATTGGCACGGGCTGGACGATGCAATTGCGCAGCTGGCGCAAGTCAAATTCATGCCGTTCTACTACCACTATTTCACGACCGAAGCGTTAGCGCTCTTCAGTCTGGTGGTGGTTACTGCGTCCTACATACCGGTTGCCCTGCTGGCCTGGGCGCATCGACGTTGCGCTGCCTTTGCCGCCGCCATGGCATCAGTTCTTGCAATGGGTATCGAAGGCGGCAAGCTATTCATTGATGGACTTCACCCGGATCCGACCAACATCTTGCTGGCGTGCGCGGCAAGCTGGACCGCGACGCGATTTTTGCAGCTCCTTGACCATCAGCAATCGCGGTCCATCAAGCCGATGGTCGTACTCCGCCCCTGGCTGCTTTTGTGCCTTGCGGCGATAGGCGTTTGGCTGGCAGCCTTTCCAGCCTTCCCAGTGCTTGTCGGCGTGGTGCTCGTTGCCTGCGCTGCGATGGTATGGCAGCGCCCCGCGTGGCTATTCGCAATTATTCCGGCAGCCTTGCCTGTATTTGACCTTGCGCCGTGGAGCGGTCGCTTCTTCTTTGACGAGTTTGACGCACTTGTGGTGGTGTGCCTGGCGCTCGCCTTTAGCCGTGTCCAGGCGCTGCCCCTTGCCAAGTCGCGCACCGATATTCCTTTCAGCATGGCAGTGGCCCTGGTTGTGCTGAGCTTTGCTGTCAGTGCGGTGCGAGGTCTGTTGCCGTTTCAACTGCCTGACGCAAACTCTTTCAACAACTATTACAGCTCCTATAACGCCTTGCGGATAGTCAAGGGCGTGGCATTTGCATGGGCTGCCTATGGCCTGTTCCAGCGCCTTGGGGCGCATGGCGTTGATGCGCGCCGCCAGTTTGGCTTTGGCATGGTCATTGGCTTGGGGCTGACCGTGGCCGTGATTTTTTGGGAGCGCGTGGCATTTAGTGGACTGTGGAATTTCACTGGAAGCTACCGCGTCACCGGCCCATTCTCGGCCATGCACACCGGGGGTGCCTATATCGAATGCTTCCTCGCTGCAGCCACGCCTTTCCTGGTTGTTCTCATGCTTGGGACAGCTCATCGGGCGCTGAGACTGGCCTGTTTCCTGCTCGTGCTGGCCACCACGTACGCGTTGATGGTCACATTTTCCCGGAACGGGTTCGTGGCTTTTGCGGTCGCTGTTGGTGTCGTGTTGCTGAGCGAAATGATCAGTGCCAAGCGCTTTGTTCGTCGCAGTATTTTTTTTGCCGGCATGACAGGCGCCATGTTGCTGGTTGCGCTGCCGATATTTGAGGGTGATTTTGCGCAATCGCGAATGGCAACTGTCAACGCCGATCTTAGGGTTCGCCAATCGCATTGGCAGGATGCCGTCCGCATGCGTGATTCCGGTTGGGCCGCCTCAATGTTCGGCATGGGACTTGGACGCTTCCCTGAGACAAGCTATTGGCGAAGCGTCTCAAGCCCCAGGTCCGGCACCTACAGGCTGGAAGCCGAGGCAAATGGACGCCATTTGCGCTTGGGCGCGGGTGATTCCATTTACCTGGAGCAGTTGGTGTCGATTGAGCCGGGGAGAAAATATCTTTTGAAGCTCGATGCACGCCCAAACCGCCCCGACGCCAAGATCACGGTTCCGATTTGCGAAAAATGGATGTTGACCGCCTACAACTGCATTTGGCAGTCTTTCAATTTGGGCAAGGAATTCGGTCATTGGCGCAGCCTCGAAGCAGAAGTCTTCGCCAAAGATATCCCCATCAGTCCCTGGTACAGCCAAAGAACCACCAAGCTCTCACTCTATTACGGTGTGCCTCAATCCACCGTCGATATTGATAATGTTCGCCTTGAAGCGGAGACCGGCGAAAACCTGATCCGCAATGGCGACTTCAACCAGGGACTGGACCATTGGTTTTTCTCTGCCGATGGTCACCTGCAATGGCACATCAAAAGCTTATTTGTTGGCCTGCTCTTTGACCAAGGCTGGTTTGGCCTGGCGGCAATGGGCAACTTGTTCCTGCTCGCACTAGGCCGGGCAGCCATGGACGCATTGAGGGGTGACGCCGATGCCAGCGCTGGCCTGGCGGCGCTTTGCAGCCTTTTGGTTGTCGGTCTCTTTGACACGCTCATCGATTCGCCAAGATTTTTGTTGTTGCTGCTTCTTTTGATGATCATGGCCGCTGCAAGGCCGGTCTTGCGACCGACTTCTGAGCGGCTCTATTGAATGTCAGGATGCCATATCTGGATGGTGAGCCCCGTCGTGTCCGAATTGACATTGATCAAATGGCAACCGTACCTGCAGGCAAACAATTCCCGCTCGTCAGACCGTATGACTACCTTTGCCATCAACTATTGCCGCCAGGCGAACGGGTGTGCCCTATGAAAGTTTTGTTCTTGACCCTGTGGTATCCCAATCGGCAGAACCCGGTGTCGGGAACCTTCGTGCATGAACAGGCGAAATCGTTGCGAGAGGCGGGGTGCGACGTGCGGGTGATGCAGCCGCTCCCGATGACGCCATTCCCATTGCCCCTGTTCAAAAAATCCTACCGGGAATTGGCGTGCGTGCCTGACGAGGAGGACGATGCCGGTCAGCCGGTCTATCACCCGCGCTACCTGACGCTACCAGGACACAGCCTGTTTGAGCGAGTGGGTGACTGGATGTTTCAAGCAATTCAAAATCGGCTGGCGGCCATCTACCAGGACTGGCGATTTGACATCATTCATGCCCACTCCACCTATCCATGCGGCTATGTGGCCAATCGCTGCAGGGATGAGATGTTTCCTCACGTCAAGGTCGTGCATACCATTCACCGAACTTGCATCGTTGATGCGCCAAATTACAACCGGGCCTGCTTCAGGAAAGTCCGGGACAGCTTGGATGGAGCCGACTTCAATGTTTTTGTTAGCGGCGAAGGGATGCGGCTCGGGCATGAATATACGCAGGATCGAATTAGCGCATTCAGTCAGTACATCACCAACGGCGTGAACACTGAAACGTTCTCCCTTAGCGATGCAGAGCGGCAAGAAGTTGATGAGCTCAAGTCGACCCATGCCAAGAGCTGGAATCTGGTGTTTGTCGGCTACTTGAAGGAGATCAAAGGCATTAAGGAATTATTGGAGGCAACCAAGAATCTCGTGGCGCAGGGCCAGAAGAATTTGCGACTGTTTTTGGTAGGGGAAAACCAGTTGGGCTCCTACGTTGACGATTATGTCGCTGCGAGCGGTCTGCAGGATGTGGTGGTGCGGGTTGGCGCGGTGCCGCACCAGCGAGTAAAAATATGGATGCGTTTTGCCAGCGCCTTTATTCTGCCGTCGCATTCTGAGGGTACGCCGACCGTATTGTTTGAAGCTCTTTTTGTCGGGGTGCCGAGCATTTTTACCCACGTGGGCGGCGTCGGGGACATTGTGATGGACCGTCAAGAGGCGCTGTTGATACCCCCGCGTTCAGTAGCGGCCATCGAGAAGGCAATTGCAATTTTGATGCGCGATCCACTCTTGTGCCGCGAACTCGCAGGGCGTGGGCATGAACTCATCAGCGGCAAATTTACCTGGACTTTGAATGCACAAGCGCACCAGCAGGTTTACCAACGGCTGCTTGGCATTGGCGCCGCTGGGCAAAGGGATTCGGAGCCAGCGTGAAAAAAATCCTGATGATTGCCTACCACTTTCCGCCATTGGCAGGCAGCAGTGGCATACAACGCACACTGCGCTTTGTGCAGCATCTGCCGGCGCTGGGTTGGCAGCCGCTGGTGCTAAGCGCTGACCCCCGTGCCTATGAGAAAAGCAGTGGCGATTTGATGGCTGATGTCCCGCAGGGCACCGTGGTTCGCCGCGCGTTTGCGCTGGACACGGCGCGGCACCTGCAACTCGGTGGACGTTACCTCGGCTGGATGGCCAGGCCGGACCGCTGGATCAGTTGGAAGTTCGCCGCCATCCGCGAGGGGCGCAGGATGATCGATGAGTTCAAACCGGATGTCATTTGGTCCACGTACCCGATTGCCACTGCGCATGTAATTGCGTCGGCGCTGCATCGAAAGACGGGTATTGCGTGGGTTGCGGACTTTCGCGATCCGATGGCGCATGCGGGCTATCCCGCCGATCCGCGTACTTGGCGCAGCTATCAAGCCATTGAAGAAGATGCGCTCACTCGGGCAAGCTACAGCGTGTTTACCACGCCCGGTGCGGCACACATGTACCAACAGCGCTACCCGGCTGCGGCCGAGCGCATCGTGGTGCTTGAAAACGGCTATGACGAGGAAAGTTTTTCTGCCCTCGCGCCACTGCAATCCGATGAATTGCGGGCCGTAGGCGTCGGCACGCGCCCTTTGTTGCTGCTGCACAGCGGCATTGTTTATCCATCGGAGCGGGACCCGACGCAACTGTTTGCTGCGCTTGGCCGTCTAAAAAAAGAGGGCGTGTTAACGACGGCTGATCTACGCATCCGGTTTCGTGCCTGCGTTCATGATGAACTCCTGCAACATCTGGCGAAAACTCATGGCGCCCAGGATTTCATTGAACTGTGTCCCGCAATACCCTACCGCGCGGCGCTCGCTGAAATGATGGCGGTCGACGCGCTTCTGGTGATGCAAGCGCGCAATTGCAATGCCCAGATTCCCGCAAAAATCTATGAATACTTGCGCGCTGGCAAGCCCATTCTTGGGCTCACCGATGCCGCTGGCGACACGGCTGCCGTGCTGCGCGGGGCCGGGTTGAGTGACATCGCTGCACTTGATTCGGTCGATGCAATAGCCCACGTCCTGCCGACGCTGGTGCGCGACTGGCGACGCGGCAATTTGCGACTGCCGAAAGCGCTGGCGGTTCAGAAGGCATCGCGGCGCGGAAGATCAGAGTCCTTGGTATCGCTTCTGGAACAGGTGGCACACCAAAGAGAGAGGAATTTTGTGCCCGTGTCAGGCTGACAAGCAAGTAAGCAGGCCCTTGCGCCGAGGACGTCCGATATGTGATGCCCCAATTGACATTGATCAACTCAGGCTCTGGCGTCCCAGCCAAAAATTCCTCAACCAAGGCTCACAGAACTCCCTTCCATGCACCGTGTCTCCATCGTCATTCCTGTCTACCAAGGGGCCAGCACATTGCCCATTCTGGTCGAAGAGATTGCGCCTCTGACGCGTCAGCAGACCACGCCTGGCGCCAGGAGCTTCGTTGTTTGCGAAATCTTGCTGGTTCACGACTGCGGACCAGACCGGTCGGATAAAGCCATTGAATCTATTTGCGCTCAATATCCTTTTGCCAAGTCGGTCTGGTTGTCCCGAAATTACGGGCAACACGCCGCAACCTTGGCTGGCATGGCCAGCGCCACCGGCGACTGGGTGGTCACCATGGATGAAGATGGACAGCAAAACCCGGCAGACATTGGCCCGATGCTTGACTATGCCCTGGACTCGTCGCTGCAGCTGGTTTACGCCAAGCCCATCAACGCGGCGCCGCATGGCTGGCTTCGCAATGCCTTAAGTCAGGCCGCAAAAGCAATCAGCACTCAACTGTTGGGCAACAGCGCGATCGGACGCTTCAATAGTTTTCGCCTGGTCGATGGTGAAATTGCACGAACCCTGGCCGCCTACTGTGGCAATGGTGTCTATCTGGACGTTGGGCTGTTCTGGGTCAGCGGCAGGATCGGACACTGTCCGGTTCGCCTGCGAAACGAATTAGACCGCCCCTCTGGCTATTCTTACTTCAAGCTATTGGGTCACTTCTGGAACCTGATACTGACCACCGGCACACGTCCGCTAAGGCTGATCACCATCATGGGTTTCTTTTCCATGATTCTGGCGGTCGTCATTTCAGCCTATGCGCTGTACGGCAAGATATTCGGCCAGGTACCGGTTCAGGGCTGGGCCTCAATGCTAATTGTTGTCTCCTTTTTCTCGGGCAGCATTCTGACGGCTCTTGGCGTGATCGCCGAGTACCTGGCAGTCACAATGGGAATCGTCATGGGCAAGCCGTTGTATGTGGTGAGCACCAAACCAACGCGCCCGCCCGTTCTGCCATGATGATCTCATGGGTCATCGGGAGCGGCGGGCTGTTGGGGACGGCACTTTGCCGTGCGTTGCATCGCAAGGGTGACGAACTTTTTGTGCCTGATAAGCGCCTTTGCTGGGGGGACGACCAAGCCCTGGCGGATCAAGTGGCAACGACCGTTGACAAGTTTGCATCAAGGGTGCAAGCCGTTGACCAGTGGCAACTCTATTGGGCTGCAGGTGTTGGAACGATGAGCAGTTCAGCCCAGGCGCTTGAGCCAGAAGCGCGCGCCCTGACTCAGGTCTTGAAGTCGATTGAGTCGCACCCACAAATCATGGCCAAGCCCGGCGCCATCGCCTTTGCCAGTTCGGCCGGCGCGATTTACGCTGAGTCATCAGATGAAGTGATTACCGAGCGTTCGCAGCCGACACCAACAACCGCCTATGCTCGCGCGAAGCTGCTGCAAGAGGAACTGCTCGCTTCCTTTGTGAAAAGAAATCGTTGTGCGAGCGCGCTCATTGCAAGAATATCCACGCTGTATGGCCCCGGGCAGGCGAGCGCAAAGAAGCAGGGCCTGCTGACGCACATGGCGCGCTGCATCCTGCGCAATCAGCCCATCCAAATCTATGTTCCGTTCGACACCATCCGTGACTACATTGCCGCTGACGATGCCGCGGAGGCGATGATCCGTGCCTTGGCTCGGATCGGCGAGCCACAACAGACTGTGATCAGAATTGTGGCCTCGGAGCGACCCACCACGATCGCAGAAATTGTTTCAATTTTCAAGCGAATTGCGCGACGTGGGCCGCGCATCGTGACCAGCGCGAGCCGTCTCTCAGGTCTGTACACACGGCGTGTGCAATTTCGCTCGATGGCGACACAGGCAAGCCCCAGCCCGCCTGCCATGAGCCTCGCCGTTGGCATTGCGCAGCTGATGCTTCAAGAGCGTGTCAATCTGGCCCGTGGTGGCTCGCAATGACTGGCACCAGACAGTGAGTCAACCACGATGAAACCGCAAGTGTCTGTCTGCATACCGACTTATCGTGGGGTGGAGTTTCTGGGGAAAACGATCGACTCGGTCTTGAATCAAAGTTACCCCAATTTCGAGTTGTACATACTCGATGACAACTCCCCGGACGAGACGCCGAGCCTCATGTCGCGTTATGACGATCCACGTATCCGATACATCAGACACGCCTGCAACCTGGGCCCGCAAGGCAATTGGAATCGTTGCCTGGAGGTGGCCCAGGGCAAGTACTTCAAACTGCTACCGCATGACGATTTGCTTGCGCCGGATTGTCTTGAAAAGCAGGTCGCGGTGCTGGAAAACGATCCCGCAGAACAGATTGCGCTGGTATTTGGCGCGCGCGACATCATCGACACCGATGGGCGGGTGTTGATGAGGCGCCGCCTCGGGCGGGACAAAGCCGGGCGAATTGAAAGCCGAGTCTTGATCAAGCGCTGCATTCGCGCTGGCACCAATTTGATCGGTGAACCGGGCAACGGCCTGATCCGCCACGAGCTTATCAAAACCGTAGGGACCTATGACGCAAGTCATCCCTATCTGGTCGATCTGGACTATTGGTTCAGGGTGCTTGCCCATGGCGACGGCTACTACACGTCGACGCAGACCTCCGCGTTTCGGGTCAGCCCAGGCTCCTGGAGTGTGGCCATTGGCGGAAAACAACATCGGGACTTCAAGGGCTTTGTCGACAAATTCAGGGCGGACACCAGATTCTGCATCTCGGGGGCAGACCGGACCATTGGTCTGGCCAAGGCTCACCTCAATACCATCGCCCGCGCTGCTGTGTATCAGCTGATCTTCTGAAAACATCCAAAAAATACGCTTGCTATGCAGATGACGCCCGAATTTTCCTGTATTCAATGCACCAGTTCTGCGGCTGTTCCTGTGTGGTCTGATTGCAAAGACTACTACCTGCAAAAGCCCTTGCGGGTCAGCTACGCCCGCTGTGTCAGTTGTGGTCTGATTCAACAGACGCCCATTCCAGCAGATGTGGCCGCTCTGTATGGCGCGTACCCGATTCATAAAAAGAAGTCGTGGCTGTACCGGCTTATGCGCGCGTGGGTCATGGGCTCCTGCTACTTTGACGCGCGAGGGTTTATTAGGGAATTCAAGAAGCCTGCATTGTTGCTTGACTTTGGTTGCGGCGATGGCTGGTTCCTGGATGAGAATAGGGCAAGAAACCTCAATCTCATTGGCTTCGAACCCGACCCTGCTCATGCGGCACTACTCTCACAGGTGCTTAAACTTCGTGTCTATGCTGACGAACGAGACCTTGTGCGTGATCACGCGGGACTGGTGAACGTCGTCACCATGCACTTCGTGCTTGAGCATATTACGGACATCAATCATGCTTTTGAAACGGTCCATAAGCTCCTGAAACCAGATGGCATCTTCTATTTTGTTATTCCGAATATAGGCTCTTGGGAGGCGCGCCTCTTTGGCAAGAAGTGGCATAACCTTGACGCACCGAGACACATCAGTTTTCCGCAAGCACCTTCGATCAAGCAACTTTCTGAGCGTTGGGGTTTCGATGTCGTCAAGAGCCAGTCGGCATCTTTTCCAAATGGTGTGGCTGCCAGCCTGTCGGTCGTGCTGACTGGGCGCTTCCGGTTCCCAGTCTATTTGCTGTTCCTGCCGGTTGGAATATTGCTTTCGCATCTCTTTCCAAGTGGAAACACAGGGTATTTCCTGCGCAAAACTGGACCGAGGACGGCTGTTGATCGAGGGCGTCAGCCCGCCCGACCCCAATGAGCCTCCTCAGCACAATCTCCAGACAGGGCCGCAAGACCGTGCTCGTGCGATTTGTTCTGGTCGGAATTCTCAATACCTGCGTGAGCTATCTCATTTACGCGTTGCTGTTATCTGTGGGCCTGCGTTACCAAATGGCCAACCTCATTGCTCTGGTCATCGGCATCCTGTTCAGTTTCAAGACACAAGGCCATCTGGTGTTCAACAACCGAAATAATCGTTTGCTGGGGCGCTTCATATTGAGTTGGACGGTTATCTATGTATGTGTCATTTTCATGATCGGACGGATCATTGCTCTTGGCTTTGACGCCTATGCAGCGGGTGCCCTGGTTTTGCCCTTCAGCGCTGCCTTGTCGTATGTGATTCAAAAGTACTTTGTCTTTAAGGGGTCGTCCCAGCCGACGCAAGGGTAGCGCTGGACTCGCAGTTGCGCTCTGGGCCGTATGCCTGACTGAGGCACGGTGCGCCCAGTCATTGGGTTTTATTGGGTGAGCTATTTGTATGAATAAAAACTATCAAAAAGCAATTGGTTTTTTACTCTTGTCGTGGCTGCTGGCGACTATCACAATCAGTATGCAAACCTGGATCGGTGATCAAACCATATACGCCAAAAAACTGGAGAAGCAGCGTGAAGAACTGCACTTTGGCATCCTGGAAAACAAGGCGCCAGGCGGCAAAGGATGGACCGCACTTGGGGCCACCTCGATTCAAAAGCGAATAGGGATTGTGTATTTAGCAGAGTCCATCCGAATTCACACCGGCTTAACCGTTGCCAAAACCTACAAGTTGCTCGATACGGTGTTTTTATTTGTTGGTCTGTTGGCTTTGTACTTCTATCTGAAGAAATGGTTGCCAGATCATTATTGTTTGCTGGGTGTTCTGTATTTCTGCGCGGCGTTGCCCCTGACCTACTTCTTTGCGCTATTTCATCCCTGGGACAGGCTTCAACTGGTGCTCTGGATTGGGCTTCTCTATCTGGTCGCCGAAAGAAATTTCTGGGTCTTGATGTTCTGTCTATTTCTTAGCGTTTTAGTCAAATTCGACACCATCTTGCTTCCGTTTCTTTACTTCCTGGTTCACGTCGACAAGAACAGTTGGCTCAAGACCTGCCTGGAGACCCTTGCCCTGTTGGTGATCGCGTTCGGCACCTATATGGCGTTGGGTCAGCTGTTTCCATCTCCGGTGGATGGCACCTATTACAACCTGCAGGGCGCCTTGACGACCCTTTGGAGTAATGCCGGAAAACTGGTGGACATGAACCTTCGCTACCCGCCTTTGCTGGTTCACGCCCTGCCCGCTCTTCTTGCCCTGTTCTTTCTGCCCTCCAAGCAGCGCTTTGTTGTGGCATCGGTCGCATTTGCATTCGGCTTGAGTGTGGTCTACATGGTCTTTTCAAACTACGAAGAGGTGCGCGCACACATGGTGGTTCTGGTGCTGGTGCTGCCGTCCGCCCTGTTGACCTTAAAGAGATTCGTGGACAGCGCTGCGAGCGGGTCGCCGGTCCTCGCAGGCTAAGAACCAGCCGATCATTGAGCGAAAAAATGGATGCATTTAAGGGAATGAAGACGCGAACCAAGCGGCACCTCAAGGTGTTGAGGCGCATGTTCATCAATACCATGTGGTCTTTTGGCCCGGATGAGTTGCAGCGCCAGCTGCTTGGGCTGGGTGTCGGGCGAGGTGAGACGGTGCTGGTCCACAGTTCTTTCGACGCCTTTAAAGGCTTTCAGGGCAAGCCGAGCGATGTCATAGCCGTGCTGCAAGCTGCGGTCGGCATCGAGGGTGTGCTCATGATGCCGACCATGACGTTCTCTGGCACCGCTGTCGCCTACGCCCGAAGCGATCCACTGTTTGATGCAGCGCGTACACCGTCAAAGATGGGCCTGCTGACCGAACTGTTCAGACGCTCGCCGCAGGTGCTGCGCAGTGTGCACCCGACTCACTCGGTGGCGCTTTGGGGGCGTGATGCCGCAGTCGTCGCTAGCGGGCACCATCTCGCGCGCACACCTTGCGGAGTCGGCACGCCATTTGATGCCCTGCTCAAACGCAACGGCAAAATTCTCTTGCTGGGTACAGATATCGGTGTACTGACCTTCTTTCACTTGCTGGAAGAGACGTTTGAAACCGAACTGCCTGTGGCGCCGTTCACGCAAGAGGTCTTTCATTTGCGCTCGAAAACCATGGACGGTCGCATCTTGGACAGCAGTTGCCGCCTGTTTGAAGCAACGGTCTCGCGGCGTCGCAATTTACACAAGATGGTTCCCTATTTAAAGAGGGACGGGGCCTGGCGCGAGGCCAAGGTTGGGGGCTTAAGGGTCACCGTATTGTCTGCCGCAGCGGTAGAACAGGCAGTGGGGCAAATGATTCAGCAAGGAGTTTATTGTTATGACTGAGAGTAACAACGTCGTATTGCCCAAACGCACTGCTGACAATAGTGCCGAGTTGCGCAACTCGATTTCGCAGAGTCTCAAGGAGGGTGCGATGGCATCGGCGCATCAGGGTGCGCGCGCCTTGCTGAACAGCAGCTCTGGTCTGCTCAATTACAGATTTCTGCGACAACTTGTGAAGGAAATGCCGCCCCAATTGCAAGGGATCAAGCGCTACCGGGTGGCATTGCTTTCGTCGTTCTCGATTGAATTCATTCAGGATGCGCTGATCGCCTATGGCTTTGCCAATGGCCTGCGCATTGAAATCTACCAGTCAGGATTTGGCTTGATTAGCCAGGAGATACTGGATCCATGCAGCGGTCTCTACGCGTTTGCCCCGGATGTAGTGGTTCTGGCCATAGAGGGTGAAGACTGGCTGCCTGAGGTCTATACCGATTTCATGGATGCTGATCAGGCCAGCGTCGAGCTTGAGCAGCTTGTCGATAATTTCAAGAAAAAAATGGCTGGCTTGCTGCGCACTTTTCGAGCCGCGAGCACCGCGCCTTTGCTGATTCACAACCTGGCGCAACCCCGATTTCGAAGGGCTGGCATTGCTGATATGGGCCTGACGCGTGGGCAGGCAAGACTGGTCATAGAGCTGAATCTCGCCCTGGCCGATGCAAGTGCCGACATCGTCGCTGCACATGTCGTGGATTACGCCGGGCTGGTGACCCAGTATGGCGCGCAGCATTGGTACGACGCCCGAATGCGCTTGTACGCCAAGGCGCCCATCGCGATGGGTGCGCTCGAAAATTTGGCGCAAGAGTACCTGCGGTATTTTCGGGCGCTCACGGGCTTGAGCAAGAAGTGTCTCGTGGTTGACCTTGATAACACGCTTTGGGGTGGCGTCCTCGGTGAGGACGGAATTGACGGAATTCAACTCGGGGCCAATTACCCCGGCAGTGCTTTTGTCGAGTTTCAACGGGCCATTCTTGACCTTTATCGGCGCGGTGTCATATTGGCCGTTGCCAGCAAGAACAACCCGGCCGATGTGGAAGCCGTGTTTTCGAATCACCGTTTCATGATGATTCGCAAAGCGCATTTTTCCGAGCTGCAAATACACTGGAATCCCAAGAGCGATTCAATCCAGACAATTGCCGCTCGACTCAATATTGGTCTGGAACACATGGTTTTTGTTGATGACAATCCGGCTGAATGTGAACAGGTTCGGCGTGAATTGCCCATGGTCACCGTCATTGAGTTGCCGCCGAGACCCGAACTTTATGTGCAGACTCTTTGTTCGCAAGGCTGGTTTGACACCCTGGGTCAGTCCGATGAAGATCGACGTCGGGGCCAGTTGTACCAGCAGCGTGCCATGGCCGAATCGGCGCGCTCTGCCAGCACCAGTCTCGAAGACTATTACCGCGATTTGGACATGCAGCTAACCCTCGCATCGGTTGATTCCAGGTCGCGAACGCGGGCTGCTCAGCTCACCCAGAAGACGAATCAGTTCAATGTCACAACGGTTCGGTACAGCGAGGCGGAGCTGGATGCCCGCCTCGGTGATCCTGATCACCTGCTTGTGACCGTCGGCGTTCTTGATCGTTTTGGCGACAACGGCATCGTCGGCCTCATGATGGCGCGCGCTGATGCCAGTCGACTCGCTATTGACACTTTCTTGCTCAGTTGCCGTGTCATCGGGCGCACCGTGGAGACGGCCATGCTGGCTTACCTCTGCGAGGCCGCGCGCCAGCGGGGGCTCAGCAAGCTGTGCGGGCATGTGGTGCCGACCGAGAAAAATGTGCCAGCGCGCGATCTGTTTGAGAAACATGGCTTTCGTAAGCTGGGCGAAGATGAATCTGGCACCACCACTTGGGAGTTGGATCTGGCCACGACCACGGTGCAAGCACCTGACTGGTTCGAGATGCAGGCGTCACCCGCCATCAGCAAGTTGGCCGATCTGGCCCCCACCCCGGAGCCCATGCATGTCTAAAAATATTGAGCAAACGGTACGCGATGTGATGTCGATCATTCTGAATTTGGATGCAGCCGAGATCAGTGACAACACGTCGATGGACAACACGCCAGGTTGGGACTCGGCCAACCACATCAATCTCGTTCTGGCCCTGGAGGAGGAGTTCTCGATCTCGTTCGAGGTCTCTGAATTCGAATTGATGGTGTCGTATTTTGACGTTGTCCAGGTTGTGAGCGCCAAGCTTTAGCCTGGCTGCGCGATCATCAAGGCAATCAGATGAATCAGAAATTTTTGGCGCCTGCGCAGCTTAAGTTCGACGATATTGCCGTCGGCCAAAGCTTTGAGGTGTGGCGAACTTTTTCCTCGCAGGACGTAGACGCGTTCGCAACCCTGAGTGGCGACTACAGCCCCCTGCATGTGGACGCTGCCTACGCTGCTGGCACCGAGTTTGGGGCGCCGGTCGTGCATGGGATGCTGTTAGCGTCGCTGTTCTCGCAGCTTGTGGGTATGCGTGTGCCGGGCAAACACGCGCTGTATTTGGGGCAAGACCTCAGCTTTCGACGGCCGGTGCGCATTGATGAGCCGGTGCGCGCCGTCGTCAAAGTGGTGGGTAAGAGTGATGCGACCCGCACTCTCGTGCTCAATACCGAGATCCGCAGCGTGGACGACAAGGTGCTGGTCATGGGCAGCGCAAAGGTCAAGGTCAGGGACGACTCGCCGCCAACGCAGGTGCTTGGGGAACGGCTGGCGTCCGCGCCAATTCAGTCGGGTCGACCGGTAGCGTTGGTGACGGGGGCATCCCGAGGGATCGGTGCGGAGATTGCCAGAACGCTGGCCAAGAATGGTTATGCAGTGGCGCTGAACTATTTTCGCAGTGAGGAACGGGCACGGCAAGTGGTGCGAGAGATAGAGCTCGCCGGCGGCATAGCCTTCGCCGTGCAAGCGGATGTACGCGACGCTGAGTCGGTGTCAGGGTTGCTGGCGGAAGTGTTGCAGACGCTTGGCCCGCCGCGCGTGCTGGTCAATGCAGCGGTGGGGGAACTCATCAACCGTCCACTGGGCGAACTCTGCTGGCCCGATTTTGAGAACCACATGGCGTATCAAGTCAAGGCGGTGTTGCAGTTGTGCCAAGCGGTCTATCCCGCCATGAAAGCTGCCGGCGGTGGCGCTGTCGTCAATATTTTGTCGCAAGTGACCGCTGGGGTTCCGGCTACCGGCATGGCCGACTATGTGTGCGCCAAATACGCGCTGTTGGGCCTGTCCAAGGCCATGGCGGCTGAGTGGGCCGATGCGCATATTCGGGTCAATATGGTCTCGCCCGGCCTGACACGGACCGACTTGACAGAACACTATCAGGAGCGTGTCTTCAAGATGGAAGCCGCAAGGACTCCCCTGAAGAGAATTGCGACGCCGGCCGATGTGGCCCATGCAGTGGCTTATCTGGTGGCTGACGAGGCCTCGTTTCTGACCGGCGTCAACCTGTTGGTGGCCGGTGGTCAAGTCATGTTTTAAGGAATGCCATATGAAGCCGGTCACCATTGCACGCATCCTTCGCCACCAATACCTGCGCGGTGGCGTGCGAAGCGCTTATTGGGCTGCGGCTGCGGTCACGCGGGAGCTTCGCGCGCTGGTGCCAGCCCACAAGCAAGCCTTTCGCAGCGAAGTGATTCGCAGCCAGTGGCAGTTTGCCACCGCGATGCCGCAACCTGTGCACGGCGAAACACAAGAGCGCGCGCGGGCTGCCGTGCAGTGGCTGCTGCAGGCGCAGGCCGCGAGCCCGGATGATGGCGTGTCGCTGGGCTACTTTCCATGCGACAGCGACAAAAGCCGGGAGGGGGCAGGGTGGCGCGCCTCGTACCCCGAGACCACCGGCTACATCATTACCTCTCTGCTGGCCTTCTCGGCAGAGTTTGACGACGCAGCCGTGGCCGCAGCGGCGATGCGCATGGCTGCGTGGGAAACGGCAGTACAGATGCCATCTGGCGCCGTCCAAGGTGGGCCGGTTTGTCCGCCCGAAAGACAGACCGCCGCGATATTCAATACTGGCATGGTGCTGGACGGCTGGTGTTCCGCCTACCGCCATTCAGGTGACCCAAAGCTGATGGTTGCTGCGAGAAAGGCCGCAGACTTTCTGGTGGGCGATCTGGACGAGCAGGGCTATTTCAAAACCAATGGCGCCTTCGTCAGTGCGGGCGAGATCAAGACCTACAGTTGTCTGTGCGCCTGGTCCATTTACCGCTTTGGAGAATTGGCCCAGGACGAGTCCTACCAGCGCGCGGCGGTTCGAGTCATCGAAGCCGCGTTGCGCCAGCAGCAGCCCAATGGCTGGTTTGCCCACAATTGTCTGACCCATTCCGACGCACCACTCACGCACACGATTGGCTACACCCTGCAGGGCGTTCTTGAGGTCGGTGCTCTCGCCGGGCGTCCCGACTTCATTCACGCTGTTCGGCGCAGCGTTGATGCGATTCTGCCGCGCATCGAGAGCAACGGCTACCTGCCGGGGCGCTTCTATGCCGACTGGGAGCCCGCCGGTTTTTCCTCCTGCCTGACCGGTTCGGCGCAGATCGCCATCGTGGCATACCGCTTGTTCGATTTGACCGGGCAGACCAGCTACCGCCTACAGGCTGACAAGCTGGTAGATTTTTTAAAGGCGCTGCAGTTGCGCCAGTCCGATGATGCCGCCGTGGTGGGGGCGTTGGCGGGGTCGTTTCCGCTTATGGGCTCTTACATGCGGGCAGGTTATCCGAACTGGGCTACCAAGTATTTGCTCGACGCGCTGTTGCTGCAGCAGCGTTTTGACAGCGCCGCCCAATCATGAGCCTGCGCGCTCAAGCCCTCTCGGGATTTCGTTGGACCGCCAGCGTCAGGCTGCTTAGCCAGGTGATTACCTGGGGAATCACCCTGGTGGTGATCCGGCTGCTAACGCCTGCGGACTATGGTCTGCTCGCCATGGCCACGGTGTTTGTGTCCTTTCTCGCCATGTTTTCCGAGTTGGGTCTAGGCGCGGCCGTCGTGCAAAAAGCCGATGTGGATGAGCAGCTGCTCAAGCGGGCGTTCGCGCTGATTCTTGTGATTCATTTCCTGTTGGCCGCACTGCTGCTGCTGTCGGCGCCACTGATCGGGACTTTCTATAACGAGCCACGTGTGGTCCCCGTTATCCGCGTCCTGTCGCTGCAATTTGTTCTTGCCGGCTTTGCCGTCATCCCAGACGCGCAGCTGCAACGCCGAATGGAGTTTCGCAACCGATCCCTGCTTGACCTGGCCGGCGCCATCGTGGCCAGCATCACCACGCTGTTCATGGCGCTGGGCGGGGCGGGTGTCTGGGCGCTGGTGTCTGGATTCGTTCTTAGCCAGCTCGTCAAAACCATAGGCTCAAACTGGCTCTCGCCGTTCCGGCACTGGCCTGAATTCTCTGTGAATGGAATGAGATCGTTGCTGCGTTTTGGTGGCTACTTCACTGCCATTCAGGCGCTCTCGACCTACTTCTCTCAAATCGACATGCTCATTTGCGCCAAGCTGCTTGGTAAAGAAGTCCTTGGCATCTATTCGGTCGCCATGCACCTGGCCTCCTTGCCGGTTCAGCGTATTTCAGGGCTTGTCAATCAAGTTGCCTTTCCGACCTTTTCCCGGATGCAAGAGGACTTGCACAGAGTGGGTACCAATGTGTTGTCAGGCGCACGAATTTTGAGCGTATTTGCGTTCCCCCTTCTGTGGGGCATGTCAAGCGTCGCGCCTGAAATCGCTGAGGTGATTCTGGGCGCCAAATGGACATCTGCAACTTTTCCGTTACAGGTTTTGGCAACGATCCTTCCATTGAGAATGGTGGGGAACTTCGTTGCAACTGCGGTGCAGGGCGTTGGGCGCTCCGATATCGTGCTGCGTAATGTGGTCTGGGTGTCTTTGCTGTCGCCGTTTGCATTCTTTGTTGGTGCTAACTGGTGGGGGCTGCCCGGACTTTGCTTCGCCTGGCTGCTGATTTCCCCCCTCGCTTTTTTGCAAGGAATGATGCGCAATTTGCCTGCGCTTGGCCTGCGACTGGGTCAAATGGCCATGGTGATGGTGCCGGCTGCTGCTGCTGCTTCCATCATGTACGGCGCCATTGCGGCAACACGGCAAGTGCTACTGGCCGGGCAAGGGGGCGTGATTCGGCTGGTCGTTCTGGTGGGTGTCGGCGCTTTTGTCTACTGCGCCGCGTCGCTCGCGATTAACCGCAGAGGCTCGCAAGAATTGATCGAAATGCTGCGGAGCATCGTCTCAGTTAAGCGGGAAAAATTATCCGAGGGATAGCAGATGCAAATTGAAATAGAGACGAAAAAGCTCGGCCAGCGAAGCTCTATGGAGATCGTCAGTAGGCTCTCGGAGGGCGCGCGCTGGCGGCTACGCTGGGTCTATTTGCACACCGTGTATTGGCTTTACACGCAGTGTCTGTATTGGGTGAGTTTTGTTTACCGCAGAACGCTTCAGCAACCGGTGTTTATAGGCGTCACGGGAAGCGCCGGCAAGTCCACGGCAAAGGACATCACGGCAAGTATCCTCGCGCTGCACCTCAAAAAGGGTCGAAAGGTCCAGGGTAGCGCAAACGGGCTGATGGACGTGATCCGTCTTATCCTCGGCACGGAGCACTCGGATGCCTACAGCATTGCCGAAATCGCCACAACCGGTCCCGGGTCGCTGGATCGAATGCTGGCGCTCTTCAAACCAACCGTAGCGGTGGTGACCAATATCGGTGGTGACCACCTGTCCGCGTTTCGCAGTCTTGATGCTATTGCTGACGAAAAGGGAAAGTTGGTTAAATCCCTGCCCACCACTGGCCTTGCAATTCTGAATGCAGACGATCCCCGTGTACTTAACATGCGCTCAAATTTTCCGGGCCGATCAGTGACCTACGGCTTGAGCGCTGACGCTATGCTGCGGGCTGAATCAGTCAATGCGGTCTGGCCAGATC
This sequence comes from Rhodoferax sp., assembly GCA_013791765.1. Classification (GTDB taxonomy): domain Bacteria; phylum Pseudomonadota; class Gammaproteobacteria; order Burkholderiales; family Burkholderiaceae_C; genus Rhodoferax. Next base: position 27,179 of record VMTC01000063.1, read on the forward strand.
GACTCTCCATGACGGTGACCTGGAATGGACACACCGCACGAGTGAAAACACAACTTTGCGGCGATCACTGGGTGTCTGCGGTGCTCGCAGCTTTGGCGACTGGGCTGGCATTGGGTGTGCCATTGTCTGTTGCTGTGCAGGCGGTAGCCGCTGTGGAGCCGTTCGAAGGGCGCATGAGTCCTGTCCAACTTGGCGACGGCGTGACCTTCATACGGGATGACTGGAAGGCGCCGTTGTGGACCGTCGCGCCCACCTTCGCGTTCATGCGGCACGCGTTTGCCAAACGAAAGATCATCGTGATGGGGACCATCTCGGACTATGTTGGTGATTCCAGCAAGCGCTATGTAGAAGTCGCACGCCAGGCGCTGGCGGTTGCCGACGCCGTCTTGTTTGTCGGTTCCCGATCATCCGCCTGCCTACGCGCCAAGAAAGGTATCGCCGATCAGTTGTTTGCATTCCCTTCACTTCGGAACGCTTCGACATTTCTACAGAGCTATCTCCAGCCGGGCGACTTGATTCTATTAAAGGGGTCGACCCGGCCCGATCACCTGGAGCGCCTGATCTTCGCACGGACAATCGGGGTGAAATGCTGGCGCTCGGACTGTGGCTACATGGTGTTCTGCAATGCATGCGACCGCTTCCATGTGGCGTATGGCCAGGATAGTGCGCAAGCTGAAAGCAACACGACCCACGCACCAACCACGCCGATGCCCACCGGTGTTGACCTGTCGGCAAGCCGGTCGCCACCCCTGTTCGTTGTTGGGTTGGGGAACCCGCAAGAGCGCTATGAGTCCACGCCACACAATGTTGGTCGCAGCGTCGTAAACATCCTGGCGCAACGCCTTGATCAAGTCTGGGAGCCCGCGGGTGGGTCTGCGATGATCGTCAGGACTCGCCTGAACGGACTTCAGATTTGTTTGATCAAGCTTCTCACGCCGATGAACCACGCCGGGTCAACCCTGCGCGGTCTTGCCCAGGATTTCGGTCTTGGCTTCAATTTGGCCAGTTGCATTCTTGTGCATGATGACTTGGAATTGCCCATCGGAACAGTGCGGGTGCGTATGCGCGGGGGCGATGGCGGACACCGTGGTGTGCAATCGATAGTCCAGGCTTTTCAAGATGACCAGTGCCGCCGCGTCAAAATTGGTGTGGGTCGGCCGCCGCCTGGTCTACCGGTGCTTGATTACGTGCTCTCGCCCTTCGCATCTGCCCATCTAGAGAGCATCGACAGAGCCTACGGCACGGCGATCGACCGGGTTATTGACCTGATTCGGCAGGAGTCAGCGGCAAGACTGTTAATGGCCCCGAGTCGACCGCGCCACGGGCGAGTATCGAACTCCAAGGAGTTGACCCCATGAAGCCCGTTGAACACGACCCAGGCGGGTCGTACGCTGGTGAATCGAATTGGGGAAGAGACCTTGCCAAAAAACTGGTGGGTTTCGGGAAAATGCGCATCCCAAAAATGCTTGGGAAGCTTTCGGGCGGGGTTGGTTGGCGCCTGCGCCAACTCTATGATCAGGCCTTGTATCGGCTCACTTTTATCCATCGTCGCAGCCTGTCCAACACCGTGTTCATTGGTGTGACCGGGAGTGCCGGAAAGACGACTACCAAGGACTTGATTGCCAGTGTTCTGGAGCGGAGTTTCAGCAAGGGTCGAAAGAATCCAGGTTCGCTGAACTGGCCTGAAGACATGGTTCGCATGGTGCTGAGCACACGCCAGTCGGATGCCTTTTGTATAGCAGAAATATCCGCCCACAGGCCGGGGGCAATGGACTTACCGCTGGCGCTGGTTCGTCCCAAGGTGGGGGTTGTGACCAATATTGGGTCCGATCACATTTCCGCTTACAAGAACCGCGATGCCATCGCTGATGAAAAAGGCAAGCTGATCAGGTCGCTGCCAAGCGGCGGTGTCGCCATCTTGAATGCTGATGACCCGCGGGTACTCGCGATGCGGTCATTGTTTGCAGGGCGAACTGTCACCTACGGGCTGTCCAGTGATGCGCAACTTCATGGCGAGGCGATTCACTCCGCCTGGCCCAAGCGCTTGTCCTTGACGGCCACATGGCATGACGAGTCCGTTCAGGTGACAACTCAACTCTGTGGCGTCCATTGGGCTCCTGCCGTGTTGGCGGCGCTGGCAACCGGTGTTGCGCTTGGCGTGCCTCTGCGTGTTGCGGCGCAGGCGGTTGCGGACGTTCCTGCTTTTGAAGGGCGCATGGCCCCGGTTGAAGTGGATGGCATCACGTTCATTCGTGATGATTGGAAGGCGCCGCTGTCGACCATCGAGCCGGCATTCGAATTCATGCGTTCAGCCCAGGCTAAGCGCCGGGTTGTGGTGTTGGGAACCATCTCGGACTACCAGGGCGACTCTACCCGACGCTACGTCGAAATAGGCGAGTCGGCGCTGGCATTCGCCGACTGCGTGGTCTTTGTCGGTCCCCGGGCGTCAGCATCGCTGCGTGCGAAACGGGATGGGAACGCCGAGTTTCGTGCCTTTGCCTCACTGCGCGACGCATCTACGTACCTACGCGCCTATCTCAAGGCTGGCGACCTGGTGCTGCTCAAGGGTTCACATAAAGCGGACCACATACAGCGCCTTATCATTCAATTGAAGACCGAGGTGCAATGCTGGCGATCAGACTGTGGTCGCCTGCAATCCTGTGAGACTTGTGAGCTCCTTCATGTTCCGTCGGGTCCGCAGGCGACAGACGCGGTTTTGATCAGCTCGTTCGCTAGCGCCGAATTGGCGCAAGCTGCTGAGGCTGTAACCGGCTTGCACCCGTCAACCGTCGTGCTTGTTGGCCTCGGTAATCCGGAGGCCGGCCGTTTTGATACGCCCCACAATGTCGGCTATCGCGCGCTGGACAGTCTGGCGCAACGCATGGCCCAGCCGTGGCACCGCGACGCAGACCTGGCGCTGGTGGTTCAGTGCCGGTGGCAGGGTGCAACGATTCTGATGATCAAGCCTCTGGCGCCGATGAACGAGATTGGCCCGGTACTCATCAAGCTGGCGAAGAAACTCGCATTCGAGGTGCGTCAATGTATTTTGGTTCACGATGATTTAGATCTCCCGATTGGCTCCGTGCGTGCGCGCTTGCGCGGTGGCGACGGCGGGCATCGTGGTGTGCGTTCGATTCTCCAGAGCTTTCAGGACGACAAATTTCGTCGGGTAAAGATTGGTGTTGGACAGCCCGAAGCGGGCCAATCCGTCATTGATTACGTGCTGACACCATTCCCGGCGACGCAGCATGCTGCCGTCGAGGCAGCCAACCGAACTGCAGTAGACCGGATTGTTGAGTTGATCCGCCAGGGTGTGACTGCGCCATGAAGATTCTGCTGCTCTGAAGCGCGGTGCTTCTTTCAAAAAATACTCTCGAAAGGGACAACACATGACAATTCTCGCAGGCGTCTTCAGTCGAGGGTCTTTGGCTCAAATTCCGGATTCAATTTGTGAGTCACTGAGAAAAAATATTTCGCGCGATCCCAATGATCGACCGATCGAATTTCGCGACACCCATGCATTTTTGATCAAGGTTGACATCGGCGCATTCGATCGCCCGGCGCACCGCGTTGCACCCACAGGTTCTATCGCCATTCTTGCAGGCGAGCCGCTCCTCACTTGCCACGGCCCGACCGGCGTGGAACGCGATGCCCACCTGGCGTATCTGCAAAGCAAGTGGGATGAGGGCGACCTGCAAGCCCTGCGCAGCGCCAGTGGCACGTTTTGTGCCGCTTACTACAACGCAGCGAAAGGCATTGGCTATCTCGTGGCAGATCGGTTGGGGCTGCGCACTCTCTATTATTGTGTGCTCGACGATTTTGTCTATTTCGCCACCGCCTTGCGGATTTTGGAGGCGATCCCCGAGGTCCCCAAGGTGCTTGATATTCTGGCTGTGGCAGAAGCAACTGGCTTTGGCTATCCTTTTGGGGGTGGCACAGCCTACGCTGACATCAAGATGCTTATGCCTTGCGAGGTCTTGGCGCTTGAGCAAGGCGTTGTCACGGCAAGCCGGTACTTCAATTGGGAAGCTATTGAGCCAATACGTTGCACGCAAGAAGAGGCAATGAGCAAGACCTACGGGCTGTTCGTGTCTGCAGTGCGCCGACGACTGCGCAGTGACAAGACGACATTTGCGTATCTCAGCGGCGGGCTGGATTCTCGTTGTGTGGTCGCAGCGCTTCGTTCAGAGGGTGCCAGGGCCTATACGTTCAATTTCTCATTGGCCAACACTCAAGACCAGGCCTTTGCATTGGCTTACGCGGAGAAAAGCGGCACCATTCACCACGAGTTGCCCACGGAGCCGGGACCAAACTGGTCGGCGGTGATGGCCGACACCTGGCGCTCGTGGCCTGGGCGACATCAACAGATGCCGGAGCATCCCAGTCTGGCCTGGACGGGCGAGGGCGGCAGCGTTGGACTTGGCCACGTCTATATCAGCCCGGAGATAGTGGCTCATCTGCGATCGGGGGATATGGACGGCGCTATTGACATCTATCTGCGCCAACAGAGCAAGACAATTCTGACCAGGATTCTGGAGCCTGAGCTTGGGGCGCAACTTCATGGTCATTTGCACGCGCGCTTGCTTAAGGAGCTTCGGGAGATTCGCTGTGCGGATCCCGTGCGAGCGTTCTACATTTTCTTGAACCTGAACGGTCCGAGACGGCACCTGGTCAATCACTTTGACACAATTGACCAGCATCGACTTGAGTTTCAAGTGCCTTTTTATGACAGTGAGCTGCTCGAGTACCTGACAGCGCTTCCTGCTGACCCTTGCCTGTACCACCAGTTCTACGTCAAGTGGCTGGCGCTGTTCGACCCTGCCGTTCGCGCGGTACCCTGGCAGACCTATCCGGGACATGTCCCCAGCCCGATTCCAATACCGCAGGACCTGCCTGACCAGTGGCGAGCGCCGGCGTCAGCCGATCATCGAACGAGGCTGGAGCACGAGTTGATGACGCGCAGCGCGGCCATGTTGTCTTGCGAAAATTTTCCGAGCTGCGTGCTCAGAAAAGTTAATCTGCAGGCCATGCGCTGGGCCTGCAAGCTTGGGCTCGGGAACTACAGCTACGCGCTTAAGGCTGCGCTGGCCTACTACCACTACTGGAATATCGCAGGCGGCAGATATCAGTTGCCACCCGCTGTTGCGTCAGGGCGTCAAGCTAAGCTTGGTCACTTGGACTGACCAGTGGACTCCACAGCGGCCTGTGGCCCAGGCTCTTCCCACTTGCCGACACTTTTTAGCTGCTCGCGCAGATTGGGCATGCCCAACCCCAGGGCGTAGGCTTTGTGGGCGTGCACCAGGGCCTGGCCGTAGCTCTTCATGTCAAAGTAAATCAGGCCCAGATTGTTGTGCGTCATCGGGTTGTCTTTGGCCTGACTGGCGGCGATGCCGAGTTGCTGCTCGGCTTCATCGATGCGCTTTGACTTGGCAAGGTACCTGGCGTAGATCATGTGAACGATGTTGTCATCGGGTCGCCAGGTGACCGCACGCCGAAAATAGCAATCTACCGAAAATCGTGCGCCATCGGGTTTGTCGGTCTTCTCCTTGTCGCTCAGCGCCGCCATGGCCAGCAGGGCGCGATGGTGGTTGGGGAAAACGCCCAGGGTATAAGAGATGTCATTGCCGGGCGTAGTGCTGGTTTTTCCCCGAATCAGCATTTCGACATCGGGCGTGAAGTGTGCGTTTTCCACAATGCCCAGCAGCGCCCGGTGCGAGCGGTAGGTGTTCTCGGGTATGTACCGGTCGGGCCGGTAATCAAACGGCCCCCAGGATTGTTTCAATGACCCGCAGCCACCAGGGACGTCTTGTGCGTTTGCGCATGGATGGAAAAACGTCAAAAGGCCCAGAAGAATGGTACTCATTGCCTGCGTTGATGACGACAGACGATGATGGATAAACGATGCGCTGAATCTCATGTTAGATCCTTTCAAGAAAAGAGGACGCGGATGTCCACGTCGTTAGGAATCGCTATAACGCCGTACTTCCTGGCAGAGCTTGAGGCGATGGCAAAGGCCTTGTTCATGAACGCCCGGCTATCGACCTTTTTCTTTTAGTTGGTTTGCCAGCGCATGTGCATGCGCCACAGCGGTCTTGACCGCTCGGCCCAGAAATTCTCGGTTCATGCCCAACAGCCCCCGAAATGTTCTGGGGTTGTAGGCCACGATGCCCCAGCGCTCTCGGCGATGGCTCATCCAAGCTTTCTTGTACGGGTCATCGCCGATCAGGTAGTCGACTTCCGCGACCTGATCTCGCTCGATCACATGTTGCATCAGCATGGCCGTCAGCAGTGTTCCCGGTGCGTATTTCTTCTCGCTCTTGTCATAGGCCAACTTGTAAATGCTCGCTTTGCCGTTGGCAACAATCCAGAGTTGGGCGGCAATGGCCTCACCATTGAGCCAGGCCAGGCCGAGGCGCAGCCAGCCGCGCTCGGCACAAGCGCGTATCAGACCGGGCATGAAATCCGGGTAGGGTTCCGCCTGCTTCCAACTTGCGGCATAGACTCGCAGGTAGGCATTGATTGCGCGCTCCAGGTTTGAGCCTCCTGTGACAAGCTCCAGAGTTCCGCCGGCTGTGGTAAACGCCTTGCCGGTGCGTTTGATGGTGTTGCGAATCTTGCTCTCGCGGCTGCGAAAATAGGTGGACCAATCGCTGCTGACAGGCAAGTACCAGTTGCCAAAGCAGAAGAACTCAAAGGCGGGCAGGCCGGCAATCTTCAGTGCGCCAAGCAGGAGTTGGTAGCTTCTGGCCTGCGGATTCATCGGCGCCAGCTGCAGGGACGTCAGCGCTGACTGGCCATCATGCAAGGTCTTCAGCAGCACGGCCAGATCATGGGTCGTCACTTGGGGTGCGAAAAACGGCGCATAAAGTGTGGTGTAGTAATTGCTGAGCGCCTTGATGCAATGTCCCCCTGGCTGACCTTGCGCCAGCACTGGAAGTAGCGCAATGGCTTGGTCATTTTTTCTCAGAAGGTAGATGGACAGTCCGTTGTGATCCGGGTAGACGGACTTGACCAGATTCTTGTACCAGCCCAGCCCTGATTCGACGTTTTCGTGCTCTGCGTGCGCAAATAATGGTGCTGCATCCGATGGGATTTCATCGAACTGGTGCAGCACCTCGACGCTGAGCGCGGGCTCTGCCAAACCATCGCCAGGCTGTGGATCGCGCGTCAGCGTCTGCGCGCGCTGTCTATCCCCCGGCGCCGCAGCTGCCAGGCCCCGCTCAACTGCTTGCCTGATGTTCGAGTTCAGCATCATTTGTGATTTGGTGAAAAATCGAGCATGGCTCGCTTGAGCGCAGCGGTCATCCAGGTCATCTGGAGTGCAGACAGTTCCTGATGGCAGGGCAAATGCAGGAGCTGTAGGCGGTAATTGGCGGCGGTGCGGCAGTCAGAGATCGCCATGTCATCCCAGCGCCCAACAGGAATGCCGAGTTGCTTCAGAATATAAAAATGGGGCTGTGGATGACTGATGCACAGCGGGAACACGTAGGGCACGCTGTCATTGTTCAGCTGCGGAAACAGTGATCGGCAATGGGGCAAGTGGGCGACCGCGCTGACCCATTGGCGGTAGTGCGCACGGCGCCGGCTGGCGATGCGTGCCAGATTGCTATGGCGTACTACCCAGCGCGACCAGGCCAGTCCGGGATTGGGCTCGTCGACGGCGTTGTAGGCAGGCGATGTGCGCTGGTCCAGGGTCAACAGGTCGCTGCCGACGCGGGCGAGCTTGCTGCTAAGCGCTTTGAGGTCGGCATTGAGCGCCCCAACATCGGGGCTTGCAGTGTGCTGGCAGGCGCAGATCAAAGAATGGGCAAAGCTCTTGATTTCCTGTGCGCTATCGGGTTCGCGCTGCTGCGCCCAGGCAGCTGGTGCATCCTGGTTGGTCCAGAGCACGCCACCGTCTGCGCAGGGAAAGAACTTGGACGGGCTGGAGACAGAGAAACGCCCGCGCGTGCCCACCTTGCCCCTTTCAGTGTCCCCCGTCGCACCTGGCCAGAGCGAGTGCGAGCAGTCTTCAATCAAGGTGATGCCGTGCTCGTCGCAAAAGCGCGCGATCGGCTCAAGCTCTTGGGCGAAGCCGAAGTAATGCGGCAGCAGCAGCGCCTTGACGGGTTGTTGGCAAGCGCTCAGACTGGTCGTTAAGGCTTGCAGGTCTGGCGCGAGGTCAGCGTGCAATGGATAGAGCGTGATCTGCGCGCCCAGGCTGATCGCAGGGTCCAGCATGGTGCGGCAGTGGTACGTCGGTGCCATCAGTGCGCCGTCGGGACCCACGCCGCACAGACGGTAGGCTTCCCGCAGGGCATAGCGTGCTCGACTGAAGAAGCGAAGTTTTGCGCCAGCAGTGGCGGTTTTTTGCGCGCTGGCTGGTCCATACCCGAGCGTGTGCCGACTAAAGATCGGGAGCATGGGGACACGGGCCTTGGGGAAATCGCAGCCGCTGGGGTCAAAGCGCTGGTAGAGCATGTCAGGCCACCACCGCGTCATGGCTGCGTTGGCCTCGTGCCGATTGCTGTGTCAACCAGTCCAGCGTGAGTTGCTCAACCCGCTGGCGTGATACCGCGCTGGAGCAGGTGTGATCGACCTCGGACAAGCTATGGCGCTGCAAATGGGGGTGGGCCCAAGTGTCTTTCCAGGCGGCATCCGTGTTGACGTATTCCAAAAATTCCTTGGCCACGTAGTCATCGCCGCTTAACAGCAGCAAAATCTGGCCCTCAAAGCGCTGCCAGGCCTGCGCCATGCTGTGTTGAAAGCTTTGCTTTTCAGCGCGCAGCCAGCCTGAACCCGAGGTGGACAACCGGATGTTGTCGGTCAGATCACTCAGCGCGCCCAGCGCCATCTTGCCACTGAGTAATTTCTGCCAGAAGCTCTTTTGCATCAGGCGCTGCGTGTAGTAGTGCTTGATCTGGGTGCGCGCCAGACTGGCCTCGGAGCGTACCCAGGGGTTGAGCAGACACAAACCGGTCACGCGCGGGTCCTGCTTTTCAAAACAATAGAGCAACGCCGCCGAGGCGCCGTCGCACAGGCCCCATAAGACCACTTGCCGGACCGACGCCACACGTTGCTGCAGAGCGTCAATAGCCGCCGCAATGTCTGCGCTGACCGACTCAAACTGCCTGGGTTGACCTTCGCTGTCGCCCATGCCGCGGTAATCAAAACGCAGCACGGCAAAGCCGGCATTAGCCAAGGCGCGTGCCAACAACACAAACTGCCGATGGCTGCCAACGCGGTATTGGGGGCCACCCACCACCACCACCACGCCAATTTGGGCCGGGGTGTCGGGCTGACTGAGTATGCCCACCAGGCGCTCGCCCTCGGAGGCGAATGAGGCGGTCTCTTCGGTGTAACTCATGCGGCCAATACCTCTGCGCCAGCAGCGCAATGAAAAGTCGAGCTGACGCCCTGCGTGCTGCCAAACGCGACGGCGGCGGTAGTCGCTGTAATCAGCGCCGGCACATCCTCGATCTCTGCGCTTTGCCAGAAGGCGGGACCGTTGATGAGCCGGCTGCGTACCTCAAAGCCGCGCTGCTGCCATTGGGTCAGGGCTTCATTGGAGGCCGGGCTCAAAACGGCGTTTGTTCGGGTGGACATCTCAAACCATTCCAGGCGTCCCGGCTTCGTGGCTGGTCCGGGTAACAACACCGACTGTTCCAGGCCGCGGGCCAGCTCGGGCGCCAATTGGTAGCCGGCGACCTCCACTGGGGAGCCCTCATTCAACTGTTGGCGCAGACCCGCCATCACGTTCTTGGCCTGGTTGCTTTGCAAGTCAGCGGCCGCCTTCAGGCGCAGGAACTGTTGCAGCAGGGGCCGCCCAGCCGGCGGGGGCTGCCAGAACAGAAGGTGGCAGGGCTCGCTCATTTGACTGGCCGCCTCGACCGCCAGCAGGCAGCCGGCGCGCAAGCCCCACAGCCACAGTGGTGGGTTGCGGCCTTGTGGCCCGGGCGCGTGGTGGCGCTGGTGCAACCATCGACTGCCCCGCACCACGTCGTTGACCCAGCTTTGCCAGGTGGCGTCGCCGAAGTCACCCGAGCTGTCGCCACAGCCCAGCAGGTCGATTTGGAGCACCGCGCAGCCCGCCTGCGCCAGCGCGCGCGCCTGCAGTGCGGCCATGCGGCGTGCCTTGTTCATCTCCTCAGAAAATGGATGAATATAGAGCACCAGGGCGCGCGCAGTGGGGCCCTGAGCCGCATAGAAGACGCAAAACCGTTGGTCAGCCGCGTTGGCCGCCGTCGCCCCAGCGGGCAGGAAGAAGCACTCGGCAGAAGCAGGCATAGGGAACTCAGGCAACGGCGAGTTTGCGGCTGACAAAGTCGCTCAGCGACCCGAGCGTGGCAAAGGTGGCGCCGTCGATGTCATCGTCGTCCACGACCAATCCAAACTGGTCTTCCAGCGTGGTGATCAGTGCCACGACCGCCATCGAATCGAGTTCAGGGATGGCACCGAGCAGCGGTGTATCACGCGTGAAACTGGCGCTGCGCCCGTTCAAACATAGAGATTCGTCAATAACACGACGGACAGCTTGTGTGATATTCAATTCAAACTCCCTTGGAACTGCGAGCTGACTGATGACAAAAATGATTGCAGGAGTCAAGGGCCCAAGGGTGCCGCGCCAGAAAGTTCTGGGCTTGCGTTTTCTCAACCATCACGATTGTTTGTCACCATGATCGAATCGACCCTGTTGCCAGAGCTTATTACCGTCACTGCCCGGCGCACGCCGCAGGCGCTGGCCTTGACGTGTGGCGCTTTCAGTCTCAGCTACTCTGAGCTGCAATCGCAGGTCAGCCGCTTTGCCAGCGGCCTGATGCGTCTGGACCTGAGGCGCAGTGAGCGCGTCGGCATCTATCTCGACAAGCGTTTTGAGACCGTGATCGCCAGCTTTGGCGCGCCTGCGGCCGGTGGCGTGTTTGTGCCGATCAACCCCCTGCTCAAGCCTGAGCAGGTGGCTTTCATCCTGCGCGACTGCAATGTGCGCGTGCTGGTCACATCGCCCGAGCGGCTGACCCTGCTGCAGGCGTCTTTGGCCACTTGTCCGGACCTGCAACACGTGGTCCTGACCAGCAACACTGCAACCGAAGGTTCCCGGCCCGCCAGCGCCGCGTGGCGCGTCACCCCATGGGCCGAGCTGCTGCAGGGCCCGGTTCTTGCGGGACATCGGGTCATCGACACCGACATGGCGGCCATTCTCTACACCTCGGGCAGCACCGGCAAGCCCAAAGGCGTGGTGCTGTCACATCGCAACATGGTGGCCGGTGCCAAGAGCGTGGCGTCTTACCTGGAGAACGTGGCGCAGGACACGCTGCTGGCGGCGTTGCCCTTGTCCTTTGACGCGGGCTTCAGCCAGCTCACCACGGCCTTTCATGTGGGTGCGCGGGTGGTGTTGCTCAACTACCTGCTGCCGCGCGACGTGATCAAGACCATGGCGCGCGAAGGCGTGACCGGCCTGACGGCGGTGCCGCCCTTGTACATTCAGCTGGCGCAACTCGATTGGCCCGATGCGATCAACGAAACGTTGCGCTACTTCGCCAACACCGGCGGGCGCATGCCACGTGAAACGCTCAATCAGCTGCGTCAGCGCGTGCCGCAGGCCAAGCCATTCCTGATGTATGGCTTGACTGAGGCGTTCCGCTCCACCTACTTGCCACCCGAAGAGGTGGACCGGCGCCCTGACTCGATTGGCAAGGCGATTCCGAACGCCGAGATTTTGGTGCTGCGTGAAGATGGCTCCCCCTGTGACGCCAACGAGCCGGGTGAACTGGTGCACCGGGGAGCCCTGGTCGGCATGGGTTACTGGAACGATGTCGAAAAGACCGCCGAACGTTACAAGCTGCTGCCGCCCGACGCGCCAGGGCGCCAGCCAGGCCTGCCCTTGCCCGAGTACGCGGTGTTCTCGGGTGACACGGTGCGCCAGGATGCACAGGGCTATCTGTATTTCATTGGTCGGCGCGACGAGATGATGAAGACATCGGGCTACCGCGTCAGCCCGACCGAAGTGGAAGAAATCTTGTACGCGACCCAACTGGTGGGTGAATGCGTGGCCTTTGGTGTGGCCCATCCCGTCTTGGGGTCCGCTATACAAATAATAGCTACTAACATAGATTCCAAGAGGTCTAGAGCTCAATTTGATATAAATTTATTGCTAAATGAATGCCGCCTGCGGATGCCGACCTATATGGTGCCAGCGGGTATTGAGTTGGTGACGGGGCCGTTGCCGCGCAACCCCAACGGCAAGATCGATCGCAAGTTGCTGGCCAGCGAGTGGCTGGCGCGCCAGCAAGAGTCGCCAGTCGTCACCGGAGCCGACCATGTTGCTCGATGAAATTGGCCCCGAACGAGCGCTGCCCGTGCATGCGGCCATGGACCAGTTTGCGGTGTGTGCGGGGGAGCTGAGAGTTGGCGGCGAGCCTCTGTCACGGCTGGCAGCGCGGGTTGGGCAAACCCCGTTTTACGCCTACGACCGCGCGTTGTTGCGCACGCGTGTGCAGCAAGTGCGCGCAGTGCTACCCAAGTCAGTCAAGCTGCACTACGCCATGAAGGCCAATCCGATGCCCGCGCTGGTGGGTCTGATGGCTGGCCTGGTGGACGGCATTGACGTGGCCTCGGCCGGTGAGCTCAAAGTGGCGCTCGATGCCGGCGCCAACCCACAGGAGGTGAGCTTTGCCGGCCCGGGCAAACGCGAGGCCGAACTGCGCCAGGCGGTGGCAGCGCGCGTGCTGATCAACGTCGAGTCATTTCGCGAAGTGGTGGCGCTGCAGGCCATTGGCAGCGAATTGGGCCTGCGCGCGCGCGTGGCGGTGCGCGTCAACCCGGACTTTGAACTCAAGGGCTCGGGCATGAAAATGGGCGGAGGACCCAAACCTTTTGGCGTCGATGTAGAGCAAATCCCCGCGCTGCTGGACAACATCGGACGCGCCGGTCTGGACTTTGAGGGCTTTCACCTGTTTGCCGGATCGCAGAATTTGCGTGCAGATGCGATCTGCGAAGCTCAGCAAAAGTCGTTCGAACTGGCGCTGCGGCTGGCCCAGGCGGCACCCGCGCCGGTGCGCTTGCTGAATCTGGGCGGTGGCTTTGGCATTCCCTACTTTCCAGGTGAACAGCGGCTTGACCTGGCGCCGATTGGGGACAATCTGGCCCGCCTGGCGCAGCGCGCGGGCAGCGAGCTGCCTGGCGCCGCGCTGGTGATCGAATTGGGTCGCTATCTGGTGGGCGAAGCCGGGGTTTACGTGGCGCGCATTGTGGACCGCAAGATCTCGCGCGGGCAGGTCTACCTGGTGGCCGATGGCGGGCTGCATCACCATTTGTCAGCCTCTGGCAATTTTGGCCAAGTGATACGCAAGAACTACCCAGTCACCATTGGCAACAAGGCGGATGCCCGCAGCACAGAAACCGCGTCCGTGGTGGGGCCGTTGTGCACGCCGCTGGACCTGCTGGCCGATCGCATGACGCTGGCGGTGGCGCAGGTCGGTGATCTGGTGGTGGTATTTCAGTCCGGCGCCTACGGGGCCAGCGCCAGCCCACAAGGGTTTCTGGGCCACCCGCCGTGCCTCGAAGTGCTGGTTTGAGCGCACTCGCACTGACGCGCCGCCCGCCCAAACTGCGATTCTCGTGATCGATTGCGAATAATCAAGCGCCATCAGGCGCTGCAGCGCAGACTCAAGTTCAGGCAAGGGAGAGTGGAGTTTGAACATGATAAAAATCTTTGATCATTATTTTCACCGGCGGACTTTTCTGCAAATGTGTTTTGATCTGGGGCTGCTGGTCGTGACCGTCGTGGTCGCGGTTCTGTCGCAGGCAACGCACCCGGCTTCAGCGTCTCCCGTGGTGCTTATGGTGTCTGTCTTGTCGGCCATCGGCATTCTGGTGATCAACATGGCACTGGGCTTCTACCAACGCGTGCATCACCGCACCTTGGGGCAGACACGCGCGCGTGCCGTGCTGTCCTTGTGCCTTTCCTTGTCACTGGCCTACCTCATCTTTCGCCTGTCCCCGCTGAGCCTGGAGGACGAGAAGATGTTTCTACTGGCCCTGATTGCTGCCGTGGCTCTGATGCTGATCCACCGCATCTACATGGCGCACGCCACACCGCGAGCCATGATGCGCCAGCGGGTCTTGGTCTTTGGCTCTGGGGAAAAGGCCAGGCTGGTTGGGCGCACCTTGAAGAGCTCGGATCCCAGTGTTGATCTGGTCGGCTATTACGCCAGCCCCACGGAATCAAGGGGTGAGATCAGCGGGCGGTAACTGCTCTCATCTGCAAAGTCGCTGACCGACATTGTCATGGACGAGCGCGTTGATGAAATTGTGGTGGCACTGGGCGAGCGGCGCGGCGGCAGCATGCCCTTGCGCGAGTTGCTCGACTGCAAGTTGCATGGGGTGCGCGTGGTCGACATTGCCACACACTTTGAAAAGACGCTAGGCCAGATTCGCCGTGATGCAGTGTCTGCGGGCTGGCTCATTTTTGGCGATGGTTTCAAACAAGGCTGGGTGCGCACCGTGGTCAAGCGCATTTTTGATCTGCTGTGTGCCACGCTGCTGATCGTGCTCGCCTTGCCGGTGATGCTGATCACAGGGGTCTTGATACTGCTCGAGAGCAGTGGCCCCGTCTTGTACCGACAGGAGCGGGTCGGCTTGAACGGTCGGCTCTTCAATGTGATCAAGTTTCGCAGCATGCGATGCGATGCCGAGCAGGACGGCAAGCCGCGCTGGGCCATGGCAGCGGACGACCGCGTGACGCGGGTGGGGCGCACGATCCGCAAGCTGCGCATCGATGAATTGCCGCAACTGTTCAGCGTGCTCACTGGGGACATGAGCTTGGTCGGGCCGCGCCCGGAGCGCCCCTATTTTGTGGATCAGCTGACGCAGGAGCTCCCGTATTACGCGGTACGCCAAAGTGTGAAACCGGGCGTCACCGGCTGGGCACAGGTGCGCTACCACTACGGGGCGTCGGTTGAAGATGCGGCTGAAAAGCTGCAATACGACCTGTATTACGTCAAAAATCACTCCCTGTTCCTGGACCTGATCGTGTTGTTTGAAACGGTGGGCGTCGTCTTGATGGGCAAGGGTGCGCACTAGCATGGCGTTCATTTCTGCGATCAGGCCACCGTCATGCGCCAGGGCCTGAGCCATGGATAGCGCCGGTTTGGCCCTGACGACTTGGAGCTATGGCTTGGTGGGCTTGGCGTATTCCGCCTTTGCCTTGCGACTGCTTCATCTCGGCTACGGGGGCTTCACGCGCGAGTGGTCCAAAACAGCGGTGCTGGCGGCCGTGTCAGCGAGCGCGCTGTGGGGCTGGTTCGGCTTGGCACTGTTGTTCACAGGTGCACCCTGGTTGCTGATGCTGAGCACGGTGGCAGACCTGCTGCGTTACGCCTGTTGGTACGCCTTTTTTCTGGTCCTGTTGCGGCCGAGTCGGGTCACGGGCAAAGCGGTCGGCATGGCCTGGATGGTGCCACTGGCGGCCGCGGTGGTGGGTTTTGGCCTGCTGGCGCTCGGGTTCGCCGCCTGGGGCATCAAAGCCTGGGGCGACGCCTCAAAATTGATCCTGCTGAGCGCCATGGCGTCGTCGGTATTGGCGCTGGTCTTGCTGGAGCAGGTATTCAGAAACGTGGCAGAGGAGGCGCGCTGGAACATCAAGCCCCTGTGCCTGGGGCTGGGCGGGGCGTTCTTGTTCGACCTGTATCTGTTTTCCGAGGCCACGCTGTTCAATCGACTCGATGGCGATGCGCTCAGCATCCGCGGGCTGGTCCACACCTTGGTGGTGCCGCTGCTGCTGCTCTCCACCACGCGCCGCAGCGACTGGATCGCCAACATCCGCCTGTCACCCACGGCCGCTTTCCATTCGGCGACCTTGCTCATTGCCGGCCTGTATTTGATGTTCATCGCCGGTGTCGGCTACTACGTGCGCTATTTTGGTGGCGAGTGGGGGCGGGCGCTGCAGTTGGCCTTGGTATTTTCGGGCCTGGTGATGTTGCTGGTACTCGTGTTGTCGGGCTCGCTGCGGGCCCGTTTGCGGGTCTTTCTGGGCAAACATTTTTTCCGCTATCGCTTTGACTACCGCGAAGAATGGCTCAAGTTCACCCGCACTCTGGCGGCTCAGGATTCGCCTCAGGAGATGGGACAGCAGGTGATTCGGGGCCTGGCCAATATGCTGGAAAGTCCTGCGGGGGGCTTGTGGATGCGGGCCAAGGGCGAAGCCGCGTTCAGCCAGACGGCGCGCTGGAATCTGGCGCAGTCGCTGGACAAGGAAGATGCCGATTCGCCGCTCTGCCAATTCCTCGTCAGCAGTGGCTGGGTCGTCAATTTGGAAGAGTACCGTTCCTACTCGCGCCGCTATGGCGCATTGAAGTTGCCGCTCTGGCTGCAGCAACTGGCACAGGCCTGGCTGGTGGTGCCGTTGATGGTGGGGCAGGAACTCATTGGCTTTGTGGTGTTGTCCAGCGCGCGCACGCGCATTGACGTGAACTGGGAGGTGATTGACCTTTTGAAGACGGCAGGCCAGCAGGCCGCCAGCTTTTTGGCGCAGATGCAAGCGACCGAGGCGCTGTTGGAGGTCCGCAAGTTTGACGCCTTCAACCGCATGTCGGCGTTCGTGGTGCACGACCTCAAGAACATTGTGACGCAGCTCTCGCTCATGCTGAAAAATGCCAAGCGTCTGGGACATAACCCGGAATTCCAGCAAGACATGTTGCTCACCATTGAGAACTCGCTGGACCGCATGCGCCAGTTGATGCTGCAGTTGCGCGAAGGCGCAACGCCGCCCGGAACGGCATTCGGCGTCAACCTGGGCGGCATCATTCAACGCATTGAGGCGCACGCGGCGGGGCAGGGCAGAACGCTGGAGGTGAAGTTGACGGAGCCGGTCGTGACGCGCGGGCATGCGGAGCGCCTGGAGCGGGTCATTGGCCATGTGGTGCAAAACGCCCTGGATGCGACCGACCCAACGGGGCGGGTCTGGCTCAATCTGGACCGTACGCGCGGGCAAGCCAGGATTGTCGTGGGCGACACCGGGCAGGGCATGTCCCAGGACTTCATTCGCGAACGCCTGTTCAAGCCATTTCAGACTACCAAGTCGTCCGGCATGGGCATTGGGGCCTATGAGAGCTTCCAATATGTCAAAGAGCTGGGAGGCCAGATTGAAGTCGATAGCCAGGTAAACCAAGGTACGACGGTCAGGATGCTGTTGCCGCTGTTCGAGGCGCAACAGGGCTCAGACCTGCACGCGCTGGAGGCGGCATGACGAATGAGACGGTGCGCTCCTTGCTGATCGTGGAGGACGATCTGGCCCTGCAAAAGCAGATCAAGTGGTCGCTTGACCGCTTTGAATCATCGACTGCCCATGATCGCAGCAGCGCCTTGCTGCAATTGCGCAAGTACCTGCCAGCGGTGGTCACGATGGACCTGGGGCTGCCACCCGATGCCGATTCGGTGTCTGAAGGGCTCAAGCTGCTGGAGCAGGTGATGGCCTTTGACCCCGACATCAAGGTGATCGTGCTCACCGGTCAGAACGACCAGGCGCATGCGCTGCGTGCGGTCGCCATGGGGGCCTATGACTTCTTTGCCAAACCGTTCGAGCCGGAGTTGCTCAATCTGACGGTCGAGCGCGCCTTCAAGATGTTTGAGCTGCAACGGGAAAACCGGCGGTTGCAGGCGCTGCATCAACCCGATGCCCTGGCGGGCCTGATGACGCGCGACCCCGACATGCTGCGAATTTGCCGCACGATCGAGAAGGTAGCCAGCAGCAATGCCACCGTCATGTTGCTGGGTGAAAGCGGCACCGGCAAGGAGGTGCTGGCGCGTGGGCTGCACCAGGCATCTCCCCGGCGGGCCGAGAAATTCGTTGCCATCAACTGTGCCGCTATCCCCGAGAACCTGCTTGAAAGCGAGTTGTTTGGCTATGAAAAAGGGGCTTTCACCGGTGCGGGCAAGTTGACGTTGGGCAAGATCGAGATGGCCCATGGCGGCACCCTGATGCTCGATGAAATCGGTGATTTGCCCCTGTCATTGCAGGCCAAGCTGCTGCGATTCTTGCAGGAAAGAGTGATCGAGCGCGTCGGCGGGCGGCACGAAATCGCGGTCGATGTGCGCATCGTTTGTGCGACCCATCAGGACCTGGGGGCGTTAAGCAAAGACGGACGCTTCCGTGAAGATCTCTACTACCGCCTGGCCGAGATCGTAGTCAAAATCCCGCCGCTGCGCGCGCGTGTGGGCGACGCGGCCCTGCTGGCGCACGCCTTTGCGCGGCGCTTTGCCCAAGAGCAGAACCGTTGTGCCATGACGCTGACTGAAGATGCGGTGCAGGCGGTTGAAAACCATGCCTGGCCCGGCAACATTCGCGAGCTTGAGAACTGCATCAAACGCGCCACCATCATGACCGACGGTAGCCAGATTGGCTGTGACGACCTTGGCCTGACCCAGGGGCAGACCGATGGTTTTGATAGTTCGCTGGACCTGCGCGAAATTCGAGACAAGGCTGAAAAGCGGGCGATTGTGGCAGCGCTCGGGCGCGTCAACGGCAACATGGTCAGAGCGGCCGAATTGCTGGGCGTGAGTCGCCCGACCTTGTATGACTTGATGCACCGGCTCGCCTTGAAATGAGTCTGTTTTCTTCTTCAACTTCACATCAGGGTAACTTTATGAAATTCAAAACCACCACGGCCCGGATCGCCGTGACGCTGCTGCTGGCGTCGTTGCTGGCAGCCTGCAACGACAAGCCCGAACTGATGCTCAGCTCAGCGAAAGACTATCTTGCAAAGAATGACAGCAAAGCGGCTGTCATTCAGATCAAGAATGCGCTGCAGAGCAACCCCGACCTGCCCGAGGCGCGCTATTTGCTGGGGACCGCACTGCTCGACAGCGGTGACCCGGCGGGCGCGGAGTTGGAGCTGCGCAAGGCGCTGGACATGAAATACCCGCAAGATGCGGTGGTGCCGAAGTTGGCCAAGGCCTTGCTGGCGCAGGGTCACGCGCGCAAGGTGACCGAGGAGTTTGCCAAGACGGATATCGTCGAACCATCGGCCAAAGCCAGTTTGCAGGTGTCGCTCACCTCGGCTTATGCGCTGCAGGGCAAGACCGAGCAGTCACAGGCGAGCCTGAATGCTGCCTTGCTGGCGGACCCGGGCTTCGCGCCGGCCTTGCTGCTGCAAGCGCGGCAAAAGGCGGGGCAGCGCGAATTTGATCAGGCGCTGGCCATGACTGAGGAAGTATTGGTGAAGTCGCCTGCCAGCACCGAGGCCTGGATGTTCAAGGGCGATTTGTTGATGTATGCCAAAAGTCAGCCCGAGCAGGCCATGGCGGCCTATCGCAAGGCACTGGAAATCAAACCCGATTTCATGCCGGCCCAGGTGTCTGTGATCACCTTGTTGCTGCAACAAAGCAAACTGCTTGACGCCGCACAGCAAATTGAGCATCTCAAAAAGACCGCTGCGCGGCACCCGCAAACCCAATTTTTGGAAGCGCAGCTGGCTTACCAGAAGAAAGACTTCAAATTGGCTCGGCAGATCATGCTGCCAGTCCTGCAGTTGGTGCCCAACAGTGCACAGGCCTTACAGCTTTCGGGTCTGGTCGAACTGCAGCTCAATGCCTGGCCGGCGGCCCAGGACTATTTGAGCCGGGTGCTGCAGGCAGCGCCGAATTCCACGCTGGCGCGCCGGGCGCTGGTGGTGAGCTATGTGCGCGCCGGGCAAGCGGCCGAAGCTTTGAAAGCGCTGCTACCCGGCCTCAACCGGGACAACGTGGATCCCGATCTGCTGTCCGTGGCGGGCGAGGTCTACTTGCTCAATGGCGACCTGCAAAAGGCGCAAGAGTATTTTGCGAAGGCAGCCCGGCAGTCGCCGCAGGACGGCAGAAAGCGCACCTCGCTGGCACTGACCCGATTGATGGGCGGCGCCACTGAAGCGGGCTTTGACGAGTTGCAGAAAATCGCGGACTCCGACACCGGCACCAGCGCCGACCTGGCGCTGATCAGTGCCCACTTGAAAAGGCGAGAATTTGATGCGGCCCTCAAAGCCATTGACGCGCTGGAGAAGAAGCAGCCCGACAAGCCCTTTGCCGCGCAGTTGCGAGCCAGAACGCTGCTGGCTAAAGGCGATGTGAACGGGGCAAGAAAGAGTTTCGAACGTGCCCTGGCGCTGGACCCCCACTATTTCCCGGCCGTGGCGAGTCTGGCCGGCCTTGATTTCGCTGAGAAGAAGCCGGAGGTGGCCAAAAAACGCTTTGAGGCGGTGCTGACGCAGGACCCTAAAAGTGGCCAGGCGTGGTTGGCACTGGCCGAACTTGCCAGCAGAACGGGGGCCACCAAAGATGAAACCGCCAAGCTCATCAGCAATGCGGTCACTGCCAACCCCACGGACGTGAAGTCGCGTTTGTTGCTCATTGACTTCAATTTACGCCAGCAAGATGTCAAGGCGGCAGTGGCTGCGGCCCAGGACGGCGCGGTCGCACTGCCAGATAGCCCCGAGTTACTCGATGCTTTGGGTCGCACGCAGCAGGCCGCAGGCGAGCTCAATCAGGCCATTGCCACTTACACCAAGCTGGTCGCCCTGCAGCCGCTGTCGGCGCTGCCCCACATGCGTCTGGCTGATGCGCACCTGGCGGGCAAGAATAAAGAGGCAGCGCTGGCCAGTCTGCACCGGGCACTTGAGACCAAGCCTGATCTGTTGGAGGCGCAGCGGGCCTTGATCGCGCTGATGCTCGACAGTAAAAAACCGCAGGACGCCTTGACCCTGGCGCGCGCAGTGCAGCAACAGCGCCCGCAAGAGGCAGTGGGCTACAGCCTGGAGGGCGACATCCACGCCGCTCAAAAAGACTGGGTCAACTCTACCGCCGCCTACCGCAGCGGACTTAAGCGCGTGATTGCGCCAGAATTGGCGGTCAGGCTGCATGCTGTCTTAGGCATGGCAGACCAAGGCGCTGAGGCGAGCAAGTTTGCCAGCAGTTGGCAGAGAGAGCATCCCAAAGACGCTGTTTTTCAGCTCTATCTCGGTGACACCGCACTGTCGCGCAAGGATTACGCCAGTGCCGAAAAACACTATGCGGCCGTGGTCAGCTTGCAACCGAATAGCGCCATGGCCTACAACAACCTAGCCTGGGTGAGCGCAAAACTCAACAGGGAGGGTGCGATTGGTTTTGCCGAAAAGGCCAATGCCCTGGCACCCAACCAGCCCGCATTCATGGACACGCTGGCGCTGTTGTTGTCAGACAAAGGTGAGTACGCCAAAGCGCTGGCGCTGCAGAACCAGGCGCTGGCGCTGCAGCCACAAAACGCCTTGTTCAAGCTCAATCTGGCCAAAATTCACCTCAAGGCAGGAGCTAAGGAGCAGGCGAGGAAGGAACTCGCCGAGCTCGACAAATTGGGTGACAAGTTTGGGGGCCAGACGGAGGTGGCGAGCTTGTTGAAGAATCTATAGACGGTCAAGGCGGCACTGTCGAAAAAATTGACAGAGCGTTTCCTGGTCTATTTGATTGCTGTGGAAATTTCTTATGAATCAATGGGTTGCTATGCCTGGCGCAGTAATTGCTTGAAGCAGAGCAAGGGCTTGATGCATTCGGGTTGTTTGAGTTTTGTCAAGGCTTGCAACCTGGCATCAACGTCAAATCGGCTTAACTTGAAAGACGCGGAGTGGCGTGGTCGAGCCGACAGAGTATGTAACCTGAGGTGCTCTTATGAGTGATATTCAATCTGAATTGCCGCCTGTGCGAAAGGCTGTAGAACAAAGCGGCCATGGTCGCAGGCGCCTGTTGCGTG
The DNA here is from genome assembly GCA_013791765.1 of Rhodoferax sp. Classification (GTDB taxonomy): domain Bacteria; phylum Pseudomonadota; class Gammaproteobacteria; order Burkholderiales; family Burkholderiaceae_C; genus Rhodoferax. The sequence continues at coordinate 48,909 of VMTC01000063.1, forward strand.
CCGGGCTGGCGGGGCCGGTCGTCTTGACGGTCGGATCGCGCTCGGCGTTGGCGAATGGGGGCTGTCTTTCTACTTCTGCAAGTGCCTCGATCAATCTATACCAGAGTCGCCCCGATCGTGAACTTGATCCGTGCCCCTTAGGTCGTTCGCCAGGCTATTGGGGCAATGCTGCCCAAACCCATAGCAATACATTGGCGCGCGATACACAGTTCAGCGATCCTTACAGTCTCGGATTTCAGGGTAAGAGCATTGAGGCGGTCATCAAGTTGGATGGGAACGACGATTCGCAACAACTCGGTGCGCACCTGGGTGCCGCCTGGTGCAACCTAAGGATGGGTTGGGTACCCGAGTCGCTGCTGAGTCTGCAAACGCTTCAGGCGATGTGGGACGGCCGAAGCCAAGGCTTTCACCCGGTGGCAGGTGCTGACTTGCCCGTTTGGGATCGCAGTCAAGTGGTGGATTATTTGAAGACGACCATGGCTTGAGGCGGGGAATTTAGATAGGCATCACCTGTGGATTCCCCTGTTCTGGCAGATCGTTGGCTACAGGCCTGCCCGGGGCTGACGCTACGTGCCTGCGATGAGGGGGCTCTTGTTTTTGATGACAAAGATGGACGAACAATTTTACTCAATCATCAGGGCGCGCTTGTGTTGTTCGCCTTGTGCGCCGCGCCTGGTGTCGGGGCGGCGCAATTGCAAGGGGCATTGAGCATGGACAACGAGCGCGACACGGCGGCATTTCAAGCCTTGATGGCCTCACTAACGCTGGCTGGATTGATCGCTGCTTGATGAGGCTTGAAAATTTTACGGCCAGCGAAATCAGACGAGCAACACGCGGTGGCAAGCTTCGTCTGCATATTGGTCGTTTCACGCTGAAAGTCTCCAGCGTTCTGCCTGAGTTTGAAAGTGCTTTGAGGCAGCTTTACGCGCATTACCCGTCCTCGCTTGAAGGTGGCGCTTACGACTACGACGTGGCTATTTCACCGCCTTCCTTTTTGCGTCGTTGGGTGCGTCGCAATTCATCGTTCCACCTGTCGGGCCAGGCGCCCTTCCTTCCGATGGAAGTGGGACACGCGCACGCCCTGTTTGAATGGGGGCTTAACTGGACTCTGGGGACTTATGCCCACAATTTTTTGATCCTGCATTCGGCGGTGGTCGAGTTCAATGGATGCGGCGTTCTATTGGCCGCAAGCTCTGGCAGTGGAAAGAGCACCCTCGCCGCTGAACTCGCCTTGCAGGGCTGGCGTTTGCTTTCTGATGAAATGGCTTTGATCGACAAAGACCTGTGTCTGGTACCTTGCGCGCGGCCGATCAGTCTCAAAAACCAGTCGATAGACCTCATTCGGGCCAGACACCCGGGCGCGAGTCTGGGCCCCTTGGCGCGTGACACGCACAAGGGATGCATCGCGCATCTACCCGCGCCGAACGCATCAGTGGCGCGCAATCTTGAGCCTGCCACGCCGAAATTGATCATCTTTCCGAAATGGACTGCGCACGCTTGCTTACGCCTGGAGCCGATTGGGTCGGGTCAGGCGGCCCTGCGTTTGATCGACCAGTCCTTTAACTACCCGGTGTTGGGGCGGCAAGGCTTTGAGCGCATGGCCGATCTGGTTGCTGCGGCACAGGCCTGGGAGCTTGAGTACTCGTCGCTGGACGATGCCCGGATGGCTTTAGCGCAGTTGGTGTCCGACCATGGCTAAGAGCTCGCCGTTGTTGAATTTACTGGCGGGTACCTTTGCCTTGGAGCAATGGGATGCCGAGCGTGGTAGTTTGCTCCTGGCGGAGGCAAGGGCCAGTGGCTTGCTGGGTCGGGTAGCGCATCTCTTGGCCAGTTCGCAGCAGACCGGCGCGCTGGCGCCGCAACTTCAAGCGCAGTTAACAGCGGCCACCATTCACGCCAATCGATTCAGGCAGGATGTCTGGCGTGAACTCGGCGCTGTTGAGCAGGCACTGTCAGGCTTGAGAGCCCCCGTTATCCTGCTCAAGGGCGCGTCCTATGTCCTGTTGGGGTTGCCAGCGGCTCCGGGAAGAGTCTTTAACGACATCGACATTCTTGTGCCCAAGAACCAGATGGCTTTCGCCGAGGCGGCCTTGATGCTCGGTGGCTGGGCCATTGGCAAGCTCGATGCCTATGATCAGCGCTATTACCGGCAGTGGTCGCATGAAATTCCACCCATGACGCACCTGCGGCGCGGAACAACCCTTGATTTGCACCATTCGCTGGTGATGCCCACCTGCCGCGTGCAGGTGGATTCATCCCGGATGATTGCCGCTGCGGTACCAGTGCGTGGCAGTGGACTCTGGTGGCGGCTCCAGGATGAAGATATGGTCTTGCATGCAGCCAGTCACTTGATGTTGAACTCCGAGTTTGATCGCGGCTTGCGAGATATCGGCGACATTGATTCTCTGTACCGACACTTCACTTCGTTGTCGTTGGACTTCCCCGCACGATTGCTTGCCCGCGCCCAGGAGCTTGGCCTGGCGCCGATTTTGACGCAAGTGCTATGGCTGGCGTCGGTGTTCTTCAAAACGCCACTGCCGCCAGGTCTGCTGCCCATTAAGAATAGCTTGTTTCTGCGCTTGGTGGCCCGGGCTGCATCAACCCGTCATCCCGACACCCGACCTGTGGGACAAAGCTGGGCAGATCTGGTATTGCTGCTGCGAGAGATGTATCTGCGATTGCCCAACAGACTGTTGCTGGTTCATCTTTTGCACAAAATGTCGTTTTCATTCTCAAAGGTTGAAAAGGTGGCGGCTTAAAGGGGTAAGGGCTAAGGGGTCCCAATGGAATTCAAAAAATGAAATTCGAAATAGTTCTTCTGGTGCTGGCGGGCCTCTTTTTTGCCGGGCCGCTCAGGGCTGATTTGCCTGGTGCAATCGCCAAAGTCAAACCATCGGTGCTGTTGGTGGGCCTCTACAAAAGCACCAACAGCCCGCGTTTTACCTTGCGGGGAACCGGTTTTGTCGTCGCCGATGGCAATCCAGGTGGCAGCAATCTGCTCATCACCAACGCCCATGTGCTGCCACAGCCGGCGCAAGACGATACGGAGTCGGCGCTGGTGGTCCAACTCCAGGTCGGCGAAAACGGCTGGCAGATGCGCCCGGCCGCCGTGCTGGAAGTTGACAAACTGCATGACCTGGCTTTGTTGCGCTTTGAGGGCCCGGTGGCACCAGCCTTGCGGCTGGGCGATTCAGGCGCGGTGCGCGAGGGGCAGGCGATTGCCTTCATGGGTTTCCCGATTGGCGGCGCCTTGGGTTTCTCGCCGGTCACGCACCGCGGTATGGTGTCTTCAATTGCCGCCGCAGCCTTGCCCACAGCCACGGCGCAGCGCCTCAATGAACAAACGATACGCAGCTTGCGTGGTGGCAACAGCTTCGATATCTTTCAACTTGACGGCACCGCCTATCCCGGCAACAGCGGCGGGCCCCTATTTGACCCCGACACGGGTGATGTGCTGGGGGTCGTCAACATGGTGTTTATCAAGGGCACGCGAGAGTCGGCTTTGACTCATCCCTCGGGTATCAGCTATGCCATACCCTCGGGTTTCATCCTGCAGTTGCTGCAACGCAGGCAGAACAACTGAGTGCCCCCCTTCGCGAACGACCCGTCAGCGCCCGTACACGTCCTCAAAGCGCACGATATCGTCCTCGCCCAGGTAGGAGCCAGACTGCACCTCAATCATCTCCAGCGCTACGCGGCCCGGGTTTTCCAGCCGGTGCGTGGTGCCCAGCGGGATGAAGGTGGACTGGTTTTCCGACAACAAGAAGGCCTTGTCGCCACAAGTGACCCGGGCGGTGCCGCTGACCACAATCCAGTGCTCGGCGCGGTGGTGGTGCATCTGCAGTGACAGCGTGCCCCCCGGCTTGACCACAATGCGCTTGACCTGAAAACGTTCGCCGGCGTCGACACCGTCATACCAACCCCAAGGCCTAAATACCTTGCGGTGGATGGTGCCCTCGGCGCGGCCTTGCGCCTTGAGGCGGTCGACAATTTTCTTCACGTCCTGGGTCTTGTCTTTGTGCGCCACCAAAATGGCGTCCGCCGTTTCCACCACCACCAGATCGCTCACGCCCACGCAGGCGATCAAGCGGCCCTCCGACAGTGCCAGTGTGTTTTCGCAGTCTTGCAGCAGCACATCGCCCTGGCTGACGTTGCCGCAGGCGTCTTTGGGCAGCACCTGCCACAGTGCATCCCAGGCGCCAACGTCCGACCAGCCGGCGCTCATGGGGATCACGACACCCGTGGGCAGCGTTGCGCCAGAGTCGCAGGTGCGTGCCGCAATTCGCTCCATCACCGCGTAATCGATCGAGTCACTCGGGCACTGGGTGAAGCCCTCTTTGCCGACGCGCACAAAGTCGCCATCGATTGAGCCCTGCCCCCAGGCCGACTGACAGGCTGCCAGAATGTCGGGGCGGCAACTCTTCATGGCATCGAGCCAGACCGAGGCGCGCAGCATGAACAGGCCGCTGTTCCACAGGTAAGAGCCGGCGGCCAGATAGGCTTGCGCGGTGCTGAGGTCGGGCTTTTCGACGAAGCGGGCCATCAGGCAAGCACCTGAGTCGGGTGCGCCGGCATAAGCAGCGCCGCACTGGATGTAGCCGTAACCGGTTTCGGGCGTATCTGGCGTGATGCCAAAGGTGACCACCGCGCCCCCAGCGGCAAGCTGCGCACCCGCGCTGACCACGCGTTGGAATGCGGCGATGTCGGTAATGACGTGGTCCGCTGGCATCACCAACAAGACCGGGTCTGCCCCATTTTTAATAGCTGCCAAGGCAGACAGTGTGAGGGCTGGGGCCGTATTTCTTCCGCAAGGTTCCAGCAAAATGGTGCCTGGTTTTCCCAAGAGGCGCAGTTGCTCGGCAATCACAAATCGGTATTCCTCGTTGCACACCACCATGGGTGGCGCGAGCTGCGCGTCGGCGATGCCTTCGACGCGGCGCACGGTGGCTTGCAAGAGCGAGTCGGCGCCCATCAAGGGCAGCAGTTGCTTGGGGTACTTCTCGCGCGAGAGAGGCCACAGGCGCGTGCCGGAGCCACCGGAGAGAATTACTGGCTGGATCAATACAGTCGTTGTCATGTCAAGGTAAAAAAAGTGGGCAAGTTAGTGGCGATCAGGCGCGGGCATCGCCCCAGCGCAACTGGCAGGTATCGTCGCCGCGGTACAGGGTTTCACCATGCCGATCCACGCAGTATTCGGGCGAGACAATCATCTCGGAAAAGCGCATGTCGGCCGCGATGCGGGTGTACTCAAACAAGATGCTGCGCACCACCTTGGCGCCGGTTCGGATGTGACTGCCGTGCCCAATCCAGGCCGGTCCGGTGATACAAGCGCCGGGCTCGATGCGCACGCCCGCGCCGATGTAGACCGGGCCTTCAATCGTCACCTCATCCCAGGCAATGCTGGTGTTGAGCCCGACCCAGATGCCGGGCTTGACTTGGTGCCCGGGCATCTTCATCTGCGCCACTTCACCGCGCAGCACGCGCTGCAGCACCGACCAATAGTCGCTGACGCGGCCAATGTCGATCCAGTCAAAGGGCCGGTTTTGTACATAGAACGGCAGCTTCTGCTCCACCAGTTGTGGAAACAACTGTGAGCCGATGTCATACACCGTGTTGGGCGGCACCAGGTTCAGCACTTCGGGTTCAAAAATATAGATGCCGGTGCTGGCCAGCGTGGATTTGGCATCAATCGGTGCGGGCTTTTCCTGGAAAGCCTCGATGCGACCATCGGGTGCCGCGACCACAATGCCGTAGGACTGCACCTCGGCCAGCGGCACATCGAGTGCGACCACGCTGGCGATGGCGCCCTTGGCCTTGTGTTCGGCCACTGCGGCGGTGATGTCGAGATCAATCAAAGCATCGGCGCACAGCACCAGCGTGGTTTGATCAAAAAAACCGCCAAAGTCCTGGATGCGGCGCATGCCACCGGCCGAGCCCATGGGCCTGGGCAGAATGTCGCCGTGATCTCGCACGCCCTCGTAGGAATAGCCAATCTCCACGCCCCAACGACTGCCATCGCCAAAGTATTCTTCAATCTTCTGGTGGTGATAAGCGACGTTGACCATGATCTCGGTGATTCCGTGGCGCGCCAGGTGCTCGATCAGGTACTCCATCACCGGCTTGCCCAGAATCGGCACCATCGGCTTGGGCAGGTCGAGCGTGAGCGGGCGCACGCGAGTGCCTTGCCCGGCGGCCAGAATCATGCCCTTGGTCATCGTCGTGCTCTTTTTTTTCATGTTTTCCCTTGATGTTTTCAATTCAGGCTGGCGTGTAGCCCTGCGGGTTGTTGCTCTGCCAGCGCCAGGCGTCTGCGCACATGGCGTCCAAGCCGCGCTCAGCACGCCAGCCCAGCAATGACAAGGCCAGCGCGGGATCAGCGTAACACGCCGCAATGTCACCGGCGCGGCGTGGCCCCACTTGGTAGGGTACTGCCTTGGCGCTGGCCTGCTCAAAGGCGCGCACCATGTCCAGCACGCTGTAGCCCACGCCGGTGCCCAGGTTGATGGCCTGGCACTCGGTGTGTTGTTGCAATCGCTCCAGCGCTTTGAGGTGGCCAAGTGCCAAATCGACCACGTGGATGTAGTCGCGCACACCGGTGCCATCTGGAGTGGCGTAGTCATCACCCCACACATTCAGAAACTCGCGCCGCCCGACGGCGACCTGGGCCACAAAGGGCAGCAGGTTGTTGGGCGTGCCCTGCGGGTCTTCACCGATCAGGCCGCTGGCGTGCGCGCCGACCGGGTTGAAGTAGCGCAGCAGGCTGATGCGCCACGTTGGGTCGCTCTGGTACAAATCGCGCAGCATGTTCTCAATGACCAGCTTGGTCTGGCCATAGGGGTTGGTGGCGGACAAGGGATGGTCTTCGCTTAGAGGCAGGCGCTGCGGGTCGCCATAGACCGTGGCCGAGGAACTGAACACCAGCGACTTGACACCACACACCGTCATCGCTTCCAACAGTCGCAGCGTGCCGACCACGTTGTTGTCGTAATAGCTCAGCGGCTGTTGCACCGATTCGCCGACGGCCTTGAGACCAGCGAAATGGATCACGGCGGTGGCGCCGCTCTGCGCCAAGGCGGCGACCAGCGCATCACGGTCACGGATGTCGCCTTGCACCAGCTGGGGTGCTTTGCCGGCAATGCGCTGTACCCGCGCCAGCGCTTCGGGCTGGCTGTTGCAGAAGTTGTCAAACACGGTGAGCTCATAGCCCGCATTAAGCAGTTCGACGCAGGTGTGGGAGCCGATGTAACCGGCGCCGCCAGTAATGAAAACAGAGGTCATGGTGCGCTGGTTCAGTTGAGGGTGGTGTGGCGCAGAGCTACTTGAGGGTTTCGGTCAGCATGCGCGCCACGCCTTGCTGCCACTGGGGCAAGACCAGCCCGAAAGCGCTTTGGAGTTTGCGCGTGTCCAGGCGTGAATTGAGCGGGCGACGTGCCGGCGTCGGGTAGCTGGCCGTCGCCGTGGGCGACACTTGATCCGGCCCGGCCTTGAGTGGGCAACCCAGTGCCTGGGCCTGGCCCAGTACATAGCGGGCGTAGCCGTACCAACTGGTCTCACCGCCGGCCACGCAGTGGTACAGGCCAGCCAGCTCCGGTTGGCGCAGCGCCTTGACCAGGGCCTGCGCCGTCACATCCGCCAGTAGCTCGGCGCAAGTGGGTGCGCCGATCTGGTCGTCAATCACGCTCAAGGATTCGCGCTCGCCCGCCAGGCGCAGCATAGTCTTGGCGAAGTTGCCGCCGCGTGCGGCATAGACCCAGCTGGTACGCAAAATCAGGTGCTTGGTGCAAGCTGCAACCAACTGTTCGCCCTCGAGCTTCGTCTGGCCGTAGACGCTCAAGGGGCCAGTGGCGTCACTCTCGTGCCAGGCTTTAACACCGCTGCCGTCAAACACATAGTCGGTCGAATAATGCACCAGCCAGGCACCCAGTTTTTGCGCCTCCAGGGCCAGTACGCCGGGCGCGAGCGCGTTCAGGGTGCGGGCCAGTTCGGGCTCGGTCTCGGCCTTGTCCACGGCGGTGTGGGCAGCGGCGTTGACGATCACGTCGGGGTTGACACGTCGGATACTCTCGGCCAGCCCGGGCAGGTTGCTGAAGTCACCACACAAACCATCCGGGTTGTGGGCCAGGTCAAAGTCCAGTGCCACCAGGTCGCCCAGCACCGCCAGACTGCGTTGTAGTTCCCAGCCAACCTGGCCACCACAGCCAAAAAGAAGAATTTTCATCATGATCAGTATGTTTCTGAATTTTTTATGCTATAAAAATAGAAGCTGCTTAGGCATATGGCACGCGGGCTGGAGCTTGAATTGTCATAAATTATTGCGTGCGTGCCTTATCAACGAGCTGGCCGGACCGCATCTTCGCTGCCTCGCATGCAGGCGCCGCCGCCGTGGGTGTCGCTCACGGCGCTCAGACCTGCTGGAGTTTAGCCAAAAGATGGAAATGGTCGCAAAGTTTGACTTTGAAAGAGACATTGCCGCGGTGGGCGAGAGCCGGCCAGCATGAACCTCAAGCCCTCAGTCTTCCAGTTCGACTCGGGCCATTTCCACATCAAGCCGTTCCATGGCATCGATCGGCTTGGCAGCGGCGGCTTGCTGGTACAGGCGGGTCGCCTCCTTCATCATCTTGTCGCCATCGAGCATGAGCATGGCGTTGGCGTACTCAATCATGCCAATGGCCGATTGGAAGTTCAGCTTGAGGGCCTCCTGGAACAGCCGCAGGCCGGTGTCTTTCTTGGCGCCATAGGTCATGCCACCGATCAGCGAGCCCACCTTGTCAATCACCTCGGCATGAAAAGAGCCCAGGGCGATGCGTGCATCTGCGTGCTTGGGTTCGATATTGATGACGTGTTCCAGCTCCTTTTTGACCTTGCTGCCCAGCCCCTGGGCCAGCGCCTTGGCGACGCTGATGCCCTGGCTGTAGCGGCTCAGTGCATAGGCTTGCCAGTAAAGGGCGTTGAAATTTTTTGGATCTTCTGCGGCTTGGGCACTGGCGCGACGGGCTACTTCCATGTAGAGGTCGAGCCGGGCTTTTTCTTGTTGTTCCAGGTAGGTGGCGTAAATGCAGGCGGCCTTGTTGGCCACGGTCAGGCCGGCACCGCCGACTTTAAGCCCCAGCTCCCGCGCTTTCTGGAATTCGCCATTGTGGAACAGCGCCCACGCTTGCAGAACTTTGGCATCTTTGGGCAGCGGCTCGGCATCACCCAGATGCAGCCGCTCCCAGTTTTTCTTGACGCTGGCAGGGGTAAAAACATAATCACCCGCGAACGGGAACGCAGTCCATTTGGCCATTTTTGTCTCCATTGGCCGGTGTGACCGGCTTTTTTTATTTCTCGCCGTTATTGTAGGCGCCCACCAATTGCAGCAAGTGAAGGCGTTGGCCTGGCTCCAGGTAGGGCACCAGCAGGTTCAATACGTGGTGCGCACCGCGCAGCAAAGCTGCTTGCGCGTTTTCCGGCTCCAGTGCCCGTCGCGGGTCGCGCACATATTCAAAACTCAACCAGTAGGTCAGCACCACCACCATGCTGGTGGCGGTCGCTTCAACCTCCCGGGAATCAATGCGCACGGCGCCCGTTCGGCTCATTCCATCGAGCAAGGCTTTGATGGCCCGGGTCTTGCTCTTCAGGACAGATTGGAAATGGGTCTCCAACCGGCGGTTCTTGCTCAGCAAATCATTCAGGTCTCGGTACAGGAATCGGTACTGCCAGATCAACTCGAAAAGGCTGTGCATGAAGAACCAGGCGTCTTCGACGTCGCGCACGCCGTCGCTGGCGTTGAGCAGTTCGTTCAAGGCGCGCTCGTAGCGGTCAAACAGCGAATTGATGAGTTCGTCTTTGGCCGGGTAGTGATAGTAGAGATTGCCTGGGCTGATGCCCAGTTCGGCCGAGATCAGGGTGGTGGAGACGTTGGGCTCGCCAAAGCGGTTGAAAAGCTCCTGCGTGACCTCCAGAATCCGCTCGGCGGTGCGCCGTGGCGCTTTTTTCACCATGAAGGCTTCGACTGGTGTGACACAGAGCGCACGACATGGCCCAGATCGTCCATGATTTCCTGCAGATTTGCAATCGCACGCCCCACTTGGCTGGCGGGCTTGGCGGGCGCGCTGAGGTGTCGTTTGGGGTCGTCCAGTGTCTCGTGATGCAAACTGATCCCATGTCGCCACAGTTTCTCAGAGAGACCGGTCTTGTTGGAGCGCAGCATCTTGCGCGTTTGCTGGTAGGCGTGCTCGGCCAGATTGCGGCGCTGCGAGTAGCTGAATGTGTTGGCCAGATACATCTCGGGGTCGCGGTGGTCGGGCTCGATCAAAATGATGTCGGTGTCGGGGTAAAGGCGCTCATAGCGCTCCATGCCCAGGCTGATGCGAGAGTGAATCATGGAGCGAAAGGTCTGGCTCAGCACTGCGGGCAAGCCGCCATCAATGATCCGCGGAATGTGGTGCATTTCAGATGACAAACCACCTCGCATGACTTTGGCGACCTGGGGTGCTGTGGCATCAAAGGGCACCAGCGGGTTCAGGCAGAGCATCAAGTCAACGCCGTCCGCCAGGGCCACGGAGGCGTGCATGGTTTTTTTCAGGGCACCATCGACATAGTAATTGTCATCAATTTCAACCGGTGGAAACAGGCCCGGGAGTGCCGCGCTGGCTTGCACCGCTTTGGAGATCGGCACGTGGTCCCAGCCCGGGCGACCAAAGGGTACCGCCTGGCTGCTGTCCAAGTTGGTGGCTACCAGGGTGAGCTGGGTCTTGAGTTCGCGGAAGTCATTGGTGCGACCTTCGCGTGCGTACAGCCGGGCCAGTTCAACATGAATCTGCTCATTGGAAAAAACGCCGGTAGGCAGGCCGGGACTCAGGCGCTCCAGCGCCCGGATGAACGACTTTCTGCCAGCCGTGAAATTCCACACGGCTGAGAGCAACAAACCCGGAAACATGATGGCGCGGCGCGCAAACTCGCCATAGGCGGGTTCGAGCAGCCAGGAAGGATCGAAGGTGTCGGTGCGATCGGCGCTCTTGTCATCGTTCTCGATGAATGACGCACACAACTCCTGCGGCGTGATGCCGTTGGCCAAGCCAGCGGCAATGAAACCGCCAGCAGATACGCCTACATAGTGCTGCAACTTGGTGAAGTCGATGCCGTTAAGCGACTCCTGCAGCGCACACAGTGCACCGATCTCGTAAATAGCACCCAACGGCCCCCCACCTGCCAGTGCCAGTGCAATTTTTGGGGAATGAGATATTTCTGATTTCATAAGTGCAAAGTGTAGAGGTGATGGATGAAGGCAGTTGCTGCATTGCAGCACGGGCATTCTCGGCACTATTTCCAATCAGCCGGGGGCGGAGCATGCTTGCGTCAAGTACTAGCACTAGCCGCCTATCAAAGACTAAAGAGAAAAAAGGGCGCCTAAGCGCCCTCCCGAGAAGTCATCTGCTCCCTGCCACGCGCAGAAAAAGCTGTGTCGGCGGCTTCACGACATGCTGCTATCAGGCTTGGGTTGCAGCAGCTTCAACCGTTTCGACTGTCGCTGCCTTGCGTGCGGGTGCTGCACGTTTGGCCGCCGGCTTGGGCATTGCTTTGACGAGGGGTTTTGCAACCGATTTGGGCGCGGCCTTTGCCACCTTGGCAGGCGCTGTCTTGGCAGCGGCTTTGGGCGCCGACTCCTTTGTCGAAAGTCTTTGCACACTCTTGTTGAGCTCGTCAATGCGGGCAATCAGGGCATTGACGTCTTTGGCCGACGGCACACCAAGCTTGTTAAGGGCTTTTGCCACGCGATCCTCAAAAATATTCTCCAACTTATCCCACTGACCGGAGGCCTTGGATGAAATGTCGGTGGCCATCGTCGTCATTTTTGTGGTGGCTTCGGAGATTTTTTCTTCAGCGACGGATTGCGTCTTGCGTTGCAAGCTCACGCCTTCCTTGACCAGTGCTTCAAAAGCCTTGGAACCTTCGGCCTGAGCCTTGTTGAAAGCGCCCAAACCCGCCTGCCAGATTTGCTGGGCCGAATCCTTCACGGAGCCCTTGAGCGCCGTGTTGGCATTTTTTTGCGGGGTAATTTTTTTCAATTTTTTGACCATGAAGTGCTCCAGATAGGGTGTTGAATTGTTTAAATCAGATTGCACCAAAAAAATTTGGTGCACAACCTCACTTTAATGGCTGGTGGTCGGCTCGTGTAGACGGGGCATCCTAATTCTCTAAGGCGTTGGCTCTAGTCAGGGGCGGGTTTATGCTTAATAGACATTGCTCATATTTGAGCCAGAATAGGCCATCTAATTGGAGGCCTTCATGCAGTATTTCGTTACCGGTGCTACCGGATTCATCGGCAAGCGTCTCGTCAAAAAGCTTCTTGAGCGCAAGGGCTCAGTCGTGCACTTTCTGATTCGCCAAGAGAGCGAGGGCAAGGTGGCGGGCCTGCGCAAGTTCTGGGGTGTCAGCGCGGCGCGGGTGGTGCCGGTGTTCGGTGACCTGACCGCCAAGAAGTTGGGTGTTTCTGCCGAGGCCATCAAACTGCTCAAGGGCAAAATCGACCATTTTTACCATTTAGCCGCCGTTTACGATCTCGGGGCCGATGAAGCCAGCCAGGTCGCTGTCAACATTGACGGCACCCGCAACACGGTGGAACTGGCCGGCGCGATCCAGGCCGCGCATTTCCATCTCGTCAGTTCGATTGCAGCAGCCGGTTTGTACGAGGGCGTTTTCCGCGAGGATATGTTTGAGGAGGCTGAGAACTACGACCACCCTTATTTCCGCACCAAGCATGAAAGTGAAAAAATCGTGCGCGAGGAGTGCAAACTGCCGTGGTCGGTGTACCGGCCGGCCATGGTCGTGGGCGACAGCAACACGGGCGAGATGGACAAGATTGATGGTCCTTACTATTTCTTCAAGCTGATTCAACGCATGCGTCAGGTGTTGCCGCCCTGGATGCCTTCAGTGGGGCTAGAAGGCGGGCGCGTCAATATTGTGCCGGTCGACTTTGTAGTGGACGCGCTTGACAGCATCAGCCACCAGAAGGGAATCGCCAAGAAATGCTATCACCTGGTCGACCCGGTGGGCTACCGCGTGGGCGATGTGCTCGACATTTTCAGCCGCGCCGCGCACGCCCCCAAGATGAATCTGTTCATCAACGCCGCCTTGCTCGGGTTTATTCCGCGCAGTGTCACCAAGGGCCTGATGGCACTGGCGCCGGTGCGCCGGGTACGCCAGGCCATCCTGAAGGACCTGGGGCTGCCCGAAGATATGCTCACTTTTGTGAACTATCCCACGCGCTTTGACTGCCGCGAAACCTTGGCAGCGCTCAAGGGCTCGGGCGTCGAATGTCCCAACCTCAAAGAGTACGCTTGGCGCTTGTGGGATTACTGGGAGCGTCATCTCGACCCCGCGTTGCACATTGACCATACCCTGCGTGGCACGGTGGCCGGCAAAGTGGTTTTGATTACCGGTGGCTCATCGGGCATCGGCTTGGCGACTGCGCACAAGTTTGCCGAGGCTGGGGCTGTCACCGTGATCTGCGGACGCGACCTTGACAAGCTCGAAGAGGCCTGCAAGGAGGCTAAAGCCAAGGGCTACAGTTTCGTGTCTTACGCGGTGGATATTGCCGACATGACAGACTGCGACCGTTTCATCAAGCAGTTGATTGAAGACCATGGCGGCGTTGATTTCCTGATCAATAACGCAGGCCGCTCCATCCGCCGTGCCATTGAGTCAAGCTATGACCGTTTCCACGACTTTGAGCGCACCATGCAGCTCAATTATTTCGGTTGTCTGCGCGTCACCATGGGTCTGTTGCCCAGCATGGTGGCCAAACACCACGGCCATGTGGTCAACATCAGTTCGATCGGCGTGCTCACCAACGCACCGCGTTTCAGTGCCTACGTGGCGTCCAAGGCCGCGCTGGAGGCCTGGGCGCGCTGCGCGTCCAGTGAGTTTGCCGATCAAGGCGTGACCTTTACCACCATCAACATGCCTCTGGTGCGCACCCCCATGATTGCGCCGACCGGGCTGTACAACAATGTGCCTACGCTGGCGCCCGAAGAAGCAGCCGACATGATTGCCGAAGCCTGCATTTTCAAGCCGGTGCGAGTTGCCACTCGCCTGGGCATTACCGGCCAGATTCTGCATGCCGTGTTGCCCCGGGTGGCGCAAATCGCGATGAATACGAGTTTCAGGATGTTCCCTGATTCGGGCGCAGCAAAAGGCGCAAAGCCGGGCGATAAAGTAATCAAGCAACACTTGTCGCCTGAGGCTGTCGCCATGCAGCAGATGATGCGCGGGATTCATTTTTGAGCCTGTTTTTTCTTTTAAAAAATGGATTCAAACGGTCCTTTGATGTTTTTGAACTGTTTTCGGAGATTTGGTTTGATATTAAATCGTTAAGTACCTCCTTTTAATGGTTAAAAATGAAGTCATATTCTTGCTTAAGCTTGAAGGCTGGGGTTTGAAATAATGTGACTCGATTAGAATCGGGCGTGAAAAAAGGCAGGTCAAAGCCTGCTCGCATATTGATTATTAATTTTTAACACAAAGGTTTTAGCATGAGCGATTTGATCGAGATTCAGAGTCAGATAGAAAAATTGCAAAAACAGGCCACGGAAATCAAGGCGCGTGAATTTGGCAAAACGGTGCAGGAAATTCTGGTCAAAATGCAAGCCTTTGGTATCACCCTGAAGGATTTGCAGCCGGGCAAGGCGCGCGGGGCCAAGGGCAAAGGAAAAACCATCAAGATCGCCAAGGGCAGCGCGCTTGACAAACCTGCTGGTGCAGCCAAGAAAGTCGCAGCGCCCGTGGCTGCCAAATACGTCGGCCCGAACGGCGAAAGCTGGAGCGGGCGCGGTTTGACGCCGCGTTGGTTGACGGCCTTGCTGGTTGATGGCAAAAGTAGAGAAGATTTTGCCGTCAAAAGCTAAATTCATCGGGCTGTCAAGCGATGCTCGCGGCACTATCCGCACCCCCAACCATAGCCACAGGCGCATCACTCCATGACCGACGTTAGCAAGATTGCCCCGCGCGACAAGGCCGAAATCCTGGCGCAGGCGCTGCCCTATATTCGCAAGTTCCATGGCAAGACCATGGTCATCAAGTACGGCGGTAATGCCATGACCGACCCGGCCTTGCAGGCCGATTTTGCCGAGGATGTGGTACTGCTCAAACTGGTCGGTATCAACCCGGTCGTGGTGCATGGCGGCGGGCCGCAGATTGAAGCGGCCTTGAAGCGCTTGGGCAAGAAAGGCGAGTTCGTTCAGGGCATGCGTGTGACCGATGCTGAAACCATGGAAATTGTCGAGTGGGTTCTCGCAGGCGAGGTGCAGCAAGACATCGTGGGGTTGATCAACCATGCCGGTGGCAAGGCGGTGGGCCTGACTGGCCGAGATGGCGGCATGATTCGCGCCCAAAAACTCAAAGTGCGCGACAGCCTGGATGACAGCAAAGAGTATGACGTCGGTCAGGTCGGAGACATCGTCAGCATTGACCCCAGCGTCGTCAAGGCGCTGCAGGACGACGCCTTCATTCCCGTCATCAGCCCGATTGGATTTGGTGAAAACAACGAAAGCTACAACATCAACGCCGACGTGGTGGCGGCCAAACTGGCTACCGTGCTTAAGGCTGAAAAACTGATGATGCTCACCAACATCAGCGGCGTGCTCGACAAAGCGGGCCATTTACTCACCAACCTCAGTGCGCGCCAGATCGACGAGTTGTTTCTTGACGGCACCATCAGCGGCGGCATGCTGCCCAAGATCAGCGGAGCGCTCGATGCCGCCAAGAGCGGCGTTAATTCGGTGCACATCATTGATGGCCGCGTGCCCCATGTGCTGCTGCTGGAGATTTTGACCGATCAGGCCTTTGGCACGATGATTCGCTCGCATTGACCAGACGGTGCAGGGCGACGCTGATCTCCCGCCCTGAGGCGCGAAGGTAGTTCGAACACAGCGCCTAAGCGGCTGAACGTCTATTTTAATTGATAGCTGCCAACGCTTGTTACACAAGGGCTTGAGGCGAATTTCATGCGATTACTGTTGGTGGAAGATGATGTCATGGTGGCCAGTGGCATCAAGCTCGGCCTGAGCGATGCCGGCTACGCCGTGGACTGGGTGGGCAGCGCCGAGCGCGCGCTAGAGGCTATGCGCCACGAATCATTCGACATCGCCATTCTCGATATTGGTCTGCCCGGCATGAACGGCCTGGCACTGACGCAGCGCCTGCGCAAAGATGCGCCCACCATGCCGGTGCTGCTGCTTACCGCGCGCGACGCCCTGCAGGAGCGCGTGCTGGGACTCGACAACGGCGCCGACGACTACATGGTCAAACCGTTCGAATTGCCGGAGTTGCTGGCGCGTCTGCGCGCCTTGTTGCGCCGTTCGCAAGCCGCCACCTCGGCGGTGCTCAGTTTTGGCGCGCTGGAACTCAACACCGCAACAAGGCTGGCCTGCCTGCGTCCCAGCGGCCAGCCGCTCGAACTGGGGCCGCGTGAGTGGACGGTGCTGGAGTACCTGCTCATCAATGCCCCCAAACCTGCGAACAAAGACAAACTGCTACAGGCGCTGACTGGTTGGGACAAAGAAATCACGCCCAACGCAGTCGAGGTCTACATCTCGCGCCTGCGCGGCAAGTTGGAGCCGCATGGCATCGGCTTGCGCTCGATTCGCGGCTTTGGCTACCGCCTGGAACTGATCGAGGTCAGTCCCAGTGAGCGGGCCACCCGGACGCTTTAGTCAATGCAGCTGGCCACCATGTCCTCTGGCTTGCAGCGGCGCTTGCTGTTGCTCCTGTTGGTGCCCTTGTGCCTGCTGGCTGGCGTCAACGCCTGGTTTGACTACCGCTTTGCCGACGCTGCCGCCTTGCAGCAAGATCGCCAACTGCTCAAGCTGGTGCCCTTGCTGGCCGATTCGGTGATCGCCAAAGGACCAAGCTCGGGCGCCCCACCCGTCCTGTTGTTGGCCCCGGTCATTGCTGAATTTCTGCGGGACCGGGTCGGGCTGTCCGCCTTCTGCATTGCCGACCTGAACGGGCAGGTGCTGCTGGGTCATGATTGGCTGGGGGGCTTGCCCCCAACGACCCGTGAGCCGGAGTTTGCCAGCGCAGAGCAGGGCGGTGTGACTTACCGCATCGTTTCCCAGCGCCTGCAAACTGCAGCTGGAAACGTGGTGGTGCGATTGGCCGATGGCTCCGATCCGCGCCAGCAGTGGCTCAAACTGGTGTTGCTCAAGGTCCTGCTGCCCAACTTGGCGTTGATGGTATTGGCCGTGTTTGTGGTCAATTGGGCGGTGCGGCAAGCGCTGCGTCCCTTGCTGGTGCTCAAAGAAGCGGTCGAGCAGCGCTCGCCGAGCGATTTGAGCGCGATGGACGTGCAGGCCTCGCCTGAAGAGGTTCGCCCGCTAGTACAGTCGCTGAACCGCCTGTTCGAGCTGGTCAATGCGCAGGCGGACAGCCAGCGCCGCTTTGTGGCCGACGCGGCGCATCAACTGCGCACCCCCCTGGCGGGCTTGCAGGCCCAAGTTGAGGCCTGGGCGCAAGTGGCCAGCCTGCCCGCCGTAGCCTGTGCCACATGTGGGAAATATATACAAAATCAGGCTCTAGCCCCCGTCGATAAAGAGCAAGAAGCTATAAATATAGGAGTAGACAAAGTCCGGCGTCTGCGGGACGCCACCCGGCGCACCTCGCAATTGGCCAATCAACTGCTGGCCTTGTCACGTGCTGATGCCCATGGGATGGACCGCCAGCCGCTGCAGACCGTCGATTTGAAGGAGCTGTGCGAAAACTTGTTGGAGACGCATCTGGATGCCGCCATGGCCAAGTCCCTCGATTTGGGGTTGGATGTGCAAGCCGTGCATGTTACGGGTCACGCGTGGCTCTTGCGCGAACTGCTGGGCAACCTGACGGACAACGCCCTGCAGTACACCCCAGCAGGCGGCACGGTCACGCTACGCTGCGGTCGGGCACCTAAAAGCGGCGCGGCCTTTCTGGAGGTGGAAGACAATGGCCCGGGCGTGCCGCTTGAAGAGCGTCAGCGTGTGCTGGCGCGTTTCTACCGTTTGCCCGGCACTGTCAGCCAAGGCAATGGCCTGGGGCTGGCGATTGTTGACGAGATTGCCCGGGTGCACCACGGTTTGCTCATCGTGGGCAGCGCGCGGGCAGGGCGCGGTGCCCGATTCACCCTGGTCTTTCCAGCATGAGCCGCACCCCCGCAAAAACCCTAAGTGGCGCTATGCGAGAATGATTTCAACCCACCGTCCTGTGCCCGTTGTTCCCATGCCTGACGCCCAATTGCCCCCCCCGCTCGCATCACCCAGCGCTGGCCAGCGTGAGCCGGTCGAGCAGACGCGCAAGCGACTCAAGCCGGGCGAGCGTCGCGAGCAGATCTTGCAGGCCTTGGCGCAGATGCTGGAGCAACCCGGTGCCGAGCGCATCACGACCGCCGCCCTGGCGGCACGTCTGGCGGTGAGCGAAGCCGCGCTGTACCGGCACTTTGCCAGCAAGGCGCAGATGTTTGAGGGCTTGATCGAGTTCATCGAACACTCTGTTTTTTCGCTGGTCAATCAAATCACCGAGCGCCATGCTTTGCCCGCTGCGACCGCCCTGGCGCCTGCCGGGGCAGCTTCAGTGCTGGACGTCATGACCGGCGCCCAGGCCGGCGTGCGCCAGGCCGCGCAGGTCGTCACGATGCTGCTGCAGTTTGCCGAAAAGAACCCCGGCATGACCCGCGTCATGGTGGGCGATGCGCTGGTGTTCGAGAACGAGCGACTGCAACAGCGCATGAACTTGTTTTTCGACAAAATTGAGTCCGGTCTCAAGCAAAGTTTGCGCTGCGCAGCCGAACTGCACGGCTCGACCACCCCCAGCATCGACAGCCAGGTGCGGGCATCCGTGTTGATGGCCTTTGTCGTTGGCCGTCTGCAACGCTTTGCGCGCTCCAGCTTCAAACGCTTGCCGTGTGAGCATCTTGAAGCCAGCCTGGCCCTGATGCTTTGAGCAACGGTTACTCATCATGAAGCTGCTGCGTTTTGGTCCTGTTGGTCGAGAAAAGCCCGGTTTGCTTGATTGCGCCGGCCAACTGCGCGATCTGAGCGGCCTGATCGCGGACTTGGGGCCAGATCAACTCAGCGATGCCTCATTGGCCAATTTGCGCCTGCTTGATCCTTTGAGTCTGCCTCTGGTGCCCGGGCAGCCGCGCCTGGGCTGCCCGGTGGCCGGTGTTGGCAAGTTTATTGCCATTGGCCTCAATTATTCAGACCACGCCGCCGAAACCGGTGCGCCGATACCCACCGAACCGATTGTCTTCATGAAAGCCATCAGCTGCATTCAGGGGCCGAGCGACCCGGTGATGTTGCCGCGCGGTTCCAAGAAGACCGACTGGGAAGTCGAACTCGGCGTCGTGATCGGCAGCCGGGCGCGTTATGTGCGGCAAAAAGAGGCCCTGGGATGCGTGGCAGGCTATTGCGTCGTCAATGACATCAGCGAGCGCGCTTACCAGCTTGAGCGCGGCCCGCAGTGGGACAAGGGTAAAGGCTGCGACACCTTTGGCCCGATTGGGCCCTGGCTGGTCACGCGCGACGAAGTGCCAGACCCGCAGAGACTACAGCTGTGGCTTGACCTCAACGGCCAGCGCAGGCAGACTGGCACGACGCGTAACATGATTTTTGGCGTCGCCAAGTTAGTGAGCTATGTCAGCCAGTTCATGACCCTGCTGCCCGGGGATGTCATCAGCACCGGCACGCCGCCCGGTGTCGGACTGGGTATGAAACCGCCCAAATTTTTGAAAAACGGCGACATCATGAGCTTGGGTATTGACGGCCTGGGCGCACAACAGCAGCTCGTGGTGCCCTTTAAACGTTAATGTTCACGGGTAAACCCGTGTCTTTACTAGAAAAATTTCTCTAAATCCGGTCTTTTTGACGCACGGCGCCTCGAATTGCGGCAAAATAGCACGATCGTTCTTTTTTGGTGCCATGATTTCTCCTCAAACCCCTGTCCAACCAGCACTGTCCCGGCGCCGCCCGGGCGATGGTGGTGCCCACGTCAAGCCAAAGGGCCAGCAAACCAAGCAGACGATTGTGGACGCGGCTTTGGCGCTGGCAGCAGAAATCGGGCTCGAAGGCTTGAGCATTGGCGCTCTGGCCGAGGTCACCAAGATGAGTAAATCTGGCGTTTTCGCCCATTTCGGATCGCGTGAAGAACTGCAGATATCTGTCATTCGGGCGCACTTCGAGAGCTTTTACGCCAATGTCTTTAAGCCATCCATGCACGCCGACCGGGGTCTGCCGCGCGTGCGGGCCCTGTTTGCCAACTGGATGAAGCGCGTGGACGCCGAGATTCAATCGGGCTGCATCTTTATTAGCGGTGCGGTTGAATTTGATGACCGCCCTGGCTTGGTGCGTGACGCGCTGGCGAGCTCGGTCAACATCTGGCTGGCGGCGGTCGATCGCGCCGTCGAGCAGGCGCGTGAGCTTGGCCACCTCAAGCCCGACACCGAAGCGCATCAAGTGGCATTTGAGATCCATGGGCTGATTCTGGCCTTGCATTTCGAGGCGCGTTTTTTGGGGTTGCCCGGCGCAGTTGAACGCGCCAACATTGGCTTTGAAAACATCATCAAGCGCTACGGCAAAACTGCCGCTCGCGCATTACCGCGTACCCCAGCATCCAACCTAAACCTGAAGGAGAAGTAACCATGCCCAGCTATACCCCCCCATTGCGTGACATGCAGTTTGTCATGCACGAACTGCTTCACGTCGTTGACGATTTGTCCGCCATCCCCAAGCACGCCGATATTGACGTTGACACCATCAACGCCGTGCTCGAAGAAGGTGGCAAATTTGCCGCTGAGGTGGCTTTCCCGCTCAACCAGAGTGGCGATGCAGAGGGTTGCACGCTCGACCCGGTCACGCATGCGGTCACCACGCCCGCTGGCTTCAAGGAGGCTTATAAGAAATACGTTGAAGGCGGCTGGGCGGCGTTGGCCTGTGAGCCGGAATTCGGTGGTCAAGGGCTGCCGCACATCGTGAACCAGTGCTTTTATGAAATGCTCAACAGTGCCAACCAGTCCTGGGCCATGTACCCAGGTCTGACCCACGGCGCTTATGCTGCCTTGGCCGCACACGGTACCGACGAGCAAAAGCAGACTTACCTGCACAAAATGACCAGTGGTGAGTGGCTGGGTACCATGTGCTTGACGGAGGCCCATTGCGGTACCGACCTGGGTCTGATGCGCAGCAGGGCTGAGCCGCAGGCTGACGGCACCTACAAAATCAGTGGTGAAAAAATATTCATCAGCGCTGGCGAAAATGACATGGCCAGCAACATCATTCATCTGGTGTTGGCCCGCCTGCCCGATGCGCCTGTCGGCATCAAGGGCGTGAGCTTGTTCATCGTACCGAAGTTTCTGGTTAACCAGGATGGATCGGTGGGCGAGCGCAACGGCATTTATTGCGGTGGCCTGGAGCACAAAATGGGCATCCGTGGCAACGCCACGGCGCAGTTGGTACTTGATAGCGCAGTTGGTACGCTGGTGGGTCAGCCCAACAAGGGCATGCAGGCCATGTTTGTGATGATGAATGCAGCGCGCCTGGGCGTTGGCAACCAGTCACTCGGGCAGACTGAAGTCGCCTACCAAAACGCCCTGGTTTACGCCAAAGACCGCATCCAGATGCGCTCGCTCACGGGCATCAAGGCCAAGGACAAGGCAGCCGATCCCATCATCGTGCACCCGGACGTACGCAAGATGCTGCTCACGGCCAAGGCCTACGCCGAGGGCGGTCGCGCCTTGCTGTGCTACAGCGCCATGTTGCTGGAAAAGGAACACAGCCACCCCGATGAGAAAGTCCGCAAGGACGCCGGCGAAATGCTGGCCATGCTGACGCCCATCGTTAAGGCCTTCATCACGGACAACGGCCATATTTCCACCAATGCCTGCCTGCAGGTGTTCGGCGGTCACGGCTACATCAACGACTGGGGCATGGAGCAGTTTGCGCGCGACAACCGCATCAACATGATCTATGAAGGCACCAATACGATCCAGTCGCTGGACTTGCTTGGGCGCAAGATTCTGGGAAACAACGGCGCCACCCTGCGCAAGTTTGGCAAGCTCATTGGTCAACTCGTGGCTGAAGAAGGCGTCAACGAAAAGATGGCTGAATTCATCACGCCGATCGCCATTTTGGGCGACCAGATGACCAAGTTCACTACCGAAATTGGTTTCAAGGGCTTCCAGAATGCAGATGAAGTGGGTGCTGCTGCGGTGGACTACCTGCGCGTGGCCGGTCACCTGGTGTTTGGCTACTTCTGGGCCCGCATGGCGCAAGTGGCGCTGCGCGAGATTGCCGCTGGCAACAGCGACCCCTTCTACCTGGCCAAACTGCAAACGGCGCGCTTCTATTTTGCCAAACTGTTCCCTGAAACCGCAACACTCATGCGCACGGCGCGCGCCGGCAGCAAGGTGTTGATGGACACGGATGCCGCCCTGGCTTGAGCGCTTGGACCCCGCGCGAGCGGGGTCTTGTGAGTCCCCCCATTAAGGAGAGATTATCTTGTACAAATCGATTGCTGCTTTTCTTATCAGTGCCCTGGCGCTGCCGGTGCTGGCGCAGATGACGCCCGTAGGAGTCTGGCGCACCGTTGATGACAAAACCGGTGAGGTGTCATCCGAGGTGCGTATCAGTGACAACGCGGGTGCGCTATCCGGGCGCATCGAAAAGCTTCTGCGCAAGGATGCCAAGCAGGACGATGTCTGCGACAAATGTGCCGATGATCGCAAGAACAAGCCGGTGCTTGGCCTGGAGATCATCCGTGGCGGCAAAAAAGTTGAAGGCAAGGACCTTTGGGAGGGCGGCAAGATTCTCGACCCCGATAACGGGAAAGACTACACCTTGCGCCTGACACCGATTGACGGTGGAAAGCAGTTGCAGGTGCGCGGTTACATCGCGTTTTTCTATAGGACGCAAATCTGGACGCGCGTCCCCTGATCCATTAGCCGTTTGCCCTGAGCTTGTCGAAGGGCATTTGTGAACACATTCAAGGGCTTCGACAAGCTCAGCCCGAACGGAGATTAAATAAATGTCAAGATTTCAAGTCAAAAAAGTCGCTGTGCTCGGTGCCGGCGTGATGGGTGCGCAAATTGCCGCCCATTTGGTCAATTGCAAAGTGCCGGTCATCCTGTTTGACCTGCCGGCCAAAGAAGGTCCGAAAAACGGTATCGTCACGCGCGCCGTTGACGGCCTGAAAAAGCTCAAACCCGCGCCGCTCGGTGTGGTCGCAGACGCCGACCTGATCCAGCAGGCCAACTACGAAGAGCACCTGGAACTGCTCAAAGACTGCGACCTGGTGATCGAAGCGATTGCTGAACGCATGGACTGGAAGCTCGATCTGTACAAGAAGATCGCACCCTTTTTGGCGCCGCACGCCATTGTGGCGTCCAACACCTCGGGCCTGTCGATCACCAAGCTCAGCGAAGTCCTGCCCGAAGAGATCAAGCCACGCTTTTGTGGTATTCACTTCTTCAATCCACCGCGCTACATGATGCTGGTGGAGTTGATCAACACGCCCACCACGCAACCGCAGATACTGGACGACCTCGAAGCCTTTGTCACCAGCAATCTGGGCAAGGGTGTGGTGCGGGCCAAAGATTCCCCCAACTTCATCGCCAACCGCGTCGGCGTTGCCGGCATGTTGCTGACCATGAAAGAAGTCGAAAATTTTGGTCTGAGCTATGACGTGGTCGATGACCTCACCGGCAAGAAACTGGGCCGCGCCAGCTCGGGCACTTTCCGCACCGCTGACGTGGTGGGTCTGGACACCATGACGCACGTGATCAAGACCTTGCAGGACACCTTGACCCTAGAGACCGACCCGTTTTACGAGAGCTTTGCCACCCCTGCGGTGCTCAAGACCTTGCTAGAGATGGGCAACCTGGGCCAAAAAACCAAGGCGGGTTTCTTCAAAAAAGTCGGTCGCGACGTGATGCGCTTTGACGGCGAATCCAAGGAATACGTGCCCGGCGGCCAGAAGGCCGACGAGGTTTACACGCGCATGCTCAAAAAGCCAGCGGCTGAACGTCTGCAACTGCTGCGAGACAGCGAAGGCGCGCAGGGCCAGTTCCTGTGGGCTATTTTGCGCAACGCCTTTCACTACGCTGCGGTGCACCTGGAAGCGATTGCCGACAATGCGCGCGATGTCGATTTCTGCATGCGTTGGGGCTTTGGCATGAAGCAGGGTCCGTTCGAGTTGTGGCAAGAAGCCGGTTGGCTCAACGTGGCCAACATGATCAAGGAAGACATCGACGCCGGCAAGGCACTGTGCAAAGCGCCACTGCCAGACTGGGTGTTCAAAGGACCGGTGGCTGACGCCGGTGGTGTTCATACCCCGCAAGGTTCATGGAACCCAACCACGGCTCAGTTCGTGCTGCCGCGCGACCTGCCGGTGTACACGCGCCAGCATTTCCCCGAGAGCGTGTTAGGTAGCGAAGCGCCGAACGCCAAGACGGCAGGAAAAACCCTGTTTGAAGATGAGGCAATTCGCCTGTGGACGATCAAGGACGACGTGGTGATTGCCAGCATTAAGACCAAGATGCACGCCATTGGCCCCGCCGTCATCGAGGGCCTGCTCAAGGGCTTGGAACTGGCCGAGACCAGCTACCAGGGCTTGGTGATCTGGTCGAATGACGAAATGTTCTCTGCCGGTGCCGACCTGCAAGCCATGCTGCCCGCCTTCATGATGGGTGGCGCAAAGGCGATTGATGGCGCGGAACTGGAGATGCAACAAGCCATGCTCAAGTTGCGCTATGCCAACGTGCCGGTGGTGTCGGCCGTGCGCGGACTCGCGCTCGGTGGTGGCTGCGAACTGGCCGCCTATTCGGCCAAACGCGTGGTGGCGATGGAGAGCTACATCGGCCTGGTTGAAGTCGGCGTTGGTCTGGTGCCCGGCGGCGGTGGTCTGACCTACATCGCCCGGCGCGCCGCTGAGAATGCTGCAGCGTCAACCGGCAAGGACTTGCTGCCCTTCCTGACCGAAGGCTTCACTGCTGCGGCGATGGCCAAGGTGGGAACGAGCGCGCTGGAGTCACGCAAGCTCGGCTATGTGCTCGACAGCGACGTGGTCGTGCCGCACAAAGACGAATTGCTGTATGTCGCGATCAACGAGGCCAAGGCCATGTTCGGCTCGGGCTACCGCGCGCCGCACAAGCGTTTGTTCGCCGTGGCCGGACGCAGCGGTGTTGCCACGATGACTGGATCGCTGGTCAATATGCGCGACGGCGGCTTCATCAGTGCGCACGATTTCCATATTGCCAGCCTGATTGCCAACGTGGTCTGCGGCGGCGATGTCGATGCGGGCAGCCTGGTGAGCGAAGAGTATTTGATGACACTGGAGCGCCAGGCCTTCTGCTCGCTGCTCACCCATCCAAAAACCCAGGAACGCATTATGGGCATGATGTCCACCGGCAAGCCGGTTCGTAATTGATAGAGCTACTGCGCGGCTGCCATGCTTCGTTGGGCGGTGCTCGCAATCCTCACGTACAGGGAGTACGTTGAGGTTGCTGCGCTCCGTCCGCCTAGCCTGGCAACCGCTCGCTACGCTCTCTCAATCACGAACCATCCAGTATTTTCGAAGTGATCTGTTGAAAGAATTGTTATGAAACAAATGCAAGAAGCCTATATCGTTGCCGCCACGCGTTCGCCCATCGGGCGTTCGCACCGGGGGTTTTTCCGCAACACCCGCCCTGATGATCTGCTGGTCAAGGTCCTGCAGTCAGCGCTGGCCCAAGTGCCTTCGCTCGACCCCAGCACGATCGAAGACATCATTTGCGGCTGCGCCATGCCCGAAGGCCAGCAGGGTCTGAACATTGCGCGCACGGCTGCGGTGCTGGCGGGTCTGCCCACCAGCGTCGGGGGCGTCACCATCAACCGTTTCTGCGCTTCCGGCCTGTCCGCGATCCAGATGGCGGCTGACCGCATTCGCGTCGGTGAAGCCGAGGTGATGATTGCCGCCGGCGTTGAAAGCATGAGCATGGTGCCGATGGGCGGCAATGCGCCGTCTTTCTCGCCGCTGATGTTCGCAAACGACGAGAACGTTGGCATTGCCTACGGCATGGGCCTGACCGCCGAGAAAGTGGCAACTCAGTGGAAGATCAGCCGCGAGGCGCAGGACGCGTTCGCGCTGCAATCGCACCAGCGCGCGCTGGCGGCGCAAGCCGCCGGCTTCTTTGCCGCCGAGACCACGCCGATTGAAGTGACTGACCGCGCGCCCAATCTCGCCACCGGCGGCGTGATTGAGAAGAAGCGCACCGTGAGCGTGGATGAAGGTGCGCGCGCCGATACCTCGCTCGAAGGCCTGGCCAAGCTCAAGACGCCGTTTGCCGCGCGCGGCTCCGTCACAGCGGGCAACAGTTCGCAAACCTCGGACGGCGCCGGTGCTTTGATTCTGGCCAGCGAGAAAGCGGTCAAGCAATTTGGCCTCAAGCCGCTGGCGCGTTTTGTCAGCTGTGCAGTCAAGGGTGTGCCGCCCGAGATCATGGGCATTGGCCCAATCGAGGCGATTCCAGCGGCGCTGCGTTACGCCGGCTTGACGCTCAACGACATTGACTGGATTGAACTCAACGAAGCCTTCGCCGCGCAGTCGCTGGCGGTGATCAACACCTTGGGCCTTGATCAGGCGCGCGTCAACCCGATGGGTGGCGCCATCTCCCTGGGCCACCCGCTCGGCGCCACCGGTGCCATCCGCGCAGCGACCCTGATCCATGCGCTGCAACGCACCCAGGGCAAGTACGGCATGATTTCCATGTGCATTGGCATGGGTCAGGGCGCCGCAGGTATCTTTGAGCGCGTCTAATCCCTGAGACGAACCAAAAAGGCCACGCATCCGTGGCTTTTTTTCGCCGTCACACAGATGACGCGCTGCGTGCGCGGGTGCTGCGATACTGCGGCGCATGAGTTCACATCCTTTTGACGCGGCGCTGGTTTTGACGCCGGACTTTGACGCTGCACCCGACCAGTTTTTGGGCCAAACCAGCCCGACTTGGTGGAACATGGTGGGGCCCTTTGGCGGCATCACGGCAGCTATTGCCCTGAATGCCGTGATGTCGCATCCGGCGCGTTTGGGCGACCCTGTCGCCTTGACCGTCAACTACAGCAACGGTCTTTTGCCCGGGGTTTTTAAACTGCTCGCCACGCCGGTGCGCACCAACCGCTCGACCCAACACTGGGTTCTGAGTTTGAGTCAGACCGATGCCAACGGGGTTGACATCGTGGCCTTGACCGGCACCGCCATCACCGCTTTGCGGCGTGAGACCTGGAGCGCCAGTGACCTGCCGGCTCCTGAGGTGCCCCGGCCCGAGACGCTGGGCCGCCTTAACCCGCCGAAGGACGGGCTGGCCTGGTTTTCGCGCTACGACATGCGCTCAATCACCGGCCCGCTTCCGTCCAACTGGGATGGTGGGGCTGCCAGCGCTGACCCGCAGCAGGCCAGCTTGACCCAACTCTGGATTCGCGACGAGCCGGCGCGGGCGCTGGACTTCACGTCCCTAGTGGCCATGGCTGATGGTTTTTTTCCGCGCGTCTGGTTGCGTCGGGCGCTGCTGGTGCCCGCAGGCACGGTGTCGCTCACGGTCTATTTCCACGCCGGCCCCGAGCAATTGGCGCAGGCCGGAACGGGCTTCCTGCTGGCGCAGGCGCGCGGGCAGGGTTACTGCAACGGTTTTTTTGACCAGGCCGGCCAACTTTGGAACGAGCGCGGCACCCTGCTGGCGACCACACATCAGTTGGTCTATTACAAAGAATAGTTCCAGGCCACCCATTTGCTCAATAATTTTGATGAAATCAAGTGTTAGCCCGCGTCCAATATGCCTGTAATGCTATTATTTATAAAGCAAACCCGTTTGAAGGGAATTGACAATGTCCGAAGCCAGCCCGACCCGCAGCCTGCAGGGCAAGACCCTGTTCATCACCGGCGCCTCGCGCGGCATTGGGTTGGCGATCGCCAAGCGCGCCGCCGCGGACGGTGCCAACATTGTCATCGTCGCCAAGACCACTGAGCAAAGCCCCAAGCTGCCCGGCACCATTTACAGCGCGGCCCAGGAGGTGGAGGCGGCGGGCGGGCAAGCGCTGGCCCTGGCGGTGGACATCCGCGATGACGCGGCGGTGTTCGCGGCCGTGGCCCAGGCGGTGCAGGCCTTTGGCGGGATCGACATCCTGGTCAACAACGCCAGCGCGATTAGTTTGACCAATACCGAAGCCACGCCGATGAAGCGCTTTGACCTGATGCACGGTGTCAACGCGCGCGGTACTTACCTGTGCACCATGGCGTGTCTGGCCGAGCTGAAGAAATCAGCCGCCGCCGGTCGCAACCCGCAGGTTCTCACCCTGTCGCCCCCCTTGTCGATGCAGACGCACTGGTTCCAGAGCCACACGGCTTACAGCATGGCCAAGTACGGCATGAGTATGTGCACGCTCGGCCATGCCGGCGAATTCAAGAAGCACGGCATTGGTGTGAACAGCCTGTGGCCACGAACGGCCATTGCCACGGCGGCGATGCAGATGATTCCGGGGGTCAACGTGGGCTTGTGCCGCAAACCAGACATCATGTCCGATGCGGCTTGGTGGGTCTTGACCCAAGACAGCGCGAACACCGGTAATTTCTACATCGATGACAGCGTGCTGGCGGCCCATGGCGTCATTGATCTGGACCAGTACGCGGTGACGCCAGGCACCAAACAATTCATTCCTGATCTGTTTGTGGACTGATGGCCGGACCCGTTGTGCGTACGGCTGCCAGCCGCCACTGGCATCAGCTGCGCGTGCAGATGCTGCCCAAGTTAGCCCGCGTCATGCTGCGGCCCGGCGCTGAGCTTCGCCAGAAATTCGCGCATGGTGTCGGTAAACATCTTGGCCTGGACTGATTCAAAGCGTTGCTCGCGCAGCGCTGCAATGTGTTGAAACTGGAACGGGTCGCTCTGGATGACTCCCATGGAAAACTTCTGAAAGATGCGCTCCTGGGTCGGTGAAATGTGGATGATCTGGCAATCGCCATGCCGCTTGTCGTCCAATATCTTCACATACTGCCGCAGCGTGCTGCGTTCCGGCCCTTCCAGCACCTGCATGAACATACCGCCCCCGTGAATCAGAACCCCTGTGATCCCAAGCGATGGGTTGTTGCGCCGCGACGACTCCAAAATGTCGCGCACCTGGGCGTCAGTGATGTCGCGGCTGGACTGACTGAAGTAAAGAATTCTGAGCATGCAGCGATACCTGTGCCAAAGGTTGTTGGCGAGAAACTATGTGAAATGTGATTATGGACTCTGTGCCTGGCCGACGCCCTGGTGGTCCAAGGCAAACACATCGGCTGCGGCACTTTGAAGCCGGCGGCTTATGAGGCGATAAAGCCTTGCTGCAGCGCCACTGTTATGACCATCAAGGACGTGGTTGACGATGCCGCTTTGGCCGCCACGCTTGTCAATGAAAATAGCCGCATCACCGCATCACCGCATCACCGCATCACCGCATCACCGCATCACCGCATCACCGCATCACCGCATCACCGCATCACCGCATCACCGCATCACCGCATCACCGCGCCATGCGTCCATGCCGTATTGGATTGTTTTTACTTAAATTTTTATTTTTACAAAGCAAGCGCTTGCTATAAAAAATAAATTTGGCTATGCTGCGTATCAATGACTGCAGCTGCCGTTCCTCTCCATCCTGTTTTTGAGCCTTTGCGCGCGTTGGCGCCCAAGCGCGCCCGGGGGCGTCCGCGCAAGACCGAGGACGAGCGCGACGATGGCAACCGGCGCCAGCAGTTGCTCACCGCTGCAGCCCGGTTGTTTCGCGACAAAGGCTTTGACGCGACCAGCACACGTGACATCGCCGCCGCCGTTGGCATGCACAGCGGCTCACCCTTCTATCACTTCAAGAGCAAGGACGCGCTGCTGCTGGCTGTGATGGAGGAGGGCATGCGCTCAGCCCTGGCGCGCCAGGCCGAAGCACTATTGGGCGCAGAAGCAGCGGCCGCAGAGGCTGCGGGTGCCAAGCCAGCAGTCAGCCTGGCCGTGCTGCAACTGCGGCGCCTGATTCGCGCGCACTTTGACACGCTGCTGGGCCCGGGAAATGATTTTGTTCCGGTGATGTTGTATGAGCACCGCTCCTTGAATGCCCGTCAGCGTGCGGCGTTGGCCCAGTTGCAAGGGGCCTATGAAGCGGCCTGGACCCCGGTGCTTGAGGCCCTGCACGCCAGCGGCCATTTACGCGCCCCGGTCAAGCTCGCCAGGCTGTTAATTCTGGGTGCGTTGAACTGGTCGGTGCAATGGTTTGATGATAAAAAAAGCGCGTCGCTAGAGGAATTGAGCGACGCCGCCATGGCATTATTTTTGAAGGAAAGCTGATGAATTATCAATCTGTTTATGCCCCTGGCCTGTTTGCGGGACAGGTCATTCTGGTCACCGGCGGGGGGTCTGGCATTGGTCGCTGCGTGGCACATGAGGTGGCGGCGCTGGGGGCGCATGCGGTGTTGATCGGGCGCAAGGCCGACAAGCTGCAAAGCGTGGTCGATGAAATCTACCAGGATGGTGGCGTTGCGAGTTTTCATGTCTGCGACATCCGCCAGGAAGCCACCGTCAAGCAGACGGTCGCGGCCGTAGTGGCCGCGCACGGACGCATTGACGCGCTGGTGAACAATGCCGGTGGCCAGTACATGATGCCGCTTGAAGCCATCAGCGCCAAGGGCTGGGAGGCTGTGCTTGGCACCAACCTGACCGGCGGCTTTCTGATGGCACGCGAGTGCTTTGTGCAGTCCATGGCCAAGCACGGCGGTGCCATCGTCAATATCGTCGCCGACATGTGGGGCTCCATGCCCGGCATGGGCCACAGCGGCGCCGCGCGCGCGGGTATGGTCAGTTTCACCGAGACCGCAGCGCTGGAGTGGGCCGGGCGTGGGGTGCGGGTCAATGCGGTGGCACCGGGTTATATCGCGTCCAGCGGTATGGACCATTACCCGCCCGAGATGGGGCCGATGTTGCGCGAGATGACGCAAACCATCCCGCTCGGGCGCTTTGGCACCGAGGCCGAAGCCTCTGCCGGCATTGTGTTTCTGCTCAGCCCGGGCGCCGCTTTCATCAGCGGCAGCACGCTGCGCATTGATGGGGCCCGGCCGCAAGTGCGCATGGGCTGGCCGATGCGGGTGGCGGCCAAAGAAGCGTTGCAGCGTGACGCTATCAAACCGTTCAACGGTTTTCACCGCGCCCAGATGCCCAAAGTGCTGTCGACCTGAGTCGAGCCCTGGTTGGGTGCTCCCCCTCAATGAATCTAGTTCTTAAGGAAAGCCATCTCGATGCATGAAATTCTGGATGAAGATGTTCGGCTACTCGAAGATGCCGCGCGCCGTTTTGCTTTGAGCGAAATCGCACCGCATATCAACGAGTGGGAAGAAGCCGGTGAATTCCCGCGCCGTTTGTACGCTCAGGCCGCCGAACTGGGCTGGCTGGCGTTGGGCTACCCCGAGGCCTTGGGCGGCGCGCCCAGCCCGTGGCACTTGCGCAATGCCATGACGGTCGCACTGGCTCGTTTTGGCGGCAGTGGTGGGTTGATGGCTGGCCTGTTCAGTCACAACATTGGCCTGCCGCCGCTGATTCGCCACGGCAGTGCCGCCTTGCAGCAGGAGGTGGTGCCAGCAGTGTTGCGCGGTGAAAAGATTGCCGCGCTGGCCATCACCGAGCCCGGCGGTGGCACTGATGTGTCGTCGCTGCGCACCACGGCGCGGCTGGACGGTGATGCGTATGTGGTGGACGGGGACAAGACCTTCATCACGTCGGGCATGCGCGCCGACTGGTTCACGGTGGCGGTGCGCACCGACCTGAAAATCAAAGGCCCGGGTGGCATCTCGATGCTGATGGTGCCGGGCGATGCGCCAGGCATGTCCCGCAGCCCCTTGAAGAAGATGGGCTGGCTCTGCTCCGACACGGCGCAACTGCACTTTGAGGGCGTACGCGTGCCGACCCGCTATCTGGTGGGTGAAGAAGGGACCGGCTTCAAGATGATCCTGACCAACTTCAACGGCGAGCGCCTGTCGATGGCGGCGATGGCGCTGGGCTTTTCCGAGTGCTGCTACGACGAGGCGCTGGCCTGGGCGCGCCAGCGCAAGACCTTTGGCACCGCGCTGGTGGACCACCAGGTGATTCGCCACAAGCTGATGGACATGAAGATGCGCATCGAGTCCACCCGCGCCTGGTTGGATACCGTCTCAAGCCGGGCAGACTCGGGTGACAAAGCCGCGAAAGGCGCCGAGTGGGTGGCGCAGGTCTGCCTGCTCAAGAACCACGCGACGCAAACCATGCAGTTCTGCGCCGACCAGGGCGTGCAGATTCTGGGTGGCATGGGCTTCATGCGCGGCACTGCCTGCGAGCGAATCTACCGTGAGGTCAAGGTCATGATGATTGGCGGGGGCACCGAGGAAATCATGAAAGAGTTGGCCTCGCGTCAGCTTGGCCTGTGAGAATCAAACCATGATCCAACGCCTTGTCCATGAGAAAGAAGTCGAGTTCGAAGAAGAATTCGTTGTCGGACTGAAAAAAGTCTTTGAAGAAATGATTGTGTTCAACCAGGTGCTGGGCCTGAAGATCACCTCCCTCAAGTCGAACCAGGTGCGGGCCCGCATCGACATGAAGCCTGAGTTGATTGGGCACTTCAGCTTCAACCGTGTTCACGGCGGCGTCATCAGCGCTGGCCTGGACGCCATGGGTGGTCTGGCTGTGATGGCCGCCATTGGGGCGCGCCACATGGACGAAACGCCCACGCAGCGCTTGCACCGTTTTGGCAAGCTCGGCACCATCGATTTGCGCATTGACTATCTGCGTCCTGGCATCGGCGAGTACTTCGAGTTGCGCGCCGAAGTGATGCGGCTGGGCTCGCGCGTGGCCTCGACCCGCATGGAGTTTCTGGGCGCTGACGGTAAACTGCTGTCAACCGGCGCCGGGGCCTATATCGTGTCGTAGGGTTCGGCAGGCCCCATGAAAAAGGCCACCCGAGGGTGGCCTTTTTCAGTTTTTGTAGTCCTTACTTCTTGGCCGGCATGGCATCCCCAATGTAAGGGCCCACAACCTTCCACTTGCCGTCTTGAATTTGCGACAGACGCGAAGCGTCGCTACCCAGGCGCTTGGTGGGCGAGAAGGTGATGGTGGTGCTTCCAAAGATGTCCGGTGGCACGCTCAAGGTGTCCATGATTTTGATGAAGCTGTCGGTTGTCAGGTTCTTGCCCGCTTTGCTGGCCACATTGGCAAAGGTGTTGATGATGGTGTAACCATAGACCGAGAACACCGTTGGATCTTCATTGAACTTGGTCTTGTACTTGTTGGCCCAGAACCTGATTTGGGGCGACTGCTCGTCGGTGTAAGGGTTTTGCACCGTCATGGCGGCATACAAGCCGTCCATGGCCTTGCCGCCGAGTTTGTGGATCAGGTCGGTGTAGGCCGCACTGGTGCCAATAAAGGTCGGGTTAAAGCCCGTTTTGCGTGACTCGCCGATGGTGCCGATGGTTTCACGAATGATGGTGCCCAACACCACCATGTCACAGTCGGCGGCTTTCATCTTCGCCACCTGGGACGAAAAATCGGTCGCGCCGCGCTTGAACGATGTCTTTTCGGCGTATTCCAGGTTCAGGGTCTTCAGGCCGGCTTCGCCGCCGCGCATCACTTCCAGGCCAAAGTCATCGTCTTGGTAAATTGTGCAGATTTTCTTGGCACCTTTGTCTTTCACCATCTGGGGTACGGCGCGACGCATCTGGTCAAAGTAGGTGGCGGCAAACGAGTACTTGAGCTTGTGGAAGGGCTCGTACATTTCGCGTGCGGCGGTGATCGGGAAGAAATTGATGACGTTCTTCTCGAACTGGACCGGCATCGCGGCCATGTTTTGCGCCGTGCCAATGTGGCCGACCATCATGAAAATCTTGTTCTGGTTCACCAGCTTCTGCGCTGCCAGAACGGCCTTCTTGGGGTCATAGCCGGAGTCTTCCACCAGCAAATTGAGCTTGCGACCATTGATGCCGCCTTGTTCGTTGATCTCATCGACCGCCAGCAGCATACCCAGGCGCGCCTGCTTGCCAAAGCCGGCCAGCGGGCCGGACAGATCCTGGATCGAGCCGAGTGTGATCTCGGTCGGGCTGACGCCCTGCTGGGCGGTGGCAAGCGTGCTTGCCAGGGTCAGTGCGGCCAAGGCCACTGTCGCTTTGAATTTCATGCGTTGTCTCCGTTTGGTTAAAGAAAAAATGGTCAAGAATGCCAATTGGGCCTGCTGCATTCTTGACGCCACCCGATAAATGTCAAGTTGTCGTAAACCCGCAATGGCCCTGTTGGCGATCAAAGGTACATGGCTTCAATCTGGGCTGCGTATTTCTGCTCCACCAGCTTGCGCTTGAGCTTCATGGTGGGGGTCAGCTCTTCGTCTTCCGCGGTCAACTGGTTTTCCAGCAGGAAGAATTTCTTGATCTGTTCAACCCGCGCGAACTTCTTGTTGACCCGGTCGATATCGAGCTGAATCAACGCCTGGACCTCGGGCGAGCGGGTCAGTGAGGCGTAGTTGCTGAACGGTACATCCGCATCCTGGGCGAATTTTTCGACGTTTTCCTGGTCGATCATGATGATGACGGTCAGGTACGGCCGCTTGTCGCCGATGACCACCGCGTCGGTGATGTAGGGCGAGAACTTCAGGTCATTCTCCAGTTCGCTCGGGGTCACGTTCTTACCGCCGGCCGTGATGATGATGTCCTTCATACGGTCGGTGATGCGAAAGTAACCCTCAAGGTCCATCACACCCACATCGCCGGTGTGCAGCCAGCCGTCCTTGTCAATCGTCTCGGCCGTTTTCTCCGGCAGGTTCAGGTAGCCGGCGAACACGTTCTTGCCGCGCACCAGGATCTCACCGGTGGCTGGGTCGAGCCGCACCTCGTTGAAGGCTGCAGCCGGCCCGATCGAGCCGGGGCGCATGCGATCCGCCGGTACACCGGTGGAGGCGCCGCAGGTCTCCGTCATGCCCCAGACCTCGAGCATGGGCACGCCCAGGGCGAGGTACCAGCGCACCAGGTCGGGCGAGATCGGTGCCGCCCCGGTAACCAGAAAGCGGGCCCGATGAATGCCGATGAGTTTGCGCACGTTGTTCAAGGCCACCCACTGGGCGATCTGGAACTTGAACTTGAGCCAAGTGCTCACGGCTTGCCCTGCCAGCACCCGATTGGCAATCTCGGTGCCGACACCAATGCCCCAGGCGTAGGCGGCTTGCTGCACTGCGCCGGCCTCTTTCAGGGAAATCATCACACCCGAATAGAACTTCTCCCACACGCGTGGCACGCCAGTGAACACCGTTGGCGCAATCTCCCGCACGTTTTCGGGGATGGTTTCCGGGTTTTCGACAAAGTTGAGTTTGGTTCCGGTGTACAAGGCAAAGTACTCGCCTCCCATTCGCTCGGCGATGTGACACAGCGGCAAAAAGCACATGCGCTCGTCCTGTTCGTTCTGCGCCACCAGCGAGTTGTAGCCGCGCACGGTGTAAACCAGCCCGGCGTGCAGATGCATGGCGCCCTTGGGCTTGCCGGTGGTGCCGGAGGTGTAGACCAGAATCGCCAGGTCTTCGGGGCGGCAGGCGTCAACGCGTTGCTGCAGCTCGTTCGGGTGCTGCGTCAGATAAGTGCGTCCCAGTGCACGCAGTGCCTCCAGGCTGAGGATGTCGGCATCTTCCAGGTCGTGCAGCCCCTCCATGTTGAACACCACGATTTTGCGCAGACCTGGCAACTGGTCGCGCACCTCTAGTGCCTTGTCGAGTTGTTCGTCGTCTTCCACAAACAGGAATGTGGTGCGCGAATCCTCGCTTAAATACTGCACTTGCGAGGCTGCATCGGTCGGGTAGATGCCGTTGGAGACGCCGCCGCAGGAAAGCACTGCCAGGTCGGCCCAGACCCACTCGACCACGGTGTTGGACAGAATCGAGGCGCACTCACCCTTGGCAAACCCCAGGCTCATCAGGCCCCCTGCGATTTCGCTCACGGCCGTGGCCGTCTGGTTCCAGGTCTGTGCGCGCCATAGCCCCAGGTGCTTCTGGCGCATCCAGACATTGGGGCCACGTTGTTTCACAGCGTTCCAGAACATCGCCGCAATGGTCTCGCCCGGCATCACGATGTCGCGGTTGGGCTGTATGCCGCTTAAATCCCAGAGTTGAGTCATCTGTTCTTACCTCCAGGTTTTCTTCTTCTTCCAGCGCCGCTCGCCACGCACGCCGTCTTCCTTGAGCCCGAGATAGAACTCCTTGATGTCGTCCTTTTCACGCAGGCGTGCGCAGGTGTCTTCCATCACGATACGGCCGTTTTCCAGCACGTAGCCGTAGTCGGACGCGTTGAGCGCCATGTTGGCGTTCTGCTCCACCAGCAAGATAGTGGTGCCGCGTTCGCGGTTGATACGCACCACGATCTCAAATATTTCTTTGGTCAGCTTGGGCGAGAGGCCCAGACTGGGTTCGTCCAGCAAGATCAGGTCAGGGTTGGCCATCAGGGCGCGCGAGATCGACAGCATCTGTTGCTGCCCGCCTGAAAGCAAGCCGGCATTCTGGTTGGCACGCTCACGCAAAATCGGGAAGTAGCCGTAAACGCCCTCCATGTCTTTGGCCACGCCGTCGCTGTCTTTACGGGTGTAGGCGCCCATCAGCAGGTTGTCGTGCACGCTCAGCAGCGGAAACACCTCGCGCCCCTCGGGCACATGGCTCAGGCCTTGCTGCACGATGTAGGCTGGGTCTTGCGCCGTGATGTTGGTGCCCTTGAACTCAATCGACCCCTTGCGCGGATCGATGATGCCCGAGATGGTCTTCAGAATGGTGGTCTTGCCGGCCCCGTTGGAGCCGAGCACTGTGGCTATTTCGCCGCGCCGCACTTGCAGGCTGACGCCGCGAATCGCCTTGATCGGGCCGTACGCGCTCTCGACGTTGAGCAACTTGAGAACGGGTTGATCGCTAATGGGGGGAGGCGTGTTGCTCATGCTTTTGGCCTGCGCAGTGAAGAAACGTCGTCAATCGAACCTAAGTAGGCTTCGATCACCCCGGGGTCGTTTTGCACTTCACGCGGCGTGCCCATGGCAATTACCTCGCCCTGATTCATCGCCAGCACGCGGTCAGAGACTTTGGAGACCAGAGTCATGTCATGTTCCACCATCAGCACCGTGATGCCCAGATCGTTTTTAATATCGGCAATCCAGAAGGCCATGTCTTCGGTTTCCTCCACATTCAGGCCGCTCGAGGGTTCATCAAGCAGCAACAGCTTGGGCTCAGTGCACAAGGCCCGCGCCACTTCAACCACCTTGCGCACGCCGTAAGGCAGTCCCGCCACCATGGAATCACGGTGATGCTGCAGATCAAGAAATTCGATGACTTCTTCGGCTTTTTCGCGCGCCTTGAGTTCTGCATCGCGTGCCGTCCGGGTGAAAAAAAGGTCTTGCCAGAGGCCGGTCTTGCGCTGTGTATGGCGACCGATCAGCAAGTTATGCAGCACGGTGGCGTGCTCGAATAACTCGATGTTCTGAAAGGTGCGCGCAATGCCCAACCCAGCCACATTCTGTGGCGGCTGATCCGTCAGCCGGATGCCCCCCTGCGGTCCGAGGTAATCAATTTCGCCGGCGGTTGGCGTGTAGATGCGGCTGATCAAATTGAAGACGGTGGTCTTGCCCGCGCCGTTGGGACCAATCAGGGTGAAGACTTCGCCCTGTTTGACATCAAAGCTCACGTTATTGACCGCCAGCACGCCGCCGAAGCGCACGCTCAATTGCTTGGCGGACAAAAGGGCTTGAGACGCAGGCTGGGCAGGCGATGGGTTCATGGCGGTACTCATTTCAGTCGATCCGATTTCTGGAAGGATTTTTGCCGCTTGAACATGCCTTTACGGTAAAAAGGAAACATCTGCAAATAGGTTCGAATTTTGAGCCAACGCCCGTAAAGGCCCATCGGCTCGAACAGCACAAAGACCACCAGCACCACGCCATAGACCAGGCCCTGCAGGCCGGGCGCCTGGCCGATGGCAGACGGCAAATAGTCCTTCACCATGGCGATGGCCTGCGGCATTGTGATCAAGAAAATGGCACCCAGAAAAGCACCATGAACCGAGCCGACGCCACCGATCACGATCATCAAGAGCAGGTCAATCGACTGCAAGATATTGAACTGGTCAGGGGAGATAAACTGCAACTGGTGTGCATACAGGGCGCCGGCAATGCCAGCCAGCGCGGCTGACAGGGAGAACGACAAGGTCTTGTACCAGGCCAGGTGAATGCCCATGCTCTGCGCCGAAATTTCGGAGTCGCGGATCGCGACAAAGGCGCGCCCGGTGGGTGAGCGCAGCAGGTTCAAGATACCCAGCGTAGCCAGCACAGTGATCACGAGGCATAGAAAATAAAACTCCTCGCCCGTGTTCAAGGTCCAGCCAAACATGTCAGGCTTCTTGATGTGGATGCCCGCGTTGCCGCCGGTGACAGACTCCCAGCGCGCCAGCACTTCTTCCACGATGAAGCCAAAGGACAGCGTGGCGATGCCCAAGTAGATGCCTTTGACCCGCAGCGCAGGCAAGCCCACCACCAGGCCCACGGCCGCCGACAGCCCGGCGGCGCAGGCCAATGCCAGCGGAAACGGCAAGCCCATATTGGTCAGCACCGCCTGCGTGTAGGCGCCCACGCCCAAAAAGGCGGCGTGGCCGAGCGAGAACAGGCCGGTAAAACCCGCCAGCAGCATCAACCCCAGGCCCGCAATCGCGTAAATCAGCACAAAGGTCAGTTGCGCCAACCAGTATTCCTGCACCAGCCAGGGTGCCAGCAGCAGCACCAGTATGAGCGTGCCGTACCAAAAGAGGTGGCCGCCATGCTTGGCCAGGTTGACGTCCTGGCCGTAATCGGTCTTGAAAATGAATCTCATACTTTCTTGCTCAATTTCTCGCCGAACAAGCCGTTGGGTTTAACCACCAGCATGATGAGCACCACGATGTAGGCGGCGGTGTCCTTGAAACCATCGGGCAGGTAAAAGCCCGACAGCGACTCCACAATGCCAATGATCAGTCCGCCCACGATGGCGCCAGGCAAACTGCCAAAGCCGCCCACCACTGCGGCCGGAAACGCCTTCAGACCAATGAACCCCATGTTGGCATGCACAAAGGTAATCGGGGCCAGCAGCAGTCCGGCAATGGCCGCGACGGCTGCAGCCAGACCCCAGGCGATGCCGTTGAGTCGTTTCACCGGAATGCCCATGTAATAAGCGGCCAACTGGTTTTGCGAGGCCGCCTGCATCGCGATGCCAAGCTTGCTGTAGCGAAACAGCGCGTAAAGCAGCGCGCACAGCACACCGGTGGCGCCAATCACCACCATCTGCTCAACGTTGAGCACCAGGCCGGCGACGTTCCATATCTCGTCTTTGTACGGAACCGGCAGCATGTGTGTCTCGGTCCCGATGTTGGGAATCATGGTGATCAGGCCGCGCGCCACATAGCCAATGCCGATGGTCAGCATGACGATGGAAAATGCCGGTTGCCCCAGGATCGGGCGAATCACCAGGCGCTCCAACACCACGCCGAACAGCGCCATGGCCGCGATGGCGGACAGCACCGAGAGCCAGTACGGAAAGCCGAGCAGGGTCATGCCCGCCAGACCGCCGAAAGCGCCCAGCATCATCAGCTCGCCCTGGGCGAAGCTCACGGTCTCGGTGGCTTTGTAGATGAGCACGAAGCCCAATGCGATCAGTCCGTAGATGCACCCTTGTGCGATGCCGCTGATCACCAGTTGTAGAAGCTGCACTTTGTCTCCTGTTGCATAGCTTTCGTTTATAGCGGCTCTGCGCCGCAAGACCGACAGGGTTTTTACCGAGACACTGTCGGGCAGGCGACAGAAGAGAGCAGTTATTGGCAAAAAACCGGCATCATGGCGCCATGAACAACACCGTCAATATTTGTCAACATGGCTCCATCACCGTCGTGACGCTGAATCGCCCTGATGTGTGCAACGCTGTCAATGCGGTGACGGCGCGCGAACTGCATGCGGCTTTCCTCGCGTTTGATAACGATGACGAGGCGCGCGTGGCGGTGTTTCATGGCGCCCATGGCCACTTCTGCGCTGGCTGGGATTTGCAGGCCGGTGCCCGAATGGTGCTGCCGGGCAATCCAGATCAACCATCGCCCCTGGTGGAGCTGGATTTTTCACCGAAAGACTGTGCGTCACCCGGTCCGCTCGGACCTATGGGACCTTCACGCTTGCTGCTGTCAAAGCCGGTGATCGCCGCCATCAGCGGTGCGGCGGTGGCTGGCGGTATGGAGCTGGCATTGTGGTGCGACATGCGGGTGATGGAGGTGGATGCCTACTTTGGCGTGTTCTGCCGCCGCTTTGGCGTGCCGTTGATCGATGGCGGCACGGTGCGCCTACCTCGGCTGATCGGTATGGGGCATGCCATGGACCTAATCCTGACCGGGCGTAAAGTGGAAGCGGCCGAGGCGCTGCAAATGGGCTTGTGCAACCGGGTGGTGCCTACCGGGCAGGCCCTGGAGGCAGCGCTGGCGTTGGCGCAACAGCTCGCCAGTTTCCCGCAAGAAACCATGCGAGCCGACCGAATGAGTGCCTACGCCCAGTGGGATTTGCCGCTGTCGCAAGCGCTGCATCAGGAGTGGGAGCGCGGGAAGCAATGCATTGACGCCGGACTGCAAGGTGCACTGCGCTTTTCCGCAGGTGCCGGGCGTCACGGAAAATTTTAGTCAAATGGGCCTCTGGCCCACGTGGAATAAGCGCGATTAGCTATTTAAAATATAGCAACTTCAAATCAACTTTTTAGGCACTTCACGCGGCAGACCCGCTTCGTCAATCGCCACATAGGTGAGGGACGCCTCTGTCACTTTGGTGTATTCACCCTGCGAGCCATAGCGTTCGGCAAAGACCTCCACCTTGACTGTGATCGAGGTGCGGCCGATGCGCGTGAGCTTGGAGAAAAACGACAGAATATCGCCCACCCGCACCGGGTGCTTGAAAACAAATTCATTCACCGCCACCGTGGCCATGCGTCCACCGGCATAGCGTGCCGGCACCACTGAGCCTGCCAAGTCGACGTGGGCCATAACCCAGCCACCAAATATGTCACCGTTCGCATTGCAGTCGCCGGGCATCGGGATGACCTTGAGCACCAGTTCCTGGTCGGTGGGCAAATGCACGCTGGGCGCGCGGCTCTTGGGAGTGCTTAAGCTTGGGGCGGTGGACATGGGCACAATCGAGGGTTACAAAGTGTTGGGGACAGAGCTGGAGGACATCCGATGATAAGTTGAGGACAGAGCTGGTTCACTGCGTGTAACTGCGGTCTGTCCCGCAAAGCGATCGATTCGTAGCTGCGGACTGTCCCGCAATGATATTTAGTGAGATTGTCACCCATGAGCCGGCATTCATCCGCCTACCACGGCGCCCCTTCAACATCCACACCGGGCGAACCCCGCTCTGACTGGGCCACGCTCAAGCGACTGTTCCCCTATTTGTGGGAGTACAAGTGGCGCGTGATGGCCGCATTGGCGTTCATGGTGGGAGCCAAGACCGCCAACGTGGGCGTGCCCTTGCTGCTCAAGCAACTGATCGACACCATGAACCCCAAGGGAGGCATTGACGCCACCGCCTTGTTGGTGGTGCCGGCGGCCTTGCTGTTGGGTTACGGTTTGCTGCGCCTGTCCACCACCTTGTTTGCCGAACTGCGTGAGTTGGTGTTTGCCAAAGCCACCGAGGGTGCCTCGCGCACGATCTCGCTTCAGGTGTTTCGGCATCTGCACGCCTTGAGCCTGCGTTTTCATCTGGAGCGCCAGACTGGGGGCCTCACGCGTGACATTGAGCGCGGCACGCGTGCGGTCAATTCGTTGATTTCGTATTCGCTCTACAGCATCATCCCCACCCTCATCGAAGTGACCATGGTACTGACCTACCTGGCTGTCAAGTTCGACATCTGGTTTGCCCTGATCACCGTCATTGCGTTGGTGTTCTACATTGGCTTCACCGTGACCGTGACCGAGTGGCGCACCCAGTTTCGCAAGGTCATGAATGAGCTCGATTCCAAAGCCCACAGCCGGGCGATTGACTCGCTACTGAATTTCGAAACCGTCAAGTACTTCAACAATGAAGAGTTTGAGGCCAGGCGCTATGACGAAAACCTGAAGAACTACCGCCTGGCATCGCTCAAGAGCCAGCGCACTCTGAGCCTGCTCAACACCGGCCAGCAACTGATCATTGCCACCGGCCTGGTCGCCATGCTGTGGCGCGCAACCCAAGGCGTGGTGGCGGGCCACATGACGTTAGGCGACCTGGTGATGGTCAACGCCTTCATGATCCAACTCTACATTCCGCTGGGTTTTCTGGGCGTGCTGTACCGCGAGATCAAGCAAAGCCTGACGGATCTGGACAAGATGTTCACCCTGATGGAGCGCGAGCGCGAAATCGCCGATGTGCCTGGCGCGCAGCCGCTCGCAGT
The DNA here is from genome assembly GCA_013791765.1 of Rhodoferax sp. GTDB lineage: Bacteria > Pseudomonadota > Gammaproteobacteria > Burkholderiales > Burkholderiaceae_C > Rhodoferax. Next base: position 91,352 of record VMTC01000063.1, read on the forward strand.
GGATGGCGCCAGCGTCAGCTTCAAGCACGTCCACTTTGCCTATGATCCGGCGCGACCGATCCTGCATGACATCAGCTTCGAGATTCCGGCGGGCAAGACCGTCGCGGTGGTCGGGCCATCGGGCTCGGGCAAGTCGACGCTGGCGCGCCTGCTGTTCAGGTTTTACGACGTGCAGCAGGGCCAGATCCTGATTGCCGGGCAGGACATCAAACAGGTCACCCAGGCCAGCGTGCGCCAGGCGATCGGCATCGTGCCGCAGGACACCGTGCTGTTCAACGACACGGTGGAATACAACATTGCCTACGGCCAACCCGGCGCCACCCGTGAACAAGTGATCGATGCGGCGCGCAGCGCCCACATCCACAACTTCATCAGCGCCACGCCCAAGGGCTACGACACCATGGTGGGCGAGCGGGGGCTCAAACTCTCGGGCGGTGAAAAGCAGCGCGTGGCGATTGCCCGCACCTTGCTGAAAAACCCGCCCATTCTGATCTTCGACGAAGCCACTTCTGCGCTGGACTCCGCCAACGAACGCGCCATTCAGGCCGAACTGCAAAGCGTGGCGCAAAACAAGACCACGCTGGTGATTGCCCACCGCCTGTCCACCGTGGTGGACGCACATGAGATTCTGGTGATGGAAGCCGGACGCATTCTGGAACGCGGCACGCATGCGCAGTTGCTGGGTTCAGGAGGTCGCTATGCACAGATGTGGGCGTTGCAGCAGTCGTCTGAGTAGTTCTATATGCGGTTTTTGGCTGTAGCCCAGGCAGAATAAGCGCTAGTAGCTATTGAAATAATAGTGAATTGGGGCGCAGAGATGAACCGTTACTTCCATCCATTTGAGGGTGACGTTGGCATAAGGTATTGACCAGGCAGTGCCCATGCTGCTGAAGAATTGGCCGAGCGCGGGCTAAAGCTTGGTGGCAGTCATCAGAGAGATAGTAAAAAGATCGGCGTTTTGTCGCCTGCAATCAATGGTATCTTCCAGCGATTCGCTTAACTTTTTTGTCGATCTGAACAGATTGATAGCTCCATATGCCCAACAGCCACGGCACGCTAATAAGTTCGGTGATGAAGATCGCGTTCTCAATCATCATGGTCATGCTGAGTTCGGGGAGCCTTGCCGGTGCATCTGAAACCCCCATTGCGTTCACGCCTCAGGAAAAAGCATACATCGAGAAAGGCGGCGCGGTCAAGATGTGCGTTGACCCGGACTGGGCACCGTTCGAGCGCATCAACCCGCAGGGGCAGCACGAGGGCATTGCCGCTGATCTGGTGCAACTGGTGGCGCAGCGTGTCGGACTGCGCATTGAACTCCACCCGGTCAAGGATTGGGACGAGAGTCTGGCGGCTTCAAAGGGCAAGCTTTGCCAAATGATGAGTTTTCTTAATCAGACACCAGCGCGTGATGGCTGGTTGATTTTCACCGACCCGGTGTTCTTTGACCCGAATGTCATCATTACCCGCGAGGAGCATGGGTTCGTCGCAAATGCCAAGGGGCTTCAGAATGAAAGTGTTGCCTTGCCGCGCGGCACCATGGTGGAAGAGCGTGTACGGCGCGATTTTCCCAACTTAAGCGTCGTCCTGACGGCCAGCGAGCCCGAGGCCATGGTTCTGGTCTCTGAGCGCAAGGCTGACCTGACCATTCGCTCCCTGATCGTCGCAGCCAACGCCATCAAGAAAGAAGGGCTTTTCAATCTGAAAATTGCCGGCCAGATTCCCGAGTACACCAACCAGCTTCGGATCGGCGTTCTCAAGGACGAAGGCGTGCTTCGCTCTATTCTTGACAAAGGCGTGAAGACCATCACGCCCCAAGAGCGTGAAGCCATTTCAAACAAGCACGTGTCGATCAGCGTGCAGCAAGGGATCGATTGGATTCGCGTCTATTTTTTGCTCGCGTTGTTGGCAATAGCCACCCTGATCGTTCTTTACATACTGCGCAACAACCGGCGACTGCAGCTTGCGCTGACAGCCAGCCAGGAGGCGCGCAGTGCTTTGCGCATTTCGGAGCAGCGTCACCGTTTGCTGGCCGATCATGCCTCAGATGTCATCTGGACCATGGATTTGAACGGGCGCTTCACTTACGTTAGTCCTTCTGTTGAGCGGCTGCGCGGCTACTCGGTCGCCGAGGTGATGCAGCAAACGCTTGATCAGACGCTGACACCGGCTAGCGCGCAAATCGCGCAAGCGGGCCTGGGCCAGGCGATTCAGGCGGTTCACGCCAATCAGCCGGTCGTTGAATTCCGGGCCGAACTGGAACAGCCGTGCAAACAGGGTGGCACCGTCTGGACTGAAGTCAGCGTCTCCGCGATCCACAATGATGTCGGCGAGTTCGTCAACCTGCTGGGTGTCACGCGTGACATTTCCGAGCGAAAGCGCGCCGATCTGGAGCTGCGCATCGCCGCCATTGCCTTTGAGTCTCAAGACGGCATGGTCGTCACCGATGCTGACCATGTCATTTTGCGTGTCAATGCAGCCTTCACGCAGATCACCGGTTACACCGCCCAAGAGGCGGTTGGCCAGACACCGCGCATGCTCAGATCTGACCGCCATGATGAGAATTTCTATACAGGCATGTGGGAAGCGGTTACCCGCACGGGTGCATGGCATGGCGAAATCTGGCACCAGCGCAAAAACGACGAGGTCTACCCGGAGCAGCTCACGATTACCGCCATCAAGGGGCATGACGGCGAGATCACGCACTACATCGGCACCCCCGAGTTCCCCACTTAAATTTGTAACGTGTTGATCTATATAGGGGTGCGCTGCAAACGCGCCACTACAAAAGGGTCAACTGGGCGGGAAGGGTGGGTTTCTTGATCGTCAGTGCTTGCAAAATCTGGGTGTGTTCGTG
>VMTC01000092.1 GCA_013791765.1 Rhodoferax sp.
GAAATGGCGACCGTTGAGCCGCCAGCTGTTGACTACCGGGAGCCAGGTGCGGTCCATCTCGTCGAGCACATGCCACAGGGTGCGGGTGGAACGCTTGAGAACGCTGGTGTAGGCAATGTCAAACTCATAGCCCTCGGTCTTGAGCAAGCGCCCGGCGTTCTTGGCCTGTTCGATGCCCAAGGGGGTCAAATCAACGTCGGTCCAGCCGGTAAAGCGGTTGTCAAGATTCCAGGTGGATTCGCCGTGGCGGATCAGAACGATTTTGTGCATGGGTTTTGTGGGTTCGGGCAGAGGGCAAAACCAACACTGAATGCCTTGCGCGCCCTGTCATTCTAAAATAGCAGCTTTACCAACGGCTCTGTGCAAGGATTAACGTGAAATTTATTTTCGACAACTGGATGATTATGTCCGTGGCGCTGGCCTCGGGCGCCATGCTGTTCTGGCCCGTGCTCAAGGGCGCCAATGGCGGCTCCTTGACGGCAACCGGTGCCGTGCAGCTGATCAACCGCGAAAAAGCGGTGGTGATTGACATTTGTGAGACCACCGAGTTTGCGGCCGGTCATATCGTGGGCGCCAAGAATATCCCGCTGGGCCAGCTGGAAGAAAAATTACCTGCTGCCGTCAAGAACAAGGCGCTGCCGCTGATTCTGGTGTGCCAGTCGGGCGCGCGTTCCAAGCGCGCTGTTGCGATCGCCCACAAGCTGGGCTATGCGCAAGCGCAGTCATTGGCGGGTGGGCTCGGTGGATGGCGCGCCGCCAGTCTGCCGCTTGAAAAATCCTGATGCGCAAGATCGCCAAACCAAAGCCCAGGAGATGAATGCCATGCAAACCGTCAAGATGTACACCACCGCCACCTGCCCGTACTGCATCCGCGCCAAGCAGATTCTCAAAGCCAAAGGCGTGGCTGAAATCGAAGAAATTCGCATCGACACCGATGCTAGCGCACGCGCCCAGATGATGGAAATCACCGGGCGGCGCACCGTGCCGCAGATATTTGTCGGGCAGACCCACGTCGGGGGTTGCGATGATCTGATGGCGCTGGACGCCCAGGGTGGCTTGCTGCCCTTGCTGAACGCCGCCTGACGCAGCTTGCGCCCTGGTGTCTATTTCACCTGAGATAATGATGGCCGCTCCCTTTCGTGGGCCCGCTCAACTCATCCGGTCGCGGGCTTTGTTTTAACCCAAATTTTGTCTACGGCAGCGCAGCCAGGCGCGAGCTTCAGCCCGCGATGCCACTCACCCACCCAGGACCTTCCCAATGACCGACCAACAAACTCCCGTTTTCCAGATTCAACGCGTCTACCTCAAGGAAGCCTCGCTGGAACAGCCCAACTCGCCTGCCATCTTGCTGGAACAAGAGTCCCCGACCGTTGATATCCAGCTTGGCGTCAACGCCGGACCGGTGGCGGACGGCGTGTATGAGGTGACGGTCACCGCCACGGTGCAGACCAAGATCAAGGACAAGACCGTGTTTCTGGTGGAAGCCACGCAGGCCGGTATTTTTGAGATTCGCAATTTGCCGCAGGAGCAGATGAGCCAGATCATGGGCATTGCCTGTCCGCAAATCGTTTATCCGTATTTGCGCGGCAACGTCGCCGACCTAATCCAGCGCGGCGGTTTTCCGCCGGTGCATTTGTCTGAAATCAACTTTCAGGCCATGTTTGAACAGCAGCAACAGCAAGCCGCCGCCGCTGAGGCGCCGCAGATCGTTACGCAGTAGAAATATATTGCCTTTTAGGCCTCTAGCCCCCGTATTCATTGCCTAAGAAGCTATGAAAATAGTGGTTCTTGGCGCCGGTGCCTGGGGCACGGCCCTGGCGCTCAGCGCGTGCCAGCATCGCGCTGGCGGCCACACGGTGACGCTCTGGGCGCGCGATGCGGCGCAAGCCGCGCTCATGCAGGCCCACCGGGAGAATGCACGCTACTTGCCGGGCGTCACCTTGCCAGTGGCTTTGGGTGTGAGCTCGGCCCGCTTGCCTGACGCCGGCGCTGCACCTGCTGCCATCAGTTCTGCTACCCCAGACTCCTTTGGCGCACTGATTGGCGGCGCTGACCTGCTCATCCTGGCCACGCCGATGGCGGCTTTGCGCGCCATGCTGACGCACTTGTCGGCCTGCCGCGTGCCTGTGGCCTGGCTGTGCAAGGGCTTTGAGGCGGCCCCATCTTCAGAGGCTTTTGGGCTTCTAGCCCACGAAGTACAAGCGCAAATAGCTCCTGATTTGATAGCTGGGGCTTTAAGTGGACCGAGCTTTGCGCTGGAGGTGGCGCGCGGTCAACCGACCGCGCTGGTCGCCGCCAGTGTGCACGCTGTGGTGCGTGACACCTTGGTCGCGGCATTTCACAGCCCGACGCTGCGGGTCTACGCCAATGACGACATCGCGGGCGTCGAAGTGGGCGGGGCGGTGAAAAACGTGCTGGCCATTGCCGTGGGCCTGTGCGACGGATTGAACCTGGGCCTCAATGCCCGCGCCGCCCTGATTACCCGCGGCCTGGCCGAGATGACACGCCTGGGTGTGGCCTTGGGCGCGCAGGCCGAGACCTTTATGGGGTTGACCGGCTTGGGCGATCTGGTGCTCACCGCCACCGGCGATCTTTCGCGCAACCGCCAGGTCGGTCTGGCGCTGGCAAAAGGCCAGACGCTGGCGCAGGCCGTGGCTGCGCTCGGTCACGTGGCCGAAGGGGTCTACAGCGCGCGCACCGTGGTGCAGCGCGCCAGCCAAGTCGGCGTGGAAATGCCGATTGCTCAGGCGGTGGTCGCCTTGCTCGATGGTCAGATCAAACCGGCCGAGGCGGTGGCCGCCCTGATGGGCCGTGATCCGGCCAGCGAACAGGCTTAACAGGGAGGCCACAGCGACAGTGGCGGTAGCGCTGGGTGCTTGATGAATATAGGGCAAATCAGCCGCTAGCTCACGTCCTGTATGCGCCAAAAGCTACTTTTTGTATAGCGTTCAGAAAAGTCTTTTTGGGGTCACCCACGGTGCCAAGCGTCACCCTGATCGATGGAATCACCCCGACAGCGACTAGCAGCGTGCGTTGGGTGTCTGACGTAGCGTGGACTTGGGGTTTTGCCAAGTCAAGGAGGAGGTTCGGGCGGAGCCCGAACCGGGGGACATTCGCGAAGTTGGACACCCAACGCGCGCTGCGGGTCAAAGCCAAATGCGTGGGCATCACTTGCTGTTGTTTCAGTTAATGAACCCGATGGACCGGGTGTTGCACTGCGTTCGTGTCCCCCGCCAGATAAGCCTGCGGCTTTCTGGCTCCTCCTTGACCTCACTTCGCGCAACACCCGGCCCAGCGAGTTCCAGACTGGTTCTGGTTTGCTGACACGTGAAAATCCAAAATCGTCACGCCTGTGCTTCCCAACCGCGCAGGCGAGCCAGGCGTTCTCAAAGGTACAAGGGGTCAAAGCGAAAGAGGCGGTCGTGCTGGATGCTTGATAAATTCAAGCAAAATCAGCCGCTAGCCCACGTCCTGTATGCGTAACAAGCTATTTTTTGTAAGCATGCAAGAACTGTCTTCTTGTGCCGCGGTCGCCGAGCCCTTAGCCCTGGTCTTGCTTGATGCGCGCAGCAATGTGCGCCAGCGCTTGCTCGACCTGATCGACCAGAATCAGGCACAAATCGCCTTCGCCCAAGCTGTCCATGGCACTGTCAATGGCGCGAAATTCCCCTTGAACCTCTGCGATGTCTTGGGTGCGCTTGGCCCCGGCCAGACCGGCCCGCAAGAGTGCCAGCACTTCGCCATCGGCGCGTCCGCGTTGACACTGGTCCTGGTACAGCACCACGTTGTCAAACGCGTCACCCAGAATCTCGGTTTGCTGGCGGATGTCTTCGTCCCGGCGGTCGCCCGCGCCGCTGATCACAACCGTTCGGCGTTTGCCAGGCATGCTTTGCACCGCCTGAACCAGGGCCGCAATCGCATCGGGGTTGTGGCCATAGTCGGCGATGACCGTGGCGCCTCGGTAGCTGAACAGATTGAAGCGGCCCAGCGCGTTGTCGCTGTCGTTGATGAAACTGGCCAAGCCTTGCTTGATCGTGTCCCAAGTCACCCCAAGCGCCCACGCCGCCGCCACCGCCGCCATGACGTTCTCCACCTGGAACCCGATGCTCCCGTTATGGGTTACCGGGATGCATGAGAGTGCCACCTGGTACTTGAGCTTGCCCTGGGCTGCCACCAAGTGCTCGTTTTCCACATACACGCCACGGCGCCCCTGCGCCAGGTGCGTCGCCATGACGGGATGGTGCCGGTCCATGGCGAAGAAAGTGACGCTGCCGCGGCTGTGCCGGGCCATGGCCACCACAATCGGGTCGGCCGCATTGAGCACGGCAACACCGTCAGTGGCCATGTTTTGCACGATGACGCGCTTGAGCACGGCCAGATCCTCGACCGTGGTGATGTAGTTCAGGCCCAGGTGATCGCCGCTGCCGACATTGGTAACCACTGCCACATCGCAGCGGTCAAAAGCCAGCCCTTCGCGCAGCATGCCCCCGCGTGCGGTTTCCAGCACGGCCGCATCCACATCCGGGTGCTGCAAGACATTGCGCGCACTTTTGGGGCCGCTGCAGTCTCCGGTGTCGATGCGCTGGCCCGCGATGTAAACGCCGTCGGTGTTGGTCATGCCCACGCGCAGGCCGGTCTGCCCCAGCAGGTGGGCAATCAAGCGCACCGTGGTGGTTTTGCCGTTGGTACCGGTGACGGCCACCAGCGGAATGCGCCCCGTCTCTTTCTCGGCGAACATGCAGTCGATGATGGCTTCGCCCACGGCGCGGCCTTTGCCGTAGGACGGTGACAGGTGCATGCGCAGACCGGGCGCGGCATTGACCTCGACCACGCCGCCGCCCTGTTCTTCGAGCGGAATCAGGATGCTGCTGCAGACCACGTCGACGCCGCAAATATCCAGGCCCACCATTTGCGCCGCCGCAACGGCACGCGCAGCGACTTCGGGGTGGACACTGTCGGTCACGTCGGTGGCGCAGCCGCCGGTGGATAGATTGGCGTTGTGGCGCAGCGGGACGCGTTGGCCCTTGGGCGGCACGGTGTCGGCCTTGAAGCCTTGGGCGGCCAGACACGCCAGTGCAATGTCGTCAAAACGGATTTTGGTCAGCGCAGTGGCATGGCCGGAGCCACGGCGGGGATCCTGGTTGACCTTGGCCACCAGTTCCTCAATGCTGTGCTGGCCGTCCCCCACCACGTTGGCAGGGTCGCGGTGCGCGGCCGCCACCAGTTTGTTGCCCACCACCAGCAACCGAAAGTCGTTACCCGGCAGGTAGCGTTCGACCAGGATGTCGTCATCGAACTCGGCTGCTGCTGCATAGGCTGCCAGTAGTTGTTCGCGCGAGCTGATGTTGACGCTCACCCCTTTGCCCTGGTTGCCGCTTTTGGGCTTGAGGACCACCGGCAGACCGATTTCACAGGCGGCTGCCCAGGCGTCTTCAGGGGTTGCCACCTCGCGCCCCTGGGGGACCGGTACACCGGCGGCGGCCAGTATTTTTTTGGTCAGTTGCTTGTCCTGGGCGATCGCCTCTGCAATGGCGCCGGTGCTGTCAATTTCAGCGGCCTGGATGCGGCGCTGCTTGCTGCCCCAGCCAAAACTGACCATGCTGCCGGTCGTCATGCGCCGATAAGGAATGTTGCGCGCGAGCGCCGCCTGGACGATGGCGCCCGTGCTCGGACCCAGGCGCACGTCCTCGTCGAGCTCGCGCAGTTGCGCCAGCGCTTGTGGCAGGTCAAACGCTTGGTCATGCTGCGCGGCCTGGCACAAGGCGATCGCCAGTTCCAGTGCCAGCCGACCCACCGCTTCTTCTGAATACTCCACCACGATCTGATAGACGCCGGGCTCCGGGGTGGCGGTGGTGCGACCGAAGGTCACCGGGCAGCCCGCCAGCGCCTGCATATCCAGTGCGGCCACTTCGAGCACATGGGCCATGGGCACCGTGACGGCCAGGCCTGTGGCGTGCAGTGTGCTGAGTTCGGGAAAGCGCGCGCGCAGGCGGCTCTCAAAACCGTCGCAGCGACCGATGTCGCACTCAAACGGGGTGCAGGTCACCACCGCCTCAATGGCGGTATGACTGCTCCAGAGATTGGGGCCACGCAGGGCCCGGATACGTGAGACGTCCATGGAGTCAGCTCTTCTTCTTAGGGTCAGATTCAAAGGCGCGCAGTCCTGCTGCGATCAGTTCGGGGGGGACGCCCGCAGCCCACGCCGCTGCAACAGCCGCCATCACCATGTCGGGCTTCTCCGACTTGGCGGGCTTCAGCGCGGCCAGAGAGATCTGCGCCACCTCGTTCATGCTATGGGCCAGCACAATCTGGGCGCCCTGCACAAAGAGCACGCGCCCGCCCTCGGCTTGATGCGTGCGGATCGCGTCCTGCTGCGGATCGCGTCCATAAAAAATAACCTCCCCGTCGCACAAGGGCGCCATCGCCACCACCCGCGGGTCGTCCGCGTTAAGCACCGCCGTGCCGTGCGGCAGGATCACATCGACCTGGGTGCGCAGCACGTTGTAGAGCTTGTCCAGGTCATCAATGTGGAACTCGGTCAAGCTCTCAAAGCCGCTGACGTCAGTGACGACACCGACCGAGCACTTGTCGTAGGCCAGGCCCTCGCTCAGGATCATGCGGGCGTCGTTCTCGAACACCGCCGCGTCGACGGCGCGGTTGATGAGCAGGTGCTGCGCATCATCCCAGTGGCTGCTATCAAAGGCCTGAACCTGGCGCGCACCCAGGTAAAAGCCATCGCGGCAGGCCAGGCCCACCTTGTTGCCATTGATGTGCAGCAGCCAGGCAATCAGGCGCGCAATGCGTGTGGTGTTCTGGCTGCCGGTGACGCCCACCACGGGAATGCGGCCCTTCTTGTCAACGCCAAACAGGTGCTCGATGATGGCTTGGCCTATCGGTCGCGGCTGCCCGCTGGCGGGCTTCAAGTGGGCCAGCAAACCGGGGCTGGCATTGACCTCGATCACGGCGCCACGCTGCTCGACCAGCGGGCGGGAGACGTCTTCGAGCACCAGGTCGACCCCTGCCACATCGAGCCCGACCACCCTTGCGGCCAGCGTCGCTGCTGCCGCCACGCTCGGATGAACCTGGTCGGTGACGTCGAAAGCGACGTTGCCATTGCGTTGAATCAGAACTTTTTCACCCGAAGCCGGCACCGAGTACGCTGTCAAGCCCTGGCGCTCGAGTTCCAGAATGATCTCGGCGCCGTCCTGCGGCGCCAACGCGTTCAGCGGGTCATCTTCGCCGGTGCCGCGCCGGGGATCGCTATTGATCTGGCTGTCAACCAGTTCAATGATGTTGGCGTGGCCGTCGCCCGTGACCCAGGCGGCCTCGCCCCGCGCCGCTGCCACCACGCGCTTGCCCACCACCAGCAGGCGGTGCTCGTTACCCGCAATATATTGCTCCACGATCACGCTGCCATCACCCTTGCGTGCGGCGAGCACAAAGGCCGCTTCAATGTCTTTCTGGTTGTTCAGGTCCAGTGACACGCCGCGCCCGTGGTTGCCGTCATAGGGTTTGAGCGCCACCGGCAGTCCGATGTCTTGCGCCGCCTCCCAAGCCTCTTCGGCGCTGTTGACCACCTGCCCCTGCGGCACCGGAACGCCGCAGGACTGCAGCAAGGATTTGGTCAAATCCTTGTCACTGGCAATTTCTTCGGCGATGGCACTGGTCTGATCGGTCTCTGCCGTCCAGATGCGCCTCTGAAAGGCGCCATGGCCCAGTTGCACCAGATTTCCGTCGGTGAGGCGCAGGTGCGGGATGCCGCGCGCCGTGGCCGCCTCGACAATGTGCGCGGTGCTGGGGCCCAGGCAGAGTGAATCAACCATGTCGTGCAGTCTGCCCACAGCCGCCGCCATGTCATAGGGTTGATCTTCGATGGCGGCCATGACGAGTTCGCGGCCCGCCTCCAGCGCGGCACGGCCGACCTGTTCCTGCCGGGTGCGAAACGCCATCTTGTACACACCCCGTACCGACGTCTGCCGGGTCTTGCCGAAGCCGGTACGCATGCCCGCCAGATTCTGCAGTTCGAGCACCACATGCTCCAGGATATGCGCGACCCAGGTGCCCTCGCGCAAACGCTCCAAGAATCCGCCTGGCGCGCCGACGCCGCAGCGATGCAGCGCGAGCCCGGGCAGCATGGCGGTCAAACGCTCATAAAATCCGGGTAGGGTGTTGGAGGGATAGTCTTCGAAGGCGCCGATATCGACCCAGGCTTCGATCACCGGACGGTAGGTCCAGATATTGGGACCGCGCAGGTGAGTGACCCGCAGCAATTGAATGTTCTTCGTTGTCATGAATTTAAATATGTCCGCTAAGGGCCTGTCCATGAATAAGCTGTGCATTTGGCCGCCGGATTTGGGATGCAATGCTAGGCGCAAAGCGTGCCGTGCAGCTCTGCTGCACGGGCGATTTGCAACGACGCAGTGCGCCCAAAGGTGGTGTGCCAAATGTGCATGTTATTTGTGGACAGGTCCTGGGCCCGTAATCGGTATAAACCTTAATGTTGTCTAGTCTATTGCAGTTCGCAGCTGGCCCCCCATGACCCACCCCATTTTCGACCCTGAACCCTGGCTCAGCGAGCTCTCCCCTGATGAGCGTTCCCAGGTCCAAACGCAGCTCCAAGCAGATGAGAACGTTTCAGCCTTGCTGCAGGTGGACTTGGACAGCCAACTTAATTTTGTCCCAGGCCTGATGCTGGTCACCAACCGGCGCCTGCTGAGCCGCGCGGCGGACGGCAGTTGGCAAGCCTGGGCGTATCGACCCGGGCTGCTCCTGAAGCACCATGACCACGCGGGCGTGGGCCATTTGGCGCTCAATGACGCACAGGGCCGCCTGGCCGCCTGGTGCTTCACGCTCGGCCATAACCTGCAGGCGATCCGCCTTTTGGACCAATTTCAGATTCAGCTGCACAGTGCCGTGACCGGGCTGCCACCGGCGCTGCTTGAGGGGCGCCGCTGCCCCAGCTGCAAGGCGCCGTTGGAAGCCGATCAGGAAGAATGCCCGATTTGCACCAAAGTCATCCACACGCCGCCGTCAACGCGCACGCTGTTTCGGCTCTGGCGCTTTGCCAAACCGTACCGCGGCCAGCTGTTCGCCGGTTTTGTGCTGACGCTACTGGGCACGGCGGCCAGCCTGGTGCCGCCTTACCTGGCCATGCCCCTGATGGACGAGGTGCTGATTCCGTTTCAAAACGGGCAGCACATCGACCCGATGCTGGTGGCGTTTTACCTCTCGGGCCTGTTCGGCTCGGCGCTGCTGGCCTGGGGGCTGTCGTGGGCCAAGACCTACATCCTGGCACTGGTGTCCGAGCGCATCGGCGCTGACCTGCGCACCACCACCTATGAGCACCTGCTGCGCATGTCGCTGGAGTATTTTGGCGGCAAGCGCACCGGTGATTTGATGTCGCGCATAGGCAGCGAGAGTGACCGCATTTGCGTCTTCTTGTCGCTGCACCTGCTTGACTTTGCCTCCGACATCCTGATGCTGATCATGACGGCAGTGATCCTGATCTCCATCAACCCCTGGCTGGCACTGGTCACGCTGGTGCCGCTGCCCTTCATCGTCTGGATGATCCGCTCAGTGCGCTTTAGGCTGCAAACCGGCTTCGAGAAGATTGACCGGGTCTGGTCCGAAGTCACCAGCGTGCTGGCCGACACCATTCCCGGCGTGCGCGTGGTCAAAGCCTTTGCCCAGGAAGACCGCGAGGCGGCGCGCTTTCGCGAGGCCAACAAGCACAATCTGGTGGTCAATGACCGCATCAACAAGATCTGGTCCCTTTTTTCGCCCAGCGTCTCCTTGCTGACCGAGTGGGGGCTGCTGGTGGTATGGGCCTTTGGCATCTGGCTGGTGGCCCGGGGCGAGATCACGGTCGGTGTTCTGATGGCCTTCATTGCCTACATCAGCCGCTTTTATGGCCGGCTCGATTCGATGAGCCGCATCGTCTCGGTGACCGAGAAGTCTGCCTCGGCGGCCAAGCGCATTTTTGACATCCTGGACCATGTCTCGAGCGTGCCCGAGCCGACCCAGCCGGTGAAGCTCGAGCGCATTGAAGGGCGCATCGAGCTGCGCGACGTGAGCTTTCGCTATGGCAACCGCGAAGTCAACCGCGGCATTAATTTGACGATTGAACCCGGCGAGATGATTGGCCTGGTGGGCCACAGCGGCTCGGGCAAGAGCACACTGGTGAACCTGATCTGCCGCTTTTACGACGTGTCGGAGGGCTCGATACGGGTCGATGGCGTTGATGTGCGCTCCTTCCCGGTGGCCGATTACCGGCGCAACATCGGGCTGGTACTGCAGGAGCCGTTCCTGTTTTTTGGCACCATTGCCGACAATATTGCCTATGGCAAGCCGCAGGCCACACAAGCCGAGATCATTGCGGCGGCCCGTGCCGCGCATGCGCACGAGTTCATCCTGCGCCTGCCGCAGGGCTATGACTCGATGGTGGGCGAGCGCGGTCAGGGTTTGTCGGGCGGCGAGCGCCAGCGCATCTCGATTGCGCGCGCGCTGTTGATCGACCCGCGCATCCTGATCATGGACGAAGCAACCTCCTCGGTCGATTCCGAAACCGAAAAGGAAATCCAGAAGGCGCTGGAAAATCTGGTGCAGGGGCGCACCACCATTGCCATCGCGCACCGCCTGTCCACCCTGCACCGCGCCGACCGGCTGGTGGTGCTGGACCGGGGCGAAATCGTGGAAGTGGGCACGCACGACGACCTGATGGCGCGAGCAGGCGCTTACTTCAACCTGTACCAGGCGCAGGCGCGCAACATGGATGTGGACATGGACGATGATAGAAGACGCAATGTCAGGGTTGACACCGTGAAAGACGACAAATGAACGACACCCCAACCTTGACAAAGCCGAGTTTTCAGCTGCTTCGCAACGCCTTTGGCCTGCTTGTCTTGACCACGTCAGCGGGCGAGCGCTGTGAAGGCGTGGTGCCGGTGCGGGCCTTCCCGATCCAATCGCCCGAGGACGGCATTGCCTTGGTGCATACCGATGGCCATGAGGTGGCGTGGGTTGAGCGCCTGGCGACACTGTCCGAGCCGGCGCAAGCCCTGATCCGCGAAGAGCTGGCAACGCGTGAATTCATGCCCGAAATTTTGTGTATTGTCAGTGTCAGCAGCTTTTCAACGCCGTGCACCTGGCAGGTCCAAACTGACCGCGGCGACACCCGCTTTGTGCTGCGCGGCGATGAGGACATACGCCGCGTCGGCGCCACCATTTTGCTGGTGACCGACTCGCACGGCATTCAGTTCCTGATTCGCGACCGCTTGAGTTTGACCAAGGACAGCCAAAAGATTCTGGACCGTTTTTTATAATTAATCGGCCTCTAGCCCACGTGTTATATGGCTTAGTAGCTATTAATTTAGTAATTTATTAAACGTTCGGTCAAGTGCCTTGCCCTCTACCAGATTCAGCGATCTATCCCACTATGCTTACTGCCATGACAAACTATTTTGATTTCTCCGACCCCGCCGTGGCCGAACTGGCCCACCTTGATGCGGCGCGTGCCTTGCAGGAAGATGTGGGCGGCGGCGATCTGACCGCCGGCCTGATCGATCCAGCCAAACGCGCCCGGGCACGCATCCTGGTGCGCGAGGCCGCCGTGCTGTGCGGCGTGCCATGGGCGCAGGCCGCGCTGCAGCAACTTGATCCGAGCGTGCAGCTTGATTGGCTGGTGCAGGAGGGCCAGCCCTGCGTGGCCGATCAAGTGGTGTTGGAAATTGAAGGCTCGGCCAGGGCCATGCTCACGGCCGAGCGCACCGCACTCAATTTTTTGCAGTTGCTTAGTGCCGTCGCGAGCAAAACCGCGGAGTATGTGGCGGCGGTGCAGAGCGTGCCCGGTAGCCGGGCGCAGATTGTTGACACGCGCAAGACGCTGCCAGGGCTGCGGCTGGCACAGAAGTATGCGGTGCATATCGGTGGCGGCACCAACCATCGGCTCGGTCTGTATGACGCCTTGCTGATCAAGGAGAACCACATTGCCGCCGCCGGCGGCGTCGCACAGGTGCTGCGCCGCGCCGCTGAGCTGGCGCCGGCGGCCAAGTTTGTAGAGATTGAGGTGGAAACCTTGGCGCAACTCAAAGAGGCGCTCGCCGCGGGCGCCGCCATGGTGCTGCTCGACAACATGGACCTGGCGCAGCTGCAAGAGGCGGTGCTGCTCAACGCCGGGCGGGCCGTGCTGGAGGTCTCGGGTGGCGTGAATTTGTCCACGGTGCGCGCCATTGCCGCCACCGGGGTGGACCGCATCTCGATCGGTGCCTTGACCAAAGACGTCAAGGCGACTGATTTTTCAATGCGTTTTACGCCTAGCCCGCACTAAGTATGCTTGGTGTGCTATTGATTTTTCTGAACAGGAGTTGCCATGACGAACGCCACGGACACGGTCAAAGAAGTTGACTACGAGCAACCCCAGCGTGAAGCCGCAGTGGGTGCCGCTGTATGTGCAACCAAGCACGCCTGGGCCAGAGTGCCGCTTGAGCCCGGCCCGGCCGAGCGCGCCGCCCTGAAACACAAGATCCGGCGCTTGCTCAAAGAAAAAAACGCTGTCATGGTGTCTCATTACTACGTGCACCCGGACCTGCAGGACCTGGCCGAAGAAACCGGCGGCCTGGTCAGCGACTCGTTGGAGATGGCGCGCTTTGGCCGCGACCACACGGCGCAGACGCTGGTGGTGTCGGGCGTGCGCTTCATGGGTGAAACGGCCAAAATCCTGTCGCCTGAAAAGCGGGTCTTGATGCCTGACTTGGACGCTACCTGTTCGCTTGACCTGGGTTGCCCGGTGGATGAATTCAGCGCCTTTTGTGACGCGCATCCGGACCGCACGGTGGTGGTCTATGCCAACACCAGCGCCGCCGTCAAGGCGCGCGCCGACTGGCTGGTCACGTCCAGCTGCGCGCTGGAGATTGTGAGTGCGCTCAAAGACAAGGGCCACAAAATTCTGTGGGCGCCCGATCGCCATCTGGGGGGCTACATCCAGCGTGAGACTGGCGCCGATATGCTGATGTGGGGCGGCTCGTGCATCGTGCATGACGAGTTCAAGGCCTTTGAACTGCAGGCCCTGATGAAAGAACATCCGGGTGCCAAGGTGCTGGTGCACCCCGAGTCCCCCGCTGATGTGGTGGCACTGGCCGACGCGGTCGGTTCGACCTCGGCCATCCTGAAGGCCGCGCAGGAGATGGATGCGAAGGAGTTCATCGTCGCCACCGACAACGGCATGATGCACAAACTGCGCACGCTCAATCCGGGCAAGTTGTTTCTGGAAGCGCCCACAGCCGGCAACAGCGCCACCTGCAAAAGCTGCGCCCATTGCCCCTGGATGGCGATGAACAGCCTGGCCGGTGTGGCCCGGGTGCTGGAGACCGGCGCCAATGCGGTTCACGTTGACCCCGCATTAGGCCTGCGGGCTCGCGTTCCAATTGACCGGATGTTGGCATTTACCGCGGCACTCAAAAGCGGGCGCGATGCAGGCAGTCTGGTGCCGCTGATCGGGGCCGCGTAATCGGTGGGTCGGCACAACAGCCGTGCAGCAAACGCTCGATCATAGAGACCGAGGCAGTGGTCTGACGGGCGGCAGCTGCGCCCCCCCTACCCTGCCTAGGTCAGTAATGCGGCCAGCGCAGCCAGCGCGGCGGTCTCGGCGCGCAGCACGCGGGGCCCCAGCGTTACCGGCACATAGCCAGCGCTCAACGCGGCGGCTTCCTCAGCCGGGCTCAAGCCGCCTTCAGGGCCAGACAAAAAAGTGATGGCCGCGTCGTTGCCACGGCCAACGCCCGTGGCAATGCCAGCACTCACGGCTGCGCGCACACCCGGCGCACCGGGGCGAAATGACAACAACAACTGTTGATCGCTCGCATCAACGGCGCGCCCCTTGAGCCACGCGGCCAGGGTCATGACGGCATGAATCACTGGCACCCGGTTGCCACCACACTGCTCACTTGCGGCCACCGCCACACTTTGCCAATGCGCCTGCTTTTTACCGGCTCGCTCTGGGTTAAGCCGCAGCACGCTACGTTCGGTCATCAACGGTTGAATGCTGGTCACGCCCAGCTCACTGGCCTTTTCAACCAGCCAGTCCATGCGGTCGTTAGCCGGCATGCCTACGGCCAGATGCACCTGACGCACGGCCTCACGCTCTACCGCGTGGTAGTCACCCACTTGCACCTGCACATCGCTGCGGCCCATGCGCGTGACGACGGCGTCGAACTCGCCACCCTGAGAAGGCATTGCGTCGTGCGCGTCCCAGCCCGGCCCGCCATTGAACAGCGTGATGCGGTCACCTGGCTGCAAGCGCAGTACCTGCACATGACGCGCCGCACCCGCCGGCAAGTCAAGCAAGTCGCCGCAGCGCAAGGAGGTTGGGCAGTAGAAGCGGGGCATAAAAAAATGGGGCGCAACTATTTCGTGCTAGTTAATATATAGCACGAAACGCTTATTCCAAGCGGGCTAGATGCCAAAATATTATAAAAATGCCGACTAGAAGTCGGCATGGTGGGGCACGTAAACGTGAACTACTTGGCAGCGGATGCCGCTTCAGCCGGAGCGGATGCGGCTTCAGCTGGGGCGGCGGCGGCTTGCGGCTCTTCAAACTTGCCACCGGCTGAGTTCGCCATATAGACCACGGCACGACCGATTTCCAGGTCCTGAAACTCGCCGCCACCTTGAGCGGCCATAGCATTCTTGCCCTTGAGTGCCGAGTTCAGCAGTGCGTCGTAGCCGGTCAGATTGCGTGGCGCCCAGGCCGCTGCATCGCCCAATTTGGGGGCCCCGACCAGACCAGCCGTGTGGCAAGCGGTGCACTGGGCATTGAAAACCTCTTCACCGCTGCGCAGTGGCCGGTTGACATCGCGAATTTCGATGCTGCCAATTTTTTGGATCCGGGCGGCCACCGCCTGTTCCGAGTTGGCTTCGGTCGCTGCTGGCTTGTTGCCCAAGGTCACGTAGTAAACCAGGCCAATGATGGCGAAGATCGGAACCACAAACGAATAGGTAACGGCCAGCAACATTTGCTTGGGGGTCTTGATGGGGCCGCTGTGCGCCTCATCGGAAGCAGTCGCGGGGCTGTTGTCGTTCATGGTGTCCTCTGAAAATCGGGGGCTGTAAAAGCAGCTGCAGATTATAGCGGCCGCCCCTTTGAAAGCACCTACAATGCATCCTTCCAAGTTGCGGCTGTAGCTCAGTGGATAGAGTATTGGCCTCCGAAGCCAAGGGTCGTGGGTTCGATCCCCGCCAGCCGCACCAAAGCACCATCTCAGAAAGTCTCAAGACCTCATAAAATTCGCTACTTTCATAGGTAAGCGGGTTTTTATCGTGGATAGCAATGCTGCGCTGGATTTGATCTTTGGAATCGCCAATGAGTCAAGCTGACGCCAGCACCTAACGATACACATTTAATAGCTAATCAAGCACGTTCCGCGTGGGCTAGCGGTCTATTTGACATATAAATCTGTAGGCTTTCAGGTGGATTCGTGAGCGCAGACAACGGCCCATTGAATTCACCCACTTTGACGGCGTTTGCGCCTCAATAAAGCCGCCTTCACCAGGGAGCTTGCGTTGGGTTTGGCCGAACATGCGCAGGCCGCTTATGATGTTCATCATTAAAACTCAGAAGGCAAATTCAGAGATGAGACGAACCATCGCAATTATCGTACTGGCACTCGCATTGGGCGCGGCGCTGGGCCTGTTGGCATTCAAGGAAACCGGTTGGACTCCTACAGGGGTGATGGTGGGTGCGGCACTCGGTGTCAGTGTGGTCGCAGGGATCGTCTGGGCGTGGATTCGCAATCGGCAGCGCAGGCGACTGATGGACATGCAGGACTCGGCACTGTGGTGATAATTCAGTCGGAAGTCGCCCAAGGTGCACGCCCCTACCGTGTTCGAGAACGAGCGCGGTTCACCGTCTTTCCTTTTCCAGCGTCAGTCTCCTTTTTTGCAGCGGCCTGCATTTCTCTGTCGCATTGCTCAAGACATAGCAGTGCATTGACATGTGACATAAACCGGTTGAGGTAATCAGGCGAAATGTCACGCATCAACACAAGTGAACGAAGCACCACGCCATGCGAATTGATGGGCCCCGCATTTTTAGGTGCACGCCCCAGCGCTTGAGTCAGCTGCTTGGCAGCGCCAAGCTTTGACCATGTATCTCTGAAATACTGAACTGAGTTGTGCTCGCAGCGCGATCCCGCAGGCAAGTACAAACGCCCATCAGCATGCTCTGAGCTGCGCCCCGCAACTTCGCGGGCAAGGTCACCCATAGGCGCTTGTCTGCCACTTCCCAACGGGGTTGCGATGAGTCGCCTCACGGCCTTGAAATCACCGGCAAGAAAAAGCCGCTGCAGATCAGCCGCCGCCTGCGGATGGCTCTGTGCGCTTTGGACGATGGCGTTCTTTGCATCGAGTTTCGCCTGTTCAAAGCGTTCACCAAAAGCCGTCAGCGCCAGCGCCAGTTTGCCCTCAAGAATGCGTTTCACACTGCATGGCAGAGCATTGAGGCGATTGGCAAGCGCCTCAATGTAATGAAATTCCAAGGGCTCAATCTGGTGAGCGCCAGCCTTTCGAAAAGAAGATATCACCGCGCTGAAATCAACAGGCTGATCCACCACTGAATCCAGCTTTTCGCTGGATTCACATTCACTCATGGACAACATTTTTTGAATTGCTGGCTTTTGGCACGGGCGCTATCTCAACGCGCCGGTTTTGAGCGCGCGCATTGTCGTCCACATTGGGCGAGACCGGCTGCTCGGAACCAAAGGCTGCTGCGAATACCATGGATGAAGGCATCCCTTCATCGATCAGGGTACGAGCGACAGTCAAAGCCCGCTGGGCAGACAACTCCCAGTTGTCTGCGAACTGACTGTTGCCCTCCCGTATGGACCGGTTATCGGTAAACCCACTCACCATCAGAAGTTCGTCGCGCGCCGCCAAATAGGCACGCAGCGGCGCCACCAGACTGCTCAACAGCTTGCGCCCGTCTGGCTGCAACTGGTCAGAATTCAACGAAAACAAAATTCGACCACTGATTCCTATCCGGCCATTGGTTAAGGTAATGCGACCCGTGGCCAGCGGAATTGCCAAAGCCTTTTCAAGGCTGACGCGCCGCTGTTCTTCAATCTGACGTTTTTTGACCTCATCTTGCAGGTTCGTCGCCAATTGCAGTTGAACCACCATCACGCCAACCAATAGCAGCACGAAAGCCCCCAACAAGCCCGACATCAGATCACCAAAGACAGCCCATACCGGAGCGCTTTGCGTCATTTCTGCATCACCGTCTTCCATCAAGCGACCTCTTGCGCAATCAATGCCTGCCTGGCGGGCAGTTGGCGCAGTTCTTCAAATATTTCTTTTTGCGACATGACGCTCAGCTCGATGATTTCACGGGCCTGGGCCACGTAGTAGGCCAGCTGTTCGTCACTTCTGGCCATTGACTTGTCCATGGCACCTTCAATTCTTTGCAAGTTCGAAATCAGCTTGTCGTTGGCGTCACCGAATGAGCGCACAGCAAAGCTGAAGGTCTCGCTCAGGCTCGACACTTCAACCGCACTGCTGGTGACGTTGGCCGCAATGTCAGAGAGCTTGCCTGCTTGCACAGCCACTTTGTCCGAAAACTGACTGCT
This sequence comes from Rhodoferax sp., assembly GCA_013791765.1. Classification (GTDB taxonomy): domain Bacteria; phylum Pseudomonadota; class Gammaproteobacteria; order Burkholderiales; family Burkholderiaceae_C; genus Rhodoferax. The sequence continues at coordinate 17,616 of VMTC01000092.1, forward strand.
GGCATCCTTGAGTGTCAGCGCCGAGGACACCACCATGGAGTCAATCACCGAATGCTGCTCAACACATGCCCCACGGATCGTGTCGAGCAGTGAATTCAGGGTTGCCATGATGCGGCTGCGCTCCTGCAGCAGTTCGTTGTCCCGCGCCACATGGTCAGACATTTCCTGGCGCATTTTCCCGATGACCTCTGCAGCAGCGCGTGGCGCTTGGGCTGCGGTGTGGATGAGCCGGGTGATCGGGTCTTCCAGCGCGGCTCCCAGGGTGGTCAAATGCCGCGTCAGTGCCGTTTGCAGTTCGCCCAATCGGTCCACCGCGGCGTTTGCGCGCAAGGCTTCGTCGTCTCTGAGCGCACTGAGCTCAGCGCGTAACAGGCTGGCCAACTGACCCATGCGTTCGTCTTGCTGTTGGGTCCACGCTGACTCAGCCTCGAGTCGGGAGCGAATCAACTCCTCGGAGCAGGTCATCAGGCGCGCCAGCTCTCCCAGCGTCTGGCTTGCGCTCATGCGCGCCTGTTCACTGATCTCCTGCGCGGTCCGGTTCAGCGTGCGGCAGATTATTTCCTGCTGAGCCAGTGTTTGCGCGCCCGTGTCTTGCCAGTCTTTTTGAAACCCTGCTGCCACCGTGGCAGCAGTCGCGCCCAAGCGCGCCGCAAGCCCGTCGAGTTGCAGTTGCGTCGTAGCCATCATCCGCTCGTGCACCAGCTTGGTCTGCTCGGCAATGCCGCTCATGGCGACCTCGACCACGGGTTTGATGCTTTCGCCGGCAACATGCGCGCTCTGGCTCAAGCTGTCTCGCAAGGACTGATCGACTGAACGCGCCAGTTCGGTATAGACGTCCTTGACGTCCCTGTGAAAGTCTTCCTGGTTGCCGAGCAATCGCTCGTTCAACTGTGCGCTCATGCGCTCCATCTGGAGCATCATCGTCTGCAGTTTATCGACCACCAAAGGCAGCGCCTGGGACTGCGACTGCAGTGCCTTGAAGGCTTCCTGGCGCTGATGCGTGAATGAAAAGCTGCGCAATACCGTGGCAATTTTCGTGTCGAGCAATTGCGCTACCAGCATTCTTTCGCGCCTGCAAGTGGCTGACATCAAACCCAGCATTGCGGACGCGGCCACACCTGCCACGGATGTGCCAAAGGCAAGCCCCAAGCCCTTGATCGGGGCAGAAAATGCGGAGCGAATCGCGGCAAGGTCGCTCGAGCCTTCCAGGGCAAATACGGCGCCATTGAGGGTGACCACCATGCCCAAAAAGGTGCCCAGCATCCCCAACATCACCAACAGGCCCACCAGATAGGGGGTGAGCGCGGGGCCGGGCAAGCCGACCCGCTCCCCCTCGATACGCAAACGCACCTGATTTTGCAGCGACGCAGGCACACGGACGAGCCAGTCATCGAGCTGCAAAAGAGGCTCAGGTATCGCCGTGAGCGCTGTTGTCAATGCGCAGCTTGCCTGGCGGTAGCCCTGCAATTCGAATGCGCCAAAAACATAGACCGCAGCAATGATTGCCGTCATGCTCAGTGCCAGAACATTAGAGCCCAGGAACCCGACGCCGACCCAAGCGATCGCTAGCGCTCCCAGCAAAAAGGCTGCGCTGAAAATATTTCTGTTCATGTGTTTTTTTTGTTCTCGTTGTTGAGTGCTTCAATGAGCCCTATGGTCGGCTGCAGTCGCAGGTCCAATTCCGCAAGCAGCACCGTTTGAAGCTCACTGCAAAAGCGCGACAGCCAAGCGCCAGGCTTCATCCATAGCCCAGGGCTGTCGTCTTGCGGAGCAGATGCAAGTGCCTGCTGATGCGCCTTGAGCAACTGCTCAAATCGCGTTTTCAGGCGCAAAGCTTGCGTTGAGAGCAATTTGTTTTCGCGCTCGCTCAGTATTGCGTCCAGCGCCGCATCAAAGTCTGCCAGCTGCTTGAGCCTGGGTGAGACCTTGGCAATCTGGTCCCGCACCTGGGCACGCATTGAACGAACACTCGCCTCCATGTCGCGTTGATGGGCAAGATGAAATCGACGATAGGGCGCATAGGCGCTCGCGTCTTGAAGAGGCGTATCAGCTTCAGGTAGCGGCAGCGCCAAGCGGCCTTGGCCTGCATTGAGCGAGCAACTCACTTTGATCGAATTCTCCAATGCAAGCCGCATTCGGTCGAACGTTTGCGCAATGGCAACAGGCGCGACTGATTGCACCCCAGAATTCGAACATGAGGCCATTGACACGCTTGCGTTGTGCACCGCACAGAGTGCGATGGCGCCAGCAAAGTCAATCCACTGACCCAGCTTTTGTGCGAAATCTCCATCCGGCTCTTCAATTTTCAAAACGGCCAGGTCAGCGAGCGTACCAATGAGGCTTGAGCTATGGAAGTTTGTTCGTTGCACTGCTCGCGTCATATCCAGGTGTCATCCCAATCGAAAAAAAGTTGGTGAAACCGCACAAAACCTTCTGGGTCGTGCGCAGGCACACTCGCAGACTTGCGTCACGCGGAACCAGCAGGGCCTGGGAGGGGGCGGCAACACCCCTTTCAGGCCCGACTCACGGCTGGCGTGCGACAACAAAAGCGTGGGGGGTGGGTTTAGCGCTGCAATAATTTAAAAACAAGCGCCGCATCGGCAAATTTGCATGATGCGGCTCAATTTTAGCTGCACAAGCAAGCCGTGTTTGCCGCGTCCGGACTCAGAACGGCCACTGCCAGCCACTGGGCATCCGAAAACCCGTGGGTTGTGTCTGGGGTTCGAAGCCGCAATTCTTAGGCCCTAGACCTTAAGCGCCAAGCCCAAGAAGTTCAGCCTCATCAAATCCAGCCAGACGCCGCGCTTCAAAGTTGAACGGCGGGCGTAGCTTGGGGGCATCGTATTTTTGGGTCAAATCTGCATAGGCACTGATGGGGTCAAGACCGCGCTGACGGCAAAGCCAGCGATACCAATGGTTGCCGGCTAAAACGTGGCCAATTTCATCTTTCAGAATGAGGTCCAGAATTTCACCGGCTTTTTGGTCGCCAACGCTCACCAGTTTGTTTTTGACCGCGGGGGAAGCGTCCAGGCCACGAGCTTCAAGGGTTCTGGGCACCAGCGCCACCCTTGCCAGAACATCGTGCTTGGTTTTCTCCGCCATTTCCCACAACGTATTGTGCGCATCGAAGTCACCGTAATCGAAACCGAGACTGCGCAAATGGTCGCGAAGGAGCGTGAAGTGAAGCGCTTCTTCCTTTGCGATCAACACCCAATCGCGGTAGAACTGCGCTGGCATTCCTGAAAAACGCCAAACAATGTCCAGGGCCAGATCGATCGCATTGAGCTCAATGTGCGCAATCGAATGCAGCAAGGCCGCGTGCCCCTCAATGGTTTTGAGGGAGGCGTGCTTGATGGCGGTCGGCAGAACCAGCCGGGGTCGTGCTGGACGGCCTGGAATGCCCGGCGGAGATGGGATATCAGACCCCGTGTCGACAGGCAGTTCAAGGCTTAGAGCCAATGCGCCTTTCGCCTTCTCGATAGCGTTCTGGGCAAGCAGTGGAGCAATGACGGAAGTGCGCAAGGAAAGCATTGCCGAATTGTAAAGACCGTGGGCAAGGTGCTGCGCCGGACCTGGGCTAGGTGATCGGGATGCTGCGTTTGACGATCGGTTCCTGGACGGCACCCTCATCAGCCTGGTTGTAAAAAACCTTAGCTTCTCTCACCTCATGGATCAGTTGCGCAGCCAAAGTGCGCTTGTGCTGCTTCTTACTGGCCCCGTCAATCTCTTAAAAGCCCCAGCAAACAATAGACAATGGCGGCCAACTCGTGCCTGCGCAATCTCAACGGCCCCACCACGTCAAGCGAGCAGCGCAAAATGACGCCAGCTGTTTGCGCGACATCAACACAGGTGCCTCAAGGCGCCTCAAAATAACCGCGCCAGGCGATTTCATCATGAGCACTTTTCGTACCACCTGCGCCTCTGCTGGCTTTGCAACTTTTTGCGCAGCCACCTGAATCGCCGACTATTTCTGAGCTCTTTGGACGTGGTGGCGGCACTGCTGATGTCCTAACTGGTCATAGTGGAAGGTGGCAAGCAATGGTTTTACCGGCGAATGGCGAAGGCCTGACGACCGCGCAGGCGGCCCAACGTTTGGCTGAGGACGGCCCCAATGCGCTGCCCGGCGAGAGGCGGCGCACCTTGGCGGGCATCGCCCGGGAAACCCTGCGCGAACCGATGTTCCTGCTGCTGTTGACTGCCGGCGCACTGTACCTGGTGTTGGGGGATTTGCAGGAAGGGCTGATCCTGTTTGGACTGGTTCTGGTGGTGCTGGCGCTCACTTTGTACCAGGAGGGCAAGACCGAGCACGCGATTGAAGCGCTGCGCGAGCTCTCCAGCCCGCGCGCGCTGGTGCTGCGCGACGGCCAGCCGCTGCGCATTGCCGGCAGTGAGGTGGTGCGGGGCGACATCATGCTGCTGGCCGAGGGCGACCGTATCGCCGCCGACGCGGTGCTGATCGAAGGCACCGAGGTGCAGGTGGACGAATCGCTGCTCACGGGCGAGCCGGTGCCGGTGAGCAAGGTGGCGGGCGCGCTGGCGACGCAAGCCGCAACACCGCGCCCCGGCGGCGACGGGCAGGCCTATTTGTTTTCCGGCACGCTGCTGGTCAAGGGTCACGGTAGCGCGCGCGTCACTGCCACCGGCGCGCGCAGTGAAATTGGCCGCATCGGCAAGGCACTGGAGAGCCTGGGCAGCGAACCCTCGCCGCTCAAGAGGCAAACGGCGACGCTGGTCAAGGTGTTGGCGCTGATTTCCCTGGTCGCCAGCCTGTTTTTGATCGCCGCATTCGGCCTGCTGCGTGGCGATTGGCTGGGGGCGTTGCTTGCCGGCATTGCACTGGCGATGGCCTTGCTGCCGCAGGAATTCACCGTGGTGCTCACGGTCATTCCGGCGCTGGGCGCCTGGCGCTTGTCTAGGCAAAACGTATTGACCCGGCGCATCGCCGCAATCGAAACGCTGGGGGCGACCTCGGTGCTGTGCGTCGACAAAACCGGCACCCTGACCGAAAATCGCATGACCGTGGCGCAACTCTACGCCGAGGATGCCGACGCAGCGCCAGATGCGCAGAACGGCCCGGGTGAGAGTCTCGCGATCGACTACGCCAGCAGCACCGACTTGCCCGAGCGCTTTCATACGCTGGCGGAGTTTTCCATTCTGGCCAGCGTGGCCGACCCGTTTGATCCGATGGAAAAAGCCTTCCACCGGCTCGGCCAGCATTTCCTGAAAGACACCGAACACCTGCACCACGACTGGACCTTGATGCAGGAATATGGCCTCACCCGTGAGCTGCGCGCCATGTCGCACGTGTGGAAGGCGCTGGACGGCGCGGCGCACGTGGTGGCGGCCAAGGGTGCGCCCGAAGCCATCATCGATTTGTGCCATCTCGATGCCAGCGCGCAAAGCCGCATTGCGGTGGCCGTGGACGCGATGGCCGCGCAAGGGCTGCGCGTGCTGGGCGTGGCTAAAGCCCGTTTTGACGGCGAGCAGTTGCCGGCCATTGAGCACGATTTTGATTTCAAGTTCATCGGCCTGCTCGGGCTGGCAGACCCGCTGCGCGCCGAGATACCGGGTGCCGCGGCGCAGTGCCACAGTGCCGGCATCCGGGTGGTGATGATCACCGGCGACTACCCCGCCACCGCCAGTGCCATCGCGCGTCTGGCGCAGTTGCAGTCGAGCCCGGACGCAGACGCGCGCGAGCAGCTTCTGACCGGTGACGCCATGGCGCTCATGAGCGACGCCGAGTTGCAGGCGCGCATGAAGACGGTGAACGTCTGCGCCCGCATTGCACCCGAGCAAAAACTGCGCATTGTTCAAGCGCTCAAAGCCAATGGCGAGGTGGTCGCCATGACCGGCGATGGCGTCAACGATGCCCCGGCACTCAAAGCCGCCCATGTGGGCATCGCCATGGGTGGGCGCGGCACTGACGTGGCACGCGAGGCCGCCTCGCTGGTGCTGCTCGATGACAACTTTGCCTCGGTGGTGCGCGCGGTGCGGCTGGGGCGGCGCATTTTTGGCAACCTGCGTAAATCCATGTCTTACATCCTCGCAGTGCATGTACCGATTGCCGGCATGGCGCTGCTGCCCGTCTTGTTGGGCTGGCCCACGGTATTGTTTCCGCTGCACATTGCTTTTCTGGAACTGGTGATTGACCCGGCCTGCTCGATGGTGTTCGAGAACGAGCCGTCTGAATCGGGCGTGATGCAGCGCCCCCCGCGTAACGTGGACACCCCCTTGTTTGGCGGCATGACGCTATTGCTAGCGCTGTTGCAAGGCCTGGGCGCGCTGGCGGTGGTAATGGCTGCCACCGTGTGGGGCACCGACCAGTTGACCGAAGGCGCGGCGCGTGCCTTCGCTTTTGCGACACTGGTGTGCACCAACCTGGCGCTGATTTTCTGCAACCGCAGCCGTGCCGGCTCATTGTGGGCCAGCTTGTGGGTGCCCAACCGCACGCTGTGGATCGTGGTCGGGGCAGCGCTGGCCTTGATGGCGCTGGCACTGTATCTGCCCTGGCTGGCGCGCTTGTTTGTGTTTGAGGCGCTGCCCCTGCCCTACTTGGCTGCCGCGCTGGGCCTGGGGCTGGCCAGCATGCTGTGGTTTGAGGCGGTCAAATTGGGGCAGCGATTGAAGTCAAGGTCTTGACGGGCTTGGACTCCATTGTCAAAATGGCACCATAATGAAACTTGAAGCCATTTTGGAGCCACTATGCCAAACCTCTCTGTCAAAGATGTGCCCGAAGCCTGGGCCCAGGCGCTGCGCGAGCGCGCTGCGCGCAACCACCGCTCCTTGCAAGGCGAGTTGATGGCGCTGATCCAGCGCGCGGTTGAGTCGCAGGCGGGCAGCCCGTCAAACGACGCCGCCACTGCGGAGCCGGACAACAACGCCCCCTTTGTGCCCATGAATCCACTGGCAACGACGCAGCGGCAAAGAACCGTGGTGGGCTTGGACCGCTTTGGCAAGCCCATCATCCGCCAAGGCTGGAAAACCGTGGAGCAAGTGGTGGCGGAACTGCGTGAGACGCCGCATGACACAAAGCTCTGCCATGCGCTGCCTCGGGGCGTGGATATCATCCGTGAAGAGCGGGACGCCCGGTGAGCGGCCCCGACCATGCTCTGTTTATTGCAGAGCCACCGACGCGCTATCTGGTGCGTCCGCCGTTGGTGCTGGACTGCAGCACCCTGGCCGGGTTGGTATTTGAAGAAGACTGGAAGCGCGAGGCATTGCAGAAAATCGAAGGGCAGAGTTTGAATGCCCCCTTCCTGCTGGAAGTTGAAATCACCAGTGTGGCCCTCAAAAAGCACCGCCGTGGCGGCACCGAAATCGCCGCCAGCGGCTTGGCGCTGTACGCCAGCATGACCATTGAGTTGTTTGATGTGAGCGCCGTGCAAGTCTTCGAGCTGGCCCAGCGCTACCATCTCAGCGCCTACGACGCCTCTTACCTCTGGCTGGCGGCCGAGCTCAAGTGCCCGCTGGCCACCTTTGACGAAAAGCTGGCCACTGCCGCCAAAATACATCTGGCCAGCCTGAGCTGATGCCCGCTCCTTCGCGCCAAAATTACCGACAATCCACCACCATGTCCCAAGCCAACCCCTCCAGCGCGCCCAGCGCGCAGCAGCGTTTTTTAGGTCTGCTCAAAAACGACATCCTCAAGCTCAGTCTGGCCGAGCTCGACTTTGGCATCTACCGCATACTGAACTACCGCCGCGCCAAGGTTCTGGCCTACCTGGATGACACCCTGCCGGGGCGCATCACCGCCTGGACCAGCACCTTGGAGCAGGCCAGTGGGCGCGCGCTGGCCAGCACCGAGGCCGACCACTGCTACTACCACCTGCACACCTTTTTCAGCCGCTATTGGGATGACGGCGACTTTATCCCCCGCGCCCGCCGCGGTGGCACGCCCGCCTATGCCGTGCCCTACAACGGCGAAGACACCCACTTTCACTGGGCCACCAAGGGCAGCCACTACATCAAAAGTGGCGAACTGTTTGCCCGCTACGCCTACACCGATGGCGAGCTCGAAGTGCGCTTCGTCATTGAACGTGCCGATGTGGAAAAAGACAATGCCAAGGGTTCGGCCAAAATCTTCTTCCCGATCAGCGTGCAGGCGCTTGCGGGCGGGGTAGAACTGCGCTGGCAATGGCGCGCCGCCACCGACGCAGAAAACAAGCGCTATAAAAACAAGAGCGCATCACGCACTATTGACGTGGGCCAGAGCGATATTTCATCTGAAGAAGAGGATGAAACACCCGGCGCTGAAGGTGCCAGCCTGCAAGAGCGCGTGCTCAACGCCTGGCTGCTTGGGGCCGACTTGAAGGGCGCCAAGGCGCCAGCCAGCCTTAACCCCGTGCTGCTGGCCAGCAACGCGCGGCGCTTTGTGCGCAAGAACACCAGCGACTTCTTTGTTCACCCCCATCTGGGTGAGTTCTTGCGCGGCGAGCTCGATGTCTACCTGAAACACGAATTTGTGCAGGTCTGGGACGCCCCGGACGACGAGCTGCCCCGCATCCGCGCCAAGTTCAAACTGGTGCGCGACATTGCGCTGGACCTGATCACCTTTCTGGACCAGATCGAGCGCTTTCAGGCCACCTTGTTCGAGAAACGCAAGTTTGTGCTGCAGGCCGATTACCTGGTGCAGTGCAGCTGGTTGCAGCGCGAAGGCGGCGACGAGGGCCAAAAACTGGTGCTTGAGGCCGCTGCAAGCGCCGAGCAAGCCAAGGAATGGGCCACCTGGGTCGGCGACAAAAGCAAAAAAACCAACGGCAAAAAGCTGCTGGGGGCCTACCCGCACCTGCCCCTGCACACCCGTCATTTCAGCGCGGATTTCAAGGCCCGCGTGCTGGCCTGCTTTGACGACATCGAGGCGGCATTGGGCGGTGAACTGATTCATGCCGACAACTACGCCGCACTGCGCACCCTGGAGCCGGCTTACCGCGAGCGCGTGAAGTGCATTTATATTGATCCGCCGTATAACACGGGCGGTGATGGGTTTTTGTACAAGGACGAGTTCACCAAGCACAGCTCATGGGCTTCGCTGATGGATACCCGGTTGGGTGCAGCGCGCGATGTGCTGACGAAGAACGGGGTGCTGTTCAGCTCCATCGATCTGAATGAAAGATTTGCGTTAGGGCGGTTGCTTGAACTCCGATTCGGTGCGGAAAACGCAGTAGGCGAAATTATCTGGAACAACGTCACCGACAACAACCCGACTCAAATCGCCAATGAGCATGAGTACGTACTTTGCGTCGCAAACGTAGTCTCTGCCCTTGATCCTGCCTGGAAGAACCGTTTGTCCGCGTCAAAGGATGCCTTGGTAAGGATTGGCAATGAACTCATCGCTAGCCATGCAGACGATGAGACCCTGAAAAGCGCCTATGCCAACTGGTTTCGGGAAAACAAGGCATTTCTCGGGCAAATGGATCGCTACAAATACATTGACCAGGGTGGCGTCTACACAGGTAGCCAAAGTGTTCACAATCCAGGCAAAGAAGGTTATCGGTACGACGTGCTTCACCCCACAACTGGGGAGCCTTGCAAGCAACCCCTCATGGGCTATCGCTTTCCCGAAGAAACGATGAAGAAGTTGCTAGCCGACAAGAAGATATTGTTTGGGGCGGATCACAGCAAGCTGATCGAACTGAAGGTCTATGCCCATGAGTATGAAGAGAAGCTGTCAAGTGTCTTGACGCTAGATGGTCGCAGCGGCGCCAACGATCTGCGTGCCATGTTTGCCAATGGTCTTCCATTCAAAAATCCAAAGCCCACTTCACTGCTTGAGCACATCCTGCCCTTTGTCGTGAATGCGGGGGATACGGCCCTCGACTTCTTCGCCGGCAGCGCCACCACCGGCCACGCCGTCATCAACCTCAACCGCGAAGACGGCGGCGCGCGCAAATTTTTGCTGGTGGAGCAAGGCGAGTACTTCGACAGCGTCACCCTGCCGCGCATCGCCAAGGTCATGACCGCGCCCGAGTGGAAAGACGGCGCGCCCAAGGACTCGGTGCAGCACACCGCAGAAGGCACCGCCAGCGCACCCACCCCAGCCGACGAACACTGGAGCCGGCTCACCCTGCCCCTGGTGCGCGTGCTGAGGCTGGAGCGCTATGAAGACAGCCTCAACGCCCTGGACTTTGAGCAAAATCAGCCTCTAGCCCCCGCAGAACATGCGCAAGCAGCTATAACTTTTGTAGCGCATGACGCACAAGAGCACCTGCTGCGCTACTGGCTGATGGACGACAGCGCGGGCCAAGCGGTGCGCTTGTCTACCGCCAAACTCACGCATCCGTTCGACTACCAGCTCACCCTGCACGAACCCACGGGCGAGCGTGTGGTCACGGTCGATTTGCTGGAAACCGCGCGCCTGCTGCTGGGTCTGGCCCCCAAGCGCCAGCGCACGCTGACCGACCCGCAAGGCCAGCGCCACCAACTGATGGAAGCCGTGCTGGCCAGCGACCTGGCACGCGGCGCGCCCCAGCCCCAGCCCGTGCTGCTGTGGCTGCGCAGCGTCGATGACAGCCGCAGCGATGAAGCGGCACAGGCCGAGCATGCCTGGCTGGTGCAGGCGGTGCAGGCCGAGTTCAAGCGCGCCCTGAGCGACTACGCCACCCTGTTCCATAACCGCGCCGCCTGGTGGCCACTCGGCCTGTGCGGCACGCCCATAGATGCCTTGCTGGAACAACGCATGATGGAGCGGGCTGCGTAATGGCCACTTCCGCACGACACACCGAGCGCTTTGACCGCAGCTTGCTGCTGGTGCGCTGGCTGGCCGACGAGCTGGGCGGGCGCTACAACGAGTTGCTGGCGCGGGTCAAGGACACGCCCGATAGCGGTGCACCGGGCCACTCCGCGCGGCTCGCCGCCGTGCTGTCGCGCAGCCATTTGCGCGCCAGCCCGCAGGAGCTGGCGCAAGCCGAGCGCGCCTTCATGGCCGACTGGGCCGGTATCGCCCGCGCGCGTGAGAGCGCCACTGGCGAGCGATTCGCACTCGCACACTTTCAATGGCTGGCGGCGCTGTTTGTGGAGCTGTACCTGATGCGGCTGGCCGCGCCTGGCGGGCGCACGGCGCTCACCGCGCAATTGAATGCCTTGCGTGAGCAGTCGTTTGCCCACCTGCCCGAGGTGCTGCCGCTTGAGCTGAACCGCCTCGCCCTGTGGATGGCCACGGGCAGCGGCAAGACGCTGATGCTGCACCTCAACACCTGTCAGTTTTTGCGCCATGCGCCGGGCATTTTGGGACGCGCACCGCAGCGCGTGCTGCTGCTCACGCCCAACGAAACCTTGTCTGCCCAGCACCGCGCCGAATTGGGTATGAGCGGCCTCAATGACATCACGTTGGGGCGCACGCTGGAGATCACCGAGCTGACCAAGCTTTATTTACCGCAAGACAAAGACGGCCAGCGCAACCGCGTCAAAGCAGGCGTATCGGTCAGCACCGACCAATATCCCGGCCCCAACCTGCTGTTGGTGGACGAGGGCCACAAGGGCGGCAAGAGCAACTCGGGCGACGAGTCGGCCTTTCGCGAGCGCCGCCAAGCCCTCACCGGCACCCATGCGCTGTACCCGGTGGAGGGCGAGCCGGGCTTTGAGTTTGAATACTCGGCCACCTTTGCCCAGATTGCCGATGGCGACCGGGGCTTTTTTGACGACTACGCACGCTGCACCGTGTTTGACTACGGCTACCGCCGTTTTCATGACGACGGCTTTGGCAAAAGTCCGCGCAGCCTGGTAACGCGCGACGGCCATGCGCAAGACCTGGTGCTGGCCGCGTCGCTGGTGGCATTTTGGCGGCAGGTGCGTTATTTTGGTGGGGACAGCGCGCGCGCCAAACGCTACCGGCTGGCCCCGCCGCTGGCGGTGTTTGTGGGCCAAAGCGTCACCGGCAAAAGTCAGGACGTGGTGCAGGTGCTGACCTTTCTGGCCCGCTTTGCGGCCGACACCGGGTTTGCCCACGGCGTGTTGGCACAGGTGCTCGATGCCACCAACCCGATTCAGCAAGCATTATTTGCGGCGCAACTGGACCTGAGCGCCGAGCGCACGCTGGGGGTTGCCGCTTTGCACACGCAGATGTGTACTGACCTGTTCGGCGGGCAGGGCACCTTGGCCGTGCGCGCCTTGTCCAAGGACGAGCTGGGCATTCGCCTGCCCGGCGCGCAGGCCGATCGCTGGTTTGGCAGCGCCTATGTGGGCGATGCGCCCAAGCTGGCTGCGGCCTTGCGCACGGCGGGCGTGACCGTGGAAGAGGCCGATGCCGTGACCGGCTCGCTGTTTGCGCGGCTGGACGACTTGCCCGAGGTGAAGTTTTTGATCGGCTCGCGCAAGTTCATTGAAGGCTGGTCGAGCTTTCGCGTCAGCACGCTGGGCTTGATGAAAATTGGCCGCAACGCGGGCACGCAGGTGATTCAGCTCTTTGGGCGCGGCGTGCGTCTGGCGGGTGTGGGCGGGCGCTTGCAACGCGCCAGCCATGTGCCCGAGCTGGGGCCGCACCCAGCGGGCATTGAGCTGGGCGAGACGCTGTATGTGTTTGGCGTCAAGGCCGAGTACATCCAGACCTGGCTTGACACGCTGAGCCGCGAAGGCATGCCCGCGCAGAGCCTGGTGGTGCCGGTGACGCCGCGCAAGGACTTGGACGCGCTGGGCTTGCAAGTGCCGCGCCATGATGGCGCACGCGAAGCCGCGTTTGGTCTGATGGCGGTGCGCTTCAAGGCCGCCGAGCAGTCCCCCGTGCTGATTGACCTGTCGGACAGCCTGACGCTGCAAGACGGCGTGGGCGCAGTGCAAGTGCTGCAAGCGGCGACGCAGACGCACCCGGCGCATCTGTTTTTGGCACGCTTGCTCGATGCTGAAGCCTTGTTTCAGTCTGCCCTGCGATTTTTGTCACAGCAACGTCTGGGCCAAGTGTGGGTGACCCCGGTGGACGCGCAGCAATGGCTGGAGCGCGTGCAGGCCTGTGTGCCAGTGGCGCGCCTGCCGATGCTGCGCGCCGATCAACTGCGCCTGCGCCACGAAGTGCTGGCGCAGTGGGAGGCGGCACTGGCGCGTACCTATAGGCGCGCACGGCTGGAATTTTTGACGCAGCAACCCACGCACGATCTGCTCACGCAGGCGCATGCCAACTTTCCGCTGCAGACCATGCCCGATGGCAGTCGGGCCATGGGCTATCGGGTCGAAACCATCGAAGCCATGAAAGTGGCCGAGTCCGTCATGGAAGCTTTGCGCAAGGGCGTACGCGGCATCCAGCTCAAGCCGCAGGGTTGGGACCGGATTTTGAGTGTTCTGCGCGAGGAAGCGGGCGAGATCGACCTCAAAGACACCTTGGCCAGTGCGTTGCAGGCGCTGCAATTGAATACCGAAACGGACGCGCTGGGACTGCCTTTGCCCCGGCTGCACATTGCGCAACATCTCTACAACCCTTTGTTGCTGGCCGCACCTGCCGCATCCATGGAGTCCGATGGTCAACTCAGCCTGCTCGATGACCAGCCGGTCACGCTGCGCATCTCGCCGCCCGCGCTGGAAAACAGCGAAGCGCGACTGGTGTGGGATGTGCGCCGCGTATGGGAGCGTTTGCTCAGTCAGACTGGCTGGCAGGGTGTTGAGGTGGTTCTACTGCGCAACCTGTCGGGTATCGGAGTCGGCCTGTTCGCAGCCGAAGGTTTTTACCCCGATTTTTTGCTGTGGCTCAAACAAGGCGATGCCCAGGCACTGGCTTTTGTCGAACCCAAGGGCTTGCGCCACCAGTGGCCGCAAGACAAGTTTTATCTGCTGGAAAAAGTGGTGCCAACCTGGAAGTTCTCGGTGGCGGCCGGCGGCTTAAAGATAAGCAGCAACTCCGAGGCGGATTTGAACAAGATTGATCACTCCTGGGCCAGCGCGCCGTCTGTGCTGTTGCATCAGGATGCCGAGGGTCGCTACGTCGAGCGACTGCTGGAGCATTTGCGCGCTCTCTTGCCCGCGCGGACCTGAGCCCGATCACCCGATCTGCTCAGCGTGGGCTGGTTCGAGGCGATCAAGCTCTGTCGGCGTCTGGCGCAGCGGGAGTCGCAGTCGCAACCGCAGCCGCTGTAATTTGTGCCCGCAGCGTCTCCACTTCGTCAAGCAGCTGCAACGCCAGCGCGGCGCCGGGCAGGTTAACGCCCAAATCGCGTTGCAGGCGCGCTGCCACCATGACCTGGTGAGTCTGCACCATGCTAAAGCGCCAGCTCTCGGGTGCGCTGCCCCCCATAGGTGACAGCGCGCCTTCTTCAATCATTTCAATGACGAAGCCGGTCTGCACGGCGCAACAGCGGCTGACCTCGAGCAAGGTCAATTCGGTGACCGGTTCGGTGGCGGCTTCGAGGCCGCCGCGTGTGGGTGTGGTACTCATTCGACGACTCCCAGTTTGGCGCGTGGGTTGAAGGATTTGAACTGTGCCGCCATGCTGCGGTAAAACTCCTGGGCCGCTTCGGTGTCGGCTGCGGGCAAGGCAATTTTCAGCACGAAGTAAAAGTCGCCCGGCGTGCGCGCCGGAATGCCGCGGCCCTTGAGGCGCAGCTTGCGGCCTTCAACCGAACCGGGCGCAATCTTCAGGTCCAAAAAACCACTCGGCGTGGGCACGTCGATCTGCGCCCCCAACGCCGCTTCCCATGGCGCCACCGGCAAGTCCAGGTAAACATCGTGCTTGTCAATGCGGTAGTGCGCATGCGGGCGAAACTCGATCTCCAGGTACAAATCACCTGGCGCGCCCTGCCCCATGCCGGCGTCACCTTGACCGGCCAGTCGAATTTGCTGCCCGGCGCGCACGCCTTTGGGAATGCTGAACTCGATGGTGTGTTCGCGCGTGGTCACATGGCCTTGCGCGTCAAGCAGGGGCACCTGCAGCGTAACGCGGCGGGTGGCGCCGTGGTAGGCGTCTTCCAGGTCGATCTGGATCTTGGCGTGCCGGTCCTGCCCGGGCGCATGAAAAGCGGCGCCCCCGCGCTGAGCGCCGCGCTGCGCGCCAAAGCCGCGGCTGAACAGGGTTTCAAAGAAGTCGCTGTAGTCACCGCCCTCGCCTGCACCAAAGCCGCCGCCGCGGGTCTCGAAACCGGCGTTCCAGTCGGGCGGCGGGCGAAACTCTTGCCCACCTTTCCAGTTGGCACCCAGTTGGTCATAGGCGGCGCGCTTTTCAGGGTCCTTCAAGACTTCATAAGCCTCGCCGATTTCCTTGAAGCGCGCTTCGGCGTTGGGCTCTTTGCTGACGTCGGGATGGTATTTGCGCGCCAGCGTGCGGTGTGCGCGCTTGATCTCGTCCTGCGTGGCACCGCGCTCCACGCCCATGGTCTTGTAATAGTCCTTGAATTCCACTTAGCTTACCTCCGTCATTAAAACTTGAATCACCAGCGTGCCAAGCGCGCGCACCCTGGTCAATCCCTGGGCACGGGCGGACTCAGGCGTCGCGCGCCCGCAGCTCCTTGAGCAGCTTGTGCACCTTCTCCAAGCTAACCCTGACCTTGATGCGCTGCGCATTGATGGGCGCGCGAATCGCAAATGGCGGCTCACTGGTGTCGTGCTGCAGATACTTAGCTAAAGGCATGCCCGCCGCATTGACAATGCTCACGGTGATCGGCTGGTCTGCGCGCGCACCGCGCCGAATCACCACCGCTTCTTCGCCATTGGCCAGTTGCACATAGGTGCCCGGCGGGTAAAAGCCGACCACGGTCGACATGGCCGACCCAAGTTGGGCGGTCTCGGCGTCGACACCCAGGAACAGCGACTTGGCCGCCCTCAGCGGGGACATCGCCAGGCGCGTTTTGCGCGGCGCCATCTTGGCAACAAAGCTGTCGGCCATGCGCAAAATACGCCGACTCTCCCGGTTGCGCGCCAGGCCGTTGAACTCATTGAGCTCATGGTGCCCCTGCACCAGGTCAAGCAAATCCTCGTCGTTCAGGCCAAAGCTCTGCAATATGTCAAAGCTCAGGGGCGGGTGCTCGCGGATCAGCTTGCGCTGCTCATCACTGGGAACCGAGGCTTGCAGCGCCAGGGTGCCCTGGGCGCGCGCCATGCCAATGTTCATGGTCAGCGCAGCGCGAAACAAGGTCTGGCGCACGGTCTCGTTCAAGCCCAGCTTTTGGGCGGTCAGCTCACACACCACGCCAGTGAGCAGCGCGTGGGTGGCGCTATAACCCAGCGTCAAATCGGCTAGCGCCTGAAACAACACAAAAAGCGACTCATCGGGGTCAGCTGCGAGCAGTTCATGGGCGCGCCTTTCGATGCCGTCCAGCCGTGCCAAAGGATTGAGCGCGGTTTTGCCCTGGTACAACAGCCCAAGCAGCAATTCCTGCAAGTCCAGCCAGCTCCCGTTCAATTCACGGCCATCGCCGTAATCGGCCTCGGCGATTTCCGACGGCATGCTCGCTCTGGCGATGATGGCGACATCAACACCGTCGCGGATCATGTGCTGCACCATGCGGTCAAAACTGCGTTGCCAGGCCAGGGCATCACTGTGGGTCATGGAAGCCTGATGGGCACGCAGCAACTCCTTTTGCTGCTCTGAAAAAATGACCTGACCGCGCCGCAGCAACAGTTTGCCGGCAGGGTCCAGCACATCGACCGGAATGGTCTTGCCGAGTTCGATCAGCGGTAAAGGCAGGGCAACATACTTCATTGGTTTCTTCTCGCTGTATGGCGCGTCAAGGCGCCACCATGACTGGCACGCGCTTAGCGAGCGCACACATCAGCTCATAGCCCACGGTTCCCGCTGCATGCGCCACCTCGTCAATGCCCAACACGGCGCCATTGGCCGCGTGCCCCCACAAAGTGACCTCGCTGCCCACCCCGGCCTGCGCGCCGCTGGCCAGCACGCCGCTCAGGTCAACGGCCAACATGTCCATACTGACGCGCCCAAGGGTGCGCGTGCGTACGCCGCCCACCAGCACCGGTGTGCCGGTGGGGCAGACACGCGGGTAGCCATCGGCGTAGCCACAGGCGACGACGCCAAGCTGCATCGGGCCTTCTGCCACAAAAAGTGAGCCATATCCAACGGTAGCCCCCGTGTCTATTGACTGGGTAGCTATTATTTTTGATGTTAATGTCATACTTGGCTGCAAGTCCCAGTCGGCTGCGCTGTGCTGGGGGAAGTCCGGTGAACTGCCATAAATCGCAATGCCGGGGCGCACCCAGTCGGATGCCACATAGCTCTCATGCGGCCTGCCCTGCGCCGGGCTGGCGGGCGTGTGACGCAGCGTGGCGGCGCTGTTGCTCAAGCTACGCTCCCCCGGCAGGTCACGCGTGACTTCGGCAAACACCGCCATCTGCTCTTTGACACCGCGCGCGCCATCGGCATCGCTGAAATGCGTCATCAGTGATATCTCATCGACCTGCGGCAGCGCGTTCAGGCGCGTCCAGGCCGCGCGGTAACGCTGCGGCGTGAAGCCCAACCGGTTCATGCCGGAGTTCATCTTCAAGAAGACCCGCTGGGGCACCTTGGTCTTGTGGGTGGCCAGCATGTCGATCTGCTCGTCGCAGTGCACGGTGTGCCACAGGTCCAGGCGTGAGCACAACTCCAGGTCGCGCAATTCGAACGCGCCCTCCAACAACAGGATCGGGCCGCGCCAGCCCAGCGAGCGCACCCGCTGCGCTTCATCAAGGTCCAGCAGGGCAAAACCATCAGCTGCGCGCAAGCCTTCAAACACATGCTCAATACCATGACCGTAGGCATTGGCCTTGACGATGGCCCAGACCCTGGCGTCCGGCGCGGCCCGCCGGGCCCGCGCCAAATTGTGGCGCAGCGCGGCGGTATGGATGGTGGCTTGGATCGGACGTGGCATGGGCACTCTAGGGTTGAAGCGTGGGCACTGGATTTTGACACCTCGGGCGCGTGCTATAAACCCGCATCGTTCGCAAGACACCCATACCCATTGCATCAGCCACTGATGCGCGCCTGTAGACAATGAAACGCGGCTTTTTTACCATCATGTCGGCGCAGTTTTTCAGCTCGCTGGCCGACAATGCCTTGTTTGTGACTGCCGTGCAATTGCTCCGCAGCAGCGACGCGCCCGAATGGCAGCAAGCCGCCCTGGTGCCGATGTTCGCACTGTTCTACGTGGTGCTGGCGCCCTTTGTCGGGGCCTTTGCCGATTCCATGCCCAAGGGTCGTGTGATGCTGCTCAGCAACTTCATCAAGATCGTAGGCTGCCTGTTCATGCTGTTTGGTTCGCACCCCTTGCTGGCCTACGCCATTGTGGGATTGGGCGCGGCGGCGTACTCGCCGGCCAAGTACGGCATCCTGACAGAATTGTTGCCGGCCTCCCAGCTGGTCAAGGCGAACGGCTGGATCGAAGGCCTGACCATTGCCTCCATCATTCTGGGCGTTCTGCTGGGGGGGCAACTGGTGGGGCCGGTGATCGCGCCCTGGCTACTTGCCTTTGATCTCCCCCTGATCGATACCGGCTTGACCAGCGCGCCCGAAGCCGCGATTTGCGTGCTTATTTTTGTTTATTTGCTGGCCACGTGGTTCAACACCCACATTCCCCTGACCGGGGTGGAAATGCGGCCGTTGCCGCGCCACATGGTCTCCTTGCTGCCTGATTTTTGGGCCTGCAATGCACGTTTGTGGCGCGACAAGCTGGGGCAGATCTCACTGGCGGCCACGACCTTGATCTGGGGTGTGGCAGGAAATTTGCGCTTTATTGTGCTGGCCTGGGCGGCCGCTGCGCTGGGCTATTCGGTAACGCAAGCTTCTGCCTTGCAGGGAGTGGTCGCGATCGGCATGGCCGCAGGCGCGGTGGTGGCGTCGATGCGCATGCGGCTGGAAGATGGGCCGCGCGTGATCACGCTGGGGATCGTCATGGGTGTGTTAATCATCTTGCTGATCTTCATTACCAATGTCTGGGTGGCGGCGCCATTTCTGATTTTGCTGGGCGCGCTGGGGGGCTTTCTGGTGGTTCCCATGAATGCACTCTTACAGCACCGGGGTCACAACTTGATGGGGGCGGGGCGCTCCATTGCGGTGCAAAACTTCAATGAGCAGGCCTGCATTCTGGGTCTGGGTGCGGCCTACAGCCTGTCCACCGGCCTGGGCTTGCCCACCTTTGCTGCCATCACAGGTTTTGGCCTGGTGATCGCCGGCTTCATGTGGCTGATCCGGCGCTGGCACGCGCGCAATTGCGTGGAGCACAAGGCCGAGATCGATCACCTGCTGAGCATTGCGCGCAACGACAAGTTTGAGGGTTGAAGGTTGAAGCGCTTGACGCCAATGGGGCCATTTTGCGCAGCCCGTTGTTGAACCCCACCGCGCTGGCCGCGGCGGCCCTCACGCTCAACGCCTTTGTCTGGGGTGTTTCCTGGTGGCCGTTTCGCGCCTTGCAGAGCTTGGGCCTGCACCCGCTGTGGACCACGGCGCTGATCTATACCTTTGCCTTGGTTTGCCTGGGCCTGGTGCAGCCGCGCGCCTGGCGTGGCTTTGCGCGCCACCCGGAATTGTGGTGGCTGCTGCTGGCAGCGGGCTTGACCAATGTGGGCTTCAATTGGGCGGTCACGGTCGGCGACGTGGTGCGGGTTGTGCTGCTGTTTTACCTGATGCCAGCCTGGGTCGTGCTGCTGGCCTGGCCGCTGCTGGGCGAAAAGCCCACCACCGGCTCGCTCTTACGCCTGACCCTGGCGCTGGCGGGCGTGGTCATTGTGCTCAAGACGCCCGCCTCACCCTGGCCGGTGCCCGAGAGCTTGCCCGACTGGCTGGCTTTGATGGGGGGCTTTTGTTTTGCCTTGACCAACATCTTGCTGCGCCGACTCAATCACACACCGAGTGAATCGCGCATGCTGGCGATGTTTGCCGGCGGCGCCGTGCTGGCCAGCGCTGCGGCGCTGGTGGGCTTGCGCCTGGGCGTGGTGACCGCGCTGCCCGCGCCTGAGCTGGCCTGGCTCGCCTGGGTGCTGCTGATTAGCCTGGCGTTCCTGGCGGGCAACTTTGCGCTGCAGTACGGCGCCGCGCACCTGAGCGCCAGTGCTACCTCTCTCATCATGCTGTCTGAAGTAGTGTTTGCCAGCGCCTCCTCGGTGCTGCTGGGTGCTGGCACGCTGTCAACGCGCACCCTGATCGGCGGCGCGTTGATTCTCTTGGCCTCAGTGCTGTCGGTGCTGTCCTTTCGCCAGCCGGCTGGTGCCAACCCGCCTGGGCCCTGACCGCTCGTGTCAGCATAAAAAAATGACGGTACAGGTGGTATGGTCAAGCCATGAAAACACAAATTGACCATTTAGTCGTCGTGGCGAAAACGCTGGAATTGGGGGTGCAGTGGTGCGAGGCCACACTGGGCATCACGCCCGGACCGGGCTTTGATCACGCCCTGTATGGCACGCACAACCGCTTGTTCAAGATCGCCACGCCGGAGAATCCGCTGGCTTATCTTGAAATCATTGCCATCAATCCGGCCGCTAAAAGGCCAGCCAGCGCAACAGCCAAGCGCTGGTTTGACATGGACGATACAGCGCTGCAGGTTGCAATCGCCGTTGAGCCGCGCCTGGTGCATTTTGTCGCGAACACAGACGACATCCAGGCTGCGCGCATCGCCTTGAAGAAGCAGGACATCGATCGTGGGCTGGCGGTGCAAGAAAAGCGCCATGCCCGCCGGGGTGTGCTGCAATGGCAAATCACCATGCGCGAGGATGGGCAGCGCCTGTTCAACGGTGCGCTGCCCAGCTTGATCCAGTGGGGCAAGCCCGATGCGGCCGAGCCCCTGCGCCTGCACCCCCGCAACAGCTTGCCGCGCTCGGGCGTGACACTGCAGCATCTGTCCATCACCCATCCGAATGCCGCCAAGCTGCAAGCCGCCTTTGACGCCATCGGGCTCGCTGAGATCGCCATTGAGACCGGCCCCCCCAACATCATTGCGATCCTGAATACACCCAAAGGCATCGTTCAGTTGGAGAGCCGCGGGGTTTAGCAAGTTATTGACGAACGGACCCTTACACGCCCTGCCCTGCGCATCCGCATTGAAAGTGCGACACTGGCCACCCCATTCACCCACCGGGAGCCCCCATGCCCACTGTGTACGATTTCGAAGCCTTGCAGATCAATGGCAAGCCGGTTGCCCTAAGCCAGTTCAAGGGCAAAGTCATGCTGATCGTCAACACCGCCAGCGCCTGCGGTTTCACGCCACAGTTTGCCGGCCTGGAGGAGCTGCATGAGACCTATGGCAAGAAGGGCTTGGTGGTGCTGGGCTTCCCGTGCAACCAGTTTGGTGCGCAAGACGCCGGCAGCAATTCAGAGATTGCCGAGTTTTGCCAGTTGAACTACGGCGTGAGCTTCCCGATGATGGCCAAGATCGACGTCAACGGCGCGCAAGCCCACCCACTCTACCAGTGGATGAGCAAGGAGGCGCCCGGCCTGCTGGGCAGCAAGGCGATCAAGTGGAACTTCACAAAATTCCTGATCGGAAAAGATGGCCAGGTGCTCAAACGCTACGCACCGACCGACACGCCTGCGGGCATGGCCAAGGACATTGAAGCGGCGCTGGCGGCCTGAGTTTTTTCAGTTCACGCGCCACGGCGGGCGGATCAGCGCCAGCGCGGGTGACGGGCGCGTCACGCTGGCGTCAAAGGGATGCGCCAGCGCGCCCACCGTGCGCAGGATGCGCTGCACGTAGGCGCGGGTTTCTCGGTAGGGTGGTACGCCCTTATAGCGCTCCACTTTGCCTTCGCCCGCGTTGTAGGCGGCCGCTACCAGCGCAATGTCGCCCTCAAAATAAGCCAGCAGCCAGCGCAGATAGGCCAGGCCACCGCGGATGTTCTGCGCCGCATCAAAGGGGTTGCGCACCTGAAAGCGCTGGCTGGTTTCGGGGATCAGTTGCATCAGTCCTTGCGCGTTCTTGGGTGACAGCGCCTGGCTGTCGAAATTGGATTCAGCGGCAATGATCGCCAATGCCAGCTGCGGCTGAACCTGGTATTGGGGTGCCATCTTCATCACCAGCTCAAAAATCTTGCGCGGCGCTACTGCTTGATAGTTCACACCCGGCTCCTGCCCTGTTTCTGGCAGCGCGGGTTGGGGCGCCGGCGCGGGCGGGCGCAGGCACTCGGGCACGTTGTTGCCCGGCTCACCCACGATTTTCAGCATGCGCAGCGCGGCGTCCAGCCCCTGCGCGGCGGCCAGCCGAAAGAAATAGGCGGCAGTGGCGTCGTCGCGCGGCACGCCACGCCCGTTGGCGTAGATCCAGCCCAGGCTGTAATGGGCTTGCGGGTCGCCCAACACTGCGGCCTTGCAGTAAAGGGAAATGGCCAGTTCCGGTTTGCGCGGCACGCCTTCGCCGTTCTCGTAGGCGACGGCCTGCTGACGCAGGTCAAGGGCGCGGCTGGCGCGCGTGTCTGTGTTGGTGGCGCCGTCCTGAGCCCATGTCGGCCAGACAAAGGCGGAACCCAGAAGGATCATGAAGAGCGGGCGACAGCAGTGAATCAAGCGCAACATGCGGCCCAGTGTCAGGGCCGCTAGCGCCGCGCCGCTTGCGAAAACTCAACGCACCACGCTGCGCAAACGTGCGCCCGCCTCGCGCAGGCTGGCTGCGGTGCTGTCCCAGCCCAGGCAGGCATCGGTGATAGAAACGCCGTAACGCAGGTCTTGCGGCTTGCCGAGCTTCTGGCTGCCCTCGAACAGGTTGGACTCCAACATCACGCCCTTGATCGATTGGTTGCCATCAGCAATCTGGTGCACCACGTCTTTGAGAACCAGCGTCTGCAGCGCATGGTTTTTGCGCGAATTGGCGTGGCTGCAATCGATCACGATGTTGACCGGCAGGTGCGCCGCCTGCAGCGCGTTTTGCGCTTGCGCCACCGCCACCGAGTCGTAGTTGGGCACGGCGCCGCCACGCAGGATCAAATGGCCAAAGGCGTTGCCACGCGTTTGCGTCAACGCCACCTGGCCGTCTCCGTTGATGCCCAAAAACGCGTGTGGCTGCGCTGCCGACAGCATGCCGTTCAGGGCCACCTCCAGATTGCCGTCGGTGCCATTCTTGAAGCCGACCGGGCTCGACAGGCCGCTGGCCAGCTCGCGGTGGGTCTGGCTTTCGGTGGTGCGCGCGCCAATCGCACTCCAGGCGATCAGGTCACCCAGGTACTGCGGCGTGATCGGGTCCAGCGCCTCGGTGCCGCATGGCAGGCCCATGTCGTTAAGGTCCACCAACAGTTGGCGCGCGATGTGCAGCCCAGCTTCAATATCAAAGGAATCGTCCATGTGCGGGTCGTTGATCAGACCCTTCCAGCCGACCGTGGTGCGGGGCTTTTCAAAGTAGACGCGCATGACGATAAAGAGCTGATCTTTGAGTTCATCAGCCAGCGCTTTGAGACGCTGGGCGTAGTCCTTGGCGGCCTTGATGTCGTGAATCGAGCACGGCCCCACCACCAC
This sequence comes from Rhodoferax sp., assembly GCA_013791765.1. Classification (GTDB taxonomy): domain Bacteria; phylum Pseudomonadota; class Gammaproteobacteria; order Burkholderiales; family Burkholderiaceae_C; genus Rhodoferax. The sequence continues at coordinate 40,951 of VMTC01000092.1, forward strand.
CAGCAGGCGCGGGTCGCGTCCACTCAGAATCTCGGCCACCGCCTGGCGCGCCGCACTTACGGTCTGCGTGGCGAGCGCACTGGCGGGCACGTCGTCGTGCAACTGCGAGGGCGAGAGCAAGGTGTGCTGCGACAGCACGTTCAGGTTTTCAAAGGCCGAGGGGAAGGTCATGGCAGCGTCTTTTTCAAAAAATTTATAAGAAATCGGGCTCTAGCCCTTATTTTATATGCTTAGGCAGCTATATTTTTAATAGTAATTTTTCCGCAGCCGCGTTGGACAGCTCAATCCACGCCTGCAAGCCGCCACCGGGGCGGGCTTGCAAAGTCACTTGCCAGCCGTTGGCGCGGGCCAGCTCTTTGACGATCGTCAGCCCCAAACCTGATCCGCCCGTGGCCGGGCTGCGTGAGGCATCGAGCCGGTGAAAGGGCTCAAACACCGCTGCCAGCTGATCCGGCGCAATGCCGGGGCCACGGTCGAGCACACCGATGCGGCAGTGCTGCCCCGCCAGCACTGCCACTAGTTCAACCGGCGAACCCGCTGCATAGCGCTGGGCGTTTTGCAGCAGGTTGCCGATGGCGCGCTGCAAGGCGGTGGGGGCAATGTCCCATTGGCACGGCGGGCAGCGCACCGTGACCGGGCCGGTGGGCGTTGAAAAATCCGCTGCCACCTGATGCAAAAAATCTGCCAGATCGGTGCGCACCGGCTGCTCGTGCGCCAGCCCGCGCGCCAGGTCCAGCACATTGCCAATCAAGCGGTTCATCTGGTCAATGTCGCGCTCCATGCGCTCGATCAGCTGGGGGCCGGGCTTGTCTTTGAGCAATTCAAGGGCCAGGCGCATGCGCGCCAGCGGGGTGCGCAGGTCATGCGACACCCCGGCCAGCAAGGTGGTTCGCGCGGAAAGCAGCTCACGCACCTGTTGCGCCATGGCGTTGAAGCGCCGGCTCAAAGCTGCCATCTCGCGCGGGCCGGTCTCCGGCAGCAGCGTCGGACGGCCACCCTGCCCGATCAGCGCGCTGGCAGCTTCCAGTTGTGCCAGTGGTCGGGTCAGGCGGCGCGCCAGCCAGAGGGCGACGCCAAAGGCAAGGACCAAGCCGACCAGCAGTGCAATAAAGAAAGCCAAAAACGGCTGACTGGCAACGCGTGCTCCCGACAAGCCCACCGCCAGCAGGCCACCGCCGGTGGCCACATTCGCCCAATACCAAGTGCCACTGTCCAGCGTTTCGCTGCGCAGATGTTGCTGCAGGCCGGTACGGCGATTCAAAGCGTCTTCCAGCACATAAAAGTAAGGCGGATGCCATTCGTCACGCCCCATGCCGGGCCGGTCTGCACGCAGCGCCAGCGCGTGGCTCTTGAGCAGTTCTTCTTCAAATGCCGGGCGGGTTTGCGGGGGTAACTCAGCCCAGGTCTGCGCCGACAACACCATCAGCCCGGCCAGGTCATCGGCAGAACGCCGTGCCAGCGGCAGCAAGACCCAAAACGCAAACAGGGTGAGGGTGAGCAGTTCAATCAGCACAAAAGCGATGGCCAGCGCCAGCGTGTTTTGGCGCGCCAGACTTTGGGGGGCTCTCAAGGCTGGCCACCCCGGGGATTGAAAAGATAACCTTCCCCGCGCACGGTGCGAATGAACACCGGCGCAGCGGGTTCAGGCTCAATCTTGCGCCGCAGCCGGGTGACGCGGTTGTCGATGCTGCGGTCAAACGGGTCGCGCTCATAGCCGCGCAACATGTCCACCAGCGTGTCGCGCGAGAGCACGCGGTTCGGGTGCGCCACCAGCGCAGCCAGCAGTTCGTAGTCGGCACTGGTCAACGCCACTTCCTGACCGCCGCGCAACAGTCGGTGGCCCAGGGTGTCAAGCGCAAAGGGGCCAAAGCGGGGCGGCACTGCCGGGGCGGCCAAGTCGGGCTCGGGTGCATGGCTGCGGCGCAGCAGCGCGCGCAGCCGTGCCAGCAGTTCGCGTGGCCCAAAGGGCTTGGCGAGGTAATCATCAGCGCCGACTTCCAGGCCAATGACGCGGTCAAGTTCTTCGCCACGTGCCGACAGCATCAGGATAGGCACCGAGGATTTGGCCCTCAGGGCACGGATCAGCGACAGGCCGTCTTCACCTGGCAGCATCAAATCGAGCACGATGGCATCGGGCATTGGCCCGTTCAGTGCCGCCCACATGGCAGCGCCATCGCCAGCACTTGCAACCACAAAGCCGTTGGCACCCAGATAGGTAGCGAGCAGCTCGCGCAGGTCCGGGTCGTCGTCGACAACAAGAATGTGGGGGTTGGCTACAAAGTTCATGGCAGGTTTTGAGGCAGTTTACGCTGTGCCCTACGCTTTGAACGCGTCTGACACCTGGCGGATACTCACTGCGACAAACCGAGACGCAACGCGGCGTTTCAGGCATCTTGCTGCGACACACCCCCCGCACCATACACACACCCGCAAAAACAAACACCATGAACACCCGCCCTTTCATCTCCTCACTGTTGCTTGTGACCTTTGCGTCTGGCATTGGTGCTCAGTCCCTGCCAAGGGACTCGGAGCCTTTGTCAAGCCGTCCGTTGAATCTATCGGTGCGCAAGCCCGTTGCGCCAGTGGCTGATCCTGCGGTACTGCCTGTTGACAAAGAGGGCCAAGCCACAAGCGAGGTTCAGCCTGCCGGTGCAGCCGTTGTCCTGCCTTACGGTGCTGGTTATGAGAATCGCCAGCAGGGTAAGGCGTCAGGCGGCGGTGGAAGCGGCGGCGGTGGAAGCGGCGGCGGAAGCGGCGGCGGCGGAAGCGGCGGCGGCGGAAGCGGCGGC
>VMTC01000058.1 GCA_013791765.1 Rhodoferax sp.
AATCAGTCGGGTGATGCGCTTTGCGAAGGTAAAGGAGGAGAACGCGAAGCGGGCGGGGGACACGTAGCAAAGCGTATCGCCCGGCTGATTCAACCACCACCGTGATCTCAACCCCGATCCAATAGACGCACCTGAGTGCTTCGGAAATGAACCATTGATCTGAAGCCCACACTTTGAATCACACCCATAAACCAAGGCCGGGCGCGGCGGTGATCTTGTGAGGCGCTAAACTGTGCAGCCAATTCGCTGGAACACACCCACAAGAGCCGCCCGCCCATGGACCACCCTACCCCCAAATCCGTCTTGATCGTCGACGACAGCCGCGTCTCGCGCATGCTGATCAAGTCCCTGATCCTGGCCCGCTTTCCCGATTGGACCCTCACTGAAGCGGTCAGCGGCGACGAGGCGCTGGCACTGGCTGCGACGCAAACTTTTGACTACTGCAGCATGGACATCAACATGCCTGGTTTGTCGGGCACCGAGGCCACTGAACAGTTGCTCAAAATGCAGCCCACGGTGCGCGTCTCCCTGTTTTCGGCCAACATTCAGGAATCGCAACAGGTGCGCGCCGCGCAACTGGGCGTGCGCTTCGTTGCCAAGCCGGTCACGCAAAAATCAGTGGCGCTGGCGCTGGCCTATTTTCAAGGGCGGGACTGATGCCGATCACTGGCGCCCAGCTCGACGCGCTGACCGAGATATTTAACATTGGGGCCGGGCGCGCGGCGTCCAGCCTGAGCGACATTGTGGGCGACGAAGTCCTGCTGTCGGTCCCGCGGGTTGAGTTTTACCGCGCCAGCGAAATCGATGCCAATGTGTTGTCGCTCACCTCGGCGCGCTTGGGCTCGGTGCAACAAAAGTTCAAAGGGCCGTTCGACATGGCGGCCTCGCTGCTGTTTACCGAAGAGCGTGCGCTTGAAATCGTACAAGAAATGCTGGGCTCGCAAGTGCAGATGGAAGACCTGGTTGAATACGAACAGGAGGCCATGTGCGAGGTCGGCAACATCATTTTGAATGCCTGCCTGTCGGCCATGGCGGACATGCTGGCAATTTCATTTGAAAGTACCTTGCCAGAATATTCAAGCGGTACGCCCGAGCTGGTGATTGGGCGCATTGCCTCAGACAATGCGAACCCGATGATGCTGATTTTGCACATGAACATGTGCATCGAGAAGCGACGCAGCCAGGGAACCCTGATTTTCTGGTTGAGTTCTTCGTCCTTGCAGGAGCTGATGCTTCATCTTGACAACTTCCTCGCCCGCATTTAGGTCCAGCAACACCATGAATCCCAAAGAATTTGGTGGCGACTCACCGTGGCCGACAATTTTTGATGCAGTCGGCTTCGGCGTAATACTGGTGGACGCCGATGCCAGGGTGTTGCTCTGGAACGGCTGGCTTACCCGGCACTGCGGTGTGAACGCGCAAAGCGCCCTCGGCCAATCTTTGGCGGCCGTGTTTGGCGACGGCGTATCGCCTTCTTTTCTAGCCGGATTGCGCAACGCCTTGCATTACAAGCTCCCAGTGGTGCTGTCCAATGTGTTGCACCTGTGCCCCCTGCCCCTGTATGCGCAGACACCGACCAGTGCGACGGCGCTGCGCATGCCGCACGCCATCACCATGACGCCCATGGTGGTTTCCCCGTGGGGCGCCTGTTGTCTGATTCAGGTTACCGACTCGAGTCGGGCCGTTTCCCGCGAGAAAGTGCTGCAAAGGCACTCGGAGCGCCTCAATCGCGAGGTCATGACTGACAGTCTTACGCGAGCCTTCAGCCGCGGATTTTTTGACCAGTTTTACCAGCAGGAATTCGCACTGGCGCAAAGACAAGGCACACGGCTGTCGCTCATCATGATCGACGTCGACTATTTCAAGAACTACAACGACGCCTATGGCCACCCGGCCGGTGACCAGGCACTCATTGCCGTGGTCAAGGCCTTGACGGCGACGCTGTTGCGCGCAACCGACAAGCTGGCCCGCTACGGTGGTGAAGAATTTGTCGTGATCCTGCCCGACTGCGCACAGTACAAGGCACTGGCAATAGCCGAACAGCTTCGAGTGGCCGTGTCGGCGCTCAAATGGCCGCATCGGCAGTCGGGCATATCGGACCAACTCACCATCAGCCTGGGCGTCTCCACTTTGGAGTCGTGCCAGACCTGCAGCGCAGCAATGCTGCTGGGGGCTGCCGACCTGGCTTTGTACGCGGCCAAGAGCCAGGGCCGAAATTGTGTGCACTACCGCAGCCCCAAGGACGCCCCCGCGCCGGTCTGACGAGGGGGCGCTGGCCATTGGGTCAAGCCCGTTTGGCTGTGGCAACCGGCACGGGAACGGGCAGCTTGCGCTTGCCGCCGGTCAGCAGCCGCAGCGCAAACCAGACCAGGAACAGGACGCCTATGGAGAACACGATATCACCCGGCACCCGCAGCCACACCATCGTTTCCATGAAGGGTGAATGAATGACCTCTGCTGAACGGGCAAACCACATGCCCTGGGTGATGCTGGCCCAGGCCTGGTAGATGCCAGCGGGCACCAGGGAGATGAACACCATCATGGCCAAGCCAATATTGAGCGACCAGAACATCGGGGCCAGCAGCCTGTCAGACCAGGCATTTCGGTCTGACAAACCACGCAGACAGAACAGCAGCAAGCCGATACCGAGCATGCCGTAGACACCAAACAGCGCGGCATGGCCGTGCGCGGAAGTCATGTTCAAGCCTTGCATGTAATACAACGCAATCGGCGTGTTGATGGCGAAACCGAGCAAACCGGCGCCCACCACATTCCAGAAGCCGACTGCGATGAAGCACAGAATCGGCCATTTGTAGGCCTGCACCCAGGGCGCTGCACTGGACCGCTGGTAGTTGCGATAGGCCTCAATACCGATCATCGCGAGCGGCACCACTTCGAGCGCAGAGAACATGCCGCCAATCGCGATCACAAAGGTCGGCGTGCCGGTGAAGTACAGGTGATGCAGCGTACCCAGAATGCCGCCAGACAGGAACACGATGGTTTCCAGCACGATGGCGCTGTTGGCGGTGGCGGCGCGGATCAGGCCAAGACGGGTAAACAGCAAGGCAATCACGGCAGTAGCGAACACTTCAAAGAAGCCTTCGACCCACAGATGCACCAACCACCAGCGCCAGTACTCGATCATCGAATAGTGGGTGCGCGGACCCCAGGTCAAAGAGGTGGCGTAAAAGCCGCCGATGCACAGCGCGGCCAGAAACACCATGGCGATCAGGCCACGGCTCTCGGAAGGTTTCTTCAATGCCGGCATCAGACCGCGACCCAACAGCGTGACCCAAAACAACAGGCCGATGAACAGCAGGATTTGCCAGATGCGGCCCATGCTGGTGTATTCCAGACCCTGGTTACCGATCCAGAAGCTGAAGTCATTGCCCAGGCCCTGCAAGGTTCCGAGCCAGCCGAAGGCCGTGGAGCCTGCCACAATGAACAGCAAGGCATAGAACAGCACGTTAACGCCAAGCTTTTGGTACTTCGGCTCATGGCCCGAGATGGCGGGAGCGATGTACAGGCCGGTCGCCAGCCAGGCAGTGGCAATCCACAACACGGCAAATTGGGTATGGATGGTGCGGCTTACCGAGAAGGGCAGAATCTGCGCCAGAGGAAAGCCAAAAAAACTTTGGCCCTCAACCGCATAGTGGGCGGTAATTGCACCCATGCCAACCTGCACCAGGATCAGCGCGATGACCACATAGAAGTATTTCCGGGTCGCCATCATGGAGGGCGTCGGTTTCAGGCTGAACAGTGGGTCAGCCTTGGGCGGCGTCGGGTCGCCTTCTTCCTTGTGGATCGAGTGGTAGAAGATCATGGCGGCGATGGCGCCCAACATGAGAATAATGCTGGCGATCGACCAGATGCCCGCGCCTGCCGTTGGGGTGTTGTCCACCAGCGGTTCGTGTGGCCAGTTGCTGGTGTAGCTCAGGTGCGTTTCGCCCGGGCGGTCGGTGGCGGCAGCCCATGAGGCCCAGAAAATGAAAGCGGGCAGCGCTTGCAGGTCCAGCGGGTCAGACAGTGACCCGGAACGCATTGCATACTGTTCACGCAGGCTATCCATTGACGGGTCGTTGCCAAACAGACTGACGTAATGCGCCACGACCTGAGCCACCGCCTCGGCGCGCTCGGGCGAGAGCATCAAGTTGCCGGTGCTGGCGTCGTAGGTGTTGAGCCGCATTTCGGTTTTTAGCCGGTCATTGAGTTCGGCTTGCGGGCCGACACCCAATTGCGCAAACGGTTTGCCGAAATCACGCTGCGCCCAGACTTCCCGCAGGGCCAGCGCTTCGCGGTGCAGCCAGTCAGCAGACCAGTCGGGGGCGAGATAACTGCCATGGCCCCAGACCGAGCCCAGTTGCTGGCCGCCGGCCGACAGCCAGGCTTCCTGGCCGCGTTGAACCTGTCCCTCGGAGAACAAAACCGTCCCCTGGGTGCTGATGACTTGTTTGGGAATAGGCGGCGCCGTCACATAAATCTCGGTACCGACCCAGCCCAAAACGGCGAAAGACAGTACACAGATGACGGCGAGCCAGGTCCAGAGTTTGCGCGTGGCATGCATGGCAGGGATTCCTTTGGATTGAGTTGAAAATTTGACAAACGCTGGCGTGTGCCCACGTTATAAGAAGTATTTTATATACCTTTTATTAAAAAAGGTACTTTCAATACATCTTTAATTTTCAATCAACCCTCTGCCGAGCACCCCTTAGCCGCCACCGCGCTGCATGTACAAGTCAAAGCGCTTCATGAATGCATAGCGCTGCGCCTCATCCAGCCCGGCAAAACGAAAGCTCACGAGCAGACGGGGAATACGCATGAGGGCAATCACGCGCGGCGCGCCTGCTTGCCAGGTCAACCCCAGGGCGCCCTCGCCGATGCGCACCCCGGCCGAATGGTCTTGCAGCTTCCAGAAATGGTCGCCAATGGCGTTGGGCAACCAGCCCAGCCATTCGGCTTCGGTGCAGCCCATGTCGCGCTCAAAGCGCTCGGCGTAGAAGGATTGCATGCTTGAGGCGCCTCTCAGCCGCCCGCAATGGGTGGCCAGATCGCCAGCACATCGCCCTCGCTGAGGGTTTGCGTCGGGCGCTTCTCGGGCTCGATGTATTTGCCGTTGATCAGCACCAGATGCACCATTTTGGGCGGCAGGGCGAAGGGCTCAATGATCTGGCTGATGCTGGCGTCTAGCGCCACATCGAGCTCAAGCACGTTGCTGTAACGCGCCTGGGCGGGCAGGTAGTCGGTCAGCGATGCAAACAGTTTGAAAGTGATCTTCATCGTCAAAAATGCTAGCGCCGCCGCTCATCCTGCGCGCCGGACCAACTGCCTTGCGCCTGGGCGCTGGCCAGGTAGGCCTGCATCAGTTGGGTTGGGTCATTCATGAGCGTGTCTTTCCAGTCCCCCAGTTTGACCTGCCCCTCGACCAGGCCACGCATCACACCGACGTGTTCGGTCCAGCCGACGCTGTTGCAGCCAATCAGCACGTCGTCCTTGAATTGCAGGCTCAAGTGGCGGCCTTGCGCCAGGTCGGTGAGTTCCACATGCTCACCGCCAACCACGCCTTGCCAGTCGCCAAAGCTGGTGGAAATGAGCCCCAGCGTGTCAAGCACATTGATTTGCGTGACCCCTTTGAGCTCAGCCCTGAGCGCCTGGCCGCGGGCAAATGCCACCATGTTCAGGGCGGCCACGCGGGCCTGCTCGGCCGCATTGGGCTGAATGGCACTGACCACCGCTTTACCCGCCACCTTGTCGAAGGCTTCGGCGCAATCCCCTGCGGCAAAAATGCCAGGCACATTGGTTTGCAGGTGCTCGTCGGTCAACACGCCCAGCAGACAGGTGACGCCCGAGTCCTTCATAAAGCCGATGGCCGGGCGAACCCCGGCCGCGCTGATCACCAGGTCGGCCTGCATCACCCGGCCATTGGACAGGCGCACGTTCAAAGGGGTGCCCGCTTCAATCGACTCGACCCGGGTGCCGGTAAACACCTCCACGCCTTTGGCATCCACCCAGTCGCGAATCATGCCGCCCGCCGTGGGCCCCATCATGCGCGGCACCATGCGGTCGCCCATCTCCACCACGCTGAGCGTCACGCCGCGGCTGCTTAGCGCTTCCATGATGATGCAGCCGATGAAGCCGGCGCCGAGTTGCAGCACGCGCGCACCGGGCTTGGCCAGCGCCATGATGGCGCGGGCGTCCGCCAGGGTCCAGCAGGTATGCACGCCTGCCGAATCAATGCCGGGAATCGGTGGATGCACCGGATGCGAGCCGGTGGCAACCAGCAGCGTATCAAACCGAATGCTTTCACCATTCGTCAGTACTATTGTTTTAGTAGCTGCCTGCACAGCGTTGACGATGGCTACAACCACATTTATGTCTAAATCTTTGAAATGCGTGGGGCTCTTTCGCAGGTAGGTGCCGCGCTCGTCAATATCGCCCATGAGCAGATAGGGAATGGCCATGCGCGAGTAACACGGTTCGGGCTCGTCGCCGATCAGGGTGATGGTGTCGTGGGGCGCGTGCTTGCGGATGGTCTCTGCCGCAATGACACCGGCCGGGCCAGCGCCAAGGATGACATGATGGGTCATGAATTTTCCTTTCAGTAAAAACGGCTCCTTTCAGAGCCGCTTTGTTGTCATGGGACAGGCCCTTAGAGGCTCAGGCGTTCACGCGTGGCAGCGGTCGGGCGGCCTTCAGTGTCCCAGCCGCGAGCGGCGTAGTACTTGGGCATCATCTCGGCCAGCATATTGACCTTGCCCGTGGCCGGGCCGGTCTTGCAGGCTTCAGTGAGCAGGCGCTTGGGCAGGCTGTCGTCCTTGGCGGTAAAACCGGCGCGGTTGTTGAACTCGCGCTCCATGTTCCAGATGCGCTCTCCGATCTTTTCCAGCTCTTCGGTGGTGTACTGGTCGCCACAGGCGGCCGATATTTGCGGTGCCAGATCAGCCAGGCCCCAGGCGAAGGTGGTGAAAACGCACAGGCCGGACGAGTCAAAGGCGGCCGTCGCATCCTGAAAGGCTTTGACCAGCTCTGGCTTGCCTTCATGCTCCAGCGGATCAGTCTTGACCGGAATGCCGAGCACTTCAGACGCAATGGTGTAGCCACGCAAATGGCAGCCGCCCCGGTTACTGGTGGCGTAGGCCAGACCGATGCCCTGAATGGCACGTCCGTCGTAGGCCGGGAACTCCTGGCCTTTGCTGGTCATGCTCAGGTCGGGCTGACCGTACTTGGCGGTCAGGCGCTTGGAGCCCTGGCCGATTTCCTTGCCAAAGCCCCGGCTGTAAATGGTCTCCTCGGTCAGAAAAGCCAGCGCTTGCGCAGAGCCAAACGGCGCTTCGATACCGATCTGCTCTTTGGTGAGCACACCCATTTCATACATTTCCATCACCGCGCCGACGGTGGCACCAAAGCTGATCGGGTCAATCCCTTCTTCGTTGCACAGCATGGTGGCGTATTGCAAGGCTTCGAGGTCTTTGACGCCATTGGCAGCGCCCAGCGCCCAGGCCGCTTCGTATTCCAGGCCGCCCGATGCTCCCCAGTACTGGGGCTTGTTGGCGACGGTGAAGTGGCTCTCGTCCATCTTGCTGATGCGCCCGCAGGCGATGGTGCAGCCAAAGCAGGCCTGGTTGGTGACCAATTGCTTTTTGCCATCGGACTTGCGCGGCGTGGCCATGGCTTCGGCCGAGATGTCTTTGGCACTCTCAAATGCGTTGTCGCGGTGATTGCGGGTGGGCAGCGCGCCCATTTCGTTGATCACGTTCATCAGCACCTGGGTGCCATAGGCGGGCAGGCCCTGGCCGGTAACGGCGTTGTCAGCCAAAATTTTCTTCTTCTCGGCAATCGCCTTCATGAAGGCCTTGGGGTTGTGGATATTGCCCACGCCCAAAGTGCCGCGCACGGCAATCGCCTTGAGGTTCTTGCTCCCCATGACCGTGCCCACACCGGAGCGTCCCGCCGCACGGTGCAGGTCATTGACGACGGCGGCGTACAGCACGCCGTTCTCCCCTGCCTTGCCAATGCTTGACACACGCGTGAGCGGGTCTTGCAGGCTTTTCTTGAGCATCTCTTCGGTCTGCCACACGCTCTTGCCCCACAAATGAGCGGCATCGCGCAGCTCCGCAAAATCATCATTGACATAAAGATAAACCGGCTTGTCGCTCTTGCCTTCAAAAATGACCATGTCCCATCCCGCCATCTTGAACTCCGCGCCCCAGTAGCCGCCCGAGTTGGAGCAGGCGATGGCACCGGTGAGCGGGCTTTTGGTGATGACGGTGTAACGACCGCCGGTGGCGGCCATGGTGCCGGTCAGTGGGCCGGTGGCCCAGATGATCTTGTTGGCCGGTGACAAAGGATCAACGGTGGCGTCGACCTCCTCGACCAGGTACTTGGAGCCCAGGCCTCTTGAGCCAATGTAAGCGCGTGCCCATTCCATATTAAGGGGTTCAGACTTGACGGTACCGGCGCTCAAGTTAACGCGAAGAATTTTTCCTGCCCATGACATGATGTGTCTCCTTATGCAGCCGAGGGCTGGTTACCAAGTTTGTCCGCCCACTGCGCCATCTTGCCCAGGCCGGTCCAGTTGGCGTCAATGAAGGTGATGGCGCCGGTGGGGCAGGCGTCGGCACAGGCCGGCTCGCCGCCGCACAGGTCGCACTTTTGCACTTTGCCGGTCTCCTGCACGTAGTTGATGGTGCCGAACGGGCAGGCAATGGTGCAGACCTTGCAACCCACACAGGTAGCTTCGTTAACGACTTTGGCGCCGGTGAGCTTGTCCACGGTGATGGCTTCCACCGGGCATGCATGCAGGCACCAGGCTTCGTCGCACTGGGTGCAGGTGTAGGGCACTTTTTTGCCGGTATGGTGGAAGTCAAAAACCTTGATGCGGGATTTGGCCGTGGCGAAAGTGCCGTAGTTCTCGAAGGAACAGGCCATTTCGCACTGCAGACAGCCGGTGCACTTGTCTGCGTTGATGTGCAACACCTTTTGCATGTGTGTGTCTCCTTGGGGTAGCGGCACTTATAAGATGCCTTGCCTATGAATTGAAATACATAGCCATTGTTCGACCTTCAGCATTCTTCTCGCCTAGGGATAACCCTCGTCACCGGTTGCGGCTATTGAAAATTCTCAAATTGAAACAATTCAGCGCAAAAAAAACCGCCGGACAGAGCGGCGGTTTTTCAGGGGTGCAAAAATTCAGTTAGAGTTTTTTGACGTCATGGCAGGCTGCCCCACACGCATTGGTGTACGGGATGGGCATGGCAGAACCAGGTGCCACGCCTTTCACGCCTACATTGTCTTTGCGCGGCACGTCATAGATATGCGAGCTGATGTCGTTGTTCCAGTAGTTCTTGCCATCCGCAGCTGCCAGACCCTTGCCAAAGCCGGCACCGGTTTGCATCGTCTTGGTGACATGGCAGCTGGCGCAGGTAATCAAGGCCGGATCAACTGTACATTTCGCTTTTTCAACCAGGTGCGTCTTCAGGTCCATGGTGTTGACATGGCAACTGTTGCATGACTCGGATGTTTTGGAATCTGTTTTCATCTGATGTTCAAACTTGGCAGTGCCATGGGCATCGTGGCAATCAGAGCAGGCGACCAACTGCGTGCCGTTACGGTGCTTGCTTGACTTGATGAAGTCGGTGTACTGCTGGTGGTGCGACTTGGAATGCAATCCATCGGCCCAATAGTCGTTCTTGCCGGCATCTTCACGCGTGGTGTATTCATTCAGGAAGACGTTGCGAGAGGTACCCGGCAACATCATCTTGTTGGCCTTGTTGACCGGCTGGTCGTTGTTCAGGTTGCCCTGGGGCCGGCTATGGCATTGCCCACAGATCATCGAAGACCGTTCGGCGGCCAGCTTTTTGGGGTTGACGATGGTAGAGGGCATGTCAACTTCTTTCGCGTTGTTGTGCGCAGAGCCCGGGCCATGGCAGCTTTCGCAACCCATGTTGATTTCGTTGGGCTTGCCGTCGCCATCAATGTCGATCTCACCATTGCGGTCGTTGCTGGCACCGGCAATGTAGTCACCGGCCGCTGTTTTGGTCAACGTGTAGCCGTTGGCATGGCAAGAGGCACATTCTTTGTCGAAAGATTTGGCTTGGGGTGGGTTGGCCAGCAGATTGGTCTTCTCGTCAAAGAACCAGTCGGCGTGGTAATCGCGCCATTCTTTGCGACTGCGGTCTGCAAAGCTGTCATTGCCGAGTTGGTTGAATTGAACAAACGGGAACAGATTGGCACCCACACGCACCAGATAACGCTGCTTGTAAACGCCACCACCATAGGTCATTTCAACCGGATAAACGCGGGCTGGATCCTGCGGATTTTTGACGTTCTCGGCGCGAAACTTCAGCGAGCCGTCCTTGTCCTTGTAGAACGTGGTCGTAAAGCTGACGCTGGCAGCATCAGCCGGGGCCTTGGTGCTGATCAGGTACTTGTCAAAACCTCGCTTGGGGTCATAGCCATGGAACCAGAACTTGGTACCTGCCATGAGCTTGTCCAAGCCTTTGTTGAAGTCAGGGAAGTTAGAAAAATCCTGCAACTTGCTGGGCTTGCCAATCACCGTAATGCCCAGGCGGTGCAGCGTTTTGGTGAAGTGCTTCTGGTCTTCGTGGCATTCAATGCAGGCAGAACTGCCAATGTAGGTCGCACCTGCGGGGGTATTGCCGGATACCTTGATTTTGAGCGGGCCTTTGTTGAGTTCGGCTGTGCTCAAAGCCTTGCGGGACTTGTCGCCCCCCGGCAGATAGGTGTTGTTGGCTGGTTCAACGTAGACAAAATAGTTGCCACCACGCACCAGCGCAAAGCTGAACTCGCCCTTGCCGTTGGTTTTGGCACTTTGGTAATTCGCCCGGTTGGCTGCCAGATTGTCTTCAAGCGGCTCATCGTTTTTAGCGTCTTTCTTGATCTCGATAGGCGTCTTGCCCATGGCCGCCACGTCGGCAGTCGGGATCAGCCAGACCGTTGCATCGGGCACTTTGCGAAAGGTCTCGGCGTTGCCGTCTTCGACCACACCGGTCACCGCCACATCGGGCGACTGTTGGCCGCTCAGCGTACAGCCAAACAGCAGCAAGGTGGACGATAGCGCGAGAGCACCACCCACAATGAACTTCTTCATAATTTTTCCTTTGTAAAGTTCTTGTATATTTTTAACAAGAGGACATCACAAAGCAAAATACATACCAATAAGCAAGAAACTCAAAATGGCGCCAAAAAACACCATTCAGATAACAATGCGCCGAAAATTCAGCGCTAAGCCCATAGACAACAGCGCGCAGTCAGTTTTTTTTCACAAAATTACGACAGCTGTCGCTATTCAGTGACAAAGCCCCAGCGCTTCATTCGCACATAGAGATTCTGGCGTGGAATGCCGCTGCAACGGGCCGCCTCCGACATATTGCCGCCGGCCGCTTCTAGCAAACGCCGCATATAGTTTCGCTCAAACTCTGCACGTGCCTCCTGGTAGGCCAGCGATGGCGATGGCGATGGCGCTGCACTGTCTTGCAGATCAGGCGCGAGTTGGCATTCGCAGCTTGGGCCCAGATGTTTGGCATCGATGATTCCGCCTGGCTCCAAGGCGACCACGCGCTCGATGCAATGCTGAAGCTGGCGGACGTTACCCGGCCAGCGGCAGGCTTCCAGAGCGCGCACCGCTTGCGGCGTGAACGGTCCGCATTGCTTGCCAAACTTGGCGTTGTAACGATCCAGAAAATGCAGCGCCAGGCGGATGATGTCGTCGCCGCGCTCGCGCAAGGGCGGCAGGCCCAGCGCGACCACGTTGATGCGATAGTAGAGATCCTCGCGGAAGCGTCCGGCCTTGACCTCGCCGGCGAGCGGTCGATTTGTGGCGCAGATCAGACGAAAGTCCGTCTTGCGCGGGCTGGTGCTGCCGATGCGGCAGAAGCTGCGGTCTTGCAGCACACGCAACAAGCTGCTTTGCAATTTGGGGCTCATGTCAGCAATCTCATCGAGAAACAGATTGCCGTTGTGCGCCTTCTCGAAATAACCGGGCGTGGCCTGGCTGGCGCCGGTAAACGCGCCCTTCTCGAAACCGAACAACAAGCTCTCCAGCAAGGATTCCGGTAAGCCGCCGCAATTGACCTCCAGGTAGGGCTGGGATGCGCGTTGACTCCAGGCGTGGATGAGCTTGGCCATGACGTCCTTGCCGGTGCCGCTTTCACCCTCTAACAGCACGGTGGTGTCGAGTGCGGCAACCTCGCGAACTTGCCCGAGCAGCCGCTCCATCGCAGGCGACTGCCCAATGACATCGGGCGCACCCGACTCAATTGCAAGGCGCGTGCGCAGGCTGTCTATTTCACGGTAGGCGCTATCGAGTTCGAGCGCCTTGCCTATGACCGCCTCAAGCGCCTCCAGATCTTCAAAGGGCTTGGTCAGGTAGTCGAACAAGCCTTCCCGCACCGCCGCTACCGCATCGCGCACGTCGGCGTGCCCGGTGATCAGAATCGCCACCAGCTTGGGCCGCTGCGCCCGGAACTCGCGCAGCAGGTCGAGCCCTGTGTCCTGAGGCAAGCGCTGATCCATCAGCACCAGATTGAAATCGATGGCCTCAAACAGTTGGCGCGCCACCTCGCCGTTCTCGGCCAGATGCACTTGTGCGCTGTGGCGCATCAGTTGCTCAATGAGTGCGCGGGTGTAGCGGTCGTCGTCGACGACCAGAATCTTGGGTTTCATTATTTTTATTGATCCGATGGGTTCTCTTGCATCAACTGAGCGTCTTGTGGCAACCAAATAGCAAAAATCGTGCCGCATTGAGGGCGGCGGCTCACGCTGACCGTGCCCCGGTGCAACAGTGCCACCTGTTGCACCACCGGCAGGCCCAGCCCGGTTCCATCTTTTCGGGTGGTAAAAAATGGTTGAAATATCCGGTCCATGAGGTCCGGTGCGATGCCGCTGCCCTGGTCTGCCACCGAGAGCCGCCAGCCCAGCACACCGCTGTCAGGGTTCACGGCCGGCTCGAGAACAATGAGGATTTCACCCGCGCCGGCGCTGGCCTGGTCGGCGTTAGTCAGCAAATTGAAGAGTGCATGGCGGATCAGAATCGGGTCGACCGTCAGCATGACCGCCCGCTCAGGCAAACGGATATTCACCGGCGTGCGCCGACTCTCCGTCTGGCGAAATAACAACACCGTCTCATTGACCACCTGAGCCATCGCCGTAGGCTCGCTTTCAAAATTTGACACTTTAGAGAACCGCAGCATCGACTGAATCAACGCGTGGCAATCTTCACCCGCGTGGCCAATCTCCGCCAGCAGTTCGCGCGTGCGCGCCGGGTCATCGGCTTCGCGCGCAGCCAACTGGGCCAGATTGACCACGCCCACCAGGGGGTTGTTGAGCTGGTGGGCGATTTCCCCCACCATGGTGCCCAAGGCAGAGAGCTTTTCAATCTGCAGCATGCGCTGGTGCTCGGTATTGAGGCGCAACAGCTGATGCTCAAGCTCATGCTGGCGCTGGTAGTCACGGTCCAGTCGATCAACGGCGAAATAGTACAAGCCAAGAACACCGCCAGCGGCGAGCAGGCTGAGCAGCGTCATCAACGTGATTGACCGCAGAAACGTGTATTGCAGCGCTGTGATATCGCGCATCACCACCAGATCACCAACCCGGCGTCCGCCCGCGTCGGTCAGCGCGATCATGTTGAGATTGATGATGCGATCGCCTTCGTTAAAATTCTTGCTAGCGCCAGCGCGCAAGGCTTCAAGCACCTTGTCATTGAGCGCATCCGGCAGCGAGTTCGTCGTCTGCGCCACAGTCACATAAGCATTAAACCGGCTCCATTGGCCCTGTCGATTGAGCAGCGTCAAACCGTGCCGCCATTGTTGCTCAGACATGAAGCGCTTGTCGACCAGCACAAACAAGTCCACCGACAGGTTCTCATGAACGTCCTGCACAATATGCTCGATCTCTTTACCGAGTTCGACGTAGCCCTGCGTTCGGCCGCTCTCGAGCCAGGGCATCACGGTGCGCAAAGTCAAGGTACCGAGCGGACCCAGCTCAAGGCCGCTGACCGGTCGAGCCCGGTCTCTGGCCAGCGTCGTGGTGCTTCGGTCGATCAAATCGCCATACTCTGCGGGACTGTGCAAACGCAGCAGATTGACGAGGTCCGGTCGGTCGAAATAAAAGTGGGTGATGCGATGCTCAGATCCTAAGGTTTCAAACAACGGCCCGGTCTCGCGCATCAAGGCCGCTCGATCAAGACCCGCCAGAGCCGCCCCGACCGCCTGGTTGTCCCTCAGCGTGCGCAAGACGGCGCGCATCAGATTGGCGTCCTTCTCCAGATTTCGATCAAGCAATTTTTGAACGGACGCCATGCGTTCAGCAAGATCGCCGTCACGCACCCCCCGCTCCAAGAGGTACACCGTGGTGATGAAGGCAACCAGGAGCACGGCGAGCACCACCGCCAATGGCCAGATCAAGGTGGCCTGGACGCGTCGGGGCGTGGCGCTGGAGACAATTTTTTTCACGCCTCAAAGTGTGCCCGAGTCTTGACCGGTTTCTGGACAAAACTTCAAGAACGTCAAAATGAGATAAATTCGGTCACTTGCTAAAAATCATGAATGCGACCTCTCTTTCTGCGGCAATCAGCAGCACCAACACTCGACCAGCACTGCGCCTGGCCGGCATTGCACAAGCCCGGCGTACGGTGTTGCTGGACTCAGGCGCAGCGCTGGCAGGCTCGCTTGCCCCCGAGGTTGAACGCTCCTGGCAGCGCTGCCTGAGTTGGGGCCTGCGCCCGCTCGACCCCATCAGCTTTGCAGAGGTATCGACACAGCAAATGCGGCGTACCTTGGACGCCAACCAGCGCTTGGTACAGAGTGCCAAACCGGTTCTGGAGAAACTGGGGCGCGCGATCCTGAACACACGCTACTTTGCCGTTCTGACCAACAGCGCGGGCGTGGTGGTGGACGTGAGCGGCCCGATTGACCGCTCCGACCCGCGCGCGCATCTGATCACCCGCATTGGCGCGGACCTGTCCGAACGCAGCATCGGAACTACAGCGATTGGCACCGCCTTGAGCGAGCTTGCGCCGGTCTGGCTGCACCGGGGTGAGCATTTTTTTGATGCCACCTCGGCCTACAGCTGCGCCGGTGCCCCGCTGTTTGGGCCGGACGGTGCTTGCGTCGGGATGCTTGATGTCACCGGCATCGACGCAGTGGAACGCCCTGAACTCAAACACCTCGTGACCCAGTTCGCCAGCAAAATCGAAAGTGCCCTGCTGCTGAGTCAAGCGCACCGTCTGTTGCTGCGGCTGAACTGGCCCGGCACCGCGCTGGGCAACGATGGCGATGGCATGGTGTGTCTGGATCGCGACGGCTGGGTGACCGGGGCAAATTCTGCGGCTCGCCAGATGGTGCCCTCTCTCAGCGTGGCCGGGCCGCTGGGCGTGCCAGCGCGGCTGCATGTGAGCGAGGTCTTTGGCATTGCCTTCGAGATGCTGTTTGATGCCGCACGCCGCCCGAACACCACGCTTGACATCCCCTTGTGGACCGGGCTCACGCTCCAGGTTCTGCCGATCGAGCGCGCGCATGAAACCATGCCAGTGGCAGCCAACCCGGGAACCCGGCGCGCAGAGAACTTATCCTTGCGCGACATTGAGGATGCATTGATTTACAAGACCGTGAGCGATGCGCGTGGCAACGTGGCCGAAGCTGCCCGGCTCTTGGGCATCAGCCGCGCCACGGTGTACCGCAAGATTGGCAAGCGGCACTAGGGCGCAGTCAGGTCCCGCGCCGCCACCGGCTGCCAGCCAGACAGGGTCAAACCAGGGCCAGGACGACCGCATTTTCTTCCAGCAAAGCCCGCACCTTGCTGCCCGCGCGCAAACGGTTGGGGTGCTTGGCAAAGCCCACCAACTGCAGGGCTCCCGGCAGGGTCATGACCACCTCATCGCGCAGCAACCCGCGTGAAAGACGCGACACTTTGCCAGAGATCGCGTTGGTAGAGTCAACTGCAGACAGCGAGTTCGCCGCGGAGCGGGCCGTGGCTGCGTCAGGCCGGGTCTCGGTGTCGGCACTGATTCGCAGTGCTGTCGCCTTGCACAGCGCCAGCACCGCCAGACCCGGCTGCAAGCCCAGCAACTCGGCGCTCTCGCGGGTAATGGATGCCGTGATCTGCCCGCCGTGCGGCAAAGTCAAGCCAACACGCACCATCGGATCGTTGGGTGTGGACGTCATCAACAGCGCCACCCGACACGGCAAGTTGTTGCGCATGCTGGTGCGCAGGCCCGCGCCCGGCAAGGCTTGCGCCACGCCACCGCTAAAGCGCGCCAGCACATCGCGGCGCGCGGCGTCCATCTGGCGGGCGGCGTCGAGCAACTGCTCGCCCGCTGGCGTCAGTTGCGCACCTCCTCCGCCAGCCCCGCCCACCGCCCGGTCCACCAGGACCACACCGGCCAGATTGGTCAAGGTATGCACTGCTTGCCAGGCGGCTTTGTAACTCACACTGGCCCGGCGCGCCGCCTCGGAAATCGAACCTGTGGCGCCGATCAGGCGCAGGATGTCCATGCGCTTGTCGGTGGGCTCGTGGCTTAAGGCATCAATTGAAAAAACGCTTTTGCTCATGCTCCGCATTGTGCCGCTGGAAAACAGCCAACCGGGGCAAGACAAATCTCCATTACACTTTCGTTATCCATTTTTGGAATAGCGAATGTTTTCAATCCCACCAAAACGCAGCACGCACGTGAAAAATACTGGAACCCGCTGGTGCACCGCAGCCGCCATCGCCCTCACCACCCTGAGCCACGCGGCACAGGCCGAAACCGCCCGCGTGGCCGCCGCTGCCGACTTGCGCTATGCCTTCGCGGAGCTTCAACCGCTGTTTGAGAAAGCCCACCCCGCGCACAAGCTGGAACTGATTCTGGGCTCGTCGGGCAAGTTCATGCAACAGCTGGAAAACGGCGCTCCTTTTGACATTTTCTTTTCCGCCGATGTGACTTTGCCGAAAAAATTGGTGGCCAGCGGCAAAGCCGTAGCCCCGGTGACGACCTATGCTTTTGGCCGCATCGTGCTGTGGAGCGCGAAGGTTGATGCCACTGAACTCACGCTGCAAGACCTGGACAAACCAGAATTTCGCAAAATTGCCATAGCCGAACCCAAGCACGCTCCCTACGGCGCGCGCGCCAAAGAAGCGCTGGAGCACGCCGGCATGTGGACCAAGGTCGAGCCGAAACTGGTGTTTGGAGAAAATATCTCGCACACAGCCCAGCTTATCGACAAGCAGGCCGCCGAAATCGGCATCATCGCCCAGTCGCTGGCGGTGAACGAGGCGCTCAAATCCAAGGGCGGCTACTACCTGATTCCGTCCGAATTCCATCAACCGCTGGAGCAGGCCTATGCCGTGACCACGTATGGCCGGAACAATGCGGCCGCCAAGGCCTTCGCCAAGTTCATGCGCACGCCTGAGGCACGCAAGGTGATGACACGCTACGGCCTTGCGCTGCCAGGCGAAACACCTCAGTAGGCCCACGGCCCCCAGAAACTTTGAGTACAACATGAGCCCCTTGACCCCCGGTGAATGGCAAGCTATCTGGCTCACCGCCAAACTGGCTGGCTTGACCACCTTCATCTTGCTGCTGATTTCAGCCCCCTTGGCCTGGTGGCTGGCACATTCCAAAAGCCGCATGAGCAACCTGGCCGCCGCACTGGTGTCACTACCGCTGGTGCTGCCACCCACTGTGATCGGCTTTTATTTGCTGCTGGTACTGGGGCCGCAAGGCGCGGTGGGCGGCACGCTCGAAGCGCTTGGGCTGCACCACCTGGCCTTCAGCTTCTGGGGCATTTTGATTGGCTCGTTGATCTATTCGCTGCCCTTTGCGGTGCAACCGCTGCGCGAAGCCTTTGCCGGCATCGACCTGCGCTTGCTCGATGCCGCTGCCACCCTGCGCGCCGGACCAATGGACCGCTTTTTCAGCGTGGTGCTACCGCTTTCGCGCAGCGGAATCCTGACCGCCGTGGTCATCACCTTCGCGCACACGGTGGGCGAATTTGGCGTGATCGCCATGCTGGGCGGCAGCATTGCGGGCGAGACCAAAGTGGTGTCTATCGCTATTTACGACTACACGCAGGCACTGGAATATGGCGCGGCGCACCGGCTTTCGGCCATTCTGTTGGCATTCTCGTTCGCGACGCTGCTCTTGTTTTATGCCATCAACCAGCGGGTGATGAGCCCGCTCAAGCCGCGTTGACCCCGCGTCCTGATCCTATGTACTCTCACGATGATTGAAGGCAACCTCAGCCTCAAAAAGGGCAATTTCGAACTGCAAAGCGGTCCATTTGCGTTCCCAGCCCAGGGCGTCAGCGTGCTGTTTGGCCGCTCAGGCTCGGGCAAAAGTACGCTGCTGCGGGCGCTGGCCGGGCTCGACAAAGACACCCGTGGCACGCTGGCGTTCAAGGGCGAAAGCTGGCAAAACCAGACTTGGCAACGACCCACCACCCAGCGTCACATTGGCTTTGTATTTCAGGACGCGGCGCTGTTTCCGCACCTGAGCGTACGCGGCAATCTGGCCTATGCCGCTCGGCGCGCGCCGCTGAATCGGACTAAAACTGCTTTTGAATCAATAGCTGCTGTCGCCCGTCGGATGGGGGTAGTCGCACTTCTAGAGCAAGCTGTAACGACTTTATCGGGTGGCGAGCGCCAGCGCGTGGCGATTGCGCGCGCGCTCTTGTCGCAACCACGCCTGCTGTGCATGGATGAGCCTTTGAGCGCGCTGGACTGGGCTGCCCGCGCCGAACTGTTGGCACTGATTGATGCTCTGGCCAAAGAGACGGGTATTCCGGTGCTGTACATCACCCACTCCCCGCTCGAAGTTGAGCGCCTGGCCGACCGCGTCATCCTCATGGCCGACGGGCGTATCGAACGCATCGAGAGTCTGCGTGAAGCCCTGGCACGGCCCGACTCAGCGCTGTTTGACGAAGAAGGCCCTGTCAGCGTGCTGCACGGTACCTTGGGCGCGCCCGATGCGAACGGTTTAACCGCCTTTGGCAACGATAGCTTGCGTCTGCGCCTGAGCCTGCCCCCAACGGCCACCCCGTCGGCCACGCGGCTGCGCGTGCTGGCGCGCGACGTGAGCCTGGCGACCGTGCAGCCCCGCGGCCTGAGCATACTGAACCAGTTACCCGTCATGCTCACCGCGATTCACCCCCGCAGCGCAGGCCGCGTCACGGTGGCATGCCAACTGGCCGATGGCCAAACCCTGCTGGCTGAAATCACCGGTTATTCGTGTCAGGCACTGGCCTTGACGCCAGGCATGCAGGCATTTGCCCTCATCAAATCCGTCGCGCTGATGGAATAGGCGCTGACACGACAACTCAAATCAGCCCCGTGTCGAGGCCTGAAATACTATGCAATCAATAGCTACTCACGCATATAAATCGCGGGCTACAGGCCAAAAACATATAAATTTTGAGTCACGCCTCAAAATTCACGATTCGCTCTCGCCAAGCCACTTCTGGATGCGTGGCGGCTCATAGCTGGCAAAGCGATCAAGCAGCGCCGCCGGTTCTTGCTCCACCATCAATACAGAGCGGTGCTGCGGCTTGAGGAACTGCTCTGCAGCGGCATGGTCCAGAAACGTCGTTAGCGCATCAAAGTAACCCGCCACGTTCAGCAAGCCACATGGTTTGGCGTGGATGCCAAGCTGGGACCAGGTCCATATCTCAAAAATTTCCTCAAACGTGCCGATGCCACCGGGCATGGCGATGAAGCCATCAGACAACTCGGCCATCAAAGTCTTGCGCTCGTGCATCGATTGGGTGATGTGCAGCTCGGTCAGGTTTTTATGCGCCACTTCTTTGCGTGCCAGGGCCTGCGGGATCACGCCCACAGCCCGCCCGCCAAGTTGCAGCACGGTGTCGGCAATCAGCCCCATCAGGCCAATGCTGGCCCCGCCGTACACCAGGCCCAAATTCCGATCCACCAGCGCGTGGGCCAAGGCGCGCGCACCATCGGCATAGGCCGCAAGCCGCCCCGGGCTGGAGCCGCAGTAGACGCAAATATTGTTCATGCCACGCGCTTGAGCACCTCGGCCACGCA
>VMTC01000102.1 GCA_013791765.1 Rhodoferax sp.
ACTGGCGGACTACGCCATGGAATATTGGAAGAAGGATCTGCGCACAGACCTGAGCAACAATGTGGTTCCCTCTGCCGATAATCCGGCGTTTTGGCAGCATATGGTTAACTTCATGGTTGGCCTTGGCGTACGGGGGACGCTGATTCCGGACAAGCTGCCGGGTGGTTTATTGAACCCTGATACGGACCTGCCAGCCCTCACCTCTGGGACCAAGGTATGGGGCGGAGACAAGATTGACGATTTGTGGCATTCGGCGCTGAACAGCCGCGGCGAGTTCATCAGCGCCAAAGATCCGACAGAACTGGCCTCGGCAGTTCGGAATTCTGTGGGACAAGCTCTGCAGCGCGAGTTGCGCGAGGCGGGGGTGGCGACCGCGTCAACTGTGCTGCAGGACGGTAACCGAAAATATGTGCCTTTGTACAAAACCGGCGATTGGAATGGGGACATCCAAAGTTATATTCTGGACGCGAACGGTCAGGCTGGCGCACAAATCTGGACTGCCGAGTCCAAGTTGCCCGCCTGGGCAAGCCGAAATATTGTGACTTGGAGTACAGACACGACACCAGCGGCTGCAGTAGCGTTCACCTGGGGCACCATGGGTGTTACGAACCAGACGAATCTTGGCACTGTAGTCACTGCTCCAGCCAGTACGTCCACGGACATGGTGAATTTCTTGCGCGGTGATCGAAGCAAGGAAGGGGAAGGGCAGCCCTTCAGGGCGCGCAAAGGCGTGTTGGGTGACTTCATCAATTCCAATCCGGTCTTGGTCAAGGATGCGCTCAATATGGGTTATGCCACCTTGCCTGCGGCCCAGGGCGGCAGCAGTTATTCCAGCTTCTTGACTTCGAAGGCAACACGTACGGCGACCTTGTTTGTGGGCGGCAACGATGGCATGCTGCATGCTTTCAAGGACACCCTTGGCGTCACGCCAGCAGATGACGGCAAGGAAGTGTTTGCCTATGTGCCCAAGGCGGTCTATTCGAACTTATCCAAGTTGGCGGACAAGACTTACGGCACTACCTCGCTTTATCACCAGTTTTATGTGGATGGCCCGCTGGTGGAGGCCGATGCCTTTGTGAACGCGCCGGGAGCAGGCAGCGCCAGTTGGCGCAACTACCTGCTGGGATCATTGGGTTCTGGCGGTCGGGCGGTGTTTGGCCTGGATGTCACCGACACGGCGAGCTTGGGTGCATCGTCAGTGCGTTGGGAGTTGAGCAGTGCCTCAAACGGCGATATGGGCTACGTCACAGCTCCAATTCAGGTGGGCGTCTTGCCCAACGGTGAATGGGTTGCCATTTTTGGAAACGGAGGTTTCAGTACATCTGGCAAAGCAGTATTGTTTGTGCTGAACCTGCAGACGGGTGCTGCGCAAACGCTGGCGGTGGGGGCCGCTGGGGCGAACGGTTTGGGCGGTGTCGGTGTGGTGCGCAATGGTGTTGGCCAGATCACCACCTTGTATGCTGGTGACTTGAAAGGCAGTGTGTGGAAGTTTGACTACCTGGCCACGGCAACCAGTCGTTTTGAAGTTTCGGGCGGATCGGCATTTTTTACGGCAACGCACACCGATGGTGTAGCGCAGCCCATCACCCAACCACCGATCTTGTTTGACCATTCGCTTGGTGGCAAGATTGTCGTATTTGGGACTGGCTTGTTGGCAACGGAGGATGATGCCAATTCCACTGCAACCCAAGCTACTTATGGTGTCTGGGATAAGGCTGGGGATTCAGTTGTGAGGCCGATGGGCCGTGCCAATGTGGTCTCACGTTCGTTGACGGCAGTGTCTGGCGCAGGCGGCGCGACCTTTTATTCATTGTCTGGAACCCCCGTTGACTGGACCAGTGCGACCGAGCGTGGCTGGGTGATCAACTTGGACGTGGCAGCGGGCATGCGGGTGGTGTACCCGCCGCAAGTCGTGAGTGCCAAGTTGGCCCTGGTCAGCGTGGTGAAGCCGGCTAGCGGTGTGGCCGTGTGCGAATCGGCAACCGGCTCTGGCGCCAATTTGCTGATTCCTGTCGAGCAGGGGGTGAACCCGAGCTATCGGTTGTTTGACACCGATGGTGATGGGTTGATTAATAGCAGTGATGTCATTGTGTCCGGCTACGGCACCAATGCGGACGGTATCGACGCGGTCGTGCGTGGCACACCGGTCTGTTCTGGCGGTATCTGCAAAACCAAGATCAGTATTCAAAACACCACGAGTCAGATGACTGCGAGTATTGAAGATCCTGATGCCTCGGGTGGTGCGAGAAAGGTAAAAGACCGGGTATGGCGTCGTATCATCAATCCACCGATCCAATGAGCCCTCCACTTTTTTGACTGCAAAACCAATGAACCTGCAACCAGACCGTGGCCATGGCGGCCACCAGCGGCATCAATCGGGCTTCACCCTGATTGAATTGATGATTGTGGTCGCCATCGTTGGCATTCTCTCCGCCGTGGCTTACCCCAGCTACACAGAGAGTGTCAGGCGGGGAGATCGCTCGGCTGCCAGGGCCGCCTTGCTGGAGGCGCAGCAGTTCATGGAGCGCTATTACGCCGCGAACAGTCGCTACAGTACCGCCGCCGATGGCACCGGCTCGCCGACGCTTCCCCCTCGATTGCAAGCCGTGCCTGAGGGCAGTCCAAAATACGATCTGACGGTGAGCGCGGTGACGCTCAATTCGTATACGCTGACGGCCGATCCCAGGGCCGCCGACAAATGTGAAAACCTCACGTTGACCAACACCGGTGTCAAGGGCCGCAGTGCGACCGTCCCCACCATTCCAGAATGCTGGAAATAAGGCTGTCAGCGCGCATGAGCCCAAGGCCCTTTGTGTGCTTTAGCGCCGCACTTCATCCACCAGCGTCTTGAACTCGTCAATATCTTCAAAGCTGCGGTACACGCTGGCAAAGCGCACATAAGCCACTTTGTCGAGTTTTTTGAGCTCGCGCATCACGAGTTCGCCCAGGCGGGCTGAGGGCAGCTCGCGCACCCCCTGCATGAGCAGCTTTTCTTCAATGCGCTCCACTGCGCCGTCCACCTGCTCGGTGCTCACCGGGCGCTTGCGCAGCGCCAGCTTCATGGAGGCCAGCAGTTTGGCGCGCTCGTATTCAATGCGCCGGCCATCTTTTTTTACGATGGACGGGAAGGTGACGTCAGGGCGCTCATAGGTGGTAAAGCGTTTTTGACACGAGGCGCATTGGCGCCGGCGGCGGATGAAGCCCCCGTCTTCAGAAATCCGGGTTTCCACCACTTGGGTGTCGGCGTGGCTGCAGAAGGGGCATTTCATTGGTTAGCGCTTGTTTCTAAGTGATTTCAGGCTGTAGCCCTTATGGAATAAGCGCAAACAGCTATCAAAATAATATCTATTCAGGCTACATCCGGCCTAGCCATACACCGGAAACCGTGCCGTGAGCGCGTTGACCTTGGTGCGCACAACCGTGATGTTGGCTTCATCACGCGGGTTGTCCAGCACGTCGGCAATCAGGTTGGCTGTCATGCGAGCCTCTTCGTCCTTGAAGCCGCGGGTCGTCATGGCGGGGGTGCCGATGCGCACGCCGCTGGTCACCATGGGTTTCTCCGGGTCGTTCGGGATGGCATTTTTGTTGATGGTCATGTGGGCGCTGCCCGACATGGTCCCCGCGTCCAGTGTGGCCGGTCTGCTCCATTCGGTCAGGGATGCGGCCAGCCCGCTATCGAGAAGTCAGAGCTGGAAATTGCTCGCTGGCGGCAGATAGCTAGCATCCATGAAAATCGTCGATTGTGCAGCCTGACTGCGTTATGGATGATATTTTGCCGACCGCCTTTACTGAAGTGGCTGAGTGATGTCAAAACGATGCTTTGATGCTAGACTGGCCGCATGAGAACGACCCTTGCGCTGGACGATGACATCTTTGCGTATGCGCGCGAATGTGCTGCGCGCGAGCGGATTTCGATAGGGAAGGCTATTTCAAAACTTGCCCGGGACGGCATACGCTTGCAAAGCGCAACGGTGTGCCGTCAGATGCCTGTGACGAGCAAATACGCTTTGCTACCCCGGCGTGATGAGGTTGTCACAAGCGAACACGTTCGTGATTTGATGGATCAGGAAGGCATCTGATTTGCGCTATTTGCTCGATGTCAATGTCTGGATCGCCTTGCTGGATGAGGCGCATATCCATCATCCGCATGTGGTTGCTTTTTTTGAGCAGCCGAGCCTCAAA
Organism: Rhodoferax sp.; assembly: GCA_013791765.1. Classification (GTDB taxonomy): domain Bacteria; phylum Pseudomonadota; class Gammaproteobacteria; order Burkholderiales; family Burkholderiaceae_C; genus Rhodoferax. Next base: position 4,183 of record VMTC01000102.1, read on the forward strand.
ATTGCGACTTGCCCGCTGGTAGAGAACGGTGTCATCCGGGTCTTGAATTTGCCAGGTTACAGCAAATTTGGACCTGTCGGGTTTGACAAAGTCAGCAACAAATTGAGTGAAATTTGCCAGAGTCTTGATCACGAATTCTGGTCTGATAGCCTGTCGTTGCGCAACGTTGACTTGGTTGAGTGGTCTCGTGTGCTGGGTCACAACCAGATTACTGACATTTATCTATTGGCTTTGGCTAAGGCACACCAGGGCTGTCTGGCAACGCTTGATCACCGGGTGGCTTTGTCTGCGGTGATTGGGGCCACGGCGAAAAATCTTCGCCTGCTGTGATGGGCGGCCTACCGCCCCACCTCATCCACCAGCGTCTTGAACTCGTCAATGTCTTCAAAGCTGCGCTACACGCTGGCAAAGCGCACTTGAATATTTGCTGGCTATTGCGGCAACGCAGCAGTGTCCACTTGGGGGTAGCGCTCTTTCAATGCCTTGAGGCCCTCAATCGCCCGGCTCCGCCATCCGGGCCCTCGACTGATCAGCCCGTTCCATGTCTCGCTTAGCAGCTCGGCGTCATTTTTGGCCAGGTAGTCGATGAGCGATGCCGCCTGGGCCAAATCCTTTGTCGCTTTGACGCGCATGTTTTGTGGTCTCTCACCATAGACCAGCAACTTGTGCAATGCATACTTCTCCGGTGGTGGCGCGTTGACCGTGATGGGCCCGCGCTGGGCGAGCAGCGTCACCTGGATCGGTGCCTCCATGGAGAACTCCATGAATTTCAACGGCTGCATGGTGGCGTTGAGCGCCTTGATGAGAACGGGCGTGTCACCGCCCCGGTGCCGGCAAGTCACAAAATCGATCTGCAAATCCTGCTCGTCAGACTTGACGTAGGTAGTCAGGCTCTTGACTGGAACGAACCCCATCTTGAGTGCTTCAATTTCGCAGCCCATGTCCATGGTGACGTCAGATGGAATTGCCACGGAGACGTTGCGCCCGGCATGCGCAAAGTCCAGGTCCACGGTTTGCGCAGCAGATTGCCAACGAATGCCAAGGTAGTTCTGGTAGGCCATGTAAACGTGGGTACCCACGAGAATCCCACTGGCCCGAAAGAAACCGGCGTCTGCCAACCGTTCGATGATTTTTGCGTGTGAACTCACAAGCGAGAGGCAGCCAGCCGCTATGGATTGGCGGGCTAACTGGCGCAGGTGTATTGTTGTCGCATCCCCTTGGCGGTGTTGTTCAATCAGGGTGTTTAACTCAACAGAGGCTGCACCTAAGAAGATTTGCATCTGTCTGCCTGTGAGGTCAGGCGTCTGGTAATACCAATACTCTTTGCCTTTGACGATCTTCCTTGAAAAACTACCAGGCAGTGCCGCGACGGATCGGACATCATCCATTCTGCTTGCACTGCAGAGAGATGCATAGGCGGTTTGGGCTGCAGTGGAGAGATCGGTGTAAAACACGTGTAGTTATACTGAGAAAAATAAAACTAAGTATAACCAACCGTGTCACCGAAGCCGGCCGTTTAAATAAATCAAGCCAATTGCCAAGCCGGGACTACAGGTCCTTACCTACCGCCCAACCTCATCCACCAGCGCCCTGAACTCATCCACATCTTCAAAGCTGCGGTACACGCTGGCAAAGCGCACGTAAGCCACTTTGTCGAGCTTTTTGAGCTCGCGCATC
>VMTC01000016.1 GCA_013791765.1 Rhodoferax sp.
ACAACATTTACCACGCATAAATTCACTAAGCTAGCAATTCACGCCATTACAAAAATGTGATTTCAAGAGCGAAGATCGTTGATTTCATTGGGCGCCGACGTGGTTGGGGGTGAATAGCTGGGGAACCCGGGAGCCCGGGTTCTCGATCATGGCACCGATGTCAATCGCCGTGCCTCGCCCCAATTTCAGCATCATTTCAGGCTCTAGCCCTCGTCGATAGTGCGCAACCAGCTATTTTTTATGTAGCAGGCGTGTGGCGCGACGATGCCCGCCAAAGCGGCGCCATCGCCATCGACCAGCGCATGTTCGAGCGCCTCACCGGCGACCGGCGTGCCAAGGACCTGGCGGTGAAGGAAGACTGGTGAGGCGGCGCAAGAGAAGAGTGCGCGCCATCGACGTCATGCCAAAAAACTATCAATAAGATAGCTACTTAGGCATGCTGGATGTGGGCTAGCAGCCAAAATTAAAGATACCACGCCGAAATCAATCCATCTCAAAGACCTGGTAACGATTCTTGCCCGCCGACTTGGCCTGGTACATGGCCTGGTCTGCCTGGCGCAGCAACTGGTCGGCGTCCACCGCCTGGCACTGCGGATAGAAACTCACACCCACACTGGCCGACACCTGTAGCTGGTGCTGGGCAAACTGCACCGGCTGGGCGACGGTGGCCAGAAGGCGCCGCAGCACGGGCTCGCAGGCCGCCAAATCGGCCAGATCGAGCATCACCGCGACAAACTCGTCGCCGCCCAGGCGGGCCAGAGTGTCGCCTTCGCGCAGCGCCTTCTGCATGCGGCTCGCCAGCGTCAACAGCAAGTGATCCCCTGCTTCATGCCCATGGCTATCGTTGATCAACTTGGACCCGTCCAGGTCCAGAAAGGCCAGCGCGAGCACTTGGCCATGCCGCTGCGCCCGCGACATGCCCTGCTGCAGGCGGTCAGCGAGCAACAGGCGGTTGGGCAGGCCGGTCAGCGCGTCGAAATGGGCCAGGTGATGCAGTTGCTGCTGATGTTCTTTGAGCGCGGTAATGTCGGAGAACAGTGAAACGTACTGGCGGGTCTGAGCCTGGGCATCGCGCACCGCGCTGAGGTTTTGCAGCTGCGCATACACCTCACCGTTTTTGCGCCGGTTCCATACTTCGCCATACCACCAACCTTTGACCAGTAGATCGCGCCACATCGCAGCGTAGAACTCTTGGCTCTGCCGTCCTGAGCTCAAGATATGCGGGTTGCGGCCCAGAACTTCATCGCGTTCGTAGCCGGTGATGCGAGTGAAGGCCTGATTAACGTCAATGATCACGCCCTGCGCATCAGTGATCATGATGCCTTCAAGCGCGTGGGTAAAGACGCTGGCGGCGAGTTGAAGCTTTTCCTCGACCTGCTTGTGCGCACTGATGTCGGTGTGGGTGCCTATCACGCGCAACGGTTTGCCGGCCTCGCTGCGGCTGACCACCGTGCCACGGTCGAGAATCCACTTGTAGCTGCCATCCTTGCAGCGCATGCGGTATTGAGCGGCATACACCGGGGTTTGGCCATCCAGGTAAGCCTGCAAGGCAGTCAGGCTGGCCGCCTTGTCGTCGGGGTGAACGCGCCCCGCCCATTCCTGCAATTCGTTGCCCATCTCGAACGCCATCAAGCCCAGCATCTGCTTGTACTGGGCGCTGAAAAAAACGCTTCCATCGCTTACATTCCAGTCCCACAAGCCATCGCCTGAGCCTTCAATGGCAAATTTCCAGCGAAATTCACTTTCTCTGAGGCGCTTCTTTTGCACCAGCACAAAACGATACTGCGCTGCCAGTCGGCGCTGCGTCGTCCACAAGCGTGTGCTTTGCCACACGATCAAAGCCAGGACCAATAAGGCTCCGATGACCATCCACCCAGTGCGAAAAAGATCAAGGGCGAATGGCATATTTTTAGCGACGCTTCATTCGGTGCGCCAAGGCGCATTGACAGACCGGGTGCGTCGTTGCGAACGACCCAGTCTTGCAGCTTGTCGAACACGTCGCGCACCAGCGACCACAACACTGTCGGCAGCCCGTATTTGTCGCAAAGACGTCAAATGTAGGAACAACGTGTTCGGCATCCGATCGAACCCCTTGATAAAAATGGTGCAGAAATGAGCTGTTGATGAGCTGGTTTGCCAGGCAAATCACGACATCATCATAGCCCTGAAGATGAGCGCATTGTGCCTGCCCCAAGCACTCGCACTTTCGACTCCGACTCAGTTCTGTGGTTCTCTGCGTTAGCGCAAGTTAAGTTTTGCTTAAATCTCATGACTTTGGTGAATGAAAACCCAAGGCCTATGGAAAACCATGCCATTTTTCACAATTCACAGAACGTAGAATGAAATCTCTGTTCATTTTTTACCATGCCGTTGCCAGTCCGCGGCTTTTTTAGGATTTATTGATGAAAAAACTCCTGCTCGCTGTCGCATTGGGATCGCTCTGCGTCGTCTCTTTTGCGCAAGGCAAAGACCTCAAAGTCGCCATCGACCCAACGTATGAACCCTTCACCTTCAAGACCGCCGACGGCAAGCCAACCGGCTTCGACGTCGACATCGCCAGTGCGCTGTGCGAGCAGATCAAGCGCAAATGCGTGTTCGTCGAACAAGTCTGGGACAGCATGATTCCAGGCCTGCAGGCCAAAAAATACGACGTCATCATCAGCTCGATGTCGATCACCGCCGACCGCCTGAAAGTCATTGACTTCACCAACAAGTACTACAACACGCCAAGCCGCGTGGTGGTCAAGAAAGACGTCAAGTTTGATGGCCCGGCCTCGCTCAAGGGCAAGAAGATCGGCGTGCTCAAGGGCAGCACCCAAGAAAAATACGCCATGGGCGAACTCAAGACCGCAGGCGTTGACGTGGTCGCTTACGAAGCCCAAGACCAGGTCTACCTGGACATCAAGTCCGGTCGTCTGGACGGCACCGTGGCCGACTTTGTAGAAGTCACGGGTGGCTTCCTGAGCAAGCCAGAAGGCAAGGACTACAACCTGGTGGGCCCCGAGCTCTACATTGAAAAATACTTCGGTGTTGGTGCTGGCATCGGCCTGCGCAAGGGCGACACGGCGCTAAAGAACGAATTGAACACCGCCATCAAGACGATCCGGGGCAATGGCAGCTACAAGAAGATCAACGACAAATACTTCAAGTTTGACGTTTACGGCAAGTAAGCAGCCACTAGCCAACAGCGACCGCCAGCCACAAGCGCGCCGATGAGTTCTTACTACAGCTCTATCTTGCAGGGTGCTGTGCTCACGGTGGGCGTGTCGCTGGCCGCCTTGGTGGTGGCGGTTTTGCTGGGACTGGCCGGTGCCGGCGCCAAGCTCTCGGGCCGCCCGGTTCTGGTGGCCTTGGCCACGCTCTACACCACCATCATCCGCGGCATCCCTGAGTTGGTGCTGATGCTGCTGGTTTTCTATGGCGGCACCATCGGTCTGAACAGTTTGCTTGAAGCCATGGGCAGCGAAGCCACGGTGGACATCAACCCGTTCCTGGCCGGCGTGCTGACCATCGGTTTTATCTACGGTGCCTACATGACCGAGACTTTTCGCGGTGCCATTCTGGCTATCCCGAAGGGCCAGGCCGAAGCCGCTTGGGCTTTTGGCATGGGCCGCATGCAAACCTTCATGCGCATCACTGCCCCGCAAATGGTGCGCTACGCCCTGCCGGGCTTCACCAACAACTGGCTGGTGTTGATCAAGGCCACCGCGCTGGTGAGCCTGATTGGCTTGCAGGAAATGACCTACCTGGCCAAGCAGGCCAGCGCCGCCACGCGCTCGCCATTTGCCTACTTTTTATTCACCGCTGCGCTCTTCTTGATCTACACCACGGTGTCGCTCTGGGTGCTGCGCCGGCTCAACGCCCGTTACAGCCTGGGTACCAAGCGGGTGCAACTCTAATGAATTTCGCCGTCATCTTCGAGCCGCAGAACCTCGCGCTCTACGGCAACGGCATCCTGACCACGCTGGGCCTGCTATTTTCGTCATTGGCGGTGGGCGCGGTGCTGGCGCTCTTGTGTGCGCTGGCCCTGACCGGCCCGTGGGCGCCGCTGCGCTGGGTGGTTGGCGTCTACACCTATGTGATTCGCGGCACGCCCTTGTTGATTCAGGTCTACCTGATCTATTACGGCCTGGGCCAGCTGGAGTGGATTCAAGCGCGTTGGGACACCGTGTGGCCGTGGACCCATTTCAAGGATGCGTTCTTTTGTGCGCTGCTGGCCTTTAGCCTCAATACCGCGGGCTACACCGCAGAGATGCTGGCCGGCGCCATTCGCGAGACCGCCGCCGGCGAGATTGAAGCCGCACAGGCCTATGGCATGAACCGCTTCAAGGTCATGCTGCACATCGTGCTGCCCAGCGCGATGCGGCGCACACTGCCAGCCTACAGCAACGAGGTGGTGATGATGCTGCACGCCACCAGCCTGGCCAGCGCCGTGCCCTCAATGCTGGACGTGACAGCGGCGGCGAGCCGCATCTATTCGGACTACTACCTGCCGTTTGAGGCCTATCTGGCTGCCGCTGCCATTTACCTCACAGCCTCTTTTTGCCTGATCGGCTTCTTCAAGTTCAGCGAGGCTCGCCTGCTGGCGTACCTGGCGCCCCGCAAGATTTGATCCCAGGAATATTCAATCCCCATGCTTCGCATTGATCATCCCCTGCTGCCTGGCAGCCTGGGCAGCACCCGGACCTTGACCAGCTTTCACTTTGGTCAGCCCGCTAACGGCCCCAAGGTCTACATTCAGGCCAGCCTGCATGCCGAAGAATTGCCGGGCATGCTGGTGGCGCACCATCTGCGCGCCTTGCTCGAAGCGGCAGAGGCAGCGAGCCAGATTCTTGGCGAAGTCATTTTGGTTCCGGTGGCCAATCCGCTCGGACTGGCGCAGCGGGTGGATCACAAGCCGATGGGCCGCTTTGATCTCGACACATCTGAGAACTTCAACCGCCATTACCCGGACCTGGCGCGCGCCGTCGGGCCGCTGGTGCGCGATGCGCTGGGCGATGACCCCAAGAAGAATGTGGCCCTGGTGCGCAGCGCGATCGGCAGCTACCTGGGTGGCTGGCTGCCCGGCACGGAGCTGCAGAGCTTGCGCCACAGATTGCTGACACTGGCCCATGACGCCGATTTTGTGCTCGACCTGCATTGCGACTGTGAAGGCGTGCTGCATTTCTACACTGAAGAAGCCTGCTGGCCGCAGTTGGAACCGCTGGCGCGTTTTCTGGGCAGCGAGGCGATCTTGCTGGCGAAGAATTCTGGCAGCGGACCGTTCGACGAATGTCTCTCGGGCGCCTGGTGGCGGCTGTCGGAGATTTTTTCCGATCTGGGTCGCCAACTGGCGTTGCCACAAGGCTGTTGCAGCACCACGATAGAGTTGCGCGGTGAGCTTGACGTGAGTCACGCCCTGGCGCAGCAGGATGCTGCCGCCATCGTTGACTGGCTGCAGCATATCGAAATGCTGGCTTGTGACCAGTCACCCGCTGTGCCCGCCTTCAAATGCCAACCGACACCGCTGGCGGGTTCGGAAACGCTCAGGGCGCCAAGCCCGGGCCTGGTGGTATTTGCGGCCGAGGTGGGCCAGAGCCTGCACGCGGGCGACCTGGTGGCCGAGGTGATTGACCCGATAGCCAACCAGACGCAGCGCGTGCTGGCCGGTGTGGACGGCGTCTTTTATGCGCGCATCCGTGACCGCTACATCACCACCGGCGGCGAACTGGGCAAAATTGCCGGCGCCACTGCCTTCAGAACCGGCGAGTTGCTGGGCGCCTGAGTTTTTTTATTCTCTGCCTGTCAAAATGACCCGACCATGATCCTCTCCACTATCAAACTCCAGGCCGACAACATTCACAAACGCTTCGGCAGTGTCGAGGTGCTCAAGGGTGTCTCGCTGACCGCCCATGCCGGTGATGTGATCAGCATCATTGGCAGTTCGGGTTCAGGCAAGAGCACGTTTTTGCGCTGCATCAACCTGCTGGAAAAACCGCACCAGGGCCGTATCGTGGTGGCCGGTGAAGAGCTCGAACTGGTGGCAGGCAGCAATGGCGAACTCGGTGCGGCGGACCCCAAACAGTTGCAGCGCATGCGCACCAAGCTGGCGATGGTGTTCCAGCATTTCAACCTGTGGGCACACATGACGGTGCTGCAAAACATCATTGAAGCGCCGGTGCATGTGATGAATGTGCCGCGCGATGAGGCCGTGGAGATTGCGCGCAAATACCTCAAGCGGGTCGATCTGGCCGGCCTGGAAGACCGCTACCCGGCGCACATGAGCGGCGGTCAGCAGCAGCGCGTGGCCATTGCCCGCGCGCTGGCGATGGAGCCCGAAGTCATGCTGTTTGACGAGCCCACCAGTGCGCTTGACCCCGAGTTGGTGTCCGAGGTGCTCAAGGTCATGAAAACGCTGGCCCTGGAGGGCCGCACCATGGTGGTAGTGACCCATGAAATGGGCTTTGCGCGCGATGTGTCCAACCACCTGATTTTCTTGCACAAGGGCTTGATCGAAGAAGAGGGCAACCCGGCCCAGGTGCTGGCCAACCCAAAGAGCGAGCGTCTGGCGCAGTTTTTATCGGGCAGCCTGAAGTGAGGACCTGTCCACAAATAACATGCACATTTGGCTCACCACCTTTGGGCGCACTGCGTCGTTGCAAATCGCTTGTGCAGCAGAGCTGCACGGCACGCTTTGCTGCCGTAGCATTGCATCCCAAATCCGGCGGCCAAATGCACAGCTTATTCATGGACAGGCCCTAAGCCCGCGATGAACTGGCTGCACACCGCCATTGCGCTGATTGAAGCCGACTACCAGCGCAGCGCCGACACGCACCTGATCGCCCTGCCCTTGCCAGGTTTCGCCCGAGATGGCATCGACCTGTATTTGAAGGACGAATCGACCCACCCAACCGGTAGCCTCAAGCACCGACTGGCGCGCTCGCTGTTCCTGTATGCGCTGTGCAATGGCTGGCTGCACGCGGGCTCGACCGTGGTGGAATCGAGCAGCGGCTCGACCGCGGTGAGCGAGGCCTACTTTGCACGACTGCTCGGTTTGCCCTTCATCGCCGTGATGCCCAGAAACACCTCGCCCGAGAAGATCGCCCAGATCACCTTTTATGGCGGACGCTGCCATCTGGTGGACAGCGCCAATGCGGTCTACGAGGAAGCGCGCGCGCTGGCCGAGCAAACCGGTGGCCATTACATGGACCAATTCACCTACGCCGAGCGCGCCACCGACTGGCGCGGCAACAACAACATTGCACAAAGCATGTTCACGCAGATGGCGCGCGAGCGCCACCCGGTGCCGCGCTGGATTGTGGTGGGCGCGGGCACCGGCGGTACCAGCGCCACCATTGGCCGCTATGTGCGCCACCAGCGCCACGCCACCCAGGTCTGTGTGGCGGACCCGCAGGGCTCGGTCTTTGGCGAATTCCACCGCAGCGGCGACACCCGCTTGACCGCAGCAGGCTCACGCATCGAAGGCATTGGCCGGCCTCGCGTGGAGCCCAGCTTTATCCGCACCCTGGTTGACCGCATGATGGAAGTGAGCGACGTCGATTCGGTGGCCGCCATGCGGGTGTTGTCGCAGCTACTCGGGCGCAAGGTGGGGCCCTCAACCGGCACCAATTTCATCGGCATGCTGGCCCTGGCCAGCGAGATGCGCTCGCAGAACCAGCAAGGCGCTATTCTTTCGCTGCTGTGCGATTGCGGCGAGCGCTACCTGGCCAGTTACTTTGACCCCAGCTGGGTGCAGCAGCACTTTGGCGACTGCAGCGCGTCGCAAGAGCAACTACAGGCCCAGTTGGCCTGAGCTTGCCATGGCGCCCGAAACATTGGATCGGTTGCGACGACATCTGCTGGCCAGCGGCCTGGGCGCCGCGCTATGGCCCGGCCCCGTGCTGGCGCAAGGCAGCGCAACGCCCGTGCTTGCGCCGCGCCGGCTGCAAGCACCGCGGGATCTGGGCAGCCACCCCGACTTTGCGATCGAGTGGTGGTACTTGACCGGCCACGCGCGATCGGGCGGGCGGGACTTTGGTTTTCAAGTAACCTTCTTTCGCTCCCGGGTGAGCGCCACGCAGGCGCTGCGTTCGCGCTTTGCAGCCAAGCAATTGATCTTTGCCCACGCCGCGGTGACCGATGTGCAGGGCAAAAAGCTCTGGCATGACCAGCGCATTGCGCGCGCCTCGGGCGCTGCCGAGATCGACCTGGCGGCAGCGAGCGAGGCCGACACCGATCTGCGACTGCGCAACTGGTCGCTCAAGCGCGAGGCAGATCAGGCAACGACGGGGATGAACACAGGCGCGGGGCAGCGATCAAGCTACCGCGCCCGCGTCGCAGGCCGTGACTTCAGCCTGGACCTGCAGTGCACCGAAACGCAAAGCTGGCTGTTGCAAGGCGATGGCGGCTTGTCGCGCAAAGGACCTGAGGCGACGCAGGCCAGCTACTACTACAGCCTGCCGCAATTGGCGGTGCAAGGCCAGATCACGCTGCAAGGCCAGCCGTTTGAGCTGGACGCCAACGCCCCGAACGCGGCCTGGCTCGACCATGAATGGAGCCAGTCACTGCTGCCATCTCAAGCCGTCGGTTGGGACTGGATCGGCATGAACCTGATGGATGGCAGCGCGCTGACCGCGTTTCGCCTGCGCGACGCGGCGGACAACGCCGTCTGGGCCGGTGGCTCGTTTCGCGCGGCCGCAGCGGGCGCGCCCACCCGAGTTTTTGCGTCGGCTGAGGTGGTGTTTGAGCCGCTGCGCTATTGGCGTAGCCCTTTGACGCAGGCACTTTACCCGGTGCAATGGCAGGTGCGCACGCCCATTGCGCTCTACCGCGTGCAAAGCGTCATCGACGACCAGGAACTCGACAGCCGCCAATCGACCGGCGCAGTGTACTGGGAAGGCTTGTGCGAGCTTCAAGACAGCCAGGGCCAGCGAGTCGGGCGCGGCTACCTGGAGATGACCGGCTATGCCGGGGCGCTGCGACTCTAGGCTGGGTCGCCGACTCTTGCGTTGTCAAGATGGCAAGATGGCCAAGAGGCGACTAACACCCGACACGAGAACGGCCGTCAACGCCGAGCAAAATTAGCTCTGTTAATAGTAGCTGCTGACACAATATCCATAAGGGCTAGAGCCCAATTTGCTATAAATTCAGGGACACTCCTTGTGGCGCCCCTGATTCACCCCAACCTGAGCCCTCATGAGCAGCGAACGCCCCAAACCCAGCAACCCCAAATCACTCTCCGGCCTGCTACCGTTTCTGCGCCCTTACAGGGGCCGTATCGCCTTGGCCCTGCTGTTTTTGGTCATGGCCGCCGTGGCCACACTGGCTTTTCCGGTGGCACTGCGCAGCCTGATTGACGGTGGCCTGGTGCAGGGGGACAAAGGCGCTCAGGTGATGGCCTTGCGCGAACACTTTGTTGCGCTGTTTGCCGTGGCGGTGGCGCTCGGCCTGTTCTCCGCCGCACGCTTCTACATGGTGAGTTGGCTCGGCGAGCGTGTCACCGCTGACTTGCGCAACGCGGTCTACGCGCATGTGCTGCGACAAAGCCCCGAATTTTTCGAGACCACGCAGACCGGCGAAGTGTTGTCGCGCCTGTCGGCTGACACCACGCTGGTGCAGACGGTGGTGGGCTCGTCACTGAGCATGGGGCTGCGCAATACCGTGATGGGCATCGGCGCTCTGGGCATGCTGATCTGGACCAACCCGATGGTCATGATTCAGGTGCTGGGGGTGCTGGTGTTGATCGTGCTGCCGAGTCTGTGGTTTGGTCGGCGTGTGCGCAAGTTGTCGCGCGCCAGCCAGGACCGACTGGCCGACTCCAGCGCCATTGCAGCCGAAGTGCTCAACGCCATTCCGGTGGTGCAAAGCTACACCGCCGAGCCGCGTGAAGCGGCGCGTTTCAACACCGCCACCGACAACGCCTTCAACACAGCCGTGCGGCGCACCAAAGCGCGATCGGTGCTGGTGGCGTTCATCATCATTGCCACCTCGGCGGCGCTTTTGTGGGGTTTGTACCAAGGCACGCAAGCGGTCATGGTCGGGCGTATCAGTGCCGGGCATTTGGGGCAAACGGTGGTCTACGTCATCATCTTGGCCAGCGCGTTCGCCATTTTGGGCGAGGTCTATGGCGACTTGCTGCGAGCGGCTGGTGCGACCGAACGACTGATGGAACTGCTCAGCAGCCAGTCCCCCATCACTTCACCGTCAAATCCGGCGCCAGCTCCCGTGCAGTCTGAGGGTAGTGCTATAAATTTTAATAGGGTGACATTCAACTATCCGTCGCGTCCGCAGCAAACGGCACTGGCTGATTTTTCACTGGCAGTCAAGCCCGGGCAAACCGTGGCGCTGGTGGGGCCCAGCGGTGCCGGCAAGAGCACCGTGTTCCAGTTGCTGCTGCGCTTTTACGATCCGGCGGCAGGACAGATCCATCTGGACGGCGTGGCGACACGCGAGCTGTCGTTGCATGATTTGCGCCAGCGCATCGGTATCGTGCCGCAGGACGCGGTGATTTTCTCCAACAGCGCACTGGAAAACATTCGCTATGGGCGCCCTGATGCCAGCGATGCAGAGGTCAAGGCGGCGGCGCAAGCGGCGTTTGCCGACGAATTCATCAGCGCCTTGCCCGAAGGTTACGACACCTTTTTGGGCGAGCGCGGAGTGCGCCTCAGTGGTGGACAGCGCCAGCGCATTGCCATTGCCCGCGCCATGCTGAAGAACCCGCCGCTCTTACTGCTCGACGAAGCCACCAGCGCGCTCGACGCCGAGAGTGAACGCATGGTGCAGGCGGCGCTAGAGAGCGCCATGCGCGGGCGTACCACACTGGTGATTGCGCACCGCCTGGCCACCGTGATCAAGGCCGACCACATCGTGGTGCTTGACCATGGCCGTTTGGTGGAGCAAGGCACGCACGCCGAACTGATCGCGCACGGCGGTGTTTATGCGGGCCTGGCGGCGCTGCAGTTCAACGCCTAACTGAAAGCACATCGGTCTAGGACTGCAGGGCCCGTGCGCAGACACAGCGAACGCATGCGCCAATTGCCGGCATCACAGTCTGCATGGTTAAGATAGGCGCCGTCCTAAAACAGCCTCAACCCACTCATGTCGTCCTACGCCAGATGCCCGTCGTGCCAAGCCTCCATGGAATCCCATACGCTCGCAAGCATCGCAGGTGCTACGGTCGATCTGGATTTGTGTTTTTCCTGTCAAGGCCTCTGGTTTGACCCGCAAGAGAACCTGAAACTGGCGCCTGCTGCGGTCGTCGAACTGTTCGGTTTGCTCCATGCGCACCGGGACGCAGCGCGCCAGCCACTGGCCATGAAGATGAGTTGCCCGCGTTGCAGCACCTCCCTGACAAAAGGCTTTGATGTGGTGCGCAGTGGCCGGTACATCACTTACCGCTGTCCGCAGCGCCATGGACGCTTCAGTGCATTTTCAAGTTTCATGATCGAAAAAGGCTTTGTGCGCCAACTCACCGCGCCTGAAATTGATGAAATGGCCCAACGCGTGGCCGTGATCCGGTGCAGCAGTTGTGGTGCCCCGGTGGATCTGCGCAAAGACCACGCGTGCCCGCATTGCCGCTCCGCATTTTCACTGCTCGACCCCAAAGCGGTGGAACAGGCATTAAGGGGATATGCCCAAGCGGCCCATGGCGCACCTGCCATGAAGCTCCCTGAGCTGGCCGATGCGCTGGTGATGCTTGAGCGTGACCGCCTGCGTACCGCGCGCGAGGCCCAAGCACGCGGCGTCATGTCGTTCTCTGGGGAGGCACCGCCACCGGTCGATCTGTGGGGCCTGGGCATTGCCTTGGTCTGGAACGTCCTGAACTAAGCGGCAGTTGCGCCCGAGGCAGCAGTAGCCGTTGAACTGCTGCGGTGATCAGGGTTGCCACACATTGTGGAGCCGGATCACAAACCTCTATTGAAAGCGTCGACCTCCTTTAGTAAACTGCAGCTTTCCACCGTTTGGAGCCTCTCATGGACGTCTCAACCGTTAAATCCCAGCCCATACAGCCCAGCCAGCAAGTCAAGCGGGCCGACGAGGTGCAACAAGTGCAAAAGCGCGAGGCCCAGGAGAAGGAGAACAATGCCCAAGCAACGCAGCAGGCACAGGCCAGGCCGGTGGTCAACACCCAGGGGCAAACGACAGGGCGCATCCTCAACGCCACGGCCTGAACGCTGGTTTAGAGCCGATGCCATGGTTGCGATCAGCGCCGCCAACACGGCCACCCCGTCGCTGCAGTCAGTGCTGGGAAGAGTCCGCGTAGCACAAGCCCGACGTGAAGCGGACCAAGCCCAAGCCAATGCCCAAAACTTGCGCTCGTTGGCCGATCAGGCCGAGAGCAAGGCTCAGCAAAGCCAGGGCCGCTGGCTCGACTTGAGCCAACGCAGCCAGCAAGCTGACCCCACTTACCAGCCCCGCAAGCCAGGACAGAGTAGCGGCCGTATCCTCGACCTGCGGGCCTGATCCCGGCCCGCGCCGGATTCAGGCGAGATGGCGCAGCTCACGCAGCGCCACCGAGATCGGCGCTAGGTCTGGACTCTGAGTGCTGATGCTCTGCAACAACTTGCACAGGCGATCAATTGTGCTTTGATGCTGCGTTGTCCAGTCCGACAAGTTTTGCGAGCCTGAAAGCAAGCTGCGGGTGATCTGGCTGGCGATGGAGTAGACGTCGTCGCGGGCACTGCCCCGAGCCTGCGTCTGCCACAAACTGTCGGTCGGCAAGCGGTTGATTTGAGCACGCCAGGCGCTCAGGCCCAGTGTGCCCTCGACACCAAAATAGGCGCGCGCGGCCTGCTCAAGATCCGCCTCGGTGCTTTGCGCCAAGTCCACCAGATCGAGCGCTGGGAAGATGAATTCCAGCGCTGTCAGATTTTGTGCCAGCGCTTGTTCCACCCCGGCCTGAACCAGGTTTTGGGTGGCTTGCTGCCAGTTGGAAATGGCCTGGGTCGGCAGCCAATGCGCCAGATTGCCGCGCAGCTCGCGCGCACCCGGCTGATAGCGCTGAATCAGCGTCGGCAGGTCGGTGTCCTTGGCGCGCAAGCGCAGCATCCAGCGCGAAGCGCGCTGCGCAATGGCGGTCAATTTACTTAACAGGTCCAATTGCAAACTGGTCGAGACCTGGTAATCGAGCGCGTCAATCTGGTCCCACAGTGCTTCAAGATCAAAGATTTCACGCGCCAGGGTGTAGGCGCGAACCACGTCGGCTGCGCTGGCGGCGGCCTCTGCTGCCAAAAAGTTCACAAACGTGGCCCCGGTGCGGTTGACCATCGTGTTGACGATAAACGTTGAGATGATCTCGCGCTTGAGCGGATGCCGCGCAATGGCTTCCGGGAATTTTTCAGTCAGCACTTTGGGAAAGTAAGCGCGCAGGGCGCCGCTAAAGTACGGGTCATCGGGCAGATTGCTCGCGACCAGGTCGTCGAACACCGACATCTTGGCATAGGCCAATAAGACAGCACCTTCCGGCGCGCTCAAACCCTGCTTGCGGGCCCGGCGCCGTGCCATTTCCTCGTCACTGGGCAGAAACTCGATCCCGCGGTTCAAACGGCCGGCACCTTCAAGCCATTGCATGAGACGCTGCTGGCCGTCAAGCACATACAGGGGACGATGGCAGGCGATGTCAAGCGCTTGAGTCTGGTAGTAATTGTCTGCCAGTACCAGTCGACCAACTTCGTCCGTCATGGAAGCCAGCAGGTCATTGCGCTGCTTGAGCGTCAAGTCACCGGCTTCGACCACCCGGTCCAGCAATATCTTGATATTGACCTCGTGGTCGGAACAATCGACACCCGCCGAGTTGTCGATGGCGTCGGTATAGATCAGGCCGCCCTTTTGGGCGAACTCGACCCGGCCCAGTTGGGTGCAACCCAGATTGCCACCTTCAACCAGCACCTTGCAGCGCAACTCCAAGCCATTCACGCGGAATGCATCGCCCGCCTTGTCGCCCGCCTGGGCATGCGTCTCATGGGTAGCCTTGACGTAGGTGCCAATGCCACCGTTGTACAGGAGATCGACCGGCGCTTGCAAAACAGCATGCAGCAGTGCCGCCGGGGTCAACTCCTGCGCCTCAATGCCGATGACTGCGCACGCCTGGGGCGAGAGTTTGATCGATTTGGCCGCACGCGAATAAACGCCACCCCCTTCTGAAATCAGGCTCTTGTCAAAATCATCCCAACTTGAGCGTGGCAGCGCAAACAGGCGCTGACGTTCAGCGAAGGTAGTGGCGACGTCGGGCGTGGGGTCGATGAAGATGTGGCGGTGGTCGAACGCCACCACCAGTTTAATGTGTTCGGACAGCAGCATGCCATTGCCAAAGACATCGCCCGACATGTCGCCAATGCCGACCACGGTGAAGGGGGTGGTTTGCGTGTTGATGGACAAGGCGCGGAAATGCCGCTTCGCCGACTCCCAGGCGCCCCGCGCCGTGATGCCCATTTTTTTGTGGTCATAGCCCACAGAGCCGCCGGACGCAAAGCCGTCACCGAGCCAGTATCGATACTGGGCCGACACACTGTTGGCAATATCCGAGAAGGAGGCGGTTCCTTTGTCGGCGGCCACCACGAGGTAAGGGTCATCCTGATCGTGGCGGACCACCTGGGGGGGTGGAACCACTTGGCCCTGCACCAGGTTGTCGGTCAGGTCCAACATGCCCGACAGAAAGAGCTTGTAGCACGCAATGCCCTCGGCCATATACGCCTCGCGATCACTGGTTGGTGGCGCCTTCTTGAGGACGAAACCACCCTTGGAGCCCACCGGCACGATGACCGTATTTTTCACGTGCTGGGCTTTTACCAGACCCAGAATTTCGGTGCGGAAGTCTTCCGGCCGGTCCGACCAGCGCAATCCGCCGCGGGCGACTTTGCCCAGACGCAGGTGCAGGGCTTCAACGCGCGGCGAATAGACCCAGATTTCGAACAGGGGCTTGGGCTCGGGCACACCCGGTAATTCGCGCGGGTTCAGCTTGAAGCTCAGGTAGGGTTTGCCGTCACCGGCTTGCGTGGTTTGCCATGCGTTGGTGCGCAGGGTGGCCATCACGCTGGCATAGAACTGGCGCAGGATTCGGTCTTCGTCCAGGCTGGCGACACCGCTCAGAAGCGCTTCAATGCGCTGGCCGATACGCTGCTGCACACCGTTGCGATCTACCTCCCTTGCAGGGTCAAAGCGGGCCTCAAACAAGGCACTGATTTCTTGTGCGATCGAGGCATTTTTGTACAAAGTGGTTTCAATGTAGCTCTGGCTGAATGCAAAACCCAACTGCTTGAAATAGCGTGTGTAGGCACGCAGCACCGAGATGGCACGGGCGTCCAGACTGGTGTTGAGCACCAGCTTGTTCAGGTCGTCACTGTCCACATCTCCTTTCCAGGCTTGCACAAACAGCGCCTCAAAGCGCGCCTTGATGACAGAAAGCTCGGTTCCAACTGGTAACTGTAGTCCCAGATCATGAATCCAGAACACTTCACTTTGAGCACCGTCACCATTGGCGTTGCTGACCCGGTAGGGTTGTTCATCGAGCACGCGCGCACCCAGGCGCTCCAGCACCGGCAGGGAATCAGAGAGGGCAACTTTGGAGGTGTTGTAGATTTTGAAACGCAACAGGCCAGCTCCAGCCTCCAGCGGGCGATACAGCTTGACCGCCAGCGGCGACGTGGGCGTCAACGCAGACAGGGCCTGCGCATCTTCTGCAGCCACCTGGGCCGAAAAATCTTCACGGTAAGCGGTGGAGAAGGCACTGGCAAAGCGATGCGCCAATTCCAGGCCTGGGCCCTCGCCATGGGTATAAAGCAACTCTTGCGTGCAATCATCCTCCCAGCGTTGTGCGAGCCGTGCAATGCGCGCCTCAAGCGCACGCAGGTCGAGATTTTTGGGCACCCGATCCTTGGCCCGCACCAGGTAATGGATACGCGCCATCGGGCTATCAGTGAGCATCGGGGTGAACTCAACCGACTGACCATTCAGCGCATTGGCCAGTTCCTGGCCGATCTTGATGCGCAGTTCGGTGTTGTAGCGGTCACGCGGCACAAATACCTGCACCGACGTAAAGCGTCCAAATGGATCACTGCGCAGAAACACGCGCGTGCGCTGGCGCTCTTGCAGACGCAAGATACCAATGGCATGGTCTGTGAGCGTGGCAGTATCTGTCTGGAACAACTCGTCGCGGGGGTAGGCTGCCAAAATAGACTGCAGCGACTTGGCTGCGTGGCTGTCCGGCACCACGCCTGCCACAGCCGTAACCTCGGCGGCGCGACGGCGCACCTGAGGAATATCGCTGACTGGCGCTGAGTAGGCGGTTGAGGTATAGAGGCCCAGAAAGCGCGCCTCGCCCACTACCTGACCGGCCTGGTCAAATCGCTTGACGCCAATATAGTCCAGCCAGGCCGGACGGTGCACGGTCGAGCGGGTCATGGCCTTGGTAATGAGCACGAGTTGATCTGAATCGAGAAAAGCCACGGCATCGGCGGGCAGTTGGCTGACAGGCGTATGAACCGCGCCCCGCAGCACGCCCAGGCCAGACTCGGGAATGGCGACCAGACTCACTGCGTCGCCATCACGCACAATGGCGTAATCGCGCGCCCCGAGAAAGGTGAAATGCTTGGCCTCAAGCCAGCGCAAGAACTCGACACCTTCTTGCTGCTTGTCAGAGGACAGTGGCGATTGTGCCGATGCGTCAGCAACGGCCTGCAAGCGACTCAGCATAGGTCGCCAGTCCTGCACGACAGCGTGCACATCGCCCAGGACGCGCGCCAGCTCACCGGCCAGTGCGACCCGATCAGCTTCACTCACCACGCGATCACATTCCACAAGAATGAACGACGCCATCGGGCTGGCTTGCTCGCCACCGTGCGATGCGCTGGACGCTTTGACTAGGTGGCCCTGGGCGTCGCGCTGCACACTGAGCAGAGGATGAACAATCCAGTGCGCGGTACGCCCACTGCGATTGACGGCCATGGTGACTGAATCCACCAAGAATGGCATGTCGTCATTGACGATTTGAATAGCTGTGTGCTCGCTCACGTAACCGTCTTCAGCCAGGGTTGGATTGAACACCCGAATTCGGGCACTTTGCGGCGCACACGGGGCATCGGCCAAGCGCCAGTGCGCGCTGGCGATGGCGAACAAAGCTGCCGGCCCACGGGCCTGAATTTCATCCGGATCGGCATTTTCAAAATAAGCCAATGCGAAATCAGCAAGCGGGTTGCCTGCAGGCCCAGCATGCTCCTGGGTATAGGTCAGCAGTTCGGCAAGGGCGGGGTGGATCATGGTATCTCCGGTTGAACTTTGGTGAAACAAATTCTAGGCTTGCCGGTCTGAATTGGCTCATGTTCTGCGTAGGGGTTCATGGCGTTATGCAAGAGTCGCATCAAGCCTTACGACCGCCTAGGCCCGCAGACTGAAAACTATTGCAGGGTACCCTTGAAGGCGGCAGGCAACGACAAGGAAATCACAGCGATACCCTCCTCGATGAGGGACTCGGCTTCGGCGCGGGAAGCCTGACCACGAATGCTGCGCTCCTGCGCCTCGCCGTAATGCATTTTGCGAGCCTCTTCGGCAAAATTTTCGCCGACATCATCGGTATTGGCCACAATGCGATGAGCCAGTGCCATCCAGGCCTGCTGCATGGCTTGTTCTGCGCCCTGCGGCGAAGAGCTTTCCAACGCGCGAGATCGCTCGCCCCGAGCACCGGCCAAGTTCAGGCGCGGCGCGCTCAAGCGCTTGCTGATCGCTGCGTCGCCACAGACGGGGCACTGGACCTGGGCCCGCTTGCACTGATCAAGAAAATCATCTTCTGACGCAAACCAGCCTTCAAATACATGCTGGTGACGACAATGAAGATCGAGAACTTTCATGACCCCATTATCCGGCGGGGAGCGGCACAGCGGCTGGGCGCCAACTCAAAGGCCATGCTCCTGACAAATAATTCTGTAGCCATAAGGTCGCCGTCAGGGTTTTGCCGTCTGTGATCAGGCCATCACGGCACCATTGCAACAGTTCGGTCGGGGTGGCGGTGAATACATCCAGAAACTCGCCTTGATCAAGCTGACGCATACCGGATGTCAGATCACGGGCAAACCAGATATCAATGAATTCAGTGGAATAGGAAATGACTGGGTGCAACACACCCGCGTGAGCCCATCGCGACCCGGCGTAGCCAGTCTCTTCAAGGAGCTCTCGCTGAGCGCAACGTTGCAGGTCTTCCCCTGCATCGAGCTTGCCGGCAGGAAACTCAATCATCACTTGGCCGACGGGATAGCGAAACTGGCGCTCAAGAACTACTCTGATTCCGCCTTCTTCGTCCTCCAGCAGGGGAACAATCATGACGGCACCAGGGTGCACAATGTACTCGCGAGTAGCAGTGGCGCCATCGGGCAATCGGACCGTATCGCGATAGACGTGCAAAAAACGCCCCTTGACCAATTCCTCGGTACTGAGCTCCTCTTCAAGCAAATGACGGTCACTCATGAGAACTGGCAAAAACGAAACGCGTCAACCAGTAAAGGCACTGCACAACTAAAAAATGTTCACAGTCTGCAAGCGGGCTCAAACATCAGGCCGATGCCGCCAAGGACCGGCGCAAGGCAACAGACCAGACAAATCAGGTGCCCAACATTTGCACGACCGCGTTGGAGCACAAAGTCATCAGGCCGCCAGGCAACAGACCCAAGCCCAAAACCAGCGCACCATTCAGTGACAACACAGCCCGAACATCGAACGGTGCCGACACGGTGCCTGCCCCCACAGGCTTGTCAAAGTACATCACTTTAACCACGCGCAGGTAATAGAAAGCACCAATCAGCGACATCATGACGGCGAAAACCGCTAAACCAATGTGAAACACACTGCCCGAAGCAACCAGCGCCTGCAACACAGCGAGCTTGGCATAGAAGCCAACCATCGGTGGAATACCGGCCAACGAGAACAGGCACACTGCCATCACGCCTGCATAGAGCGGACTGCGTTCGTTCAAGCCAGCCAAATCAGCGATCTCTTCGCTCTCAAAACCGTCCCTGGCGAGCAGAAGGATCACGCCAAAACTGGCCAGCGTCGTCAACACATAGGTAATGACATAGAACATCGACGAGCCGTAGGCGTCCGCGGCATAGTGAATGTCACCGTTGACCATGCCCGACATCAAACCAATCAGCACAAAACCCATGTGTGAAATCGTGGAATACGCCAGCATGCGCTTGAGGTTGGTCTGTGCAATGGCCGCCAGGTTACCAATCAGCAAGGAGCCAACGGACAGCACCATCAACATCTGTTGCCAGTCAATGGCCAGTGGCAACATACCTTCCACCAGCAGCCGAATGCAAATGGCAAATGCTGCCAGCTTGGGGGCGCCAGCAATAAGCAATGTAACGGCCGTTGGCGCGCCTTGGTAGACATCAGGAACCCACATATGAAATGGCACAGCACCGAGCTTGAAGGCCAGGCCGGACACTACAAACACCAAGCCAAACACCAACACCTGATGCTTGATTTGCCCTGAATTAATGGCTCTGAACACCGCATTCACATCGAGCGACCCGGTGGCACCATAAATCATTGACAAGCCATATAGCAGGAAACCCGATGCCAGCGCGCCCAGGACAAAATACTTCATGGCAGCCTCAGTGGAGTCCGCATGGTCTCTCCGTAGCGCAACCAGCGCGTAGCTCGCGAGCGTCAGCAGTTCCAGCCCCAAATAGATCACCAGAAAATTATTGCCGGAGATCATCACAAATATCCCCAGCAGGCCAAACATGCTCAAAGAGAACATTTCTCCACCGCGAAGCATGTCCCGATCAGCCGCATAGGGACGGCCGTAGACCAAGGTCACCATCACGGCAATCGCAGCAAAGCACTTGAGCCAGTTGCCCATGGGGTCGCTGACCACCATGTTATTAAAGCCATAAACGGTCGCACCACCCACGGCGTAACTCGCCTGCAACGCTGCCACAATGGCCAGTGTCAAAAGGGACAGCACATAGGTCTGCGTGCGCCTGGGACTTTTCACGCCAAGATCGGCCAGCGTGATGACGCAGGCCATGATAAGCAGGATGATTTCAGGGTAAACCGAAATCCAACTGAGTTTGTCGATCATGTTCTATCTCTTAATTCAATTTGGTCTATTCAGACTGATCAGATCAGCTTGGAGTTCGCTACGTGCCTGAGCAATTCGATCACCGACGTATCCATCACATCAGTAAAGGGCTTCGGATAGATGCCCATATACAACACCGCGACTGCCAATAGTGTCAGCATGAAGAATTCGCGTCCGTTGATGTCTTTCAGGGCCTGAACGTGCTTGTTGGCGACAGGGCCCAGGTAGACGCGCTTGAACATCCACAAGGTATAAGCGGCACCGAAAATAAGTGCGCTGGCAGCGCCAACACCAATCCAGAAGTTGGCCTTCACAGCACCCAGAATCACCATCCACTCGCCGACAAAACCGGCAGTTCCCGGTAGGCCGCAATTGGCCATGGCAAACAGCAAGGCAAATGCCGTGAACTTGGGCATGGTGTTGACAACGCCACCGTAGCTGGCAATTTCGCGTGAGTGAACACGGTCATACAGCACCCCAATAGACAGGAACATAGCGGCTGACACGAATCCGTGTGCAATCATCTGCACCAAGCCACCAGACACGCCCAAGTCATTGAAGATGAAAAAACCCAAGGTGACAAACCCCATGTGGGCAACAGACGAATAAGCGACCAGCTTTTTCATATCCTTCTGGACCAGCGCTACCAGACCCACATAAATGACAGCAATCAGCGACAAAGCGATCATCAACCAGGCCCACTCCCGCGCGGCATCCGGCGCAATCGGCATTGAAAACCGCAAAAAGCCGTAGGCGCCCAGTTTGAGCATGATGGCGGCCAGCACCGCCGAACCAGCAGTAGGCGCCTCGACGTGCACATCAGGTAACCACGTATGGACTGGCCACATCGGCACCTTCACCGCGAAAGCCGAAAGAAACGCGAAGAATAATAAGGTCTGGGCCGTGCCGCCCAAAGGAAGTTGGTACCACACACCCAGGTCGAAACTGCCACCCGACTGGGTATACAGGTAGATCAGGGCAATCAGCATTAGCAGTGAGCCGAGCAAGGTATACAGGAAAAATTTGAACGCTGCGTAGATCTTGTTCGGGCCTCCCCAGATACCAATGATCAGATACATCGGAATCAAAGTCGCCTCAAAGAACACATAGAACAGCATGCCGTCAAGCGCACAGAACACGCCAATCATCAAGCCGCTCAAAATAAGAAAGGCCCCCATGTACTGGTTGACCCGCCGGGTAATAGCTTCCCAACTGGCAATGATGACCACCACGTTGATGAAAGCCGTCAAAAGTACAAGCCAGAGTGAAATTCCATCTATACCAAGGTGGTAGTTGATGTTGAAGCGTTCAATCCAGGGCGCCTTCTCAACAAATTGCATGGCGGCTGTGCCAAGCTTGAAGCTTCCGTACAAAGGCAGGGTCACAAGAAAACTGACAATGGCACCAATCAGCGCGATCCAGCGCACAGTTCGCGCCTGATCATCCCGACCCAGTGCCAGCAGCACGACACCAAAAACAATCGGTGTCCAAATAGCCAGACTCAACAATCCCATTTTTCTTATTCTCCTACTTGAGCCAGACGAAATACGTCAAAAGCACAAAAACACCCAAGATCATGACCAGCGCATAGTGGTACAGATAACCAGTTTGAACCTTCCGAATCACGCCGGATACCCAAGCGACACCCTTCCAGGAGCCATTAACAATGGCGCCGTCAATCAGGGCCTCGTCACCACCTTTCCACAAGCCGGTTCCCAATGCCCGCATACCGCGGGCCAAAATATTTTCATTGAACCAGTCAAGGTAATACTTGTTTTCAAGCAGCGCATAGATCGGCTGGACGCGAGTCTTGATGGCAGCGGGCAATGCAGGGTTAACCATGTACATGTAATAGGAGGTTGCCACCCCTGCCACGGCAAGCCAGAACGGCAACGTTTGCAGTCCATGCAATGCCATCTGTAGCGGACCATGGAACGTCTGGGCCAGGTTTGCCATGGCGGCGTGTTTAGCCGCGTCGATAAAAATAGCGTCCTTGAAAAACTCTCCAAACAACATGGGCTGGATGGTCATGAATCCAATCACAACGGAAGGGATGGCGAGCAGGATCAGCGGCAGCGTCACAACCCAGGGTGACTCATGTGGGGCGTGATGTTCCTTGTGGTGTCCATGATGATCGCCATGGTGAGCGTCTGGATTTTGATCGAAGCGCTCCTTGCCATGGAATACTAAAAAATACATGCGGAAAGAATAGAACGCCGTTATAAACACACCAGCCATCACGGCAAAGGATGCAAAGCCAGCGCCGGGCAGCTGACTTTCGTGAACCGCCAAAATAATACTGTCTTTAGAGTAGAAACCCGCGAACAAGGGAGTTCCAATGAGTGCCAGAGAGCCTAATAACGTGGTGATCCACGTAATTGGCATGTACTTGCGTACGCCCCCCATCCAGCGGATGTCTTGATTGTGGTGCATACCCATAATGACCGAACCGGCCGCAAGGAACAGCAAGGCCTTGAAAAACGCGTGCGTCATCAAGTGAAACACAGCAACAGAATAGGCGGAAGCACCGAGAGCCACCGTCATGTAACCCAATTGAGACAAAGTGGAGTAGGCTACGCCACGCTTGATATCGTTCTGGATGATGCCCATCAATCCCATGAACAAAGCGGTAATTGAACCAATCACAAGAACGAAGTTCAAAGCAGTGTCACTGAACTCAAACAAAGGTGACATACGCGCCACCATAAAAATACCAGCAGTGACCATCGTGGCCGCGTGAATCAAGGCCGAGATCGGAGTGGGGCCCTCCATGGAATCCGGCAGCCAAACGTGCAGCGGAAACTGGGCTGATTTACCCATGGCTCCAATAAACAGGCAAATGCAAATAACCGTAATGAGCATCCAGTCTGTACCTGGAAAATTCAGTGTAGCAAGCTCACTCGCTTTGGCGAAAACTTCGGTGTAGTTCAAGGTATCGGCGAATGCAACGACCAGCCCAATGCCAAGGATGAAACCGAAGTCACCCACGCGGTTGACCAGAAACGCCTTCATGTTCGCAAAAATGGCAGTGGGCTTGTTGAACCAGAAGCCAATCAGCAGATAGGACATGAGGCCCACGGCTTCCCAGCCAAAGAAGAGCTGCAACATGTTGTTGCTCATCACAAGCATCAGCATGGAAAAGGTAAAAAGTGAGATGTAGGCAAAGAAACGGTTATAGCCTTCGTCTTCTTTCATGTACCCAATGGTATAGATGTGAACCATCAAAGACACAAAAGTGACCACGCACATCATCATGGCGGTGAGACCATCGACGAGAAAGCCCACTTCCATTTTGAGACCACCCACCACCATCCACGTATAGATAGTTTCATTGAAACGAGCGCCGTCAATTGCAACACTCTTGAGTACCCAAGCGGAAAGCACAAATGACAGGAACACGCCCAGAATCGTAAGGGAGTGCGACAGGCGTCGACCAATCCAGTTGCCACCAAACTTGGTCCCGAAAATACCAGCCAGAACTGCACCCACCAACGGAGCCAATGGCACCGCGAGAAGCGTCGAAGCGGAAAGGGTTTGACTCATCTTATTAACCCTTAAGCGTATTAAGTTCATCCACGTTGATGCTTGACTTGTTGCGGAACAACAGCACCAAAATGGCTAGACCAATTGCTGATTCAGCAGCAGCAACAGTCAGGATAAAAAACACAAATATTTGCCCGTGCATGTCTCCCAAGTAGTAGGAGAAGGCGACAAAATTGGTATTGACGGCCAACAGCATCAGTTCGATAGCCATCAACAAGACAATCAAATTCTTGCGATTGAGAAAAATACCAATCACTGACAGCGCAAACAAGATGGCGCCGAGCGACAGAAAATGTCCAAGAGTTAAAGTCATTCTTTCTTCTCCGCATTCACGGCGCTTGCCGCTTCATCTAGCGCTGCCACCTTGGTCGAATCCATCTTGAGCACGACCATCCGATCCTTGGCTTTCACCCGTACTTGAGAGGAGGGGCTCAACTGCTTGCTGTCTTTGCGCTGGCGCAAGGTCAACGCAATAGCTGCAATCATCGCCACCAGGAGAATCGCTCCAGCAATTTGGAGTGGGTACACGTATTGGCTGTACAAAATTTTTCCCAGCTCACGTGTATTGGATAGCTCGATACCGGCCTGTCCAAGCGCGGCAGCGCTTTGCGGTTCATCAGTGGCGCGGAATCCTCCCATCAATACCGCCGCCATCTCCAGCGCGATCACGACGCCCACCACGGCTGCCAGCGGGAAATGCTTCCAAAAGCCTTCGCGCAAACCATCCACTTTGATGTCTAGCATCATCACAACGAACAGAAACAGCACCATCACAGCCCCGACATACACCAGAACCAGTGTGATGGCCAAAAATTCGGCCTTGAGCAACAACCAAATGGCCGCTGCCTGAAAGAATGCCAGGACTAGGTACAAAACGGCATACACCGGATTGCGCGAGGTAATCACTCGAAAGGCGGCGAAGAGCAGCACGATCGAGAAAAAATAAAAGAAGCCCGTCTTGACGTCCATGTGTCGTTACTTTTTTCCGGTGTTCAAAATATGAAAGCTGCTGATGCGGTCGTTATCGATATTTGGCATCTGCTGCCCTGGCTGCTGCAATCTGGGCTTCATAGCGGTCACCCACAGCCAGCAGCATGTCTTTTGTGAAATAGAGGTCGCTACGGGATTCACCGTGGTACTCGAGGATCGAGGTTTCCACAATCGAGTCTACGGGGCAGCTCTCTTCACAAAATCCGCAAAAGATGCACTTATTCAAATCAATGTCGTAACGAGTAGTCCGCCGGGAGCCATCGGCGCGAATCTCTGATTCGATCGTGATCGCCATCGCCGGGCAAATGGCTTCGCACAGCTTGCAAGCGATACAACGTTCCTCGCCATTTTCATATCGGCGCAGCGCATGCAGGCCCCGAAATCTGGGCGACAGTGGCGTCTTTTCTTCAGGGTATTCCAGCGTGATCTTGCTGCGAAACGCATACTTGCCAGTCAGCGCCAGGCCCTTGAATAACTCACCCAGCATGAAACTGGACAGGAAATCTTTCAACGAGAAGGAACTCTCGCTTTCGATTTCAACAGCACTTGAAGTAGGGGTAGACATAGACAACTCGAATTACTTCCAAATGTTCCACGGGGTCTGCATCCATCCCCCAACAACCACCAGCCAGACCAGGGTGACCGGAATAAAAATCTTCCAACCCAAACGCATGATCTGGTCGTAGCGAAATCTCGGGAACGAAACCCGTACCCAGACAAACATTGTCACGACCAAAAACGACTTGAGTCCCAGCCAGATCCATCCTGGAATCCAATTAACGAAGACACTGTCGATAGGTGACAACCAGCCACCAAGAAACATGATCGTCGCCAAGACCGACACCAGCCAGATGTTCGCGTACTCTGCCATCTGGAACATTGCCCAGGACATCCCGGAGTATTCCACCATATGGCCAGCCACAATTTCAGACTCGCCTTCAATCACGTCAAAAGGAAGTCGATTGGTTTCCGCCAGACTGGAAATAAAGTAAATCACGAAAATGGGCAATAGCGGCAACCAGTTCCACGACAGGAAGTTAAGCCCCATGTCCGCAAAGTAACCTTTGCCCTGGCCTGTGACGATGTCCGTCATATTCAGACTGGCTGACACCATCAGTACAACCACGAAGCAGAAGCCCATGGCAATCTCATAACTCACCATCTGGGATGATGCACGCAACGCACCAAGGAAAGGATACTTTGAATTGGACGACCAGCCAGAGATAATCACGCCATACACCTCCATCGAGGTGATCGCCATCAGAAACAGCAAACCTGCGTTAATGTTTGCCAAGGCAATGTCCGGACCAAATGGAATCACAGCCCACGCCGCCATGGCAGGCATCACGGTCATGACCGGTCCCATATAAAACAGAAACTTTTCTGCAGCTGCTGGTCTGAGGACTTCCTTGCCCATCAGCTTCAGTGCATCCGCTATGGGCTGCAGCAGACCCCAAGGTCCAACCCGGTTTGGTCCCATACGAATTTGGGCCCATGCCAGCAACCGGCGTTCCCACAGCGTCGTGTATGTCACAGCGCCCATAACGAGCATCAAGACCAGCGTCACCTTGATCAAAGCCCAAATCACCGGCCATGCAATGGCCGACCACCAAGGAGCTGCCAGCAGCCCCTCCCCCAACGCGAAAATGGTATCGATCATGCTGTCACCTCCGTCGCCACAACATGTGGTTTAGCGTCTGCCGTCAGTTGCAGGCTCGCAGCTCGACGCACAATCCCATCCAGCGCATAAATGCCGACAGCGGCCGGTGCTGCGGAGGCGGGCGTGAGGTCAAAAACAGCCTGCGTTTTATTGCTCAACGTGGCACTCGACAAAAATGACTCGCCTTCAACCGGCAAGCCCGGTACGCGCTTGAGCACCTCCTGCGACGATTCGAAGCTGAAATCGGGGATCCCAAGCAGGTTGCCAAGCACACGCAAGACTTTCCAGGCAGGGCGGGTTTCGCCCAGCGGCTTGACCACCGCATGAAAACCCTGAACCAAGCCCTCGGCATTGACAAAGGTTCCCGATGTTTCGGTGAACGGTGCAATCGGCAGCAGGACGTCACTGAAAGCCATATTGGCTTTGAACGGACTGAGCGTGACCACCATCTCGGCTTTTGACAGAGCGGTCAAAGCCAATGCACCCGGCGCTGAATCAAACTCGGGTTCGTTGTTCAACAGAAACACGGACTTCAGATCACCGCGGAGCATTTGCCCTGCATTCAGACCCTTAGGCCCAGGCAGAGCCCCCGCAATTTGTGCGCCCACGGTGTTGGCCGCCTCCGTCAAGTAACCGACGGTGGCGCCTGTCTGTGTGCCAATCCAGTTAGCGAGCGCCAACAAGCTCGAAGCCTGTTCGTGATGGGCCGCCGCATTGCCCAACAAAATTGATTTGCGTTCACCACCGAGCAAAGACTGCGCGATGGCTTTGGCTACGGCGTCAGCCTTGCCGGGAACTGGCGGCTCAACGCCATTATGGTCTGCCACCGCAAAGGCCACGTCTGCGAGCGCCTGCGCCCAGGTACGGGCGTCGCGGAGCAGCGCATTGGCCACAGGCATCGCCCAGTCTTGCGCGTTAGACACAATAGCATTTACAACACAACCCTTGCGGGCCGCCTGGCGAATTCGTTGGGCAAACAAGGGGTGATCCTTGCGCAGGCTGGAACCCACCACCAACACACGCTGCAGTTCAGACAAGGACGCTATAGAAGTACCCAAATGACGCACGCCTTCAGACGCAGGGAACTCGGCGTTACGCAAACGATAGTCGACGTTCTCGCTGCCCAGGCCACGCATCAGGGCGCCAGCCAGAAATAACTCTTCTAAGGTGCTGTGCGGGCTAACCAAGGCGCCAATAGTCTGCGCGCCGTGTTCTGCCTTGATCTGTTTCAGGCCATTGGCAACATACTCTAGTGCGGTCTGCCAATCGACGGAATTCCAAACACCGCCCTGCTTGAGCATGGGCGTGGTCAGACGCTCATCGCTGTCCAGAGCTTCGTAGGAGAAACGGTCACGGTCTGCAATCCAGCATTCATTAACTGCCTCGTTCTCGAAAGGTACGACGCGCATGACCTTGTTGCTCTTGACCTGTACAACCAAGTTGGCGCCAGTGGAGTCATGCGGGCTGACAGACTTGCGGCGCGACAATTCCCAAGTGCGGGCACTGTAGCGAAACGGCTTGCTGGTCAGGGCTCCCACCGGGCAAATGTCAATCATGTTGCCGGAAAGTTCCGATTCGATCGAATGGCCGATAAACGTCTCGATCTCGGCGTGCTCGCCGCGATGCGACATACCCAACTCCATGACGCCTGCCACCTCTTGGCCGAATCGAACGCATCGGGTGCAATGAATACATCGGCTCATTTCCTGCATGGAAATCAAGGGGCCTACATCTTTGACGGCCACAACACGTTTTTCTTCTTCGTAACGTGAAGAAGAGGCGCCATAACCTACGGCCAGATCCTGCAACTGGCACTCGCCGCCCTGGTCGCAAATAGGGCAATCCAGCGGATGATTGATCAGCAGGAATTCCATCACCGACTTCTGCGCCTTGATTGCCTTCTCGCTTTTGGTCCGGACAATCATGCCTTGCGACACTTGCGTAGCGCAGGCGGGCATGGGCTTGGGCATCTTCTCTACATCCACCAGGCACATGCGGCAACTAGCCGCGATGCTGAGCTTCTTGTGGTAACAAAAATGCGGTATGAAGGTGCCTGCCTTTTCGGCTGCATGCATGATCATGCTGCCTTCAACAATGTCTATCTTCTTGCCGTCGAGTTCAATTTCAATCATCTTGGGACTCGCTCAGACGTAGGCTGGGACCATGCAGGTCTTGTGCTCTACGTGGTATTCAAATTCAGGGCGGAAATGTTTGATCATGGCGCGCACGGGCATGGCTGCAGCCTCTCCCAGGGCACAAATGGTGCGCCCCATGATGTCTTCAGCGACGCTGTCCAGCAAGTCCATGTCTGTGGGACGACCCTGACCATGTTCGATCCGGTCAACCACGCGCGACAGCCAACCTGTGCCCTCGCGACAAGGCGTGCACTGCCCACACGACTCATGCATATAAAAATAACTCAAACGCTGCAAGCTCTTGACCATGCAACGGCTGTCATCAAGCACAATCACGGCGCCAGAGCCAAGCATCGAACCTGCCTTTGCGATCGAGTCGTAGTCCATCGTACAGTCCATCATGATGCTGCCAGGCAAAATTGGCGATGAGGACCCACCAGGAATAACAGCCTTGAGTTGGCGCCCCTTGCGCACACCGCCGGCAAGCTCAAGCAATTGGGAAAACGGCGTTCCCATCGGGACTTCGTAATTACCGGGTAGCTCCACGTCTCCACTCATGGAAAATATTTTGGTGCCCCCATTGTTGGGCTTACCGCACGCCAGATATGCCAGCCCGCCATTGCGGATGATCCACGGCACCGCCGCGAAAGTTTCCGTGTTGTTTATCGTGGTGGGTTTTCCGTACAGACCAAAACTGGCCGGGAATGGTGGCTTGTAGCGGGGCTGCCCTTTTTTTCCTTCAAGCGACTCCAGCAAAGCGGTCTCTTCGCCGCAAATATAGGCGCCATAACCATGCGCAGCATGCAACTGAAAGCTGTAAGTCGTGCCCAGAATATTGTTGCCAAGAAAACCGGCCGCCCGTGCCTCTTCCAGGGCCTCTTCAAAACGTTGGTAGGTCTTGAATATTTCGCCATGAATGTAGTTGTAGCCTACGGAAATGCCCATCGCGTAGGCTGCAATGATCATGCCTTCAATCACCATATGGGGATTGAATTGCAGTATTTCCCGGTCCTTGCAAGTGCCTGGCTCGCCCTCGTCCGAGTTGCAGACAAGATACTTTTGCCCGGCATACTGACGCGGCATGAAACTCCATTTAAGCCCGGTCGGAAAACCGGCTCCGCCACGCCCGCGCAAGCCTGACTCCTTGACAGTTGCAATCACTTGGTCCGGCGTCATACCAGCAGCAGCGCCATCAGCAGCCAAGCCACCGTCTAGGCCGAGTATCTTTCGTAGCGCCTGATAACCACCACGCGATTCGTAGTCTTTCAAATGCCAATTCGAGCCATTCAAATCCGCATAGATTTGGGGATTGATATGCCGCCCATGAAAACCAGTCTGAACACCGGTCGCCTGAAATTGGGAGAGTATTTTGTCAGCCAACATTACATGTCCCCCGCGGCACGCAAACCATCGACCAGTTGATCGAGTTTGTCATCACTCATGAAACTGCACATGGTCTGGTCATTCACCAATAGCACAGGTGAGTCAGCGCAAGCGCCAAGACATTCACATTGCTGCAAGGTAAACATGCCGTCAGCCGTGGTCTCGCCCATTTTGATGTCCAACTTGTGTTCAAGATGCTTGAGGGCCTTTCCGCCATCGCGCAACTGGCAGGGCAAATTGGTGCAAACATTCAACTTGTATTTTCCAACCGGCTGCTGGTTGTACATGTTGTAAAACGTTGTGACCTCGTGTACGGCCATCGGGGCCATACCCAGGAACTCGGCCACCTCGACTTCGCTGTCGGCGCTGACGTAACCGGCCTCCTGCTGAACAATCGCCAGACACGCCATGACGGCGGACTGTTTCTGGTCCTGCGGGTATTTAGCAACTTCTTGAGCGAAGCGCGCTTTTGATTCTTCGGAAATCATCGATCAACTTCCCCAAACACAATATCCAACGAACCAATAATGGCAACCGCATCGCCAATCATGTGGCCTTTTCCCATTTCACCGAGCGCGGCCAGATGAGCAAAGGCCGGTGGACGAATCTTCATGCGGTAAGGCTTATTGGCGCCATCACTGACCATGTATATCCCGAATTCTCCTTTCGGATGCTCAATGGTCGCGTAGGCCTCGCCTTCGGGCACAGAAAAGCCCTCTGTAAATAGCTTGAAGTGGTGAATCAACTCTTCCATATTGGATTTCATGGACTCACGGTTTGGCGGCGCGATCTTGTGGTTATCGGTGATGACCGGACCGGGATTGACGCGCAGCCAATCGATACACTGTTTGATGATGCGGTTCGACTGCTTCATCTCCTCCATGCGCACCAGGTAGCGGTCGTAACAGTCGCCCGTCACGCCTACCGGAATATCAAAATCAAGCTGGTCATATATCTCATACGGCTGCTTCTTGCGCAAGTCCCAGGCGATCCCGGAACCGCGCAACATCGGGCCACTAAACCCAAGATTAAGCGCGCGCTCGGCAGTAACGACGCCAACACCGACTGTGCGCTGCTTCCAGATGCGGTTGTCCGTCAACAAGGTGTGATATTCACCCAAATAGGTCGGAAAGCGCTGGGTAAAGTCTTCTATGAAATCCAGCAGGCTGCCGTCGCGAGCGCGATTGAGCCTTTCAGTGGACTTGGCGCTTCTGATCTTATTGGGCTGATGCCGCGCCATGGTGTCGGGCAAATCGCGATAGACGCCGCCCGGCCGAAAATAGGCCGCATGCATGCGTGCACCACTGACCGCCTCATACATGTCCAACAGGTCTTCGCGCTCGCGAAAGGCATACAGCATGACCGTCATCGCGCCGCAGTCCAGGGCGCCGGCGCCCACAGCCAACAAATGGTTGAGTAGACGGGTAATCTCGGCAAACATGACGCGGATGTACTTGGCGCGGGTGGGAACTTCCAGCCCCAACATCTTTTCAATCGCCAGACAGTACGCACTTTCATTGCACATCATCGACATGTAGTCGAGACGATCCATGTACGGCAAGGCCTGGATATAGGTCTTGGTCTCAGCGAGCTTCTCAGTGGCTCGATGCAACAACCCAATATGCGGGTCGGCGCGTTGGATCACTTCGCCATCAAGCTCCAACACCAGACGCAACACGCCATGCGCTGCCGGATGTTGCGGGCCAAAATTTAGGGTGTAGTTTTTTATTTCAGCCATAAAAAGCCTAGTGCAAGCCTCCGTAGTTGTCTTCACGGATGATGCGCGGTGTAATTTCGCGGGGTTCAATCGAAACAGGTTGATAAACGACGCGCTTGAGCTCGGAGTCATAGCGCATCTCGACATGACCTGAAACTGGAAAATCCTTGCGGAACGGATGTCCGATGAAACCGTAATCGGTCAGGATTCGACGCAAATCACTGTGGCCTTCGAAGACAATGCCGAACAGGTCAAAAGCCTCTCGCTCGAACCAGTTCGCAGAACTCCACAAATCACACAGGGACTGCACCACCGGCAGACTGTCATCGGGCGCAAATACCTTCAGGCGCACGCGCTGATTCAGACTCACCGACAAAAGGTGAGACACCACACAAAAACGCAATCCAGCTTGAGGCTGATCCTTGTAGGTCGAGTAATCAACGCCGCACAAGTCCATCAGTTGCTCGAACCTACAGCTGGGGTCGTTTCGCAGTATCTGTGCGGCTTGCAAATAATGGGCACTGTCTACGACGATGGTCAGCTCACCCAGTCGAAGGACGCTGCTAATGAGCAGGTCGCCCAATGCAGTTTCAACATTGATTTTGGTGGTTTCGGGATTCACAGCGAAAGAAGTCATCACCAGGCCCTTATGCGCGTGCAATGGTTTGCGTGCGGCGAATCTTGTGCTGCAGCTGAATGATGCCGTACAGAAGCGCTTCCGCCGTGGGAGGACAGCCCGGCACATAAACGTCCACGGGAACAATGCGATCACAACCGCGCACCACCGAATAGCTGTAGTGGTAATAGCCGCCGCCATTGGCACACGAGCCCATGGAAATCACGCGGCGCGGCTCGCTCATTTGGTCATAGACCTTCCGAAAAGCAGGCGCCATCTTGTTGCACAATGTGCCCGCCACAATGATCAAGTCAGCCTGCCGCGGGCTGGCGCGAAACACTTCGGCCCCGAAACGACTGATGTCATAACGGGCGTTCGCCGCATGCATCATTTCGACCGCACAACAAGCCAAGCCAAAAGACATGGGCCACATCGATCCTGTCTTAGCCCAGTTCATCACCGAGTCGTAACTGGTGGTGATAAAGCCTTCTTTTAATATGCCTTCAATCATCGCATCACTCCCAGTCAAGGGCTCCCTTTTTCCACTCGTAAATAAACCCAACGACGAGAATGGCCAAGAACACCATGACTGACCAGAAACCAAGCGCACCAATATCTTTCAGCGCTACCGCCCAAGGAAACAGAAAGGCAATTTCGAGATCAAACAAAATGAACAGAATGGCAACCAAGTAGTAACGCACATCAAACTTCATCCGGGCGTCGCCGAAGGCTTCGAAACCGCATTCGTAAGGCGAGTTCTTTGCAGCATCAGGGCGATTGGGTCCGAGAATGTACCCAATGATTTGTGGCGCGACACCGACACCGATGCCAACCAGAATGAACAAAAAGATAGGCAGGTATTGATCAAGACTCATAAAAGGAGATTGTGTTCCAAGTATTGGCTTGCTGCATTGATCCACATCAAGCATGTTTATTTGGTGCCGTCGGCGAGACTCGAACTCGCAAAGCTTTCGCCACTACCACCTCAAGATAGCGTGTCTACCAATTTCACCACGACGGCTCTTTTGTGTCTGGACTGCACAAAAAGTAATGTGCTTTTAGCCCTCCAGACAGGGCTGTAGTCTACCCTTAATTCCAGCAAATTTTGACCACAGACTCCAATTTCAACGGCGTTTATTTCGAAGGAATTTGGGCTGCGCCAGACGCTGGGACCACTGGCGCAGCGGCGACCGGAACGGGGACTGAAACAGCAGCGCCGTCAAGCACGCTTCCCGAACTCGCGGTCGGACGCACGGTGCCGAAATAGGCAAGCATCAAGGTACAAACAAAGAAGATCGTAGCCAGGACAGCCGTGGTGCGAGACAAAAAATTCGCGCTGCCGCTGGCACCAAACAAGCTGCCTGAACCGCCGCTGCCGAACGCTGCGCCCATGTCGGCGCCCTTGCCATGCTGCACCAGGATCAAACCGACCATGGCCACCGCAGAAATCATCTGAACCGCGAGAAGAATAGTTAACAAAGCGCTCATCGAATACTCCTAAATATATGTAGTGACCTCTGCTTGAAATCAGCAGGCAGAGGCAATGATGGATAAAAAGTCAGCGACCTTGAGCGCGGCGCCGCCCACCAGGCCGCCATCAATGTCGGGCTGAGCCAGCAAATCCGCAGAATTCGCCGCGTTCATGCTGCCGCCATAAATAATGGGAATACGACCAGCCTGGTTTGAGGCCGCCTGCAACTGTTGGCGCAGCACCGCATGCACCTGCTGTGCTTGCTCAACACTGGCGGTCTTGCCAGTGCCGATAGCCCACACGGGTTCGTAGGCCACAACCACCTCGCTGATGCAATGACCATTGGCATGAATTACGGCCGCCAATTGGCGTTTGACTACTTCTTCCGTCCGGCCTGCTTCACGCTCAGCCAGCGTCTCGCCGACACACACAACGGGCGTCATGCCGCAGGCCAGCGCCCGCTGCGCTTTCGCTGCAACGAGCGCATCAGTCTCAAAGTGGTACTGGCGACGCTCAGAATGACCAACAATGCAATAGCGCACACCGAATTCCTGCAGCATGGCACCCGAAATTTCACCGGTGAAGGCGCCTATCTCGTATTGGGACAAATCCTGCGCACCCAATGCCATGGTGCTGCCAGCCAGCAGCCCCTGGCATTGCGCCAAATAGACCGAGGGCACACACAGTGCCACCTGGCAGGCGGGCACACCCATCCCGGCCAGCAAGCCGTTGACCAATGTCTCATTGGCAGCCAGGCTGCCATTCATTTTCCAGTTGCCCGCGATCAGCTTTTTTTTCATGCGACACCCCAAGTCAAAATTATTTTCCCGACATGCAAATTGGATTCCATCAAGGCGTGTGCCCGGCATGCATCCTGCGCCGCAAATGTACTGTGAATCACCGGCTTGATGCGGCCCGACTCAAGCAAGGGCCAGACATATTCCAACAGCGCCTGTGCAATCGCCGCCTTGAAGGCCATCGGTCGCGCCCGCAACGTTGACCCAGTCACCGTGAGGCGCCGACGCAGCACCAGGCCGGCGTTGATCTCACTCTTGACACCCCCCTGCACTGCGATGATGACCAGGCGGCCATCTTCGCTCAGACACTCAATTTCCTTGGCCACATAGCTGCCAGCGACCATGTCAAGAATGACATTGACTCCCTGGCCGGCGGTCAATCGCTTGACCTCGGCCTGAAAATCGTGCGTCTTGTAGTTGATCGCGTGGTCGGCACCCAAGGCCAGGCAAGCGGCACATTTTTCGTCGCTGCCCGCCGTCACAATGACGCGGGAACCCAGTGCCTTAGCCAACTGAATCGCGCTGACACCAATGCCGCTGGAGCCACCCTGAATCAACAACGTTTCACCCGGCTGCAATTGCGCACGGTCAAACACATTGCTCCAGACCGTAAAAAACGTCTCGGGCAGCGAAGCCGCCTCGACGTCGCTCAGGCCATTGGGCACTGGCAGGCACTGCGACACCGGGGCGACGCAACACTCGGCGTAACCGCCGCCAGCCACCAGCGCACAAACACGATCGCCCAGTTTGAAGCCCAATCGCGCCAACGCCTGCGCATCACCGCTGACGACCACCCCAGCCACTTCCAGACCCGGAATATCCGAAGCACCTGGCGGCACCGGGTAGTTGCCCATGCGTTGCAGCACATCGGGCCGATTGACGCCGCTGGCCGACACCCGAATGAGCAATTCGCCCACGCCAGGCACCGGCACGGGCCGCTCACCCAGACGCAAAACGTCCGGGGCGCCAAAAGCGGTAATTTCAATGACTTTCATGATCATTTCAGGCGATAGCCCCCGTGCTATAAGCACGAGTAGCTATCACTTTCATATCAACAGGCCAAGGATCAAGCGTGCTCAGGGCCGCCTTGGCCCGGACGCTCCAGCAACACCTTCATGGACAGCTTGATGCGGCCCTTTTCGTCCGTCTCCATCACTTTAACCTTGACGATCTGGCCTTCAGTCAGGTAATCGGAGACCTTTTCAACGCGTTCATGGGCGATCTGGCTGATGTGCAGCAAGCCGTCTTTGCCAGGCAGCAGGTTGACCAAGGCGCCGAAATCCAGAATCTTGGTGATCGGGCCTTCATAGATTTTGCCGATTTCAACCTCAGCCGTGATCTGCTGGATGCGGCGCTTGGCTTCTTCAGCCTTGGCCGGATCGCTTGACGCAATCGTGATGGTGCCGTCTTCGTCGATATTGATCTGGGTACCGGTCTCTTCGGTCAGCGCACGAATGACAGAGCCACCCTTGCCGATCACGTCGCGAATCTTGTCCGGATTGATCTTCATGGTGAACAGGCGCGGGGCGAAGGTGGACACTTCGGCTTTGGCCTCTGCCATCACTTCTTGCATCTTGCCCAGAATGTGCATGCGTGCTTCCTTGGCTTGCGCCAGCGCCACCTGCATGATTTCTTTAGTGATGCCTTGAATCTTGATGTCCATCTGCAGTGCCGTAATACCGTTGGTGGTACCCGCGACCTTGAAGTCCATGTCGCCCAGATGATCTTCATCACCCAAAATGTCAGTCAACACGGCAAAGCGGTTGTCTTCCTTGATCAGGCCCATGGCAATGCCGGCCACATGCGCTTTCAAAGGCACGCCTGCGTCCATCAAGGACAGGCAGCCGCCGCACACTGAAGCCATTGAAGAAGAACCATTGGACTCCGTCACTTCAGACACGACACGCATGGTGTAGGGGAAGTCTTCCTTGCTTGGCAACACGGCGATCAAAGCCCGTTTGGCCAGACG
>VMTC01000112.1 GCA_013791765.1 Rhodoferax sp.
CACATTGGCCAGGTTGGCCTCGCGGGAGGTTGAGCTGGAGATTTGCTCGATCAGCTCGGCCAGGCGCCTGGACACTTGGTCAATTTCAGTCAGCGCCGTACCTGCGTTATCCGACAGCTTGGCGCCTTCCACCACCCCTTGGGTTGAGCGCTCCATGGCGCCCACGGCATCCTGGGTGTCGGTCTGAATCGCCTTCACCAGTGCCGAAATCTGACGCGTCGCATCGGCCGATCGCTCAGCGAGTCGCTGCACTTCCTCGGCCACCACAGAAAAGCCCCGTCCGGCTTCACCTGCTGATGCCGCTTGAATCGCAGCGTTGAGCGCCAGCACGTTAGTCTGCTCGGTAATGTCAGAGATCAGCTCCGTGATTTCACCAATCTCCTGGGACGATTCGCCCAGCCGCTTGATGCGCTTGGATGTTTCCTGGATCTGGTCCCGAATCGAGTTCATGCCCCCAATGGTGTTTTGCACCGCCTTCAAACCGACTTCCGCAGCCTGTAGGGACTGCCGGGCCACCGAGGCCGACTCCTGCGCCTGCACCGACACGTCATTGATTCGCGACGCCATGTCCACGACTGAACGACCCGTTTCCCGAATTTCATGCAACTGTTCGTTAGAAGCGGCCAGCAACTCCGTTGACGTGGTGTCCACGTCGGCCGTTGTTTGCGCCACACGGGTTACCGTACTTTGCACGTTGCCTACCAAAGACCGCAATTCTTCTACCGTGTAATTCACGGAATCGGCGATGGCCCCGGTGATGTCTTCTGTCACAGTGGCTTCTTGTGTCAAATCACCTTCAGCGACAGTTTGCAGCTCGTTCATCAAGCGCAAAATGGCCGCCTGATTGGCATCGTTCACGCGCTTGGCCTCTTTCTCCTGGCGCTCGGCCTCCAGGCGCTGCGCCTCTGCTGCGAGTTGGCGCTTGCGGCTGTCGAGCAACTGAACATAGGACAGGCCACCGGCACACAGAAGCGCCAGCAGGACCGAACCTACCAGCATTGACAAGGAGCCTGCGCCAATACCTGCCTGTGATGACAGTTTGCCCTGCAATTCTTCAAGACTGCGACGCAAAGGTTCACTGTCGGTCACGATAGAAACCTGTGCTTCACGGGCCGAAACCAGCCCTTGCAGATTTCCCAGAATGGCGCCAGCCTGCTTGCGGGTTTCCTCAAACAGATCGATCAAGGCCGCCAACTGCTCACGTGTCTGGGCATCTTTGGACGCACTCAAGCGCAATTCGGAGTTGCCGTCCAGCATGCCTTGAGCGATTTCCTTGAATGTGTTCAAGTCCTTGCCCAGCAGGAACACGGCCTCTGGACTCACGCCCTCAGCGGTTAGAAACTCATTGGAAGACTTGCCAATGCGTTGTGTCAACATCACCAACTGACCAGCTGCAGATATTTCGGTGGCGGCGGCATTTTGCTGCAGCTTGAGCGAGGAAATCGTTTCTGCGATTTCCAGCAAATCTGAAGATTGACGGTTGATGAGCCGCAGCGCTGTACCCACTTGGGTTAATATTTTTTGTTGGCCCACGACAACCCCTGCATTTTTCTCCGCTCGCTCCGTCAGAGGCGCAATTTTGTCAAGTTCCGGCGAGTAATCTTCACTCAATGCGCTAAGGCTCAATTGCTCGTCACCGGCCTTCAAGCCCCGCACTGACTTCGCCAGAACGCCCGAACTCTCCACCACGTCAGGGAATGCTTCTGCACCGCCGACTAGCGCTTGCGAAACCGACTTCGCCAGACGCTGCGACTGCATCAGGGCTTGCCCCGTGGCCCCCAACTGTTGAGCAACCTTGTTGGCCTGGCTTAATGCAAATGAGGTGAAGATGACGAGCAATATCAGTGCCAACCCCAACATCATGGAGAGCAAGCGCTGATGCTGCACAACCGTCTTTGTTCCAAGCACGGGAAGGGTGATCAGGTTACCAGCTTCTTCGTTCGTCGCCGCTCCTGCGTCTGCGCCAGATTGGCCCGACGCAACCGAGGCTCTTTGCCCGTCGTCTGTTGTGCCTGTCACGTGATCCATGTCCATGGGGTAGACGGTGGCGCCCGGCATGCCAAGACTCAAGCGAGAATCTTGATCCGACTCAGGCGCCTTTTTGCCAAACAAAATTTTCAGTTGATCAACGACGGACATGGTGAAACCCTTGGTAAAGACTTAAGCGCTAATGCTGAGAAATTCTGGAAGTTGAGACAAAGACTGCAAGTTGATTTCCTGCCAGTGCGCGCCGCTGAGATCGGTGTACCGGGTACCAAAAAACACCGGAGAACCTTCAGGTGGCAATTGAGCCTCGGAAAAAGCGTCGCGTTTGCGAAGTCCGGACAGACTGTCCACCATCAAAGCACAGTTGAGTTCCAGCGCTGAGTTAAAAGTAATCACACTGTGCTCGGCGAGTGATTGTTCTGTTCTCGGTCGCGAGGATTTGTTGCTCAGGAAGGCAGCCAGATCAACAACGCCGAAAAGGCCGCCACGCAAATTGACAACACCCATGAACCAGGGCTGACAGTAGGGCACCAGTTGGACGTTGAGTAGCGGAAAAATCTCGCCGGATTGCGCCAGTGGAAAAAGATAGTTTGACTCGCCTGCCTTGACGGCCAGCCAGGCAACCGACACGCCACCAGAGCGAGCCGCCTGCAATCGGCTGGCGAGGCGGGTCTGGAGTTCTCGAAGTGCTTCGCGATTAGCCATGCGATCCTGAGGATTTCAGCCCAGCGCCTTGATCTTGACCATCAATTCGGCGGCATCAACCGGCTTGGTGATGTAGTCGCGTGCGCCTTGACGCATGCCCCATACCCGGTCTGTTTCCAGGCTTTTGCTGGTGCACATGATGATCGGGATGTCCGAATACTCGGGCGTACGGTTAATTGAGCGCGTCAGCTGAAATCCATTTTGACCGGGCATCACGACGTCCATAAGGATTAGATCTGGCTTTTCTTCTGCGAGACGGCGCAAGGCTTCATCAGCGCCTTCTGCCGTGCGAACTGACATACCGTTTTTTTGCAGCAAATTGGTCATGAACATCAACTCGGTTTTGGAGTCGTCCACGATCAGTACTTTATGAATAGCCATTAGTTAACTCCTTGGGTGACTTTGCCGAACTGCTGTACAGCTTGCAACAATTGGTCTTTGGTAAATGGTTTTGTCAGATAATCCTGAGCCCCGACCATGCGCCCACGCGCTTTGTCAAAGACGCCATCTTTGGACGACAGCATGACAATGGGAACATCTGAATACTTGGCATTGCGTTTGATGATCGCACAGGTCTGGTACCCATCCAATCGGGGCATCAGGATGTCGCAAAAAATGAGATGGGGCTGGTAGTCATTGACCTTTGCCAAAGCATCAAACCCGTCTTCCGCGAGCATGACTTCGTGCCCACCCTGCTTCAGAAAAATTTCAGCGCTACGCCGGATGGTGTTGCTGTCGTCAATCACCAGAACTTTGAAGGTCGATCCAGTCGTATTCACAAAACAATGCTCCTGAATTGGTGATTAATTTCCGCGATAGTACACATTTCAATCATGGCGCCTAAATTTGCACCATTTCGAAATCCTCCTTGCGGGCCCCACAGTCTGGACAAGTCCAGTTCACAGGCACTTCACTCCATGCCGTTCCCGGCGCCACGCCGTGTTCGGGATCCCCGGTCTCTTCGTCATAGATCCACCCACAAATCAGACACATCCACGTGTTGGTCAATTTCACAGCCTAAAGAGCCTTCGAATAGAATGCAGACACAAAAAAGGGGCCATTCGCGAGCTCCGCTGAACGCCAGACAGTGTTCCATTTTGCCTGAAGAAATTTCTTAAATCGCGTACATCACCCCCCATGCTTTCCCTAGTAGCCAAACACTTGACTGGGTCTTTGCTAAAGCGCTGACGGCGCGGCGGGTTGCCTCATTTGTTTATCTCCACTCTGAGACTCTTTCCCCATGACACCTCATACCGATAACAACCAAGTCCTGTTCGAACGCGCCAAGCGCGTGATTCCTGGGGGTGTCAATTCGCCTGTCAGGGCCTTCAAAGCGGTGGGCGGCACGCCACGCTTTGTCAAACGTGCCCAAGGCGCCTATTTCTGGGATGCCAACGACCAGCGCTACACCGACTTCATTGGGTCCTGGGGACCCATGATTCTGGGGCACGGCCACCCGGCAGTCGTGCACGCAGTGCAGGCTGCCGTGCTTGAAGGCTTTTCTTACGGCGCGCCAACTGAGCGCGAAGTGGAACTGGCCGAAGAGATCTTGCGCCTGGTTCCGTCCATGGACATGGTGCGCCTCGTCAGTTCAGGGACCGAGGCCGCCATGAGCGCGATCCGCCTGGCCCGCGGCGCCACGGGGCGCAGCAAGTTCATCAAATTTGAGGGCTGCTACCACGGGCACGCGGACGCACTTTTGGTCAAGGCGGGCTCAGGCCTGGCCACTTTCGGCAACCCCACCAGCGCTGGCGTGCCGCCTGAGGTGGTGCAACACACTGTGGTGCTGGAATACAACAACATAGAACAGCTTGAGGCAGCCTTTGCCGTTCAAGGCGATGAAATTGCCTGTCTGATGATGGAGCCGATTTGCGGCAATATGAATTTTGTGCGGGCGAGCGTGCCGTTTGTGAAGCGCTGCCGCGAGCTCTGCACCCAGTACGGCGCGCTGCTGGTGTTTGACGAGGTTATGACCGGATTTCGCGTCGCGCTGGGCGGCGCACAAAGCGTCTATGCCAAAGAAATCCCCGGTTTTGAGCCGGACATGACTGTGTTGGGCAAGGTGATCGGAGGCGGCATGCCATTGGCCGCTTTTGGCGCCAAGCGCGCGGTCATGGAGCATCTGGCGCCTTTGGGCTCCGTCTATCAGGCTGGCACACTGTCAGGTAACCCCGTGGCGACCGCCTGCGGCCTGGCCACCCTGAGCGAAATCAGCAAGCCCGGGTTTTATGAAAAACTTTCGCGCACCACGCGTTCACTCACTGATGGCTTGAAAGCAGCCGCAGTCGCCGAAGGCGTGGCTTTTAGCGCCGATAGCGAAGGCGGCATGTTTGGTTTCTTTCTGCTGGACACCTTGCCGCAGAATTATGTCCAGGTCATGAAGTCAGACAGCGCGCGCTTTAACCAGCTTTTTCACGGACTACTTGATCGCGGTGTGTACATCGCACCAGCACTGTACGAGGCTGGATTTGTCAGCGCAGCCCACACCGACGACGACATCGCTGCCACTGTGGCAGCAGCGCGCGCGGTATTCAGTGCTGTGCGTTTACATCATGCCCGCTAAGCCGCATGGACGCCAGGTAGTTGGTTTTCATGTTTCCTCGTGACCCGTAACGCTCACACAGACTGGGTCGGAGAACCCTTTGGGAGGCTTGCGCTCAGCGCTTCATGGCCCGCAGCATCCAGGCGCTTGATCTCGGCGCGCATTTCGACGCGCAGCTTGGCGTCGAGGTTGATCAAGGGCTCATCAAACAAAAACAGTTGCGGGTCACGCGCCAGGGCACGCCCCATGGCGACGCGCCGACGCTGGCCACCCGAGAGCTGCGCCGGTCGGCGGTCCAGCAGTTGCTCGATCTGCAACATGGCGGCCACCTCATGGATGCGTTTGAGGCGCGCCGCTTTGGCCATGTTGTGCAAACCGACGGTGATCGGCTTGCTGTCAGCGCAGCTGAACGCCACCCCGTTTCAGATCATGAAGCCGTAGATGAAGGCGAAGCCCAGGACAAAGCCCGGCGCGATCACCAGCTTGGGGAGCACGGTTTCAAATGATTTCATAAACACGTTGGCTTTTGGGTTAAGAGCCGGGAACCCTTGTTGGAATACCTGCGCTACCATAGAACCTGACGAGCCGGGTGTTGCACTACGTTCGTGTCCCCCGCCAGAAAGCTTCCGGCTTTCTGGCTCCTCCTTGACCTCACTTCGCGCAACACCCGACTCATCAGGTTCCGGCACGGTTTTGGTTTGCCCACATGCAAATCCAAATCCAAATCCAGATTTGAATTCAGATTTGAATTCAGATTTGAATTTAAATCCAAACCTGAGCGTCTAGCAGTAGGGTTGGGGTGCGTGCCATAGCGAAGTCAAGGAGGAGCCCGGAACGGGCGGGGGACATGAGCGGCGGTACGCACCCCGACCCTGCTGTGGGTAATCGTCACAACGGTTAGCCACAAAACGCCTTCAAGAAGTGTTTGCAGGCAACGCCTTTAACAGAAGCGAACCCCAACTTACTTGGTCGCCGCCGCCTTCGCGATGTTCTTCACACCGTCAGTCACAGAGATTTTGTCGTCATTCCAGAACTGGCTGATCGCGTCTTTAATGGCG
This sequence comes from Rhodoferax sp., assembly GCA_013791765.1. Taxonomy (GTDB): domain Bacteria; phylum Pseudomonadota; class Gammaproteobacteria; order Burkholderiales; family Burkholderiaceae_C; genus Rhodoferax. The sequence goes on from VMTC01000112.1 coordinate 6,292, forward strand.
CCCTCAGCCGCCGGGCTGATCGCCATGGCGTGCGCTACCGACGGCACCAGGCCGCCGGCTTTGGCCGTTGCCACAAAATCCTTGCTCGATAACTTGGCGCAGTCGTCAAACTTGGCCATCTCCATGTTCAGGCGCACGGGAATGGAGCCCTTATTCAGGTTGAACACTTCCTGAAATTCCGTTCCCATGATGGCAGCGGCCAGGTCAGCCTGCGCCTTTTGCGCGCCGACATCTTTCAGCTTGAACATCACAAAGGAGTCCACGTTGAAGGTGAAGGCGTTGGCCGTACCCGGCGCGCCGGCGCAGTTGTAGCCCTTGCCCGGCACCTTGCCAGCGGCGCTGAACTCGCCTTTGGCCCAGTCACCCATGAGCTGGAATGAGGCTTTTTCCTGAATCACCAGGGCCGTGGCCAGGTTCCAGGCTCGTCCCGGCGACGCTGCATCGGTGTAGCCCTTGATCCTGCGGAATGTCTCTAGCGACCTGCTCATGGACAAGCCCTTAGTGCCTTTCGATCCAGCTTGACAAGTGCGTCGCTGTAAAACTTGGCGCCGCCAACACCCAGCACCACGTCTTCAAAGGTGGTGAAGTCCTGCCAGTTCTGGCCACCGCGCGCGACCGCAATCAGACCGGCCTTCTTGACCTTTTCAGCTGCAGCGAAAAAATCCTCCCAGGTCTTGGGAACGCCCGCCACACCGGCTCTTTTCAGCACGGCGGCGTTGGCCCACATCCAGTTGACTCCTGATTTGCCAGCTTCTCAAGCACGCAAAGCGACGAAGCAGCGGGTTGATTCGTGCAAACACGGTGCTGCTCAAATTAATTAATTGTCTACCATCCACAAGAGGGGGATTTACCCCAAGGATGTTCTGCAGAACATTCCTAGGATGAAAAGTGGGCTCAAGCCACCAGGGCCAGTGCGCCAAAGTCACCGACCTGCTCACCCAGGCCGGCGCTCACCAGCTCGCAGCCATCGGTCAGGGCCGGTAACTTGCCGTGGATATGGGCCTGCAATTTGGGCAGCAGCAAGGCACGGTGATGCCAGTAAACGCTGCCCCCCAAGCTGATGCGCTCCAGGTCAAGCGTCACGATCAGGTTGTACAAGGTGCGGCCCATGATCCGACAAAATTCATCAATAATGGCTGTAGCCCCCGTATCACCTTCGTAAGCAGCTTTGAAAAGAATAGCAGGATCGGTATAGCCCAAGGTGCCGAAGCGCCTCGGAATGGCGTTGCCGGCAATCAGACCTTCCACATCCCCGATGTTGCCGCAGCCGCACAGGGCGTCATCGTTGTCGCTCACAAACAGATGGCCAGCGTGGCCGGCATTGCCGTTCTTGCCGCGCAGCACATGGTCGTCCACACACAGGCCGACGCCAACGCCGGTGCTCCAAGTCACGTAGGCGCAGTTCGCCATTGGCTGGCCGTTGCGCTGCAGCGCGCCCCAGCGCCGTTCGGCCTCCAAGGCGCCGATGCCATCGTTTTCAACCCGCACCCGGGCAAACACCTGGCGCAATGGCGCCTCCAGCAAGGCGGTCTGCCAGTCATTGGGCAGGCCGCGTGCCTTGCCCGCCAGGCCACCGCAAATATTGGGCGCCGCCAGTTCAACCAAGCCCTGGTTCAGCACAAAGGGGCCGCAGGAGGCCACGCCCAGCGCCGACAGATCGCCGGGGGTCACGCCTGATGCAGCGCAACTCTGTCCGATCAGACGGATGATTTGCAGGGCCAATGCATCATGCGCACCTTCTTTGGCGGTGGGCTCGGTCACCCGGCCGCGCACGCCGTGCGCGTCAGCGATGCTGACCGCCACTTTGGTGCCACCAATGTCAACGCAAGCAACTGGCGCGGCGTCCGGTGCCAGGCGAAAGCCGTGCAGTAAAACGTTTTGATTCATGGTGTTCATTTCAGCAAAGGTGCAGCGTCAAAGCAAGGAAGGGGAAAGCGTCGATCACGTCCGACTGTAGTCGTCACGCAGGCGCACGGTGTCATCCTCGCCCAAATAGGTTCCAAACTGTACTTCAATGATTTCAGCCGGAGCCGGGCTGTGGGTGTAGTCAATGAGCCCCGATGCTAATCGCTCAGCGTTGCCTGAGTTACGGCGGCGTTACCGTTGTGGCTGCTGTGCCTGCGCCCAGCGCACGATGTCAGCAGCGCCCATGGCCCCGGCCTGACGAGCCAGCTCTTTGCCATTGGAGAACAAGGCCAGCGTCGGAATGCTGCGGATGTTAAAGCGCGCGCCCAGCGCCTGCGCCTCTTCGGTGTTGACCTTGGCCAGGCGAAAGCGCGGTTCCAGCTGCTTTGCTGCCTGCTCAAACGCAGGCGCCATCTGGCGGCACGGCCCGCACCACGGCGCCCAAAAATCCACCAGCACCGGAATCTGGCTGCGGCTGATGTGGCGCTCGAAATTACTTTCATCAAGCGCCAGCGAATGCGCTGTGAAAAGCGGTTGGTGGCAACTGCCGCAATCGGGTGCGTTGACCAGATCGTCACTGCGCACCCGATTTGTGGTGTGACAGTGCGGACAAACAATGTGCAGAGAGTCAGTCATGATAAATATCCCTTTCTGGACCCCACATGGCGGCTAGAGCGCTGATCTTCAAGCCCACCCAGGGCAGCGCCTTGTCCAGCGCAATGACACTATAAAAAAGAGCGCAACATCTATGCTACACGAGGGATAGACGCCAAAAAAACTCGAAATATTGCAGTTGATTCGCACCCTGGCGTGGCGCAGCCGTCGATACCGCGTGTGCGCGCTCCCTCATGTGTAGCGCTTGCTGCGCAGGTTGTTCTTCATTTCGCTCAGCAGCGGTTGCAGCTTGTCGCCGCCAATCGCCAGGGCCACGCAAGTGGCCAGGATGTCGATGATCAGCAAATGCAGCAGGCGCGACACCATCGGGCTGTAACGATCGAAGCCCTCAGGGTGATCGGCCGCCAGGTGAATGTGGCCGGCCGCTGCCAGCGGTGAGCCGCTGGCGGTGATGACAATGGTGGTGGCACCATGCTTGCGCGCAATGTCGCAGGCGTCCATCAGATCGCGGGTGCGCCCTGAGTTGGAGATGATGACGACGCAGTCACCCGGGCGCAGCAGCGTCGCCCCCATCACCTGCATGTGGCCGTCGCTGTAGGCGACGGTGTTGATTCCTAAGCGAAAGAACTTGTGCTGCGCATCCTGGGCCACGATGCCGGAGTTGCCCACGCCAAAAAACTCGATGCGTGTGCCCTGCGCGTAGGCCTGCATCAGCGCGCTGGTGGCCTTGTCCATGGCTGCGGCTCTGGCGTCGTTGCGGTACTTCAAGAAGGCGGCCACCGTGTTGTCGATGACCTTGACCATGATGTCGCTGGTCTTGTCGTCGGCATCGACGCTGCGGTGAATGAAGGGCACGCCCTCGCTCACGCTACCGGCCAGTTTGAGCTTGAAGTCCGACAACCCGTCGTAGCCGACGCTGCGGCAAAAACGCACCACCGTGGGCTTGCTCACATGGGCACGCTGCGCCAGTTCGCTGATCGGCTGCTGTGCAAAACTGCGCGGATCACTGAGCACGAGCTTGGCCACGCGCTGTTCAGCCGGCGCCAGTGACGGCAGGCAGGCTTTGATGCGGTCAAGCATGAAGATGGCCCCCACACTTGTCACAACGCGCGCTGCGCGAGGCCTTGCAGGCCGCGGCTCGCGAGACGCTTCGCCTCTGTCGCCTGTCCAAGCCTGCGCAAGCAGGCTTGGAGCCGCAGGCTCCAGCCCCTCGGGAGCTAATTTTGGCTTTCGCCGAACTTCGCTTCCTTGGGGCGGCCCGGCGGAAAATTGCCCTCGTCCGTGGCTCCCACGGGCTCAGCATTCTTCAGCCCAGCAATAACCGTCACGCGCGATCATGGCGCTGGACGCACTCGGCCCCCAAGTGCCGGCCGCGTACAGGCGGGGGCCCTGGGCGTCGTTTTGCCAGTGATCCAGAATGGGTTCGACCCAGCGCCAGGCTTCTTCCTGCTCGTCACTGCGCACAAACAGGTTCAGGCGCCCGTCGATGACATCCAGCAGCAGGCGTTCATAGGCGCCAACGCGCCCGGAGCCAAAGCGCGTGTCAAAGTCAAGATCAAGTTGCACCGGCGACAGGGTCTGGGAGTTGCGCCGGTTGCTTTGCCCCTGCGCCAACAGGTGCAGTTCCAGCCCGTCCTTGGGCTGCAGGTTGATCACCAGCCGATTGGCATCGCCAATTTGCGAATTGAAGATGGCATGTGGCGTTGGGCGAAAGTTCACCACAATGCGGGCGTCGCGCCCGGCCAGGCGCTTGCCGGTGCGGATGTAAAAGGGCACGCCAGCCCAGCGCCAGTTCGAGATTTCAGTGCGCAGCGCGACAAAGGTCTCGGTCCGGCTGTGTGGGTCAACCCCTGGCTCGTCGCGGTAGGCTGCCACGGGTGCGCCGTCGATGGAGCCCGCTGCGTACTGACCGCGTATTACGTCCTGCGCGAGCGATTCGGCGCTCCAGGGTTTGAGCGAGCGCAGCACCTTGAGCTTTTCGTCGCGAATGGCATCGGCATGGGTGTTGATGGGCGGCTCCATGCCAATGGCGCACAGCAACTGCAGCGCGTGGTTTTGCACCATGTCGCGCAGCGCGCCAGTGGTCTCGTAAAAGGCACCGCGAGTCTCCACACCCAATTCTTCAGCAATCGTGATCTGGATATTGGCAATGTGCTCGCGCCGCCACAAGGGCTCAAACAGCGCATTGCCAAAGCGCAGCGCAAACAGGTTTTGCACCGAGGGCTTGCCCAGGTAGTGGTCGATGCGAAAAATATGCTTCTCGCCAAACACCTGGCTGACGGTGTGGTTGATGGCGCGGTTGCTGGCAAGATCATGGCCCAGCGGCTTTTCCAGCACCACGCGGGTTTGCGGCGTATTCAGGCCACAAACAGCCAACTGCTCGCACACGGTGGTGAACAGCGCGGGTGCGGTGGCAACGTACATCACCACGGTGTCGGCCGGGCGCTCGGCCAGTTTGCCCACCAGACGGGCGTAGTCTGCGGGGTGGGACAAATCCATCTGCACGAATTCAAGCAGCGTCGCGAACCGGCAGAACTCTTCTTGGCTGGGGCGCTTGGCCAACTCCACCTGGTCGAAGCGCGCACAAATCTGGGCCCGGTACTGCTCTTTGCTGAGGTCGTCGCGGCCCACGCCAATGATGCGGCCATCCGCTGGCAGCGTGCCATGGCGAAAGGCTTGAAACAGCGCCGGCATCAACTTGCGCCAGGCGAGGTCGCCAGTGCCGCCAAACAAAACAAGGTCAAAACTCATGCTTGAAAATAGATTGGAATGAAAAAAGAACCTGAATGTAACTTAGTTTCATGATTATTAAAAAATCTTGTAACCAGTCTGTGCGCGGTGTCGATGGCAGCGCCTGATAATGAGTGCATGAACCAACTCGATGCGCTCAAACAATTCACCACCGTAGTGGCCGACACCGGCGACTTCAAGCAGATTGAAGCCTACCAGCCCACGGATGCCACGACCAACCCGTCGCTGGTCCTCAAGGCAGTGCAAAAGCCCGATTACCGCACGCTGCTCACGGACACCGTGGCGCAGTTCCGGGGGCGCCCGCTCGATGAGCTGATGGACCGCTTGCTGGTGCGTTTTGGCTGCGAGATTCTGTCGATCATTCCCGGACGCGTCTCGACCGAAGTGGATGCGCGCCTGAGTTTTGACACCGTCGCCAGCGTGGTGCGCGCCGAGCGCCTGATCGAGTTGTACCAGGCGCAGGGCATTCACATCGACCGGGTGTTGATCAAGGTGGCCGCCACCTGGGAGGGCATGCTGGCTGCCGAGCAGCTGGAGCGCCGTGGCATTCACACCAACCTGACGCTGCTGTTCTCGTTCTGCCAGGCGGTGGTGTGCGCGCAGGCCAAGGCGCAGTTGATTTCGCCCTTTGTCGGGCGCATTTACGACTGGTACAAAAAGTCAGCCGGTGCGGACTGGGTCGAGGCTGACAACGCCGGCGCCAACGATCCCGGCGTGCGGTCGGTGACGCAGATCTACAACTACTACAAGAAGTTTGGCATTGCCACCGAGATCATGGGCGCGAGCTTTCGCAATGTGGGGCAGATCACCGCGCTGGCGGGTTGCGACCTGCTCACTATCAGCCCGGATTTGCTCTCTACCCTGGCCGCGAGCCAGGCGCCGCTGCCGTGCGCGCTCGACGCCAACGCCGCCAAAGCGCTGGACCTGAGTCCGGTGAATTATGACGAAGCGAGCTTTCGCTTTGCGCTCAATGAAGATGCCATGGCGACAGAAAAGCTGGCCGAAGGCATCCGCGCCTTTTGCGTGGATGCGGCCAAGCTGGACCAGCTGCTGCTGGCGGCCTGATCAATCAATGGAGGAATTCGCCATGACAAGCACCCGTTGTGACCGCAGCGCTGCCTGGAGCGCCTTGCAGACGGCCTATGCCCAGAAAGGCCAGGCTTTCGACCTGCGCCAGGCCTTTGCCCAGGACGCGGGCCGCTTTGCGGCCTTGAGCCAAAGCGCCCCCCATGTGTTTGCGGATTTGTCCAAGAACCTGATCGACGACACAACCCAGCAACTGCTGCTGGAGCTGGCGCGCCAGACCGGGGTGGCGCAGCACCGCGACGCGATGTTTGCCGGCGAAAGAATCAACAGCACCGAAGAGCGTGCGGTCATGCACTGGTTGCTCAGGACGCCGCCGATTGATCCCGCCATGCCGGCGCAGTCCGTGCACCGGCACATGGCCGAGACGCTGCACGAGGTCCACAGGACGCTGGACGCCATGCTGGCGTTTGCTGAAGTGGTGCGTGCGGATGAGCGCATCACCGACATCGTCAACATCGGCATTGGCGGCTCCGACCTCGGGCCGCAGATGGCGGTGCTGGCGCTGGACGCGTTTGTGCTACCGGGCAAACGTTTTCACTTCGTCTCGAATGTGGACGGGCATGAACTGGCCGGCGTGCTCAGCAAAGTCAAGCCCGAAAGCACGCTGTTCCTGATTGCCAGCAAGACCTTCACCACCATCGAGACCATGACCAATGCCGAGTCGGCCAAGCGCTGGTTCCTGCGCGAAGGTGGCACGGACATTGGTCGGCATTTCGCGGCACTCACGACCAACGTGGCAGCCGCCAACGACTTTGGCGTCAAGACCACCTTCGGCTTTTGGGACTGGGTGGGCGGGCGCTATTCAGTCTGGTCGGCCATTGGCCTGCCGCTGGCGATTGCCATTGGCGCTGCAGGCTTTCGCCAATTTCTGGCCGGTGCGCACGCCATGGACGAGCACTTCCGCAGCGCACCGCTGGAACGCAATCTGCCGGTGCGCCTGGGGCTGCTCGACGTCTGGTACCGCAACTTTCACGGTTTCACCAGCCGCAGCATTGCGCCGTACCACAGCGCGCTCAAGCGCTATCCGGCCTATTTGCAGCAGTTGGAAATGGAGAGCAACGGCAAGCGCGTCGATGCGAATGGGGAGGCGCTGCCCTATGACACGGCGCCGGTGCTGTGGGGCGAGCCCGGCACCAACGGCCAGCACGCCTATTTTCAGATGCTGCACCAGGGCACGGACGTGGTGCCGGTCGAGTTCGTTGCGGTCAAGCACCCAAAACACGACTTGCCCGGCCACCACGACTTGTTGCTGGCCAATGCGCTGGCACAGGCGCAGGCGCTGATGGTCGGCAAGAGCGCCGACGCCGGGCCGCCCCAAGGCGGCGCAGCCCCCCCGGGGGGAAGCGATCCACATGCAATGGGCGAGCGTGGGGGTCATGTACATGCGGGCGGGCACAAGGACTTTCCTGGCAACCGGCCCAGCACCTTTTTGCTGCTCGATGAACTGAGCCCCGCCAGTCTGGGCGCACTGATTGCCTTGCAGGAGCATCGTGTCTTTGTTAGCGGATCGGTCTGGGGCATCAACAGCTTTGACCAATGGGGCGTGGAACTGGGCAAGGTGCTGGCCAGGGATGTGGCGGCGCGTCTGGCCGCCGGCAACGTCACAGGGCTCGATGGCTCCACGGCGGGACTGCTGGCTCGATTGCGGGATTGATCGTGGCGATGCGGGGAGCTCGGAACAGCGACTGCGCGGCGGGCTCATGCTGCCAAATGCGCAGAAATCGCCCGCCACGCAGCCGCTGCTCCCGTGAGGCATAGCAGCCTGAAATGTCCGATGACTATCGTTTTTGACTTTGGCGCGGTGCTGTTCACCTGGCGACCGGCGGACCTGCTGCGTCGTCATTTTCCAGTGCGCGCGGCCTCAGCGCCTCAGGCGGCAGAACTGGCGCAGGCGGTGTTTTCTCACGCCGACTGGCACCAGTTTGACCGGGGCGTGCTGGCGATGGATGCCGTGGTGACGCGGACCGCCGCGCGGCTTGGCCTGGCGCCCGCTGCGCTCACGCGGATGATGGAAAGCATCCCGGACCATCTGGCGCCGATGCAAGATACCCTGGCCCTGCTGACGCAGTTGCGCGCGCTGCTCGAGCAGCAGGCCCAGGCGTCCAAGCTCTACTTTTTGTCCAATATGCCCGCGCCCTACGCCCGCGCGCTGGTGCAGCGCCATGATTTTTTACAGTGCTTTGACGGCGGCGTCTTCTCCAGTGAGGTGGCGCTGATCAAGCCCGAAGCCGAAATCTACGCGCTGATAGAGCGACGCTACGCCTTGGCGCCAGCCAGCACTATTTTCATTGATGACAATGCGGCCAATGTGCACGCGGCGCAGGCGCGGGGCTGGCGGGGCATCCGGTTTGAATCGGCGTCGCAACTGCAAGCTGAGTTAGCTCAGCATGACCTGGTGTTGTGGCCCTGACAGGGAGTCGTATTTGAAGTGACGCAGCGTCGCTTGCTAGGTCGCGCGGCCGACGTCCTGCATGTCACTGCGGTGAAGGCCGACTCCAGAATCAGCGCGCCGCAATCCTGAGGCGCCTTTAAGCGGCTGACCAGGCCCACTGCAACACTGCTGCCCATGGCGTGGCCGTAGAGGACTCGCTGGCTGACGTGCGGTTCTCGTCCCAGGCGGGGAGCGCCATTACCGGGCTTTTTGGCACTGCAGGCTTGATGTGTCAGCTCAACGCCTCATTCAAATGAGAGCGCAATAATGGCGAGATTTATGAATGAAATCTGCCTCTAGCCCGCGTCGAATAACAACAAGTAGCTATATATTAAATAGCAAAAAACCCGCAAAGCGCGAGCCCTGCGGGTTTATTGATTTGGTATCGAGCGCCATAACGCCGCTCAACGCCGCATGACGGTCTACAGCTAGGCGTCTGGGTGCAGACTGTAGCAGCGCGACAGTCAACCCAAACAACGACACCGCAGGCCGTCAAGCCAGGCACACTTACATGCCCATACCGCCCATGCCGCCCATGCCACCCATATCACCACCACCCATGCCACCGCCAGCCGAGTCGTCCTTCGGTGACTCAGCCACCATGCATTCGGTGGTGAGCATCAAAGAGGCGACAGACGCTGCGTTTTGCAGTGCGGTGCGGGTCACTTTGGTGGGGTCCAGAATACCCATTTCGATCATGTCGCCGTAGGTGTCGTTGGCAGCGTTGAAGCCGTAGTTGCCGGTGCCGGCCAAGACCGCGTTCACGACCACCGAGGCTTCGCCGCCGGCGTTGTACACGATCTCGCGCAGGGGCGCTTCAATCGCTTTCATCACCAGTTTGATGCCGGCGTCCTGGTCGGCGTTGGCGCCCTTGATGGTGCCAACGGCTTGCTTGGCGCGCAGCAGAGCCACACCGCCACCAGCCACGATGCCTTCTTCCACAGCAGCGCGGGTCGCGTGCAGGGCGTCTTCAACGCGGGCTTTCTTTTCTTTCATTTCGACTTCGGTGGCAGCGCCCACCTTGATCACGGCAACACCGCCAGCCAACTTGGCCACGCGCTCTTGCAGTTTTTCACGGTCGTAGTCGGACGTGGCTTCTTCGATTTGCACGCGTACTTGTTTGACGCGGGCTTCGATGTCAGCAGCTGCGCCAGCACCGTCGATGATGATGGTGTTTTCTTTGCCCACTTCGATGCGCTTGGCAGAGCCGAGGTCAGCCAGCGTCACTTTCTCTAACGACATGCCGACTTCTTCAGCAATGACCTTGCCGCCGGTCAGGATGGCGATGTCTTCCAGCATGGCTTTGCGACGATCACCAAAGCCTGGCGCCTTGACAGCCACAACCTTCAAGATGCCACGGATGGTGTTGACCACCAGAGTTGCCAGCGCTTCGCCTTCGACATCTTCAGAGATGATCAGCAAAGGACGGCCGGACTTGGCGACTTGTTCCAGCGTGGGCAGCAGGTCACGGATGTTGCTGATCTTCTTGTCGTACAAGAGCACGAACGGGTTGTCCAGCAAAGCGGCTTGCTTTTCAGGGTTGTTGATGAAGTAGGGTGACAGGTAGCCACGGTCAAACTGCATGCCTTCAACCACGTCGAGTTCGGAGTCAAGCGACTTGCCGTCTTCAACCGTGATCACGCCTTCTTTGCCCACTTTGTCCATCGCATCAGCAATGATCTTGCCAATGGCTTCGTCCGAGTTGGCCGAGATGGAGCCGACTTGCGCGATTTCTTTGGAAGTGGTGTTGGCTTTGGAAGCCTTCTTGAGCTCAACGATCAGGGCCGAAACCGCCTTGTCGATGCCGCGCTTCAGATCCATCGGGTTCATGCCGGCGGTCACGTACTTCATGCCTTCGTGCACGATGGCCTGGGCCAGCACAGTAGCCGTGGTGGTGCCGTCGCCAGCGATGTCAGAGGTTTTGGAAGCAACTTCCTTGACCATCTGCGCACCCATGTTTTGCAGCTTGTCCTTGAGTTCGATTTCCTTGGCCACGGACACACCGTCCTTGGTCACGGTGGGGGCGCCGAAGCTGCGGTCCAGCACCACATTGCGGCCTTTGGGGCCGAGGGTTACCTTGACGGCGTTGGCCAGGATGTTGACACCCTCGACCATGCGTGCGCGGGCTTCGCCGCCGAAAATTACGTCTTTTGCTGCCATGATAGGCTCCTAAAATTTAAGTGAAATGAATCGCCAGCCCGCATGGATCATGCGTAGCTCGCTATTAATTTAGTTTTGAATTGCTTACTTCTCGACAACCGCAAACAGGTCGTCTTCTTTCATGACCAACAGTTCGTCGCCCGCCACCTTGACGGTTTGGCCGCTGTACTTGCCGAACAGGACGCGGTCGCCGACCTTGACGGCCATCGGGCTGATTTCACCCTTGTCGTTCTTCTTGCCAGGGCCAACGGCCAGCACTTCACCTTGATCGGGCTTTTCAGCAGCGCTGTCAGGAATGACGATGCCAGAGGCGGTTTTGGTTTCGTTTTCTACGCGTTTGACAATCACGCGATCGTGCAGGGGACGAAGTTTCATGGGAGCTCCTTGGTTTTGAAACAGGGGTTTAAGGCATGAACTGCCAATAATCTGGCAGCCATCGTTAACTTGAAGCGCTAAAGCGCAAAGATTTGACTCTGTTAGCACTCAACGCTTACGAGTGCTAATGATAAGGCCGTTTGAGAGACTTTCAAGAGGCAGTTCGTAAAAACTGCCGGGCCGCTATTGACTGGCTGCCATTGATTGTGGCAAGCGGGGTGCTCTTTGACCCCTTGAAGACAGCACCGAGTCACCCGGTGCCAGCTGACATTGGGTCAGCGTTTTACGAACACATATCAGGGCTGCGGAACTGCGCAAATTTCTAATTTCGTTGGCGGAAGCTTAGGGATTCGAACCCTAGAAACCTTTCGGTTTGCCGGTTTTCAATACCGGTGCAATCGACCACTCTGCCAAGCTTCCAAGTCGCATATTCTAGCTGGCTTACTGCCCGGTGCTGGCTCTTGCGACAAGGCATTGAGTTGGCACCGCCCTCACTCAAAGGGCCAACGCGTACCACGCGGCGCTCGTCGGTGGCCAAGATGCGTGACCCATGACTGCGTCTACCGACGGTTCCTGCAGTCGGTGCCAAAATCAAGGCATGCAAAAGCCTCATCTACCACCGAGTGCGCCACCTGGCGCGGCCCCCACCCAAGTCCGCAACCCTCTGCATGGGCTGACCCTGGAGACCATTGTTACCGCCCTGGTCGCGCACTATGGCTGGCTGGGACTTGCCGAGCGCATCCCAGTGCGTTGTTTCATGAGCGACCCCAGCATTGCGTCAAGTCTGAAATTTTTGCGTAAAACGCCCTGGGCCCGCGACAAAGTGGAGGGCCTCTATCTCTTCATGTTGCGCGAAGCGCGTCGTGGCGGCATTGCTCGTTCACCAGTGCCACGGGTCTGAATCTGCCGGCCTACAGCAGGAGCTCATTGATGATGCTGACTTGGGGCTTGATCATCTTGATTGCCGTGGTGCTACTTTGGGCTGGGCCGTGTTCGCATTGCCGATCCCGCGTTGCAGCACATGCAGCTGGTGGAAGTCAGCGCGGGAAAGATTGGGTCGATTAGCTCGACAACAGTGCATTTTTTACAGCCGGAGCGTTTGCTAACGTTGCAGTTGAGCGCGAGGCCCCCTGAGCCTGTTACTGACACAATGCCGGGTATACGCCGCAGCCCGGCCCTTTTGGAGTTTCAACATGAAGACACGACCTGTTAACAGCCTTCGCCATTTTTCGCGTATCCCCTTTGCCGCTGAGGTGTCGCTGCAATTGCACGACCGCACCCTCCAGGTGCACCTGATCGACATCGCGCTCAAGGGCGCCTTGGTTCAGAGCCCATCAGCGCAAGCGCTGACGTTGCAGGAAAAATGCCGTTTGCTGCTGCCGCTGGCCGACGGGGGCGAGGCGATCGAGATGGCCGGAAAGGTTGTGCACCTGGAAGGTGAGCGCATTGGCATTGAGTGTCAGGACATTGATGTACTCAGCATGACCCGCTTGCGCCGACTGCTTGAACTCAATGCAGGGGACGCCGATCAGATCAACCTGGAGCTTGCCCAGTTGTTTGCCAGGCCATGAGCGGCGCCGGTGAAGCGGGGCGCATGCCGAAGCACGATTCGCGAAGAACTTTAGATGTTTTAGGCTTCTAGCCCACGCAGAATAAGCATTCTTTGCTATCTAAATAATATCTTTAAAAGTGTTTCTGCAGATCGATCAGATCATTGGCTTGCCAGTTGCTGGCTTGGGGTATTGGTGAAGCTGTTGTCGTTGGCGAGCAAGTTCAATTGCAGCAGGCAACGGTCGCTGGCGTCCCGACCCGGCAAAACTTTGCAGCGCATCATCTCCGCCGTCTGATGGGCGTTGGCCTTGTGCCGCAATTGACCTTGCTGGACGGCGTCATGCACGACCTGATGAAAGACCATCAGCATGCCCAGTATGACAAGACTGCCAAAAAGGGTGAGCCAAAGCGGTGACTGCATCCCAGCTGCTAAGAGGTCCCGGCCTAGCGGAGGAGTGCGTTGACGTGCGGCGAAGTCGTCGACTTGGCCGGGCGGCAAAGTGAGGCTGGTGCTAAGGTGTTTCATGAAGGGCATACTGATTCGGCAGCGCGGAGTGCGTACCGGTTGGATGCGAATGTAGGGAGGCCTTGCCTGGGCGTCTGTGCGCTAGCTCACGTTGTAGCAAATTCGCGACTGAGGCGACTCGGACCTTGTCTTGGCTTGGCCCAAATGGGGTTCGGACCGAAACTTCGGGTCCAATACGGGCATGGACAAACTGAACGATACCGAACAACGCTTGATGGAACTTGAGGTCAAGGCCTCTTTCACCGAAGACCTGCTGGATCAGTTGGACCAGGTCATCGTGCGTCAACAGGAGCAGATTGATCAGCTGGTTCGTGAATTGGCGCAGCTTCGCCAGCAGCCTGGTGACGCGGGCTCAGGCGGACTGCGCCCCGCGAGCGAAGATTTGCCACCTCACTATTGAGACGGGTCGACTCAACCGGGTGTAGCGGTGGCAGTTGCCTTAGCGGGCGTAGCGCCGCTGCGCAGGGTTAAACCGCCGGCCTGGCGCTTTTGTTCCCCCATGGCCGTTCGATTGCTGCTGGTGCCAAAACGCGTGCGCAACTCGTGCACGGCTTCCCCCAGGCTGTGCGCGTCGGCAATTTTTTCGGTGTAGCGATGCAGCACCAGGTAGGCGGTTTCGATTAACTTTGCGTTCAGCGTGGCATTGCCATGAAACAGCAAATGCTTGACTGAGGCCTGGGGGTCCCCGCCCATGCTCAGCGAGACCGCATATTCGGTGATCTTCAGAATTTGGTTGTGGGCTGCGCGGACGCGCTCGGCATAGACCGGGTGGATCGCTGCAGCACCGGCGAGCAACTCGCTCAGGGCGATGTTGGTGCAAAAACGCAGTGCCAGTGCATCAACAAAATTCTGAACCTCGTCGAGTTGAATTGCTTTGTTGGCCAATTGCGCCATCAGGGCCAGTTGGTTGGAAGCGGATTCAAAATCAAAACCAGGCGACTTGACCGTGCGAGCCATGCTGCGGATCGCATCGACGGCCTGGGCAAACTGGCTTTGCTGAATCGATGACAGTACTTCGACAATGCCCGACAGGCGCTGCATGCGCTCGTTCTTCGGGCTTTTTTCGATCAGGCGGGCGAAGTCGTCTCGACAGCGTTGCAGGCCTTTGCGGTCGCCGCTCTCAAGGCGGGTGAAGGCCAGTAAAACCAGTGTCTGGCAATCGAACATTTTAGAGTCCAGCCCCAACCTGGTGGTACGGTCAAGTATTTTCTCGGCTTCCTGGCGGTCGCCCGCGTAGTAGCTCATCATGCCCAAATTTTGCAAACGGCTGATGGACGCGGGCGTCAGTTCCGCCGCCATTTTGTAGGTGGCCAGCGCCTGGTCAAACTTGCCAAGTTCGAACTGGGCGCGACCCATCACGTCATAGGCATCGCTGTAGCTAGGGTCTTCGCTGATCAGGTTTTCCAGCGTGCTTGCAGCGCGGGCGGTCTGGCCCGAGTCCAGCAAGGATCGGGCTACGCCGAGTTTGGCCCAGGGCAGGGTTTTGGCTTGTACCACCGCTTCGTACATGGTCTGGGCTTGGGCATGCTTGCCGGTGCGTAGCAACAACTCAGCCCCTACGCGCGCGGCATAAAGCCAGAACAACCCTTTGGACTCAAAGCGCCGCTGGCAGAGCAGGGCTGCACGCTCAAATTCGTCCGATTCAATGGCGGCAAAGATGTCCTGTAGGGATATTTTTCGAATTCGGGCCTGGCGCAACCGGTCCCCCAGTTGGGTGGCCTTATGCGGCTTGAGTAAATAGCCATCCAGCGCAGACTCGGCAGCCTCTGCCACCTTGGCGTAGGTGGCCTCACCCGTCACCATAATGAACACAGTTGAAAACGGCAGCAACTGGTTGCGCCGTAAGTCATCGAGCAAATCCTGGCCAGAAGAGGCCTCATTGGCAAAGTGATGCTCGCACAGCACGACATCAAAAGAGCGGTACTCCAGTTGACGGCGCGCATCGGCCAGTCGGGCGCATTGCACCACACTGCCCATGCCGAAGTCCCGCAACTGTGATACCAGAATCGAACGTGATGTCGGGTTGCTGTCAATAACCAGCGCCTGCGAGGCCGACAAGTCATCCTCAGGCAGCGCCATCAGTCAGGCTCCGGCAATGATCGGGATGCTAGAGTTGAATAATAAATTTGCTCACCTCTTTGTATTTTTGAAAATGATAGCACCAAGGTCAGCCATTGTCAGGTTAGCGGCCGCCGTACAACAACCAAATTATCAGGAAGCCGGGCGCGCGGTCATCGACGTATCAGCCGCACGGCCAATTCATGCGAGAGATTAGGGTGCAAGACCTTGGTGTATGGCGGCTTTGGCCAATCCCATTCCTTTTGCGGGAACAGCGCGCGCATGGCATTGATGTCGCAGTGGTAGGGCGGCCCCTGAATCTGGCCCTCCTCAGTGGCGCCCGGGCGAATCATCTGCATGAACAGTATCCAAAGACTGCCCTGCGGCTCCAGCCATTGGTGCAGTTGCCGCGCATAGTCGAACCAGTGTTCGGGATGAATGGCACACAAGCAGGTTTGCTCGTAAATGGCGGCAAATTTCCTCTCGGGCTGGTAGCTCAGCACGTCTGCCTGAACGACATCGGCCTTCAGGCCCCGGGCAGCACAAAGCGCATGGGTTCGCTCAGTCGCCGCCGCGGTGTAGTCCAGCCCGGTGACCTCAAAGCCGCGCTGCGCAAGCTCCGCCACTTCCCATCCACCGCCGCAGCCAGGCACCGCGATCCGACACGGCTGCAGCTCACTGCTGTCCAGCCAGGCCAGCAGTTGAGGGCTGGTGTTGCCACGGTCCCAGCCGGTTTCTCTTTTTTCAAAACGCTCCTGCCAAAATTGAGTTGTTGGGCCAGCCATGTCAAATACCTCGTAAATACCAAACACCGTGCCACCGACGAAGCCGATGCCCCTGTATTTTGCCAGCGGCTCAGCGTGGGTGATCAGGGTTTTCGCTGTGCGCAACAAGCTCTTGAATTGACGCTGAAACTGATCGGCAATGGCCTGCGGGTTGACGGACCAACTGCTGCGTCATCGGTCCAAAGCCCGCTGGCGTGAAAAAGCCATGAACTGCATCAGCCGCGCCGACTGACCGAGAGGCTTTGCGTAGCCCGGCCAATGAAGCCGTGACTGTCGTAGAGCGCCGACTCCGCCAGACCGCCGCCGTCCGGGCCGAGGTAGGTCCGCGCATCCAGGCAGATCCATTGACCTTGCGGTCGCCGCAACAAATTGATCGTCAGATCCGAGTTGACAAAGCTGTAATTTTTTAAGTCAAGAATCGCGCTGATGCCATTGCCCGAGTCAGCCGCAACGGCGACGCGCTGGTAGACGCTGGGCAACTCGTTGGCCAGCAGCGGATGACGCAAGCGGAACCAGACCGCACAAGGGCCGTGGAACAAGCGGCCCTGCGCCACCCGGGTTTCGACCAAATCAGCGTAGCCCACATGCTCAGACGCGAAGGGGAAGACGTCCAATGGCGACTCGTCCGGCACTTTGGGTGCCAGCGGCAATGGGTGCCCCGGCAGGCCTTCAGGGAGGCCCACCTCGCTTTCGCGTTGGGCCAGCGCCGTGAAGCGCGCGACTTCCTTGCCGCCAGCCATTAATCGTGCTGAAAAATGACCAGCGTTGCGTCCGGCATAGTCGGTGGCGAGCTCGATATCGAGCTCGCCAATGGGCACGGGGCGCAGCAAATTGGCAGTCAGACGCGAGATGTGAGTCAATCCATGGCCTGCCGCGACACGCTCAATGGCGCGGCACACCAGCGCGATCGGTGGACCGGCGTGCTGGTGCTCGGGGTGCCAGGGACCGCGCGTGAGCAGGCTGGCACGGTAGCAGCCGTTGTCAAGCAATTCGTAAGCGCTGGTGGGCAACACGCGGCGGGTTGCATCCATCATGGTCACCGCCGTGCTGGGCAGGTCGCCCAAGTGCATGAAAGCGAGCCTGGCTGGTGATTCAACATATTCCAACATCCATTTCAATTTTGACGTTCAGGCCATGATTGAACGCTCGGGCAAAGTTGTAGATCGGCGAAAAACACCCGCATCCGTGTTCATTTTTACGTCAATCATGAGACTATGCCTGACTCAAGCCAGACGCCGTTGCGACAGTGCTCGGTCGCGCCGGTTGAACGCGGTGCCCAAGGCAGCAACGCACGCGTGCCAAACGCGCTGTCTGGGGCTGGCGGGGGGGCTCAGACTTTCGTTTTGGGCTTGGCGGGCGCAGCGGGGGCGGTGCTGGCGGCTGGTGCGGCTATGTTTGAGTCTTCCTCAAGTACTTCTTCAAACTCGGCCAATTCTTTGCCTATGGCGGCAAATTTCTTGGACTTTGCTCTGTTGTCGATCCATTGCAGTGCAGCTGCTTCCAGGTCTTCTTTGAAGTGCGCGAGTGCTGATTCTTTGATGGCCTTTGTTGCCGTGTTTGCGGTACTGGACCAGAGATCAATTAGCTCTGACAGAGCGTTGTCAAAGTCCTCAAAAGTTTCAAGGCGTATCCACTGGCCGCTTTTATCAAACATTTTGTCTTTCGGTAATTGCATGTGTTTCAGTTTAGGGGGGGATGGGCCTAGGTCGAGGCATCCACGTTGCCGACAACCCATGCATGCATTGGTGCATTAGATGGTTTGAAGAGCCCAGCACCAACATAGGCTTGCGAGAAATTTTGATCAAGCTAGCGAAAGCAGCCAAAACCAAGCCGGACCGAATTTGGTTATTGGCCGTCGAAACGCGCAGTTGAGTGAAGTCAGTCAGTCAGAATTCCGCGATGACGCAGGACGATCCAAGTCTTTTGGAGCCTGGTCCACTTTCCTTTGATTGAACTTGACCGCTGCTGCGGCCAACTTTTGCTTTCGCTCCAGGTTGAGTCTCTCCAACTCTGCGCTGTTGCTTTTTTTGATGTTTGGGTCTTTGCCAAATCTGGTTGCCATAGTGTGCCTTCCTTCACTTTAGTCTAACTGAGAAAGTTAAGCTAGCTATTGACTACCCCAAAAAGCTGGAGCAGAATTTGCTTGCGACCGAGTCTGTACCCTCGGTGAAGGAGCCTCATACATGACCATGGACCCTACTTACGCTCACACCTAAATGGCGGTTTTCCGTCACTATGCTTCCCATACTTGAGGAAGCAAATCAAAGGGCTGGGGTTTGTTATGAGCCCTGCCCTTTTTCATGTTTCTGCCGTCCTTCTAGCCCGACTTACCGCTGCGCGGCCCAAGGAAGTACCAGAGCAGCA
Source organism: Rhodoferax sp. (assembly GCA_013791765.1). Lineage (GTDB taxonomy): Bacteria > Pseudomonadota > Gammaproteobacteria > Burkholderiales > Burkholderiaceae_C > Rhodoferax. Next base: position 24,899 of record VMTC01000112.1, read on the forward strand.
GACCCAGAACAGGCAGCAACACGACGACGATTATCCAGATCAATTTTTTTTCGTTGGATGCCGAGCTTTGAAAAATGTTGAGAATGGCCCAAATGTCCCCGGCAAGCACCAGTACGCCGATGAGCCCGTTGTATCCATATTGCATCATTTCAGGTTCCTTTTCCTAGTAGCACAAGTCGCAGTGCGTGAGTATCAGGCAATGTAGCTTGAATATGCCCTCATCAATCCTTGCGAAATTGGTTGTGGCATGTTTTGCAACTGTGTTGGACATCATTGACAGCCGTTTTGACAATGTCTAGATTGCCATCCTCCGCCGCCTTGACGAGTTGGCTCACCGCAGCCTGATAATTTTCCTGCGCGTATTTGAATTCGCTGGACTGCATCCAGACCGCGGGTTTGGCACGTGTCGGCGGGTAATTGCTGTCCGATGTGAAATAACCCCAGGGCTGCATCGCCAGTTTTTGCAGAGCCAACGCGCTAATGTGGAATTCACGCGGGTCGTAGTCCTTGCGATCACGGGCAACCATGCCCATGGGTTCCAACGTGCGCGTGAATTCCTTAAAAATTGCCCTGCGCTTGGTGACAAGTTGATCGGGGTGCTTGTCGGGCGCTTCGCCACAGGCAGTTAGCGCAAGTACGGCAGCAATGGCAACCAGAGAGGTCGATTTTAGTATTGGCATGGATTTCTTGACTCACAGGAAGACGTCTACGATGGCCGACCTCCGCATCCACCCGACCGAAGCAATGCAGGGCTCAGTGGTTTGCAATGAGTCAACGCGGACAAGAAAAAAGCACTTAAGGCAAAAACTTAAGTGCTTGATTCGTTTTTGAATTTTGGCTCCTCGACCTGGGCTCGAACCAGGGACCTACGGATTAACAGTCCGGCGCTCTACCAACTGAGCTATCGAGGAATATCTTTTGATCAACAGCTTCTTTTTTCGATGCTGGCAACAGTCATCGCCTAGCAATGAACGTTGAGACAGCGAGAATTATAGGGTACTTTTTTGGCTGCAATTCATTGCTCTTAGCAGACTGTGCGATTTGAATACTTCTAACCCATTGACGCCAGTGCATCGGCCTTTCATTTCAACGAAACAGGTCGTAAACGACTGGTGCTTCAGCTTTCCCGATTTGCCGTGGGCCAGGAGCGGACGCAGTTGCGGCCGTCATGCTTGGCCTGATAGAGCGCTTTGTCCGCCTGGGCCAATAGCGCTTGTGGGCTCAGGTATTGGTTGGGTATGCCACTGGCCACGCCAAAGCTGGCGGTAACACGAATCGTGCGCCCTTCAAATGGGATAGCAAGTTTTTCAATGTCTGCGCGGAATCCCTCGGCCAGTGCCATTGAATCCTTCATGCTGCTGTCAATGAGCAGCATGACAAATTCTTCACCACCATAACGGGCCAGGACATCACCGACACGTTGAATTCGAGGCCGCATCAGCCCGGCCAAGGCGCGCAGGCAAGCATCACCGCCCAGGTGGCCGTAAGTGTCGTTAACCAGCTTGAAGTGATCAAGATCAATCATGACTACCGAAAGCGAACTTTTGGCTCGGTCCGCTCTGCGATGTTCCGCGGCCAGGGCGCTGTCAAAGAACGCGCGGTTGCTGATTTGGGTGAGCCCGTCCACGCTGGACAAGCGTTGCAACTGATCGTTGGCCAGCTGGAGTTGATCCAGCGTGAGGTTCAGGTCATTGGTGCGTGCCGTGACCCGTTGTTCCAGCTCGCGGTTTGCCTCTTCTTTTGTCTTGAGCAGCGCCTCCTGCGCGGAGCGTGCCCAGCGCTCATGGCCAAGTGCCACCGCCTGCGCATTGATCCTGAGCGTACGATCATGGTTGATCCGGTCAGTCAGTGTGAACGACAGAAACAGAACCAGCAGGACAATGCCAATCTGGGAGGCATTTTCGGTCCAGATGTTGGACGGGACCAAGCCAAATTTGCCGGCATTCAGAACGCTTAGGCTAATCAGCACGGTGGTCCAGGCGATGCAGTAATAGCGCGCAAATTTGGCGCCGCGCCACCAGCGCCAGTAACCCAGCGCCAATGCCGTCAGGCAAATGGGAATGGTGAACGCGGCGCCTACACGCACTGTCCAGCTGTAAGGTAAAACAAAAGTCAGCGCAACCAGCAAGGCGCTTGCGATGACCAGCGCCCGCGTCAGGTAATGCGCTGGCCTGGAAAACGCGCTCAGCCGAAGAAAGCTCCCGGCAAACAGACTGGCGAACAACTCTGAACTGGCCACGAAGGTTGAGATGGCAATGCTGTTCCAGCGTACTGCGGCCGGCCAGACATAGGCAAAGGCGTAGCCGTTCAAGCTTACGTGAAAGAATAGGTAGCTCGCCACAAATCCAATGTAATAGAGGTAGTTGACGTCACGGGTTGAAAAGTAGACGAACAGGTTGTAGAAGATCATGATTAACAAGATGCCAATCACAAGACCCTGCAACAATTTGTCATCATCGTTCGCTTCGTAAAAACGGGTTGGATCCCAGATTCGAAAAGGCGCCTCGATCGTGCCAGATGAGGCCAGACGGATGTAGATCAAATTGGCCCCAGGCGCCAGATTCAGGGGCATGACAAAATTCTGGTGTCGAACAACGCGCTGTGCAAAGGGCATTTCATCGCCCAAGCGGTAGCTGGTTTTGAGTTGGCCAGCCGTGTAGTGGTACAACTGCACATCGTCAATGAACGGTATCGGCAATTCAATGAAGCGGGCGGCGTCTTGCTGACCGAGGTTGTCGATCTGGAAGCGAAACCAGTAAGCGTCGTTGGTGAATCCAAAATTGGGCGATCGACGGGTGATGGTCTGCCACACTTTTGCCGGTGCCATGACCTGATCTGGCGCCAACGCTCTGGTGCTGTCGACCAGCAGGCCCATGTGGGATTCAACGTCGATTCGCCCGGGTGTCTGCGCCGACACCTCAAAGACTGGAAAACTGGAGTCTGGTGCGATCGGCGATGCGTTCAGCGCGGCGCTAGCCAGGCACAGTAGGCTTGCCAATATGTAAAGGACAACGGCTTTCAAATTCAAGAGCAGAATTCTCCAGGGTTGTACTTTGGAATGAGGTTGACGAGCCTTGACCCCGGCACTGGCTTCACAGTTAGGGCTGCTTGGTTCCCCATCTGACCCGGTTGGCCGCTTCACCATGCGGGAAGGCCCGTCAAGAGAAATTATATGGCAGAGTGGCTGCTTCGGTTTTCTTGGCTGGCACTGGTCGCACCTTAGAATCAAGCCCCATGTCCTACCTCGTGCTCGCCCGCAAGTACCGCCCCCGCAACTTCACTGAAATGGTGGGGCAGGACCACGTGGTGCAGGCGCTCACCAACGCGCTTACCACGCAGCGGCTGCATCACGCTTATTTGTTCACCGGCACGCGCGGCGTCGGTAAGACCACGGTGTCGCGCATTCTGGCCAAGTCGCTTAATTGCCAGGGTGTGGACGGGCAGGGCGGCATCACCGCCACGCCCTGTGGGGTGTGCCAGGCGTGCAGCGACATTAATGCAGGCCGCTTCGTTGACTACACCGAGCTTGACGCAGCCTCCAACCGCGGCGTTGACGAGGTGCAGGCGCTCTTGGAGCAGGCGGTCTACAAACCGGTGCAAGGGCGCTTCAAGGTCTTCATGATCGACGAGGTCCACATGCTCACGGGCCACGCCTTCAACGCGATGTTAAAGACGCTGGAAGAGCCGCCAGAGTACCTCAAATTTGTGTTAGCCACCACCGATCCGCAGAAGGTGCCGGTTACGGTGCTGTCTCGCTGTTTGCAGTTCAACCTGCGCCCGATTGCGCCCGAGACCATTCGTGAGCATCTACAGACGGTCTTGCAGGCTGAAAACGTGGCGGCCGATGTGCCGTCGCTCAAACTGCTGGCGCGCGCGGCGCACGGCTCGATGCGCGACGCCTTGAGTCTGGCGGATCAGGCGATTTCGTTTGGTGCTGGGCAGATTGAAGAGGCGACGGTGCGCCAGATGCTGGGCAGCGTCGACCGTTCCTATGTCTTTCGCCTGCTCGAGGCCTTGGCCCGGTGCGATGGCAAGACTGTGGTTGAGACGTCTGAAGCTTTGCGCCTGAATGGCCTGAGTGCGGCTGCCACGCTGGAAGAAATGAGCATGGTGCTGCAGCGCATGGCTGTTTTGCAGCTTGTGCCCAGCGCCTTTGATGCGGATGAATCCGACCCGCAGGCGTTGGATGTGGCGCGTTTGGCAGCTTTGATGCCGGCCGACGAGACGCAGTTGCTCTACAGCATCTGCCTGCATGGGCGCGCGGAGCTGGGCCTGGCGCCGGACGAGTACGCCGCATTGACCATGGTGTTGCTGCGACTGCTGGCTTTCAAACCTGGCGCTGGCAATGCGCCTGTGGCTGAAAAAAAAACTGTAAATGACGCGCGGATGGGGTCGGCGACTGTCGCGTTGCGTGCGCAGCCAGCCGCAGCACAGGTACCTGGGCCGGCGCCACCGAATGGGTCATTTCTTGAAGATAAACAGGCTGCAGCCCACGTCGAATATGAACAGTCTGCTATAAAAATAGTATCTTTTTCAGAGCTGAAGACCGATAGACAAACAAAGGCTGCATCAGAGTTTGGCCTCACGACCGAGCAGGCAGCACCGTCAACGACCTCGCAGTCGCCCCCGCCAGGCCAGCACCTGCATGTGGTGCAACTCCCGCCAGCGCCGGGAAATTCCCTCGCATCTGAAGAAAAGAAGGCTCCAGCCTCCGTGCAATATGCACAAGAAGCTGTAGAAGTAATAGCAATTCCGGTGCGCGTACAGGCCGATTCCCGCACCGAGGCGGTCGCTGGTCAAACAGCGGCGCCGGTGCTGGTGCCAACCGAAGAAGGGGCGTTCTGGCACACCACGGTAAGCCAGCTCATCGCCCAGGATGTGATCACTGCCATGGTGCGGGAACTGGCTTTGCAGTCGCAGTTGATCGCACGCGACACCGACCAGTGGCTGTTGCGGGTCGAGCGCGAGTCGCTGAACCAGCCGGGCAGTCGAGACCGCCTGGCGACCGCATTGCAGTCTGCGGGTCATGCGGTGCGCCTGGTGGTCGAAATTGGGCGCGTGACCGACAGCCCGGCCCGGCGCAACGCCGCGCTGGTGGCCGAGCGGCAACTGGCGGCAGAAAAAATCATTTTTGATGATCCGTTCGTGCAGACCTTAATGCGCGATTTTGGCGCGAAAATTGTGCCAGGCAGCATTAGCCCGGGCTGATGTTCAAATGATTGGGCCCGTTGGCGCAGTTCGCTCACAGGTCCTATTGCTTTTCTTTTTTCCTATCAGTATCTCAATCTCAACCAAGGACTCCCCATGTTCAACAAAGGACAACTCGCCGGCCTCATGAAGCAGGCCCAGGCGATGCAGGACAACATGAAGAAAGCCCAGGACGAACTGGGCAACGTTGAAGTCACCGGAGAATCCGGCGCCGGTCTGGTCAAGGTTCTGATGACCTGCAAGCATGACGTGCGCCGTGTCACCATCGACCCCAGCTTGCTGGCCGAGGACAAAGACATGCTCGAAGACCTGGTGGCGGCAGCTTTTAACGCGGCCGTACGCAAGGCCGAAGAAACGTCAAGCGACAAGATGGGCAAGATCACCGCCGGGATGCCAGGCCTGCCCGGTGGCATGAAGTTCCCCTTTTGAGGTTGGCTACCGAGCAAGCGTGAGGCGTCGTTGCGGGGCCCGTCGGGCAATCCTCATGGACGGGTAGTCCATTCCGGTTCCCCGCCACCCGCGCCTAGCCTGACGCTCGCTCGCTACGCCCTCTACGATTTTTGATAGACATGTCCAACGCAAATTCCCTCGACGTCCTGATCCAGGCGCTGCGGCGCCTGCCCGGCGTGGGCGTGAAGTCGGCCTCGCGCATGGCGTTTCACCTGCTGCAGCATGATCGGCCCGGTGCGCTGGCGTTGTCCCGAGCCCTGCAGGTTGCCGCCGACAACACGCGCCACTGTGAGCGCTGCCACACCTTCACGCAGGCCGATATTTGCGCCACCTGTCTGGACCCGCGGCGCGATGCCTCCAAATTGTGTGTGGTGGAAACGCCGGCAGATCAGTCGGCACTGGAGCGCACTGGCGCCTATCAAGGGCTGTACTTTGTGCTGATGGGCAAACTCAGCCCGCTGGACGGAATCGGCCCCAAAGACATTGGCCTGAAGGTTTTGTTTGACCGGGCTTGTGACGGCATCGTGCAAGAGGTGATTCTGGCCACCAACTTCACCGCTGAAGGCGAGGCCACTGCGCATGTGATAAGCGAGGGCCTGAAAAGCCGCGGCTTGCGCCTGACACGCTTGGCACGTGGTGTGCCCGTAGGTAGCGAATTGGAGTATGTCGACTTGGGCACCATTGCCCACGCCCTGCTGGATCGGCGCTAGTAGTTCGTTTCATCAAAAGAGATACAAAATGAAATTGACGGATTTTTTCGCCAGGCTAGGCGAGAGGAGGCGTCATAGCCGTAGCTATGGCAACGACGAGCAACGACGCATGGCGGAAAAAGACGAGATTTCATGTATCGGTTTTGGTGAAACGGACTACTAGGTAAAAACCCCTGCGGGATGTTCCCGATGCGCAAGTCAGTGCCGCTGGCTATGCTCAAGCCCCAAGAAATGGCAAGAGCCCAAGAGAATTGACCATGAACAATATCCCGTGTCGCCGTCGAACCTTGGCCGCAGTCGCGGCGTGGGCGGCCGCGTCGGTGGCTGCGCCCGCGCTGTGGGCGCAGCCACACCCAGAAAAGACGAAGATAGCCATTGCTGTGGGCGGCAAGGCAGCGTTCTACAACCTGCCCTTGACGATTGCCGAGCAGCTTGGGTATTTCAAGGCGGAAGGTTTGGATGTTGATATCAGTGACTTTGCAGGCGGTTCGCAGGCATTGGCAACGGTTGAAGGCGGCTCCGCCGATGTTGTTTCGGGTGCCTATGAGAACACCATCACCCTGCAGGCCCGCGGGCAGAATTTTCAAGCTTTTGTATTGCAGGGCCGCGCGCCCGCCATTGCCCTTGGTATCTCTGTCAAGTCCATGCCTCATTACAAAACCATCGCCGATCTCAAGAGAAAAAGAATCGGCGTCTCGGCGCTTGACTCGTCAACTCATCGGATGGCGCAGCTGATTTTGTCACGTGCCGGGCTGAAGGCCGATGATGTGAACTACATTGGCGTGGGCACGGCAGGGGGCGCCTTGAGCGCTTTTCGCAGCGGGCAGATTGATGCCTTGAGTACAGTGGACCCGGTGATGACCGTGTTGGAGCAACGAGGCGAGATTCGCATCATCGCGGATACCCGCACGCTCAAAGGCTCGGCCGAGGTCTTTGGCGGTGTCATGCCCGCGGGTTGTTTGTACGCGCCGCTGGATTTTGTAAAAAACAACCCCATTACTGTCCAAGCGCTGACCAATGCCATCGTGCACAGCCTGAAGTGGCTGCAAACGGCCGGACCGAGCGACATTATTAAAGTCGTTCCAGAAGCTTATTTGCTGCGGGATCGAGCGGTCTACCTGGCCGCTTTCAACAAGGTGCGCGAGGCCATTTCACCCGACGGTGTGATCCCTGAAGAGGGGCCGCAGACGGCGGCCCGCGCGCAGGCCCGTTTGGACCCTACGTTCAAGTTGGGCAGCATCGACTTGGCCAAGACCTACATCAATGTGTTTGCCGTCAGGGCCAAGCAACGCTTCAACGCCTGAAGCCCAACCATTCATCTGACCGGCGTGCGCTCGGAGAAAAGATGCTCAAGGCTGTTTGGCAAGCCGGGTTGGCTTGCCCACCTTGCTGCGCGATTTTTTGCTGGCTGATTGATTCTTGCTGGCTGTCTTGCGTTGAACCAGAGACTTGGCCCGCACCGGCAGAAACATCACCACCTTCTGTCCGGTCTTGAAAACCGCTGCCGCGCTGACATTGTTCCACTCGGCGACGCTGGCGGCGCTGACACGGTAGCGGCTGGCCACTTTGGCGACAGAATCTTTTTTCCCCGCTTTGATCAAGGTGCGTTTCAAGATGACATCGGGCGCCAGGGACAGTTGGCCGTTGTCGGCCACATGCACGGCGACATCGGCGTCCAGTTGGGTCGGCCGCGGCACCAGAAGGCTCGAGCCAGCCCTGATCACCACCCGGGGTGGAATCTTGTTGATGCTGCGCATATCGGCCTCGGTCATGCCGACCCGTTTGGCCGCCTCGGCCGGGTTCATGGTGCTGGGTGCGCGCCAGACCGTCCAACTGGCCAGGCGGCCACCGTTAAAGTCTTTCAGGTTGCTCTGAAAGATGATGGCGTTGTCCCAGGGCAGCAGTATTTGCGGTGTTCCAGCGGCCAGGATGACGGGTTGACTGCCGCCCGAGGGGTTCAGTGCCTTGAAATTGTCTACCGTCACGTCGGCCAGCTTGGCCACCAGCGCCACGTCGATATCGTGCTTGATGTCCACGGTTTGGAAGTACGGGTGGTTGCCAATCAAGGGCAGGCGTGTGTTGAAGGCCTGCGGGTTGCTTACGATGTTTTTGACGGCCTGCAGCTTGGGCACGTAAAGACGGGTTTCTGCCGGCATGGTGAGGTCGGTGTACGCCAGGCCCAGCCCGGCCCGTTTGTTTTTGGCAATGGCGCGCCCGACACTGCCCTCCCCCCAGTTATAGGCGGCCAGCGCCAGGTTCCAGTCGCCAAACATGCCATAGAGCCTTTGCAGGTAGTCCAGCGCTGCCCGGGTGGACGCCAGCACGTCGCGCCGGTCATCGCGAAAGGCGTTTTGCTTCAAATCGAAGTCTTTGCCGGTCGCGGGCATGAATTGCCAAATACCGGCGGCTTTGGCGCTGGAGACCGCCTGTGGGTTGAATGCACTTTCGATAAATGGCAGCAGCGCCAGTTCGGAGGGCATGTTGCGCCGCTCCAGTTCCTCCACAATGTGGAAAAGGTATTTATTCGAGCGCTCCGTCATGCGCAACATGTAGTCGGGCCGTCTGCTGTACCACTGCTCGCGGTCAAGCACCAGATCACTCTCGAGGTTGGGCATGCCGTAGCCGCGCCGGATTCGCTCCCAGATGTCGGCGGGCGGCGCCAGTTCGGTGACGGCGCGGGAGGCTGCCTGTGCAGCTGTGATGGGCTGCAGCTTGCCACTGGGAATCAGCGGGCTGTAGGCCCTATCGGTGGCCCGGTGACCGGAGGTGGCGTCGGCCGCCGCTGGCCCGTGAATGGCATCCGGGCCGGTGGTGACGCTGGCGCAGCCGGTTAGCCACAACAAGGCGCCCAGGCAGGCAAGTTTATAAAGTTTCATCAATACTGGTTCTTCCATTGGCGAAGGGCGGCAAAGATGCTCACCTCATCGCGGGCTGATGCGTCGACTGCCTGGACTGCCTGGATGACAGTGGCCTGGCGCGTACGCAAAAAAGGGTTGATCTGCTGCTCCAGCGAGATGCTTGAAGGCAGGGTGGGTTGTTGCTGCAAACGCAGTGAGGTGGCGCTCACCAGGTAGTCGGCCAGCGCCTGGTTGTGGGGCTCCACAGCGCAAGCAAATTTCAGGTTGCTCAAGGTGTACTCATGGGCACAGCATACGCGCGTTGCACCGGGCAAGGCTGCCAAGGTGTCCAGCGAGGCCAGCATTTGGGCTGGGCTGCCTTCAAACAGACGACCACATCCAGCGCTGAAGAGCGTGTCGCCACAAAACAGCAGTGGCGCAGTTTCCATGTCCGCACAAAAATAGGCGATGTGGCCCGCAGTATGGCCGGGCACGTCGATCACCTGGAAGATCAAACCCAGCGCCTTGAGCTTGTCGCCGCCTTTGATCCGGGTTAGCGGCTCCGGCATGGCTTCGCGGGCCGGGCCAAAAACCTGGGCGCCGGTTGCTGCGCGCAAGTCCGCCACGCCACCAGTGTGGTCGCCGTGGTGGTGCGTGACTAAAATGACGTCCAACTGCAGACCCAGTCGTTGCAGGACCTCCTGCACAGCTTGTGCATCACCGGGGTCAACCACCAGCGCACGGCGTTCGTCATGCACCATCCAGATGTAGTTGTCAGTAAAAGCGGGTAGTGGAATTAGCTGCATGAGTGATCAAATTATAGGTTTGCATGATTGGCTTGAGTCGCCCGCGGGGCGCTATCTGCTGGCCTGGGAGCGAGCCCAGCTGGATCTGGCGGTGGCTGATATTTTTGGATTTCATGCGCTGCAGCTGGGTTTGCCCGAGCTTGATGCCTTGGCCGCCAACCGCATGCCGCACCGCTGGCTGGCCAGCCAAACCCTTACGCCGGGTGCGGTTTTCGTGACTGATTTTTCGGCGCTGCCGTTCCCGGCCAACAGCCTGGACCTGGTGGTGTTGCCGCATTCTCTGGAACTGGCACGCGACCCGCACACCACATTGCGTGAAGTTGAGAGGGTGCTGGTGCCCGAAGGGCGGGTTGTTATTTGTGGCCTGAACCCGACTTCGCTTTGGGGTTTGCGCCAGCGCCATGCGCACGCACGTCATCGAGCGGGCGGGCAGAACTTGTTTTTACCGGAGGCGGGAGAATTCATCGGCTATTGGCGCTTGCGCGACTGGCTGTGCTTGCTGGGTTTTGAAGTCGAAGTCGGACATTTCGGCTGTTACCGACCCGCGTTTTCCAGTGAAAAGTGGTCGCAACGGTTTGAGTGGATGGAGCGGGCGGGTGCGCGTTGGTGGCCGATCCTGGGCGGCGCGTATTTTTTGGTCGCGGTCAAGCGGGTGCGCGGCATGACGCTGCTGAGCCCGACCTGGAAGGCCAACCGTGCTTTGGCAAATGCACCTGTTTCTGTAGCAAACAGTTCAACAATGACGAGGGCTAACGCCCCAAATGATAAAAAGGTGACACGTTTATGAGGAAGCAGCTTTGAACACCATAGAAATTTACACCGATGGCGCCTGCAAGGGCAATCCGGGGCCGGGCGGCTGGGGCGCACTGCTCAAGTCGGTGGATTCGCAAAAGGAGTTGTTTGGGGGTGAACTCGGCACTACCAACAACCGCATGGAGATGACAGCGGTGATTGAAGCCCTGACGGCCTTGAAGCGTCCGTGCCATGTGACGCTGCATGTGGACAGCCAATATGTGCTCAAAGGCATGACCGAGTGGCTGGCTGGTTGGAAGGCGCACGGCTGGAAGACAGCCGCCAAGCAGCCGGTGAAGAATGTGGACCTTTGGCAGCGGCTCGACGCGCTGGTCAATACCGCGGGTCACAAGATCGACTGGCGCTGGGTCAGGGGGCACAACGGCGACCCCGGCAATGAGCACGCCGACATGCTTGCCAACCGCGGCGTGGAGCAGGCGCTGCGCCAGCGCTGAGCTGCCGTCGGATTTTGTACAAATAAATAGCCCTGCGCTCATGACAAATAAATTGATTTATCCCCTGATTGCCGTCGTCGGCATCGCCGGCGCGTCGGGCGCTGCCTGGTGGTACCAGTCCCAGCCGAAAAGCGCCCAGCAAGTCACGCAGGCGCCGAGCGTGCGCGGTGCCTCCGGCAAAGCCGCGTCTGCCGGTGCCATACCCCGCGTTGCGGGGGTGGAGGTCGCCCAGGTCGAGCGCGTCTCGCTGCAGGACGATGCCCAGTCCGTGGGGACTTTGCGCTCGCGCCAAAGTGTCATGCTGCGCCCGGAAGTGGCCGGGCGTGTCAAGGCTCTGGGTTTTCGCGATGGCGCGCGCGTGCGCAAAGGCCAGTTGCTGGTGCAGCTCGACGACACGCTGCAGCGGGCCGAGGTGCGCCAGGCGCAGGCGCAGGTCTCGATCGCGCAGGCGACGCTCAAACGCAACCAGGAACTGGTGGCAGAAAACTTCGTGGCGCAGCGGGTGCTCGATGAAAGTGCCGCCAATGTGCAGGTGGTTCAGGCGCAGTTGGCGCTGGCCAATGCGCGCCTGTCGCGCATGGCGATCGTGGCCCCGTTCAATGGCACCGTGGGTATTCGCAACGTGAGTCTGGGGGACTATGTGAAGGATGGCGCGGACCTGGTCAATCTGGAGGACATCAGCAGCCTGTATGTCGACTTTCGCTTGCCCGAGCGCTACCAGGGCAAGCTAAAGCCGCAGCAAGCCGTTGCGCTCACGCTGGACGCCTTGCCAGGGCGCACTTTTGAAGCCCGAGTCGAGGCCATTGACCCGCTGCTGGACGCCAATGGCCGCTCGGTCGGTGTGCGCGCCGTGTTGCCCAATACGCTGAGTGACAAACGCCCGGGCATGTTTGCCCGTGTGACGGTGCTTTTTTCTGTCAATGCCAATGCCTTGGTGGTGCCGGAAGAAGCCATCGTGCCACAGGGCGAGCGCCAGTTTGTGATTAAGGTGGTGGCGCCCTCAAACCTGCCGCCCGCCACGGCCAAGCCGCCACCCGATACCCAGTGGGTCTCGCAGCGGCAAGAGGTGAGGCTGGGCGTGCGCCGGGCCGGCCAGGTCGAAATCACCGAGGGGTTGGCAGAAGGTCAGCGCGTGGTCGTGGCTGGCCAGCAGCGCTTGCAGCGCGACGGCACCCCGGTGCGCATCGTGACGCTGGATCGGCCCGCGCCAGCGGCGTCTGCCCCAGTGCCAGCGGCCAGCCTTTGACCGCAACAGGAGCCCACCATGCAACTGGCTGAAACCTCCATCCGGCGCCCGGTCTTTGCCACCGTGCTGTCGCTGCTGATTGTGCTGATTGGCGCGGTCTCATTCAACAGCCTGACGGTGCGCGAGTACCCCAAGATTGACGAACCCGTGGTGTCGGTCACCACCACCTTTGCCGGTGCGTCCAGTGAGGTCATGGAGGCCCAGGTCAGCAAGGTACTGGAAGACTCGCTCTCGGGCATTGAAGGGGTGGATGTGATCACCTCCGCCAGCCGGCAGGAACGCAGCCAGATCAGCGTGCGCTTTGCCCTGAGCCGCGATGCCGATGCCGCAGCCGCCGATGTGCGCGACAAGGTCACCCGGGTGCGCCAGCGCCTGCCGCAAGGCATTGACGAGCCGGTGATTGCCAAGGTGGAGGCCGAGTCGTTTCCGGTGATTTTTCTGGCGCTCAGTTCAGACACGCACAACGCCCTGCAACTCTCCGAGATGGCCAACACGCTGGTTAAACCGGTGTTGCAGACCGCGCCGGGTGCCGCCGAAGTCAATATCTATGGCGAGCGCAAATTTTCCATGCGCATTTGGGTCGATCCCGACAAACTCGCTGCTTACAAACTCACCGTGCAAGACCTGGAAGACGCGCTGCGCCGTGCCAACCTGGAAGTGCCCGCCGGACGCATTGAGAGCGCGCAACGCGAATTCGATGTAACCGCCGCCACCGACCTGCAGCGCCCGCAGGAATTCGCTCAGGTGGTGATTCGCAGTGTCAACGGCCAGCCCATCCGCATTGGCGACGTGGCCCGGGTGCAGGAGGCGCCGGTCGATGAGCGCTCCTTTGTGCGCTTGAACGGCCGCGACGCCGTGGGCGTGGGCGTGGTGCGCCAGAGCACCGCCAACCCGCTGGACCTGTCCAAGGGTGTGCGCGCCTTGCTCGACAAGTTGCGCCGTGATTTGCCGCCGGGTGTGCAGATTGAAGTGGCCAACGACAACTCGGTGTTCATTGACCAGTCCATCAAAGCCGTCTTCATTACCATTGTGGAAGCCGCCGTGCTGGTGGCCTTGGTGATCTTTGTGTTTTTGCGCACGCTGCGTGCCTCGCTGATTCCGCTCATCACCATCCCGGTGTCGCTGATTGGCACCTTTGCCATGATGGCGCTGGCCGGTTTCAGCATCAACACCCTGACACTGCTGGCGCTGGTGCTGGCCATTGGCCTGGTGGTGGACGACGCCATCGTTATGCTGGAGAACATCTACCGCCACATTGAAGAAGGTTTGCCGCCGTTTCAAGCCGCCATTAAGGGTGCGCGCGAGGTCGGTTTTGCCATTGTGGCCATGACCATGACGCTGGTGGCGGTGTACGCGCCGCTGGCGTTTTCACCTGGGCGCACCGGGCGCCTGTTCACCGAATTTGCCCTGGCGCTGGCGGGTGCCGTGGTCATCTCAGGTGTTGTGGCGCTCACCTTGTCACCCATGTTGTCGTCACTGCTGCTCCGGCACAACCCCAAACCCAGCTGGTTTGACACCCACATGGACGCGCTGCTGAACCGGGTTACCGGCGCGTACAGCCGCTGGTTAGTTTGGTCGCTTGGCAAACGTTACCTGGTGCTGGTGGTGATGCTGGCCAGCGGCGTCGTGTCATGGTGGGTGCTGGGCGACATCAAGCGTGAACTGGCCCCGCTGGAAGACCGTGGTGTGGTGTTGGCCCGGGTCAATGCGCCCGACGGCGCCACGCTGGCTTACACCGACCGTTATGTGCGCAGCGTCGAGCGCATTGCCGAAGACTACCCCGAATTTGACCGCATCTTTGCCACTGTGGGCAACCCGACTGTGTCGCAGGCGAACGTTTTTTTCAGGGCCAAGCCGTGGGAGGAACGCAGCCGCACCACGCTGGAGATGGCGCGCACCATGTCACCCAAATTTGCTGCGGTGCCGGGCGTGAGCGCGGCGCCCATCACGCCGCCGTCGCTGGGGCAGGGGTTTCGCAGTCAGCCGATTGAATTCGTCATCATCACATCAGACAGTTACCAGGAACTTGCCAAAACCGTGCGCTCGTTTCAGGATGAGTTGGCCAAAAACCCTGGCTTTGTGCAGGTGGACACCGATTTGCGTCTGAACAAGCCCGAAATCAAGCTGGAAGTGGACCGCGAGCGTGCCGCCGACATGGGCGTCAACGTCGACGTGATAGCGCGCGCCATCGAGACCCTGCTGGGCGGGCGCAAGGTCACGCGCTACAAGCGCGGCGGCGAGCAATACGACGTGATCGTGCAAACCACCGCAAGCGGGCGCGACACCCCCGACGACATTGAAAAAATTTTCGTGCGCGGCAAGGCCGCCGAGTTGGTGCCTCTGTCGGCCCTGGTGAAAATCCGTGAAGTGGTGGTGCCGCGTGAGCTGATTCACTTTGGCCAGCGCCGCTCGGCCACCATCACCTCCAACCTGTCGACCGACTACTCGGTGGGCGAAGCGCTTGCTTTCATGGACGCCACCGCCAAGAAAGTGCTCAAGCCCGGTTACGCCACCGACTTGAACGGCATCAGCCGCGAATTCAAGAAGTCGTCGGACTCGCTCTCGCTGGTGTTTGCGCTGGCGCTGTTGTTCATCTTTTTGGTGCTGGCGGCCCAGTTCGAGAGCTTTGTCGACCCCTTTGTGATCTTGTTCAGCGTACCGCTCTCCATGGCGGGGGCGCTGCTGGCGCTCAAATGGTCGGGTGGCACGCTCAATGTGTTCAGCCAGATCGGACTCATCACGCTGGTAGGCCTGATCACCAAGCACGGCATTTTGATTGTCGAGTTTGCCAACCAGTTACGCGAGCAGGGCATGGACACCGTGGCCGCCATCCAGCAATCAGCCGTGCAGCGCCTGCGCCCGATCATGATGACCACCGGCGCCATGGTGCTGGGCGCGGTGCCGCTGGCCCTTGCAACAGGCGCTGGCGCCGAGAGCCGCCAGCAAATTGGCTGGGTGATTGTGGGCGGCATGAGCCTGGGGACACTGCTCACCGTGTTTGTGGTGCCGACCATGTACACGCTGCTTGCGCGCAAACAGGCGCCAGGACCACGCAAGGACGCGGCGCTGGGGCCGCCAGCGCATGCTGCGCCGGTTGCGGGGTTGCCCGTCAGGCCAGGGCCAGACCCGATCTGAAGCTGATCAGATCACGCCTTCAAACAACATCACACTGACTTCATCGCCAAGGCTCACATCACCCTGGCTGTGGGGCAGCACGATCAGACCATTGGCGCGCACCATGGAACTGAGCACGCCCGAGCCCTGGTTGCCGGTGGTCTTGACGCGCAGCATGCCATCGGCATCGATGCTGACCACGCCGCGCTGGTACTCGGTGCGCCCTGGCTTCTTGCGAATGGCTTCACTGCTGCGCGCCTTGAGCAAAGGCGGCGCTGAGGCTGTGCTGCCCATCATGCGTAGCAGCGCCGGGCGCACAAAGGCCAGAAAAGTCACCATCACCGCCACCGGGTTGCCCGGCAGACCAAACAATATGGCTGCTTCTGACGCCCTTGACAACGCATAATTAGTATCATTTTGATAGCTATTAGCGCTTGTTTCATAAGGGCTAGAGGCTGATTTATCTCTAAAAATACGGCCAACCGCCATGGGTCGACCCGGGCGCATGGCGATCTTCCAGAAAGCGACGTCGCCGAGTTTCTTCATCATGGCTTTGGTGTAGTCGGCCTCGCCCACGCTCACGCCACCGCTGGTGATGATGGCGTCGCTCACCGAGGCAGCGTGGGTAAAGGCGGCTTCCAGGAGCGCTGGTTCATCGCGCACCACGCCCATGTCAATGACCTTGCAGCCCAGTCGCGTCAACAGGCCAAACACGGTGTAACGGTTGCTGTCATAGACGGCACCTTCGCGCGGCGCTTCACCCAGGCTCAGAATCTCGTCGCCGGTGGAAAAATAGGCAACCCGCAGGCGGCGCCAAACTTGGAGAGTTTCAATGCCCAAACTGGCCATTAACCCAAGCGCGGCGGGCGTTAGTAGCTCTCCTTTTTGAAGTGCCGGCTGGCCTTGGAGCAGGTCTTCACCCAGTTGCCGGCGGTTGTCGCCAGGCTGCACCGTGGCGGGCGCCAGGGTGATGAACGCGGTGTCGGCCCCCTGTTTGACCAACTCCTGCGGCACCACGGTGTCGAGCCCCTGCGGCATCACGGCGCCGGTCATGATCTTGACACATTCACCGCGCTGCACCTGGCCCGTCCATATCTTGCCAGCCAGCGCTGTTCCGACCACTTTGAGGGTCAAGGGGGCTTGCGCAGTCAACTGGGCGCCATCAAACGCAAAGCCGTCCATGGCTGAATTGTCGTGCGGCGGCACGCTGATGGGCGAGATAACATCTACCGCCAGCACGCGCCCCAGCGCCTGGAAAATGCCCACTTCTTCCTGCTGTGTCACGGGCTCCACCAGACGCGCCAAAAAGGCGCTACCGGTATCCACGCTCAAGGCTTGCGCGTCGTAGCCCACCAACTCTGCGGCGATGCTGTCTATGGATTTCATGCGGGGCTGTTTTCCAGTTGCTGCAAGTCCGCCAGCGTGTTGGCGTTGAAGAAGGCGCGCGGGTCGTCATGGGGCAGATCAAATGGCACCAGCGCTGTTTTGTGCAAGGCCGTCCAAGCGTCAATCTTGCGCCCGCCAGCCTGGGTGAAGCTGAGCAGACTCTCCAACAGTTCAATGCGCAGCAAGCAAAACACCGGCTGGGCGCGCAGGCGCACGTGGCCGTCTTTGCCAGGTTCGGGGGCGGCGGCCATGGCAATGTCTGCGCCTTCGGCTTGCAGCGCTGCGGCCAGGCGGGGCACCAAATCGAGGGGGAATAAGGGCGTGTCGCAGGGCACGGTCATTAGAAAAGGCGTTTTACAGCGCTCAAGACCGCTCAAGAACCCTGCCAGCGGTCCGGCATAGTCGGCCATGCCGTCGGGCCAGACAGGCACGCCAAAGGACTCATAAGCCGCCAGATTGCGGTTGGCGTTGATGATGATCTGAGCGACGCCGGCGCCCATCTGCAGGCGCATCAAGGTGTGCAGCGCCAGCGGCATGCCGTTGAAGCTTTGAAGTCCCTTGTCCACGCCGCCCATGCGCGAGCCCCGCCCGCCCGCCAGAATCAGGCCGCTAATGTCTTGTGCAGCAATCAAATCAACCTCCGATGTAGCTCATTTCAACGCGCCGGCCACCAAAGCCCGTGTCAGGTGCCAGGGCGCTGCGCAACTCGGAATAGCGGTCGCTTCGGCCCTGCCAGATGTGGCCAATGGCAGAGCTCAGGTCGGCGTCGGATGCGTCCCCTCGGATAAGCGAGCGCAGGTCGTAGCCCTTCGAGGCAAACAGGCACAGGAACAGCTTGCCTTCAGTGGACAGACGGGCGCGGTTGCAGCTGCCACAAAAGGCCTGCGTCACGCTGCTGATGACGCCGATTTCACCCAGTGCCTTGTCGTGCTGGCCGCAGGCGTCAGCATAACCCCAGCGCGCCGCGGTTTCGCCCGGGTTGCTGGGCTCAAGCTGCACCAGGGGCAGCTCGGCGTGGATGAGCTTGACCACCTCGCTGGACGGCAACACTTCGTTCATGCGCCAGCCGTTGGTGGCGCCCACGTCCATGTACTCGATAAAGCGCAACACGATGCCCGAACCCCTGAAGTGGCGCGCCATCGGGAGAATTTCATGCTCGTTGGTGCCGCGCTTGACCACCATGTTGATCTTGATCGGCCCCAGCCCTGCGGCTTGCGCGGCCTCAATTCCGGCCAGCACGTCGGCCACCGGAAAATCAACATCGTTCATGCTGCGAAACACCGTGTCATCAAGCCCATCGAGGCTGACGGTGACGCGTTGCAGACCGGCGGCCTTGAGCTCGCGCGCCTTGCGGGCCAGCAGTGATCCGTTGGTCGTGAGTGTGATGTCAAGCGCTTGGCCTTGCGGTGTGCGCAGCGCAGCCAGCTGCTCGACCAGCAGTTCAACATTTTTGCGCAGCAGCGGCTCGCCTCCGGTGAGGCGAATTTTTTGCACGCCATGCGCCACAAAGACTTTCGCAACCCGGGTAATTTCCTCAAACGACAACAACGCCTGGTGCGGCAGGTAGGCATAGTCTTTGTCAAAAATGGCTTTGGGCATGCAGTAATTGCAACGAAAATTGCAGCGGTCGGTGACGCTGATGCGCAGATCGCGCAAGGGGCGCCCGAGCGTGTCCGTCAGTTGGCCGGTGCCGCTGATGCGTGACTCTGGCAAATGGTCAGTCACTGGCATTGGCAATGCGCTCAATCGCAAATCAATCAGCGGCACAATGCGGGGCAGGTCACGGTCGTTCATGGGGATATTGGTACATAGTGAGCGTTGATTCTGGCACGATTTCGCGGCCGCGACGTGGTCGATAATTATGGTCTTAAGCAAGCTAAACCCCAGAGGCATTCATTGATGACACTCACCGAACTGCTCGCTTCCAAGGCGGCGCTGCCCAGCATTCCGAAGGTCATCGCCTTGCTGCTCAACGAGTTGGACCGCGAAGAGCCCGAGCTCGTCAAAATCAGCCAGCTCATCAATACCGACCCGGTGCTGGCCACGCGCTTGCTGCAACTGGCCAATTCGGCGCAGTTTCAGCTGTCAACCCAGATCAGCAGCGTGTCTGAAGCGCTGGCCCTCATGGGGCTCAATCAGGTCAAGACGCTTGCCACGGCCGCCGCAATCGCTGGGGCGTTCAGCGCGATCCCGGGCATGGATATGCGCCAGTTCTGGCGCTACAGCCTCAATACCGCGAAACTGGCACGCGCACTGGGCGGCATGGTGCAGCAAAACCAGCCCGCTGCGTTTACCGCCGGCCTGATTCACGCCACCGGTGAGTTGGTGCTGTACCTGGGAATGCCCGATGCCATGGTCCTGCTGGACCAGCAAGTGCCGGCCCTCGGTTTGAAGCGCGCTGGCGCCGAACGCAAATTGCTTGGCTTTTGCTATGCCGATGTGGGCGCTGGTTTTGCCCGCAGCTGGCAGTTTCCCCAGCCTATCGTTGATGCACTGGAGCACCAACACGCCCCGTTTGAAAACAATGTTTACGAACCGCTGGCAGGCGTTCTGCACTTGGCCGCATGGCGCGCGCGCGCCTGGGAAGCCAACTACGATGAGCAGGACTTGATTGACAACTTTCCCGATATTGTTGCGCTGGCGCTGGGTATTGACATCGACATGGCCTTGCAGCAGGATCCGATTGACTGGACAACCAAAGCCGAGGTGGCGGTCCTGGCAAAGACCTGAGCGGCGCATCCAAGCTTCGGCGCGCGCCTGACTACAGTGGCGTCATCTGGGTGGGTGCAAAATTGGACAGCTCAGTGCTTGCGAGCGGTGGCGACGGCTCAATCGGTACGGTCTTGGGTACGCGTCGGGTGTGGCGTCGGTCCAGCACTGAAACAGGGGCCTGCTCCACTTGCGGCATGGCGCTTTGACGCCACGACTTGGGATCGGGCATAAAAGGAAACGGACAACCACAGTCGGGCGACAAGCGCCACGAAAAGATGTATCTGGAATGGTCAATCGACGGGTCAAAGCGATCCAGGCCCAGGCGTAACTGCTGTTGCAGTGCGGATGCATAACGCAAGAGTTGCTCGTTCCATTTCATCATCACCAATTGAATATGCAGTTCTTCCTCGCCAGGGGCGCGCGCGACAATGATGACCTCGCAGGCGAGCAAGCCGAAGGGCACACCGTGCAGCCGCAGCGTGTCTTTCAGTACGACCCGGATCAGTTCGCGTCGAACGTCGTTGTGCTGGTTACTGCTGTCGGGCAAGACCGAGATCGTTGCAGGCGTTGCGCTTTCGTCTTTGCGGGGTTTGCTTTTTAGAAATTCAAACATATCCTGCCTCAATATTGCTGACTAATTCGAGGCAAAGCTTAGCCTATTTTGCGCAAATATGCGCCCAAACCCGCTGGGCTTTCTTTTAGCGGTCTATGACCATGGCCGGTCCAACGTCCTGCAAGGGCCCTAGGGGGTTGGTCTGGACCTCGATGTCGCTAACACGAGGTTGTCCGCCCCAAGCGCGGTAGACCACCACGTCATTAATCAGCAAGATCAAGGCGTTGAAGCGCCAGCCGGTGGTCTCTGAGCGACGTGAAAAATTGGTGAAGTCGGCCCAAAAATTGCCGGTTCGTTCTTTTTTGATTCGTGCCGCGGTGATCTCCCAGCCGCGACAGGCATCGCGCGCCTCCAGGCAAGCCAGTACCCCCGGATCGAGATCCTCGCGCTTGAGCAGTGAGCTTGGGATAAAGCGCCGCACGACGTCGGCGTGCGTCAGGATGGCCGTATTGGGCTGTTGTACCGGCGTGATGCCGAGCCGCGTCAGGGCCGCGACATCACTGTGCATCGGCACCAGGCCCTCAATGGCCTGACGCGCCTCATCAAAGCTGCTGAACGGTGATGACTCGCTGCGCGCGCGTGGCAGCATGGAGGAGCAGCCGACCAGCTGCAGCGCAAGTAGCAGCAGGCACGTGCCATAGATGAATTTGTATTGATTCAAAGTCGCCCCCTTTTACAGATCGTGTCTGATCATGCTAGCGCTTGAGCGCCGTCGCGACTTGACATTCATCATGGGGCAAGGCAAGGCATAGCGGGCGTCATGCGCTTGGAGTCATGGGCAGCAATGGTGCAAAGCCCCATCATGCGGCAACGAGCTATCTGGGCCTCATGACCAAATAGACCTCAGTGTGGCTTTGCAACCATTGATGGGACAAATCGCTCGCAAGCTGGCTAGGGTGGAAGCCGGGCCGCTTGTAGGCGCGCCAAGGTTGGTAGCTTTGTCGGATCATCCCGCGCTGGCCGAACAGAAATCCGGCAGCACTGCGCCAGGTGCGCCACTTCCATGGCGTGCCATCGCGGTGCAGGTTGCCCGCGGTCTGACGCAAAAGGTCGGACAAAAACATGAAGGTGATTCGTTTGAACCACTTGATGCGCGACGCATCGGTGCCGCCGAGTGCGCGGTACAGGTCAAATGCGGTGGATTTATGCTCTGACTCCTCGGCGCTGTGCCACAGCCACAGGGTTTTCAGGCGTTCCTCAGTGCCGTCGAACCACTGCGGGTTGCGCAGCATCCAGTCGGGAAATACGGCGGTGAAGTGTTCGGTGGCAGCGGTGATGGCCAGCCAGTGGCGCGGATGGAAGTCTTTCAGGAACTTCAGTCGCTCGCGCGCCCGTGGCTCCCAGGCGTTGACCAGTCCATGCTTTTCGATTTGCAGGTTGAACAGGCCATGAATCCGCCGATGGGTGGCTTCCTGACCGATGAATCCCTGGGCCTCAAGCAGGTACTTGGCCTGTTCTTCATCGGGCAGGGTCTTGAGCCCGCTGCGCACCGAGTCTATAAAAAACTGTTCCCCAACTGGGAAACTCATGGACAGGGCATTAAACAGCGCGGTGCGGAACGCATCGCCACCAAACCAGTGACGCGCCACGGGGGAATCAAGGTCAATCAGCAGGCGACGTACAGCAAGGTCAGTCATTGGCTTTCGGCTCCAAAATTTTCTACAGTAGTGGGTAACTTTAAGGCAAACCAAAAAAAGCCCGCGCTAGCGGGCTTTTTTCTTGTTCCCAGCGGGTATCAGCCGCCGTGAATCTTCATCATCACCGGCACGATCAGCAGTGCCACGATGTTGATGATTTTGATCAACGGGTTGATGGCCGGGCCGGCCGTGTCTTTGTAGGGGTCGCCCACGGTGTCACCGGTGACAGCCGCTTTGTGCGCCTCCGACCCTTTGCCGCCATAGTTGCCGTCTTCAATGTACTTTTTGGCGTTGTCCCAGGCGCCGCCGCCAGTGCACATGGAGATAGCGACAAACAGACCGGTCACGATGGTGCCCATCAGCAGGCCGCCCAACGCGGCTGGGCCGAGGATCAGGCCGACCAGAATCGGCACCACCACCGGCAACAGACTCGGGATCATCATTTCTTTGATGGCCGCGGTGGTGAGCATGTCGACCGCCGTGTCGTACTCAGGTTTGGCAGTGCCTTCCATGATGCCCTTGATGTCGCGGAACTGGCGGCGCACTTCAACCACCACAGCACCAGCGGCGCGACCCACAGCTTCCATGGCCATCGCACCAAACAGGTAAGGAATCATGCCGCCGATGAACAGACCAATGATGACCATCGGGTTGCTCAGGTCAAAGCTGATCGCCTTGCCATAGCCATCGAGCTTGTGGGTGTAGTCGGCAAACAGCACCAGGGCTGCCAGACCGGCTGAGCCGATGGCGTAGCCTTTGGTCACGGCCTTGGTGGTGTTGCCAACAGCGTCGAGCGGGTCGGTGATGTCGCGCACGCTCTTGGGCATCTCAGACATTTCGGCAATACCGCCGGCGTTGTCGGTGATCGGGCCGTAGGCGTCCAGAGCCACCACAATGCCGGCCATGCTGAGCATCGAGGTCGCCGCGATCGCAATGCCATAGAGACCAGCCAGCGCGTACGCGGTGTAGATCGCAACGCAGACAAACATCACGGGCCAGGCGGTGGAGCGCATGGAAACGCCCAGACCGGCAATGATATTGGTGCCGTGGCCGGTGGTTGAAGCTTCTGCAATGTGTTTCACCGGTGCATATTGCGTGCCGGTGTAGTACTCGGTGATCACCACCAGGGCGGCGGTCAGAATCAGGCCCACAGCGCAGGCGCCAAATAGCTTCATCTGGCTGCCCGTGGCGGTGATGGCGTTGTCAGGCATCAGCCATTGCGTCACGAAGTAGAAGGCAGCCAAAGACAATACACCGGCGACTGCCAGACCCTTGTACAGGGCAGGCATCACGTTCTTCATGCCCGGCGAGGCCTTGACGAAGAAGCAGCCAATGATGGAGGCGATGATCGACACGGCGCCCAGCGCCAGCGGGTAAACGACCGCGCCGGTGCCCAGGGCGGGCAGCAGCAGGGCGCCCAGCACCATGGTGGCAATCAGAGTCACGGCGTAGGTTTCAAACAAGTCAGCGGCCATGCCGGCACAGTCGCCCACGTTGTCACCGACGTTGTCGGCGATCACCGCGGGGTTGCGTGGGTCATCTTCGGGAATGCCGGCTTCAACCTTGCCCACCAGATCGGCGCCAACGTCAGCGCCTTTGGTGAAAATGCCACCGCCCAAACGGGCAAAGATGGAGATCAACGAGGAGCCAAAGGCAAAGCCGATCAGCGGGTTGAGCATTTGCGCCAGGTTTTGGTCCGGCGTCAGGTTGCCGCTGCCGACCAGAAACCAGTAGAAGCCCGTCACGCCCAACAGGCCGAGTCCCACCACCAGCATGCCAGTGATGGCGCCGCCGCGAAAAGCCACGTCCAGCGCCGGGCCAATGCCCTTGGTGGCGGCCTGCGCGGTACGCACATTGGCGCGCACCGAGACGTTCATGCCAATGAAGCCGCAAGCGCCAGAGAGCACCGCGCCGATCACAAAGCCGACCGCGCTCAAGGAGTCCAGAAAGATCGCGATCAGGATGGTGAGCACCACGCCGACGACAGCAATGGTCTTGTACTGCCGGGCCAGGTAGGCGGCAGCACCGGTCTGAATGGCGGCTGCAATCTCTTGCATGCGCGCATTGCCGGCGTCCTGGGAAAGAATCCAACTGCGTGCCCAAAAGCCGTATCCCACGGCGATGAGCCCGCAAATAAGCGCCAGAATGAGCGCTGGGTTGCCTGTCATATAAATCTCCTGTGTGTTGCTTCGCTGAGTAGGGGTGCAACGCAATCGGCACCACCGCTGCGTTGCTTCCTCGCTGCGAAACATCAACCAAGGATTGACGTCGACGATTGGCCAACGCGCGGACTGTACCGTGAAAAGTCCCTGTTTTGGGGCGAGGCAAGTCGGGCGTAAGTAAAATCAGGGTTAATCCTTAGGTTTTTGTGATTTAACTCAACCTGTAAAGAAGCCACCATGTCTCTTGATAACGTTACCCCCGGTAAAGACTGTCCCGAAGCTTTTAATGTCATCATTGAAATCCCGATGAACGCCGACCCCATTAAGTACGAAGTCGACCATGAAACCCATGCCATTTTTGTGGATCGTTTCATGAGCACGGCCATGCATTACCCGACCAACTACGGCTATGTGCCCCAGACCATCAGCGGCGATGGCGACCCGGTCGACGTGCTGGTGATCACGCCGGTGCCGCTCATTCCTGGTGTGGTGGTGACCTGTCGCGCCATTGGTATTTTGAAGATGGAAGACGAGGCCGGCATGGACGGCAAGGTGCTGGCGGTGCCGATCGACAAGATTTTGTCGCTCTACACCCGTTGGAAGAAGCCTGAAGACTTAAGCCCGGTGCGCCTGAAGACCATTGCGCACTTTTTCGCGCACTACAAGGACCTGGAGGAGAACAAGTGGGTCAAGATATTGGGCTGGGAAGGGCCGGAATCTGCCAAGACTGAAATCATGGATGGCATTGCCAACTACAAAAAGTCACTTTCCTGAAGTTTTTAGATCATTTTGGCCTCTAGCCCTCATACAACGGGCGTGAGTAGCTATTAAAAATAAAGCGACTTCTGGTGGTCGCACAGCGCCTGAGTTTCTTTGCGCGCAGCCTCAGCGCATTGGGTTTGGAAAGATCAGCCCATGCAAGCCACCCTTGTGGGCAAACGGTTGCCACTGACCTTCAGCCTGCGCCAACCGGTCAGCCACGGCCCACCACGCGCTGGGGTTGAGGCCGAGCCCGACATGGCTGGCAATCACTTCAATGTTTTCAGTCAGCAGATTGATCTTGCAAGGTGCCTGGATGCTGGCGGGCCATGCGACGATGCCATCGGTGCGGGAGAAGATGGAACTGGTCGGCACCGGGGGCGCCCCCGGCAAATCAAACTGTTCCACCTCGCGGTGAATGTCGCGCCCGCTCACGAGTTGGTACAAGTGCCAGGCGTTGGTGCTTTCATGTGACCCGGCAAACGGCGTGCCCAGTGTGATGACATCACGCACATAGTCGGGCAGTTCCTTGGCGATTTCCCGGGCGTAGATGCCGCCCAGGCTCCAGCCGACCAGACTCACTTTGTGGCCCGTCACCTGGCAGGTGTCGATGACTTGTTGCTTGGCGGCTTGCAGCACGCCCGCGCGGGGGCCGAAGTTGGAGCCTTGGTTCCAGCCCGAGACGTCGTGCCCCAGTTTTTCCAGAAAGCTGCGCATCGGCAAGGTGGACGAGTCACTGGCCGAGAGGCCCGGAAACACAATCACCGAGTGCCCGTCGCCGGTTGGCGCTTTGCGCAAGAAGGGCCAGGCGGGCAGAACAGCCCCCAATTCCCAAAAAGCGCGAAATTCAAGCGCCATCAGCCAAGCGCTGGGCGCTCCTTGCGCTGGGCTGTTGTCAGCAGGGGATTTGAGGACGCGTTTGCTTGCCATGTTCGGGATCGGGTTGCTGTTGGGGTCTGACTCAATTCGGGTTTTCAACTCGAATCACCTGAATCTGAACACTAGCAGCTTTGATGAGCTCCCGTGTGCGGTTGATCGAGTTTTAAGAACATGATTCCCGCGTTCATGTCGCTTTCGTGACTGCGCTTGCGGCTTGAACCGCATTTTGGCGAGCGCTTCTCTTTTTGCGTGGCCCTGCGGGTGCCTCGACCATCAAACTGCGCCCTTCTGCAAAGGCCCGGGTCAATGCATCGGTCAATTCATGGACTTGCGCGAGCGCCTGTTTGTCGGCAATGACGCCAAAGTCCACGGAGCCGGCGTAAGTCTGGATCGTGATGTTGAGCGCGACACCATGGATGACGATGGACATTGGATGATTGGTGAGCATTCTGGCGCCCGCCATGTACAAAGGCACTTGCGGGCCAGGCACGTTGCTGATGACCAGGTTGGCCAGCATCGGCAAGCGGTGCGACAGACCGGTGGCGCTGTACGCCTTGAAGGCTGCTTTTGCAATGCCGCCGACGATCCACGGTGCCAGCAGGGACGGGTAATCGGTGGGGAGAACCCCTTTGAGATCGACCATCGCGGTCTTGACCTTGCCAGTAGACGCCATGATGGCCCTCAGGCGCTTCATCGGGTCGGTAAATTGCGTGCCGAGTTCCACCACCGTCATCGAGGCCTGCGTATTGAGCTCTTGATTGCCCTCGGCGCGCAGGCTGATTGGCATGGCGGCCAGCAATGATTTTTTTGGTATGCCACCGTGTTGCGCCAAGTAAGTTCGCAGCGCAGTGGCGCAAATCCACAAAACAATGTCATTGAATGATCCTCCGACGGCTTTGGCCATGGCGCGGCAGTCGACAAAGGGCAGACTGACCGTGCCGAAGCTGCGTTCGCGCGTGACTGCCACGTTGAAATCGGTCATGGGCGCGAGACGCAGGGGTGACTTTGGTTTCTTGCTCGCGCCAGAACCACTGAAAGATTGCTTGACCACCGTGCTGCCCAAGGCGCGTGCCGCTTGGGGAATGGCCTTGATCAGACTGACGTATTGCGCCAGGGAATTGGAAAAAACCGCGCCTATCATTTGCCCCATATTGGGTGCGTGTTGACTGCTCTTATCGGGACTCGGGGTCGCAGGGGGCACGTCCCGTGGCGTTGCCTGCATGTCCATGATGGCCTGGGTCAGCGCGGTGCCTGCCTTGCCGTCTAATGCCGCGTGGTGGACCTTGGAATACACGCCCGCGCACAGGCTACCATCCGGTCGCTTGATGCGCTCAAACACATGGAATTCCCACAGCGGGTGATCGCGATCCATCAGTTGTGCGTGCAACTCAGCGCAGACGGCCTCGGCCTGGCGCACTGTCAAACTCTTTCTTTTGACCTGTCGAACATGAAACTCCAGGTCAACATCATCAACCTCAACCCACATGGGGTGCCCCAAGTCCAGCGGCATGAAGCCGAGCTTATGGTTGAAGATGGTCGCCAGATGCAGACGCTGCGCAATATGTGCTTTAAGCGCCTTGTGCAAGCTGCCTTTGAAGCCCTCTGGCAACTCATAAAGACAAAACGAACCCACGTGCATGGGCATTTCGGGTGTCTCAAGGTAGAGGAAAGAGGCGTCAAGGCCGCTGAGCGTGTTCATGGTTCATCTCCATTTTTGTGGATAACGCCGCTTGGAGCGCTGCGCGATCGGGGCTGGTGTTGCCCGTGTATCATGCCCTACCGAACCACCCGCCGTAAAGGAATCGAAGCCATGGAAACGATGCAAAAGAAGCCCGCCAACACCTTTCAGTCGGGCACCCCTGTCGCCAAAACCGTGGTCGATGGCGGTCAATACCTCACGCTACGCCTCGGTGGTGAAGAATACGCCATCGATATCCTGCGCGTGCAGGAAATTCGCTCTTATGAAGAACCCACCCGTATGGTCAATGCGCCCTCTTTCATCAAGGGTGTGGTTAATCTGCGTGGCGTCATTGTGCCGATTGTCGATTTGCGCCTGAAGCTCAATATCGACAAGGTCGAGTACAACGAATTCACGGTGGTCATCATCTTGAATGTGCGTGGTACCGTCATCGGCGCTGTGGTGGACTCGGTTTCGGATGTGGTCACTTTGACCTCGCAGTCCATCAAGCCTGCACCCCAGTTCGACACCGCCATTGACTCCCGCTTCATTACCGGCCTGGCTAATATTGGCGATCGCATGCTGATTGTGATGAACATGGAAGCATTGATGAGCAATGCCGAGATGGGCATGCTGGCGGCTGTCGCCTGAGCCAGGTTGCCTCATTTGAGTTGATTTATGGCGTGCTACAATTCACGCTTTCGCGGCTGTAGCTCAGTTGGATAGAGTACTTGGCTACGAACCAAGGGGTCGTGGGTTCAATTCCTGCCAGCCGCACCAGTAAAGACAAGGGTTAGTACGTTAGCGCGTACTAACCCTTTTGTCCGTCTAAGACCCAGACCTGACTCGGCGTCAATGCAGTGTCTAGAAGTCGGGCCGGCCGTGGGGGTTGGTGCGTGATTTATGAGCACTGCAGCAGAAACGGTGCTCCGCTTGCTCAGTTGACATTCATCGGCGTGTTCTGTGTCACTGGTTCATAAGTGGCACGTCTGGATTGGCTCCGCTTTTGTTTCAAGAACTCGCGTCAGTAGCCTCCATGCCGAGCCTGTGATCTTCTTCTTTGAAAAGCAGCTCCTTCGACGAAAATGCCTTTTGGATTGAGCGACAAAGGAGTCAAGAGTTTGTTGTGATCTCTTGCAACCCATTCGCTGAATTCAATTCAGCCAAGCTTCTATACACCTTTTTTCATTTTTTGTCTTTGATGGCACTCCTGGGCAATAGCAGGTATTATTCACAATTGCGACAATTTGTATCTTTTCGCGGTGAAAAAATAATGTTGTTGAGCAATTGAGGGGTAAAGACATGAAGGCAGTAAAAAGAACCGTGGCTTCGCGAATTCGTGATGCGTTGCGTCGTGATGCGTTTCGGATTGAGCCTTTGGAGCCGCGTGTCTTGCTTTCGGCAGACCCTATCTTTGCGCCAATGATGGCAGTGCTGGCGCCAGATCGCACTGATATCCAAAGTATCACCGAAGCCTACGCTGCAGCGCAAGCCTCAAGTAGCCCGTCCATCTCCGTGCCGTTGATGGCCCGCCTGCTCTCCAGTCCTGCCGCCAATAGCTCGGCACAGACATTTGCAGTGGATGCGGTCTTGTTTGACTTGGGGCAAATGTCTTTGCAAGCGGGTTTTTTGGATACGTCTTTGCGCGTTGCTGCCAATGAGGTGTTGGGTGGTAGCGGTTCGTTTAACGTTGATTTATTTAATACTGGATTGGTCAGTCCCGGATACTCCCCCGGCGTGCAAGACGTTGCTAGTTTCACCCAAGATGCCAGTGGAACGCTGCTGATTGAGCTTGGTGGAAGCACGGCGGGCACTGGCGACGGCCATTACGATCAAATTAACATCAGTGGCGCCGCTGTTTTGGGCGGGACTTTGAATGTGGCGTTGTATGGCGGGTACAAGCCGCAAGATGGAGAAACGTTCACCGTCATGAACTACGGTTCTGTTACCGGTAAGTTTGACGTGGGTTCTGGCTTGCTTAAGACAGGCGATGGCTTGTTCTTTGAGGTCACTCAGGGTGCGACCAGTCTGGTCTTAACTGCGCACACCATAGATCCGTCACTTGGCTATGTGCTGGACGTGCTGGACGGTGAGCCGTCTGACCAGATCGGGCAGTGGCTCAACTTCAACTATTTTCAGGATATTGCCCCGGTTGCCTTCGCCGGTAGTCTCAATCTGGGTGGCAATCTTACGGCCCAAGGCCAATTCACCCTGGCCTATAACGCCGATGAGAGTTTCACGCCAATCGGCGGCAGCGCACTGAACACGAATGTCTGGAGCCTGAGCGCAAGCAATGTTGATGCATTTTTGGGAGTTTCCGGTCAAGGCCTGGCACTCGGTGGTCTGGACCTAAATCTGGCTTTTGTGCAGGTTGACACTGCGGGTTATGGCTGGGTCTTGGGCCAGGGACTCATCGACACGGCAACTGTCAGTGGCTTGACCGGGGTGAGCCTGCAAGGGACCAACCTTGCGCTAGACATCAACTGGGGCTATGGCAATTTGCCAAGCGGCGGCGCTAACAGTTCGTTGCTGGACCTGAGCTTGAGCCCTATTACAGTGGGCAGCGCCACCTTCAATTCGAACGGCGCGACCGGCCCCTACTTGTTGGCCTCCGGCACACTGGCGGGCTCGGTAGCTGATGTCACCCTAAACGCCACGGTGGGGGTGTCGGTGCTGGGCGACTCCTTTGTCATGGCAGGCAAAAACGTCACTGCTAGCCTGGCTGCGGGCGGTGTTGCGGTGGGTGTCAGCAATGGCGCTTTTGGCTTTTTGGCCGACAGTTCCGGTATGGCGTTTGAAGCAACCGGTGCTTTGGCTTTGACAGGTGGCGGGTTTGCCAGCGTCAGTGCCGATGCCGTCAGAGTGGTCATCAACCGCACAGGTACCTTGCAGACCGGGCGCGTGCTCAGCTTTGCCGGCGACTACAGCTACACCTTCGCAGACGTAGTCGCCTCCAGTGGCTTGCAGGCTGTTGGAGTTGTCGGTTTGCAGGCATCACTGGGCGCGGGCTTGAACGTCAGCGGCAATTTTTCGTTTGAAAAGGACGGCAGCACCAACACCATGCGCGTGGTCGCCCAGGGCGCATCAGCCCAGGTGGCGGCAGGCAGTTTCAAGGTTGGTGTACAGCATGCCAATTTAGGGCTGACCATCTCCGCAGCGGGTCGCGTACTGGAAGCCAGCGGCGCTATTAGTGCCAATTTGGGCGAAGAAATGACGCTTTCCGCCAGCCAGGTGACGCTGCGTTTGAACGAAACCACCGATGACGCAAGCGGCGCTGTCATTTCAGCTGCAGGCCAGAGCTACACTTTTAGCAGCGCGATGCAGGCAGGCATGCATGAGTTGTCCATCGTCGGCGGAGAGCTGTCGTTGGCCGGTTTTGTTCAGGCATCTGGTTCGCTGGCGGTACGCTGGGCGGGGCAGCCTGCTAGCCTTAGTCTGGCTGACGGTACCACACGCTCGGTCAACCAAATTTGGGTTGCTGGCACTGGCTTGGCGGCCGCTGTTGGCCTGAATGCCGGCAAGCCCGAATTTGTGGGTTTCAGCGCGACGGGGCTTGAGTTCGTGCTCGGCCTGTTTTCAGACACTGCCAACACTGCAAATCAATGGACCAGCCTGTCAGGCACCATGGGTGGTTCAAAGCTTTCCGGATTGACCGGCGTTACCCTGGCCGCCAATGCGCTGGCCTTGACCTACAACTCCGCTTCCAGTGGCCAACGCGTGGCGGATTTCACGGGTAGCAATGCCAAGGGCATCACCTTAGCCGGCAAGACCTTGAATTTGTCTGCCGATGGCAGCAAAGGTGAACTGTTGCAGGCCAGTGGACAACTCAATCTTGATTTACTCGGATTTGTTCAAGTCAGCGGTGATTTTGCGTTGGAGAGCAAGACGCAGGCTGTGACACTGGCCGACGGCAGTGATGTGACCACGCAAATGCTGACCATTGGCGCTAAGGGTGTGGCCGCTTTCGTTGGTCTGAATGGTGGTCAAACGGAAGAAATGGGCTTGCGTGTCAGCGATGCTGAGTTTGGTTTTGTTGTCGCTAGCGACCAAGCAGACCCCGCGCGTCGTTGGGTCAGCCTGCAGGCGGTGGCTACTGCTGCCAGCATGCAGGGTGTCAGCGGTCTGAAGATGACTGCCTCGGATCTGCTCGTCAGTGTGAATCGGGCGGCTACCGATGGCTCGGTCATTGACTACCAGGCTGCGCCTTTGGGTGTGGTTACGGATAGTGGCGGGACCGAGTTGCTCCTGGACATGGACGGCAGCAAGGGCGCACTTACTCAGGTGCAAGTGGGCCGCGCCACGTTGGCCGTGTCTGACTATATTTATGTTAGTGGTGGCTTCTACATGGAAATGGCTGACACCATTGCGGTAGATGTAGCAACCGGTTTACCAGCCACTTACCCTGCCGGCATGAATGCGGCTTTGCAGACCGGTTTGGGCAAGGTGGACGGCTTGTCGGCTGACCACAGCCGGATTGAAGATTTGCAGGTTAAACCACTGACGCTGAGCTTTACCGATGTGGATGTGTTTGCGGGCATCGGGCCCTACTTCGTTGATGCCAACGGCAATGGACTCATGGATGTCGGCGAAGTCGTCAACCCGGACCGCATGGGCATCACGCTGGACAACATTGATCTGGCCCTGGTTCTGATGGACTCGACCCTGCTGGCCGACCCTGACTCCGTCATACCCAAGTTTTACGCCCTGCAGCTGGACTGGAAAACGCCCTTGGATGTGGATTGGGACTACTTCAAGTTCCAGATTGATGACTTGCAAGTGCAGGCCAACCAAGGTGGCCAATGGAAAGGTGCGCCCACGCTTTCCACGCCGTACATCGACTTCGCGAGCAGCTTTGGTGCTACCGGCTATGAGATACCGACTTCGGGCGACTCCGTTTTTCTCAACTACGACAAGTCTTTTGTTGGCGTCTCGATTGGCCACGCATTACTCAATGTGGGTAACTTCTTCCAGGTTGAGGGCAGCTTTGCTCTGGAGAAGGTCGGTGGCCAGAAGGTCGACGTGGTCACTGGATTGCCCAGCAACCTCACCGGCAGTCCGGCCGCGAGCTTGGCCTCCGAACTGACAGCACTCAAACAAAAGGGTTACCTGTCTGCGAATAATGCATTGCTAAGCGACTTGCCGGTGGACATGCTCACCATTGGCGCATCGGACGTGACCATCACCATTGGCAATCCCGGCGACCCGCTGCTCGTGCTTGACAATATTGATGTGGCCTTCAGCACCATGAAGGCCACCGCAGATGCCGACCCGAGCCGAATCATTCCGCGTTTGTATGGCGCCAAGGCTTTCTGGGCCACACCGCTGGATGTGGACTGGGGTTTCATGCAACTCAAGGTTGACGACCTTCAAGTGCAAATGAACAAGGGTGCCAATTGGCAAGGCACTCAGTTATCGCCTTACCTTGACTATCAGTCGAGCTTTGGCCCGAGCGGCCTTAACGTAGCCACGGGTGGCGCCCCGATTTCCCTGGACTTCAACCGCTCCATGTTTGGCGTGTCGGTGGGCCATGCCCTGGTCAAGATTGATGACTTTTTTCACCTGGAAGGTGGCTTTGCCATTGAGAAGTCCAGCAGCGTTCAGGTCGACATTGCCACCGGTTTCAATAGCCGCCTGGAAGGCGGAACTGCGCTCAATTCGTTGGTCGGCAAGGGGCTTTCCGTAGACGGTACCCGAATTGACGATCTGACGATGAATGCCGTTACGCTGGGCTTTTCCAATGTCAAGCTATTTGCTGGGTCTGGTCCCTATTTTGTCGATAGCAATGATGACGGTGTCAGTGATAGCACCAGCTCGGATGCCGT
Organism: Rhodoferax sp.; assembly: GCA_013791765.1. Classification (GTDB taxonomy): domain Bacteria; phylum Pseudomonadota; class Gammaproteobacteria; order Burkholderiales; family Burkholderiaceae_C; genus Rhodoferax. The sequence continues at coordinate 58,165 of VMTC01000112.1, forward strand.
CGGATTGGTGGTAGAGAACCTCGACCTCGGCCTTGTAATTTACACCGCAGCCGATGCCTCGGTCACCTTACCCAAGCTTTGGGCGCTCAAAGCAACAGCGGATCAAGCGGCCTTTGTTGGCGTTGACTTTCTGACGCTCAGCGCCGAAGGTGTCACCGTGGTTGCGAATCAGGGAGCGCTCTGGAGTGGGAGTACGGTCAAGCCCTACGTGGATTTTGCGAGTACTTACGGGGCTGATGGCCTGTCGATTTCCACCGGCGGTGACCCCATGGCCCTGGCCTACCAGAGTGGCTACTTTGGTGTGCAAGTGGCCAAGGCGACTTTGCGGATCGATGAATTTGTCTATGTCCAGGGCGCCTTCAGTTTCGAAAAAGGCCAGCGCCAGCGCGTCACGGTCGATACCGGCATCACCGTGACTGATATTGGTATGGCGGCCACCATCGCCAGTCTGTCCACTTCCGCGGGTCAAGGGGCTGTGGTGTCGGCCGATTGGTCCACTGTGTCCAATCTGGAAGTCGAGGCCATGACCTTTGGCATGAATAATGTCAACGTTTTTGTTGGCTATGGCGTGCCTGATTTTGACTCAGTCAAACCGGTTAAAGACCAGGCTGGCGTGTTCGGAGTGGCCATCAAAGACGTGGATTTGGCCTTGGCCATTCTCACCCCTACCGCCAAATCACTCAACTTGCCAAAATTTACTGCACTCAAAGCGACCGCCAGTGAATTCGTGGTGGCCGGCGGTGAAGGTATTTTTGAGTTGTCTGGCAATGACATTGCAGTGAACCTGAACTGGGGTTCAGCCTGGCAAGCCGCCCCGGCCAAGCGTGCCACCGTCGATTTTGTGGAAAGCTTTGGTGCGGGTGGTTTGCTCGTGCCTACGGGTGCAACCCCGATGGCTTTGAATTTCACCGAGACACTGATAGAAGCCAAGGTATCGAGCGCCTTGTTGGCCATTTCGGAATTTGTTCACGTATCGGGCGACTTTTCGTTCCGCAAGAGCGGCACCACCGAGACCACTGTCAAGCAGGGGCTTAACAGTATTGCGGGCGTCAAGGTCAACGCCATTGACATCGGCGCCAACAATGTTCACGCGTTTGTCGGTTTGAATGGCCCCACCAGTGATGTCAACCTTGACGGTGTCATCAATACCGACGACTTGACCGACCAAGCCATTGGCCTCAAAGTAAACGACTTCGACTTTGGCCTGTCGATATTGGTCGCCCAGGCAGACATCACCAAGCCCACCATAGCCCAGGGCACAAAATTTACGGCACTCAAAGCCCACGCCAATGACATCGCCTTTGTGGGCTTCGGTGACTTTATCGAATTTGATCTTAACGACGTCAGCGTCGCTATCAACCAGGGTAGCGTTGCTGGCATGGTGGCTGACTTCACCCAGGGCGGCTCGGTGGCGGGTCGCACCGTTCAAACCGGCGGTGTTCCGATTCTGCTGGACTTCAATTCTGAACTGATTGAGGCTTCGGTCGGACTGGCGACCGCCAATGTCGCTGGTATTGTGAGTTTGCAAGGCGGCTTTGCGTTCCAGAAACGCACGCTTGACCGTATCGGGTTTAACCTGGCAGGTATGGAGGTGATCGCACCGGCGGACGCACTCGTGGTTGCCGGCATGGATGTGCAGGCATTCGCTGGCTTCAACGGCCCATACAAGACGCTCAGCAAAGACCCCGCTACCGGCGCGTTGATTGCCAGCGAACCCAATACCGATGCAGTGGGCTTCGCCATCGACAACCTCGATTTTGTTTTGGCCATGCTGACACCGTCCAAGGCCTCAGGTTTTGCGGTCCCCGGTGTAAATTTCTACAGCCTGTATGCCAGCGCCGACAAGGCCGGCCTGGTCGGCACTGACCCCTACCTGACGCTTGAGGGTACTGATGTCGTGCTCAAGCTCAATGGCGCGGTGGCTGGTGATTACCCCATTCCAAGCTTATACGTGGACTACACCGAGCTGCCCGGTGGCAAGCTGACCGTGCCGGTGGGCACGGCAGGTAACAATATCAGCCTGGACTACAACTCCAACCTGTTAGGCCTGCAGATCAATGCCAAGCTGGGCATTTTTGATTTGTTTGATATCAGCTACGACTTCAGTTTCGACTTTGAGATGCCCAGCATCAACCTGGGCAACCTGGGCTTGCCCAGCGTTACGCTGCCCAATTTTGATTTGCTGGACTTCAAGCTGCCGTCCTTGCAGTTGATGGAGTTTGAGCTGCCGTCCCTGCTCGACCTGCGCTTTGAAATTCCCAACTTCACTCTACCGACACTGCCGGGTGTGGACTGGGTTGCTCTGCTGGAGTTGCCCGGTTTCGATGTCAACTTGCCCACTTTCACCCTGCCGGCCTGGAGCAAGCTGGTCTTGAACTGGCCCAAGCTCGCCCTGGATTTCCCGTCAGTGGATTTCCCTGCGTTGCCCGATTTCCCGTCCTTGAACTTGTTTGGTTTGCCAAACATCGACTTGAGCCTGCCAGACTTCAGCCTTGGCATACCCAAGTTTGACATTGGCAGTCTGCGGGCGCTTTACGCAGCCTGGCCCGATTTGAGTCTGCAGTTTCCTGACATCGCTTTCCCGGCGCTGCCGGCGTTTCCGGACTTGTCGTTCGGATTGGGCTTTGGCATGCCCGTGTTTGATTTGCCAAACCTGAATTTGCCTGATTTGCGCGCACTCTACGCGGCTTGGGCAAATATTCAAGTCAACTTCCCGGATTTCAACTTGCCCGCCCTGCCGGCATTCCCTGATTTCGACATCTTTAATTTGCCGTCTCTCAACTGGGATGCGCCAAGAATTGATTTGTCGGCCTTGAGCAATCTGGTGCTGAACTGGCCTGACTTCAAACTCCAGTTTCCCGATATTGTTTTCCCAGAGCTGAGCCTGCCAGATTTCGGTCTGAGCATGCCAAGCTTCGATTTGCCCACCGGCTTCATGCCGACCATCAGTCTGAAGGGCTTGACCGACCTTCTGCCGGAAATGCCCGATGTGGGCTTCCTCAAAGACGCGTTCAACTTCATCAGCAATCTCGACTTGTCCATCGGCTTTGACATCAACCTGGGCGTGATCGTTCTGGGCAAGATATCGTTACCCGACGTCAACCTGAGTTTGGGAGATTTTGTACACCTCAGCGGTGACTTTGAGCTCAACCTGGGCAAGACCTTTAACGGCACCATGTACACCGGTCTGCCCGCTGACCTGAGCGTCCTGGAGTCCGCGCTGGGTAGCACTGCCGACACCATCATTGATGGCATCAAGAGCCTGGGTGGTATTTCTGCGGATTATTCACGCGTCAGCAATGTTGATTTCAAGGGCCTCACGCTGGGCGGCTCTGATATTTACGCCTTCATTGGCGCGGGCACACCTGATTTCACCCGGCCATTGTCAGAGCAAGCCGGTCTGACCGGTTTTGGTCTTGAAAATCTCGACCTGGGCCTTGGCATCTTTAAAGCCGATCTGCCGGACTTTTTCAAGGCGCAGAATTTTTATTCGCTGACGGCACATGCCGATCAACTTGGCACCTACGGCTTTGGCGACATCCTCAAACTCACCGCGCAAGACATCACGCTGCAAGTGAACGCAGGCGGGGAGTTGTTTGGTGGTGTCATGCGCTCACGCGCTGACTTCAAGACAACATTCCCCGCCGTGGTAGATACGGCGACGCCGACCAACAGTAAGCCGGTCGGTTACAAAATTGCCACGGGTGGCACGCCGGTTTACCTCGATTTTGGCGGCGAAGACATCATTGGACTGGACATTGGCATGGCCGAGATCCAGGTGTCCGAGTTCTTGAGCTTGCGCGGCTCGCTCGCTTTCCGCCAGGGAGAGCGTTTCACCGTGGACGTCAACCCAGGCGGGCTCTCCACGCTGCTGTCTGAACTGGGCACTGGCCCAACCATTCCCATGCAGGTTGAGGCGATGACTCTGGGCGGCGCCAACCTGACCGGTTTCGCCGGCGTGGGCGGCCCCTATCGCTATGGTGTAGACGCAAATGGCGACGGTCTGTTGGACAGCATCAATGACGGCGCGATCGGTTTGGCGATTGATGATGTGGACTTCGGTCTGGCCATCATGACGCCGACCTTGCTGACGGCCAGCCCCTCGCTCAAGGCCAATGCGCCGAAGTTCATTTCGGTCAAAGCCAGCGTGGGCGATGCGTTCCTCACCGGCATTGATGCGAGCTTGCTCGACGTCCAGGCGCATGACGTTGAGGTCAATATCAACACCTTTGTCGTGCCCGGTGGCCCCATCCCCAATGCCGCCTTGCAGCTGATCGGCCCACCGTCGATCAACTACCAAACCAGTACCAGCTTCAAGAATTCGCCAGAAGATAAAAATGGCAACGGCGTTCTGGACGCAGGTGAAGACCGCAATGGCGACAACCACCTCGCTGCCTATGGCTTTGCAGTTCCGGCGGGCGGCAATAACGCGGTCATCATTGATTTCAATGAAGAAATCATACAGGCCAAGGTGGGTTACGCCCAAATTAACTTGGCCGGCTTTGTGCAGTTATCTGCCTCGATGGCATTCACCAAAAAAGGCTCGGAAACCGTCACGCTTTCCAATGGTGAAGTGACAGAAGTCAGCACATTGGCGATTGGCATCAATGATGCCTACGGGTTTGTAGGTGTCGGCGCCTACTGGCGTGACACCAGTGCGGTAGGCACGCCAGGGTATGGCCGCATCGAAGAAACGGACACACCCGACACCAGTGCCGTTGGCCTGGCCATTGAAAACCTCGACTTGGGCGTCGTGGTGGCGCGCGAGCTCAAGATTGGCTTAGGCGGACTGACCGTTGGCGTCTATCTGGCCGCTCAAGCCAATATTGACACCATTGGATTGGTCGGCATCGACGACGTCACACTGCAGGCCACAGGTCTGCAGTTGGACCTCAATACCGGTGCGCGCACCGTGATTTCTTCGGGTTACGTCAAAGACGCGGCTACTGGCGCAGTCTCTTTTGACAATGCCAGCGCCACCTTTGCGCTCACCACCATCGACTTTTCCAAAAGCAACTGGAAAGACATGTCACTGGCCGTCAATCAAGACAGCGACCAGACCAATGATGTCGTGAACGCCGGTTATGCGATTCCTACCGGAAATCCGTCTGAGCCGATCGTTCTTGACTATTCGGAGCAACTGCTTCGCATCTTTGGTCAAGCCAAACTCGACATGTTTGGCTTGGTCAAAATGGACGGTGTGCTGGACTTCCAGTTCAGCCAGAGTGAGGGATTGACGGTGTTTGCGGACGTCTCAGCCCGCATCGGCGCTGGTTCTTTTGCTATTGAAAGAGATGCGACTGGGCTGCTTGTCATCGGCAAGCGCAATGGCACGGTGGGTGCCGCGATGCGACTCGAACTCGATGGTGGCTTTGATCTGGGTAGTCTGGCCAGTTTGGACGTGAAGTTTGACCTGACGCTCAACACCTTCGGTGAAACGATTGTTTACGACATCCCCGATGCCTTCAAAGCCGCGTTAGATACCGACACCAATTTGGCAACTGCACCTGCTCAGTTCCCCAACTGGCAGTACACCATCAGCGCCACGCCAACTGGAAAACCCAGTTGGACGGGCATGTATGTCCAGTTGTTGGGCCAAGGCAAACTTGACATGCTGGACGGGGCTCTCAAGCTCAATGGAAATTTCGGAATCATCGTATCCGAAACCGGTATGGAACTAGGGGTCACTGCGACTCTGGATTTGCCCTTGCTCAATCCTTTGGATGTCACTGGCACCCTGGGCATTGTGCAGGCCGGCATCTACGGCAGTCTGCAAGTTGGTTCGCCAGGGCAAAAGCTGTTGGACATTGCCGGTGCATTCTCGATTGAAGCCAGCGTCCTGCTGCAAATCAACACCACCAGTAGCGCTCAGTCGGTCAAGACACTCAAGCTTGATGCCAATAAGGCCATCCTGCGCGATAGCAATGGCGCTGCCTTGGTAGAAGACACGCTGGTTGACGCCAGCACCCTGTATTTGCGCGGTTCTGGTGTGATCTCTTTGGTCGGCATTGAACTTTCTGGTGCCATGGCCCTGAAGCTGGACAACACCGGCATTCAGGCCGCATTGGACATGACGCTGGACCTGGGTGCCTTTGGTGCTCTCCAGTTCAACGGTGCTGCGGCCATCATGGACCGGGGCGACGGCGCGTTTTTTGCCTTGCGCGCAGAAACCAGTGTGTCACTGGGCATTGCCGCCATCGGAATCAATGCAGCTGCGGTACTTGAAATCAACACCGGCTCTGCTGCTTACACCACACTCCCGCTAACTGCAGGTGGTGCAACCCACACCATCGCAGGAAACACTGCATTCAACCTTGAGCTTGACGGCCAGATCAAGATACTTGCGTTTGATCTTGACTTCAAGGGCGGCATGAGCTTGGTCGACAGTGTGTTTGAGATTCGCCTTGACCACGCCACACTGGACTTCTTTGGCGTGCTGAATGTCAATATCAGCGGCTATCTCCAGTCCGACGGCGACTTTGAGATCAAGGGCTCGGTCGATCTGACGGTTGACATGGAAATCCTGGTGCTCAGGGCCGGCATGTCCATGACCTTCAGCAACAAGCTTTTTGCGGCCAGCGTTTATGGCAGTTTGGACGTGCATATTGACCTCGGCTTCTATGAGATCAATACCACGCTGGCAGGCTTTAGCGGTGAAATCATCTTGACCGCTGCCAGCGCTACCCTCAACGCCAGTGTGACGGTGGCGGGAATGAGTGTCTCTGCCGGGTACGCCTGGAGCTGGGGCGCCCCGCCGGTTATCAGTCATACAGTCGGCGATACCCTGTACCTCAACATGGGCGATTCGCTCGGTCGGTACGGCTCCGACATTTACGACGAAATTACCCACGAAACCTACAACATTGATGCCGTTCGTGATACCGATGGCAAGTACACGGGTGCCATCACCGTCAGCTCTTTGGGTGTGACCAACCAGTACAGCGGCATCAACCGCATCGTCGCGCGCGGGGGCAAAGGCAACGACAGCATCTTTGTCAGCGAAGGCGTCAATGCGGTACTTGACTTTGAGGGTGAAGACGGCAACGACAACCTGATCGTTTTGGGCGGTAAACAGGGCAGCGTTATCAGTGGTGGTGCCGGTAATGACGTACTGATGGGGGGTGACGTCAGCGGCATCAGCTTCCTGGGCGGCACGGGCAACGACAAATTCACCGGCGGCGCAGGCTCCAACACCCTGGACATGGGTGCGGGCAAAAATGCGCTGGTGGCGGGCAGTGGCAACAACACCATCACCGTGCGAGGTTCCACCAATACCACCTTGGAGTTGGGTGGTGGCAACAACATGGTGTACGCCGACAACGCTGGGGTTCTGACGGTTAAGGGCGGCAGCGGTATCGACCGCGTGCTGCTTGACACGCTGAGCACGGATGCGTCCATTTTCCTCAATGCCCACCAGTACGCCTACAAAGACCGCGTCATCAATTTTGACGATGCGCTTGACACCATTGAAGTCACTGACACGGCGTCCACGACCACGCTGAAGAACGCAGCAGGCAATTCTTGGGGTGCTACCGGATTGAAGCTGAGCGCCTCCGGCATACTCAACGTCGCTGATGCCCAGTTGGTTGCGCCCTTGGGTCATTTCAACCTGCGCTCCAACGGCCTGGTTGGCACACTGCGCACCGAGCTTGCCAGTTTGACCCTGGTCAATCAGGGCGCCGGCGATGTGATCATTCGCGAAAAAGACAGCCTCAGCATCACCGATGGTGCCAGGGGTGCGGTTGGCGGCGTGTATGCCGCCACCGGCCGCATTGACATCGAGCTGGCCAGTCGCGAAGCTTTGCTGTCTCTTGACAGTGGCGTGATTCAAGCCGCTGCCAGCGCTCAGGACATCACCGTCACGGCAGACGACGTCGACTTCATCTCGGGCGACGATGCGGTGCGCGGCACAGGCGTGTTGACCATTGTGGCCAAAGACATTGCTCAAAACTACCGCATTGGCGGTGCAGGGCAGTCTGTCTATGGGCGCGACTATTCCATCACGGGGGCCGACGGCAGCCTGGACCTGGGCATGCGTGACCTCTCCGCCCTGCGCGATGGCTTTAGCCAGATCAACGTGGGCCACAAAGCCACGGGCGTCACCATGTACATCGGCGACGTCAAGGACATCCCGATCGGCGTCTTCAATTTCAGTGCCATGCTGCGCGATGCCGCAACCTTCAAGGCGGGCCGCATCAATGTCGTGGGCGACGTGCGCTCCACCGATGTGCTGCGCTTTGAAGCCGCACTGATGGAAGTGCAGCGCTCCAACGTACGCAACCCCATGGGCGCACCAGACTCAGGCGTGCACGGCCGTGAAACACACATTAGCCTCTCCGAGCAACTGTTGGTTACCGGGTGGGTGCGTGGTGATGACCTTGTCAATATCCAGGTGGATGGTTCCACCGGCATCGGCGCCATGGTCACTTACGGCGCAGCGCCCAACAGTGTGACAGCAGATGCGGGCAGCAGCATCTACAGCTACAACGGCGGTAGCCGTGTGGTCATTGAGACATCTCACTCCATCATCAGCGGCACCACCATTCAGGTAGAAGGCACAGGTTCCAGCATCTACATGGATGCCGGCACCGGCATACAGCTGCTGTTTGGTGGCGTGATTGCGGCGCGCGACAACAATGCGCTGGTTACCCTTAAGTCTGCCGATTACCTCTATGTCGACAGTGGCGCGGCTGTCACCGTGGGTGCGCGTTTTGACACGGTGGGCGGCCAGCAAGTGGCCGTGGCCACCGGCACCGGCACCAGCTTGGTGATTGATACCCAGGGGCAACTGCGCCTGGATGGTTCAGTCACCGCAGCTGGCGGCATGAGTTTGAACTACGGTGCCAACGCCGACCCCTATGCCAGTTACTTTGACACCATTGACGGCGTGCAAATTGCCGAAGTTGCGTTTGACAACGCCATACTCACCGGCCTGCAAGCCGGTAGCCTGCCCGACGCACTGCGCGCCGCACTGGTAGCCAACGGCATCACGGTCGGGACCACGCCCAGCATCACGGCGCTCGCCAACTACACCCCCTTTGCCTCCCTGCCACTGGAGACACGTCGCAGCATTGCCACATCGTTGGGCTACACGGTGTATGAGAACGGTGGCTTTTACAACAGCGTCAGCAACTCTTTTGTAGAGCAGCTCACGCCAGCCCAGTTGACCGCGGCCGAAAAGACGGCTCAAGCCGCTGCCAATGGTTACACCGTGCTCAATGGCACCTACTATTTCAACCCGGAAACCGGCAAATACACCGCAGCCTTGTTGCAGGGTAAATCCGCCCACTACAACAACAGCCAGATTGATTGGGCCGGCGCAGGGGTGCCTGCACCCGCTGGCGGTGCCAGCTTCGATAGTCTTTCAAACGCCCAAAAAGCTGCCGTTGCGATTCAACTGGGCTACAGCGTCGAGCCGACCTACCAGTTCACCAAAAACGTGTCTGCGCCCGGCTATGTGGCAGATGCACCAGACAATCAACGCAGCACCTTTGGCGCGTACTACTACGATCCGTCCGCCAGTTGGAGCCATGGTGACCCTGGTGCCAGCAAGGTTTTCAGCCAATTGACCATCGATCAAAAGATCGACGCAGCCAAATACCTGGGTTACTTCCCCGAATACGACGTGGCCTCCGTCAACTGGGGCGTTGTCACCGTGCCCGATGCCGACACCACGTTTGGCAAGCTCAGCCCCGCCCAAAAAGAGGCAGTGGCCAACAGCCTGGGCTTTGGCTCGACCGTGGTTGGCTACTATTTCAGCAATTTTGGCGCAGCGCCGGATCAACGCATCCTCACCACCTTTAGCCAAGGCGTGGTGACTGACTACGAAAACAGCAACATCTTCTGGGGCGCTGCTGGCGCGCCAGCGGCCGATGCCTCGTTTGCGTCGCTCTCTGCAGCGCAGCAGCAGCAAGTGGCATTCGCCCTGGGTTATGAGATTTTCCAGGGCACAAGCTACTACAAAGCCACAGCACCCTCCGGACAACAAATGGTCCAGGGCTTCCACCAAGGCGGCCAGGTTGACTACAACCGCATTGACTGGGGCGGCACTGGCGCTCCCAAGGACGCAGCGGGCAAATACAGCGAGTTCACGCCCTTTGAAAACCTCAACCTCGCGCAGCGCACGATGGTGGCCCAGGGCCTGGGCTACGCACTGTACGGCCAACAGGTGTTCTATAACCCCGCCGCCACCGACCTGCAAGGCAAAATCCGCACGACCTTCACCGAAGGTGCGACGGCTGACTACACCTTGGCCGGTGTTGACTGGGCGCAAGCGGGCGCACCCGCACCTGGCACCGCATTTGCCGACCTGACGCTGGAGCAGCAAGACCAAGTGCTCAAGCAGTTGGGTTATCGCCGCTTTGACGGTCAGGTCTGGCATAAGGCCAGCGCCAATGACTTCAAACTCACCTTCGTCCAAGGCGAGACGGCGAAAGACAGCGCGGGTAACTACACGCTCGTCGCCACAGGCTTTGATTACCGCAACAGCCAAATCACCTGGAGCGCGGTCACCGAGCCGGCGCCTGATGCCCACTTCAGCGGCGTGTTGACGCAAGTGCAGCGTGATGCCGGTGAAACCGTCTTGACGTCAGCCCAGCAGTTCCGTGTGCTCCAGCAAGCGGGCTTTACCTGGAGCCAGGGTGAGGTCTATTTCAAAGCCAATCCTGACGCGGCCAACGGCCAGCAAGCCGTGATGAGCCGCTTCATTGAAGGGCAGCATTACAGCAACGCCAATTTAGCCACAGGCAAGGAAAACCGCTGGGTGGTGGCCGATGGTGCAAAGTCTTATGTGGTCTATGCCTACGACAGCACCAACGACGGTGTGATTGACAGCTTCAAACTCCAGCGCCCCAACGCGCTGATGGGCCAGCGTGGCTATGGTTTCCTGCTGACCGGCACCATCACCACCCTGGATGCGAACCAGGGCCTGACGGTCACTGGCGCTGACGATGTCATCATTCGCGGCAACATCAACCTGCTGGGAGACGGTGCTGACCTGTTGCTCCAGTCGGACCGCTATGTCTACATGGAAGGCAGCGCCAAAGTTGCCGGCAACATCAGCCTGCTTGGCGGGGTCGCGCTTAACGGCACCAACCCCATAAGTGCGCCCAATGGCGGCGCTAATGCCAGCGGTGTCAGTGTTTACACCCACGCCACCTCATTCCTCAACACCACCAAGGCGGGCACGCACATCACCATTCACGGTGGGCAAGATGTTGAGCTGCACGGTGCTGCCATTGCGGGCGGCAGTGTGGGCGCCACAGGCACCGTTTGGATAGGCTCCGGCGATGCCACCATTGCGGTCACCGCTGGCCAGCAAATTTTAGTGAATTCAGGCTTGGCGGCGTCCAAGTCAGTCACCCTCACCACCGCTGCACCCGGGTCTGACGACGATGGCGTGGCGGTGCGTTTGACCACGCTGGGTGGCTTGGCTGCAGGTGGCAAAACCTCCAATAACAGTGGCGGTCTGGTCAAGGTAGATGCTGCGGGCCACGTTGAGATCATTGGCATGGTGCTCTCTGGCGGCACGGTGACGCAAGTCTTTGAAGGCGGCGTCCTCAAATCTGAAGCCATCAACTATTCCAGCGAGCTGTCCACGGTGGACCTCAAGGCCGCCGGCCAGCTCTACCTCGGCGGACTGACCCTTGCCAAGTCGGGTGAATGGGTGGAAATCGGAGGCACCGTACGCGCCAACCAGACCATCAAGCTTGAAGGCGGCAGCGGCCGCATGGTGACCGCGAATGGCGTCACATTCAACGATGGCATTGGCGTCAAGATGCCCGGCGGCGCGCGCGTTGCCACCAGCAACGCAGCCGGCGAAGTGATCGTCAAGGCAGCCGACGATGCCGAGCTGTACGGACTGCTCGTCGCGGGCGGCCAAATACTTGACCATCTTGATACCCGCGGTCGCACCTTGGGTACCACCATCGTGCACGGCACGGGTGCGTCCAAAATCAACATTACCGCCGACCAGCAAGTGCGCATCGGGCGTGATTTGTATGCTGGCGCGCTCATCGATGTGCGTGGTGGCTCGAGTTCAGCCAACGCCAATCGCCCATACGCTGACCAGGGCGTGGTACTGCTGAGCACAGTTCACCTCAAGACCGGCTTGGAAAATAGCGTCATCAACCTCAGTGCCAGTGGCAACCTGAAGGTGTTGGCTCCGGCATGGAGTCGGCAGGTCGTGGCAGACGGCTTCACCCAGTTTGCCGATGGTGACCTGACCGCCAATACGTCTTTGGCGCTCGAAGTCGACATGGGCACTTACAAGTTGCGTGGCACCGTGCTCGTCACACAGGACAGCACCTTGGCTAACGCCGGCATCATGACCCTCATTGATGACCTCAAGGCGGCCCTGTACAGCACCAACTTTGTGGTGTTTGACAGCACTGGCGTCGCTGGTGCACCGGCCAACGGCGCCACCCAGACCATCAGTGCGGCACAGCTCGATGTCAACGAATTCAACAGCCGCATCATGTTCACCAGTGACCATGACTTTGCCGTGTTGGCCGCAGGTTCAGATGGACCGGAGCGTCTTGGTTTCAGTCAATTGGCAAGCACTGCCCGCGTTGTTGCCACGCGCGAATACGCGGTCGATGCCAGCCAACAGGGCTCAGTCGTCAATCTGGGCAAGGCCGGTGTCGCCGGCGGCAAGATCAGCCTGAACAATTGGGTGGTGGGCCACTCGGCCGTCAACCTGAATGCCGGCATGACCAGCAACGGCGGGCAAGATCTTGAGCTTGGTATTTTGGGCGTCATTGAAACCCGCAGCGGCAACATTGTGCTCAACCCCGCAGGCAACAGCGCCCTGTACGGCAGCTTGATTGCAGCGGGCAGCAATGCCGATGTGATCATCAACTCGCGTGACACGCTCGACATCTACGGCAAGATCAGCGCCACCCGCGACATTCTCGTCACATCGGGCACCAACGTGGTGACCGGTGAAATGAGTCTGCGCACCCACGCCAGCAGCGGCTTTAGCTCCACCGGCAGCAGCGGGCGCATTGTCATGAGTGGCCTTAACGACGTTGAGATCAACAGCATCATGGGTGTTGCCAACCCCGGGTTGACCTTGGTGGATATCACCGCCCAGCGCGGCACGCTCACCCTGGCCAAAGACGGCGGACAAATTCATTCGGCTGGCCAGATCAACCTCAAAGGCAACAAGGTGAGGCTTGAAGGCGTGGTCGCCAGCACCCGCGCCACACCCTCCGCCACTGACTTTGAAGTGCAGGTCATTGCCGCCGATGACATCAACATGTCAGGCCAGATCACCCTGATGGGTTCCTTGCTGATGAAGGCCGATGGTGACTTTGACATGGTCAACACCACCATTGCGGCAGGCCAGGCGGGTCAACGCATTTCCATTCAATCCGGCGGCTACCTGAATATGGGTAACGTCATTCCCGTGGCCGGCGACACCAGCCCCCGTGCCGTCAAGCTTGATGCCGATGCCTTGCTGGACATCAAGGCCGCAGGCCTGTTCACCCTGGCCGGCGACGCCAACCTGTACACCCACGCAGCCAACAGCACTTTGCGCATCAGTGCCGGCAGCATGCAGTTCGCGGGGTCTGCGCAGGCGGGCTACAGCGTGGTGGGCTCGGCGACGAACCTCACCGGCGCCAATGCCACGCTGGACGTACGCGCCGAACGCAGCATTTTCCTGGGTGGTCAACGCGTTGACCTGACGCCGGGTGCCAATGGCGCCTTGATGGACGCTGCCGCGAGCTTGCGGGCAAGCGGCTCTGTGGCCGTGCAGGCGGGCCAAGAGACCAGCGGCTTTGGTCTGTTGCTGTCAAGCCCGAGCAGCATCTTTACCGAGTCGGCCGGTAGCAGCATCAACATCAACGCAACCGGCAACATCACCGTAGACGGCATCATCAAAGCCGATGGCTTGGGCTCTGACGCGACGGTCACCACCGCCGGTCTGCTGACCGTGAACCGACTGATCTACGCCAGCGATCAACTCGTGGTCAAGGGCGGCACACACAGCAGCCGACTGGGCGTCATCATCAGCGCCCAAGACGTGGCTAATTCAGTGCCTGGCGGCATACTAGATACCGCGTTGGGCGGCAGCATCACCCTGACGGCCAATGACACCATTTTGATCAATGGTGCGGTGGGCACGGCAGTGGAGGGCAGCGCCAACCCGGTGCTCAACAAGGTGGCCAACATCACCATCAGCTCAGCCGGCGGCAACATCACCGCGCAGGGTCTGATCGATGCGGTGTCTACCATCACGGTCACTGGCAACCAGGTCAATCTGTTGCCGGGCAGCCATGCGTTTGCTACTGGCACAGGAGCCAAAGTGTTCATGCAGGCACGCCAGTCCATGGTGTTGTCGGGCAAGCTGGCGCCGGTGCAAGAGGCCATCATTCAGTCAGACACGCTGATTCATTTGCTCTCACCCCTGATCACCGTTGATGGTGTTCTCAAGGTCACCAATGCTGCGGGCTTGATCCTGCTCAATGCCGGCACCCAAATGCTGGTCGGTGGGCAAATCAACTCGGCGGGCGCCGTGCGGCTCAATGCCGGCATCAATGTGCTGGCCGAGCGCGCCACGCTCGAGCTCCCCATTGCCGCCACCAGCCTCAGCGGCGGCCGCATCACCCTCATCGGCCAAGGCACGATCCAGGCCGGCAGCGATGCCAGCATCCAGGCCGGCGGCGACGTCAATGTAATCGCCGATGCCGTGGTCGGGGACGGTGACGACACCCTTACCCGCAACTACATCTATGTGGGTACCGAAACCTACCAGGAAGTCACCGGTACCCGACAGGTTGATACCGGTAAGACCTACACCACCTATACCGAATACAAGAGCGATGTCACCAAGATTCAACGCTTGCCAGACCAACTGGTGGAGGTAGAAAGCAACTACACCCAGTTCAAGATAACGCTCACCCAAACCGGCTACTACAACCCCAATGCGCCGCTGGGGCAACAGACGCGTGAGTTCTTCATTGAAGGCATTGACTATTTCAACGCCCCAGTGAACGGCCATGCCGGGGTGAACTGGGCCAATGCCGGCACCGATGCCTTGCCCGGCCGCCAGGCCGAGGCCGTTACCGGCGACTACACATCAAGTGCCTACAAGACCTTTGCCCAGCTCAGCGACGCGCAGCGTCAGGCGGTGCTGAACCACCTGGGCTACATGCCCTTGTTCAAGATGACATACGCCAGCGGCGATGTGGGCGTCTTCGGGCAACCCAACTACCAGGCCAGCGTCAACGACAAGGTGCGCGTATACCGCACCCACAATGGCACAACGACGGCCAGCATTGAAGATGCCAGCTGGAAGGCCGGTGCGTCCAAGATTTACCACGTGGATGTAGCCGGGTGGAAAGATAAGTACGTTGAAATGCCAACAGGCGCGCAGAACGACATCTTGCGTCTGGTGTCCGAGGCCGAGGCCAAGTACCTGACTGGCGACACCAACATGTCGGGCAGCGACGCTGCGGGCACGTGGATCACCGCTGGCAGCATGACGCTGGTTGAAGGCACTGATTACACAAATGCGTCCATCATGTGGACGGATTACGCGGCGACCGCGCCAGCCAACGGCACGGCATGGGCCGGTCTGACGCTCAAGCAAAAGAGCGCCGTGGTGGCCCAGTTGGGCACCAGTGCGCCTGGCATGGGTGAATGGGTCGGCAACTATTACGATGACAGCAATGTCTTCTACCAACAGCAAGGCTCGCGCACCACTGTCGCACAGGCACAAGCCTTGCTTGACTCAAAAACCAGTGGTTATCGCACCACCTCATTCACAGACAAAGGCACAGCCCTTTGGGCGGCTACCTACCAGCCCGACACCGGCGTTCGCTACTTCAATCTGGCTGACAAACCCGTCACGGTTGATCCGGACGGAAACTACAACTACCAACGCAACTTTGACCCCAACTGGTCCTGGTACCAGCAGACGCCGGATGTGCAAACGCTCGATCCAGCCCGGGACGGTGCTTACAGTAGCTACTCCTACGCCAAATCGATGTTTGGCACCTCGGTGACCACATACGCCAATACCGACGTCCGCGCGGACATGCGTTACTTTGATGCGTTGAATCTAAATACTTCCAAACTCGATCAGACTGCTGTCAGTTCACCCGGAGAGCGGGCCGCGGTTGACTTCAGCTTCTGGAAAGACAGCAACCAGTGGAGGTGGGCTGACATCAATAGTTACAGCTACCAGTCGTGGGATTGGCGCAGTGATTACTGGAACACCAAGCCTTATGTCAGCAACGCCACCCCAAGGTACTACGACAACGAGCATCCACACACGAACCCGGTCACTGGCCAAGCGCTGACTGGTCATACCGAAGTGTGGACCATGGGCAAGACCGACCCAGCGCCAGCCCTGGAGCGCAACGACAAAGAGTATTGGATTCAGTACAAAGACCAGTTTTACGTGTACATGAAGGAAGACTTCTACGACTACACGCAGCATTGGGTCTCCAACACGCACGATATTCGCGACCAGCGCGTGCAGGTGTATTACGAGCTCACCACCCAGCCGCACACCCTTTACGACTACAAACCAGTCTACGCCGAAGTCACCACCACACTGTTGACCCAGGTGCCTGAAGTCCATACCTTGTGGGCCGAGGTGCAGAATGTGGTAGACCGACTCCGTGAAGTACGCGAGGAGCGCACCGAGACCATCAATGTGCGCGGCGCAAGCTTTGCGGGCGAGACCATCAAGGCGCAAAACATCAGCATCAGCGCCGGCGGCAATAGCCGCATCAGTGCTTGGCTCGAATCTGGCCTGGACCTGTCGGTCAGTGCCGGCGGCAATCTGGACATCAGCGGCACCTCTTTCAGGAATGCCAGCAATGTCGTGGGCACATCAGAGTCTCTGGTGGTGGCAGGCGCTAGCCTGACGCTCACCGCCAAGGGGGGTGATTTAACCATCGCCGCCTCTGGTATTGCCACCGGCAGCGATATGGACCTGCGCGCGGGCCGCAATGCCACGGTCATGGGTCAGTTGGGCAGCGTGGTCCCAGCCAAATCCCTCAGCGATGCCATGCCAGCGGGTGAGGCCTACAGCACCGATACCATCAGCCTCAAGGCCGCGGGTAACGTCAGTGTGCAAGTGGACAGCAATAGCCAGATCAAGGCGCAACTGCTGGCCAACAATTTTGTCGCTATCAGCGCGGGTGATACCAGCGTCGGCACCAGTGGCGCCGGTGACTTCCGGGCTGCAGCGGGCACCACCATTCGGGTCAGCGGCAGCACCAGCGTCGTCGGTCAAGCCGAAATCAGCATCAGCGCCGGCCACTATGGCGGCTCCATCACCCTGACGGATGCAGCTTTGTCCGCCAGCCACTCAGCCGGCGACCTGAAGTTCACCGCGGCCCAAGGGCGCGTGGCACAAACGGGTGGCTTGCTCACTGCCACCACCCTCACGGCCAGTGCAGACAATGGGCTGTCCTTATTCACGACCCTGTCTACCGTGAATCTGACGATCACCGGCGCGGGTGACCTGAGCCTGGTCAACACCGGTGCCCTGAACCTGCAAGCCGTGCAAGTGGCCGACGGAGCCATCAGCGTGCTCAACAAGGGCGCCATCACCGCCACCTCGGTCAAAGCGCTGGGCGCCAGCGACCGCAATGACATCAGTTTGAGCACCCTTGCCGGCACCGTCACCAGCGCAGGTGTGACCACCCGAGTGTCGGACGCCAACTTGACCGTGGGCACCATCAGCAGCGCTGACCGGGGCGACGTCACCTTGCTGGTTCAGGGTACCGTCTTGCGCAGCGCCGCAGGCAGCCCGGCCATTCTGGCCGATGTGTTAAGCGTGGTGTCGGATGCCATCATTGCCCAAGGCAATAACGCCATTGCCCTCAACACCCAGGCCCGCACCCTGCAGCTTGAGACCAAGCGCGTAGGCAATATGTTCGTGAACCAGGGCGACCGCGCCGTGGTGCTTGACAGCGCGTTCGTCACCAACGGCTCCCTGGTGGTTGCCGCAGCGGGTCAGGTCGATCTGGCCGATGTGCGCTTGCTGACCAACTCCGGTGTGGACAGCGGGACCACCACCGCCAACAACGTCACCGTGACCGCCACCGGCGATGTGCTGGTGCGTTCGGTGGTGGCCGGTTTCTCTCTTGAAACTGCCACCCTCAGCGGCAACGCGGTGCAGCAAAAGCGCTCGGCGGGCAATGTCACGCTGACTTCCGTCACCGGGGCCATTCGCGAAAGCCAGGATGACGCCGCAGAAGACATCGTGGCGGCCAGGCTCACCCTGAGCGCAGCCACGGGCATCACGAATCTCGAAACCAATGTTGCCATCCTGAACGCGCAGACCACCAGCGGCAACCTGACGCTGAGCGATGTCACCGCCTTTGGCTATGCAACGGTTGCAGGCCAACAGGTCAATCGTGGCCTGACAGTGGAGCGTGCCAGCACCACCACGGCCAGCGGCACCGAAGTGCGCCTGCAGGCACAAAACAACCTCACCGTGTTGAGCACGGCTACCGTGCAAGGCGGTAGCATTTACCTGGCCAGCGCGCTGGGTGACCTGACGGTGCAAAACCCCAGCAGCGGTAATGGGCTTGCTTACGCCACGGGTGTGAGCTTTGTCGCGGGCGGTATTGTTGACTTGTACCAGTTCTTTGAGGCGACGGGCCGCATGGAATACCGTGCCGGTACACGCTTCCAGTTTGGTACCACCGATGCCAACAAGTCAGTGGTGTTGCCCAGCAACATCAGCTCAGACACCATCATCATCGAAAGCGGCGAACTGCTTTCATTCGATGGATCTCTGACAGCCAAGGACCGTCTGGAACTGATCTCTGCCAAAGATGTTCTCATCAACGGCAGCATCCTGGTCAAAGCCGGTAGCACCGCCATTGGCCAGGTGCTGATCACTGCGCGGGGGGAGGGGCAGGTCAAGTCATTCGTGAACATGACGCAAGACAACTCGACCACGCTGACTCAGGCGCAAATGGACGCACTGAAGACCTCGGCACTCCTTCGTGACACCGGCTTCATCAGCATCAAGGCAGCGCAATTCCAGGCGACAAATTTTGAGTTGCGCGCTGCCAAAGACATTTATGTGGGCTTGACCAGTGACTGGTCGCTCAGCGGTTTTGTAGGTGGTCTCACCGGTTACGACAAAGCGCAAAACATTGAGCTCAACATCGCAGGCAATTTGACCGTCAAGGGCGGCATTGTGGGCGCCACCGGCAATATCAAGGTCAATGCCACCAGCATCGCGGCTGACGGTGCCTCGGTGTTCATCGCCGACGACCTGAGCGTGCAGGCCAGCAACGGCATCCAGCTCAACACGCTCGTAGAGTCCATTACGGCCATTTCCACCGTGCTGGGCGACATCAAGATCAGCGAAGCCACCGGCTTGTACGTCAAGTCGGTGACCACCAAGAATGGCGCGGTTGCCATTGATGCGGGTGGCCCATTGTGGGTGCGCGACGTCGCGACGAATGCAGATGTGTTGAACAGCAACATTAGCCTCAAGTCCAGCGGCAACCTGTATGTGGACCGCGTGGAATCGGCCGTGGCCTCTGGCACCCAAAAGGTCAACGGCATCATCACGCTCGACTCTGCGGGCACGATTTACGAGTTGCCCGCGCTGGCGCTGATCAGCAACCCCGGGTTTATTGACGATGGCAAGCCGGTCGTCAGCAACTGGAAGAACCTGTTCACTGGCGCCAACCCCGAGGCCAACCCCACCCCTTTAACCGGCGCGAACATCGCCTCTTATGACAACTACGGTGCCGACGTGTGGGGTAAGAGCGTTGTACTGCGCGGCACGGTGGGCGGCGGCAACGCCAAAGTGCTGACCAGCGCTGATGATTTTGGAGCAGACACGCAGATCGAAGTACGCACCACCACCAGCGCGGCCATTGGCAGCACATCGCCGGGCGTGAGCTACAAGAGCACCACACTCACCGCAGCGAACACCAATGTGCCAGATGGCGCTTACACCGATTTCACCCCCGGCGTGATTGCAACGGCAAAAGTGGGCGCGGCGCAGGTCAGCAAGCTCACCTTCCTGAACTACACCCCAGTGGCGGGCACCCGCATCAGCTTAAACGTGAATGCCAGCCCGGTGACCGTGATCGTGGGTGAGGTCGTCAACGGCATCACGGTGACCGCTGATTGGGCTACGTTGCTGCCCGCCCTGGCCTTCAAACTGAGCGCTTTGCCTGACATTGCCACGGCCGTGGCAGACGCCTCCCTGAAGACGATCACACTGACTGGTGCCGCGCAAGCCGCCTTCGGCCTGACGAACCTGCAGGTCGGGACCCAAGTGGCCACGGTCCAATCCGGTGCGCTCAGTAAGGACGGCGTTGCTGCGTCTGTGACCGCTGGCAACGTGGCAACGCAAATCAGCTACGTCGAGTTCACGGGCACAACTCCGTCTGCCAACACCTACTACGCGGTGGTGATCAACGGCAAAAATGTGCAAGTCGACTCCGGTAGTACCCCAACCTGGAACACGGTGCTGACTGCGCTCAACGCGGGTATCACCGCCGCGGGTCTGCCAGTCACGGGCGCCATCGTCGGCGGAGCCAATGGCAATCGCCTGACCCTGACAGCGACTGCGCCGAACACCGAGTTCACCATCAACGCGGTGACGGTCAGCGCCAAGGGCTTGGTCAATGACACGGCCTACGCGACCCCGCTGCAAAGCGCCACAGCCAGCCAGCCGCAAAAGAACGTGGTCGCTTTTTATGGCAACTTTGACACCAGCGCCATCTACAACGTCACGCTTGACGGCAAGATATACCAGGTGTTTGGCAGCAACTTGACACCGACCGCAGTGGGTACCGCGCCAGTGAGTGAAACCCCCACGGCTAATGTCGCTGCGACCCAGCAGGTGAGTACGGTTACGTTTAATGCTGCAACCCCAGTCGCCAATGACGCGTATGTCGTCACGGTCGGTGGCACCGCCTACACCGCTACCGTGGGGGTCAATAGTGTCACTGCGAATTGGACTTCGGTTTTGGGCGCGCTCAAGACGCTGGTCGCTGGAGATGCCTCAGTCGGTGGCGCCAGCAATGTCGCAACCAATGCGAATGGTTTGACCATTACCGGGGCGACGGCAGGCGCCACATTCAGCGTTACTGCCACCAAAAATGCTGCTAGCCAAACGGTCAACACCACTGCGGCCATCGTTGCTGTCAAGCAAATCAGCACCGTTACCTTCAATGCCGACACCGCGCCACGGCAGGGTTACACCTACAGCGTCACCATCAACAGCGGCACCGCCCGCACCTACACGGCGAGCGCAACTGATGGCTGGAGCCAGGTGCTCACCGGGCTCAGTACCGGTTTGGCGAGCGACGTTGACGTTGTTATTGACGCAGCCAACCGCAAGTTGACCCTGACCGCCAAGACTGCCGGCACCGCATTTACCGTATCGGCCATGTCTGTGAAACATGCGACAGCCGGCGACTGGGCCGCCTTGGGTGCCGTGCTGGAAGGTCAAATTGAGCGCTTAGATGGCGTCGCCACGGGCTTCACGGTGGACTCCTCCGTCAGCCAGCAGTTGGTCATTGATAAGGGTGTTGGCGCTGGTCAAACCTTCAGCCTGTCAAACGTCATGGTCACGGACCACGCCAGCGCTGAAAAGGCCGGTTATTACACCAACAAGCACGTCTTCTCGACGCCGACCGTTGCAGCATCGGGCACCCTCGCTCAGGTCAGCGAAATACAGTTTCTGGGCAATCTCAACCCCTCGGCCACGTATGCCGTCATGTTGGATGGCAAGTTGTTTGAAGTGCCAGCCGCCACCTTGCCGACCTGGAACGATGTATTGGGTGCGTTGAAGGCGCAGATTGATAGCAGTGTGACCCAGACGACCGTCGGCGAAACGACAACCAGTGTGAATGATGGCTATGTGGCCACCGTGATGCAAACCGGCGGACAAAACGCGCTGCAAATCAGCAAGGGCACCAATCAGTTGTTTGCCCTTAACAGTGTTTCGGTGGGTGCTACTAATTTGGCGACAAAAGCCACCACCACTGAGGCCGGCGAGAGCCGCTTTGAAGAGCACCAGTTGCGCTTTGATGCCGTCACGGTGCCCGTGGTTGAAGGCCAGCGCTACTACCTCACCATCAACAGCACGGCCTTCATGGTGACCGCGGCGGCGGGTGACGACATCGTTGCGGTGTTGGGTAAATTGCGCACAGCCGTCAATGCGGATGCCGCTTTGGCCGTGACCGCTCTGGCAGCGGACGCGGCACAGCCAACGCTGTTGACCCTCAAGGCGGATGTCATCAACACGGCCTTCACGGTCAGTGGGGCCCAGGTCATGTCGGACGTGCTCACCGTGTCGCCCAACATGATCAGTAACCAGCTCCAAACCGCGGCTGTAACGGCGGTGGCGCAGCAAAATGCGGTGCAGTTCACCGGCACGCCATCAGCCGGCTACAGCTACAAGGTCACCATTGACGGAACTCCTTTTGTCGCCACCCCGGGCGTCGCGGGTATTACGGCAGATTGGGCTTCGATACTGGGCGGCATCGCCTTGCAGATCACTACGTCCAGTGGCACTTTCGACGCAACCGTGTCGGGCTCTGTGCTCAACCTGGTTGCGCGCACTGCTGGCCCAACGTATGACATCCAGGCAGTTCAGGTGAACGACACCCTGCTCAGCAGCAGCACCATCGCCAAAACGGGTGACTTCGTGCTGATACTGCCTGCGCGAGCCGCCGGTGATTACCTGCTCACGGCGACCGGTAATTTGAGCGTGGTGTCACTTTTTTCGACCCCAGGCGACAACATCACCTTGACGGCGGGGCAAGGCCAGACAACGGGTTCCTACAATCTGGTGGTGGTCGATGCCCTCACTGTAGGCACTGGCGACATCACCCTGACAGCTGCTCTTGGCGGCATTACGCTCGGTGGCAAGATCACGGCGGACGCTGTCACCCTGAGCTCGCGTGACAACCTGACCCTCACCTCGCAAATCAACAGCCTGGCAGTCGACATGACGGGCACGGGTAACCTGGTGGTTAACCAGACCGGCAACCTCACCCTGGCCGATGTGGATATGGCAGGCGGCAATCTGAGCGTCATAGCCACTGGCAACGTTCACATCACCAAGCTGACCGGCTCGGTTGGCACCATCACCATCCAGACACCCGGCACGGTGACCTTCGGCGCGGGTGTGACGGCCAGCGCGGCTGCCCTGAAGATCGTCGCTGGTGGCGCGGTCACCGGCAGCATCAAGACCAGCAGCCTTGACGTCACCACTACAGGGGGTGTCGTCAACCTCAGCAACACCGGCGCGTTGACCGTAACCAACCTGCTCACTGGCGGCGCAGCCATCACTCTGGCGAACGTTGGGGCGTTGACGCTGGACAGCACCTTGAGCCTCACCGGCGGCTCGGCACTGAGCTTGTCCACCAGCAGCGGTGCCATCAACCTGAACCAGGCCATCACCACGGCCAGCGGTGCGGTGACGCTTGCTGCCGCAGTCGGCATGACGCTCGGCGCGCAAGGTGACATCAGCTCCACTTCCGGCAATGTGGCCTTGACTGCCGTTAGCGGCGCCATGGTCATGAATGACCTGACGGTCATCAACGCGGGCAGTGGCACCATTGCCTTGAATGCCGGCGGTGTTATTACGCTGGGCAAACTGCGCACCACCAGCACGGCAGACCTGACCATCAGCAGTGGCGGCGTGGTCGATGCTGGCGAGGGCGGTATCGACATCATCGCTACAGGTGCCAAACTGGTCGTGGACACCAGTGGCGGCTTCGGTCAGGCGACCAATGCGCTGGAGATTCAGGTAGCGGCGCTGGATGTGCGCGACTCAAGCGCTGGCGGTCATATCCATATTGAAGAGTTCGATGGTTTGACCATCAGCCGCATTGCGCAGACCAACGTCAACGCAATCGGCACGGTGACGGTCAGCACCTTGAACGGAGCGATCACGGTTGCCGGCACCGGCGTGCAGACCAAGACCGGTCTGCTTACGCTGTACGCAGGTGGCTTGGGCGGTGCGTTCACACTGAATGCAGACATCCAAACCACGGGTGGCGCTGTGGCCGTCACCGCCGAAGACGGCGACATCACGTTGGCAGCTGGCATTCGGGTGGTGGGGGCAGCCGGTGTGAGCACCGGGGGGATTACCCTGAAGGCACCCAAAGGCAATATCGTCAACGACATCCGCGCGGTGGGGTGGCTCACCAACGCGGTCGGCACGGTGTCCAGCCCGGTTGGTGCAGAAACCGGATTTGACAAGAAAATTGTCCTGCAATCAGGTGGTACTGCCATATCCGTGGTGGCGGGGCGCACCTATTTTGTGAACGTGGGCAGCAAGGCATTTGCCTACACCGCCATCACGGGCGACACCGCCGCCAAATTGGCCATCGGTCTGGCGGCGGCCATTGACGCCGACAGCACTTTGGCTGCCATGGCGTCAGGCAACGATGTTCGCCTCAGCAACATTGCCGGGCAAACCGTCAATACCTTCATCTTCGAAGCGGAGATGGATTGGGCCATGCGCCAGGGCTTGTTCAACTCCAACGAGCTCAACGGCCAAATTACGACCCTGATTCCGGCGAGTTTGGCGCAGGGACATATCGCCACGGGTACCGTGATGCGCCCGGCAGATGGCACCATGCTGCAAGCCACCGGTGGCCGCATTACCTTGATGGCGGCTCACCAGGTGGGCAAGGCTGTTTCAGGTTTCCTGTTCAGCCCACAAGCGCTCATCATCGACGCCAATGAACTGAGCGTGTTGAGTTCTGAACGTGAAAATGTGTCGGTGATTGCCACCGGCCAGGTCGCGGTGGTCAGTGAAGGTGCAGTGACCGGCTCCAAGGGCGGTTCCACCGATATCAGCAATCTGACCGGGACGCAAACGGTGTCCTCGCCGGTCGATGCGGCGGGTGAAGATCTGATATTGGTCGCCAACGACCTGGACTTGACGCAAACCGTGCGCAGTGCCGGCGCAACGCTCACCATTCAGACGCTCAACACCAATGTGGGCATGCAGCTGGGTGACACGAGTGGGAGCACTTCTGGTGTGCTGTATTTAAGCTCAACCGAGTTGGGGCAACTGCAGCCAGGCTTTGGCAAAATTGTTTTTGGCAGTGCGCAGGGCAGCGGCCTGATTCAGATCGGTGATGCAACCGATGCGACCGACACCGTGACTTTTGCGGATGACCTGGTGTTGATGAACCCGGCGCAAGGGGGACATATCAACATTGATGCCCATTTGCGCGCCCGCTCGCTCACGATTTACGGTTCTGGGCATACCACTTACGCCGCTGATTCGATTGATGCCACCAACGGCATCACCATTGCTGACTCGGTTGAGGTCGAAGGAACCATTAAGTTTGAAGGCGGGGGTACCGGGGTGCAAGTGGGCACCAGTGGTGGCTCTAACACCTTGTCAGGCAATACGGGCGGGGCAAATGACTACCTGACCATCAATGCCACCGCAGGCAATGTGGTGATCAACACATTGGTTGGGGATAAAGGTGCAAGCCAACCCTTGCTCAAAGGCTTGACCATTACCAGCGCAGGCTCGGTCACCTTCTACCAAAATGTCACGATTGATGGCAACTTGACGATCGACGCGGGCGCGTCGGGCGTTGTCGATTTCAAGGGATCTTTGGATATTGGCAGTGGCACATTGACCGTGCGCGGTGCCACTCAGGTGATTTTCCGGGGCCAGGTCTTGACCGGCACGGGCGATATTGTGATTGAGGCCAATGAGATTGACTTTTTGGGCTCCAGTGGCTCGGTAGTGGGTACCGGGCAATTGAGTTTGCGTACCAACGCAGCGAGCAAGAACTGGGCGATCGATGTCGCTAACCCGGCAAGTGGCAACAATGCCAACACAACGCTCAATATTGACAACGCAGACATCGCAGCGTTAGCCGATGGGTTCTCCAAAATCAACATTGGCTGGTTGGATGGGGTTACCGGGCTGACCGACGTCAATGCCACCGGGGCTGTGACTTTGGGCGCGGTGCAAGCCCTCGATACGCCAACATTCATGGACAATTTGAACGTCTACGGCGGCAGCATCAATGTACTTGATGTGTCTAACAAGGATTACATCTTCTGGGTTCAGGGCGACCTGCGCCTGGATGCCGTCAACAACATTGTGATTCGCAATGAGCTGGTGGCTCTGAACTCTGATTTCACGACTTACCGCAATGTGGCTTTGTATTCGGCGGCCGGCAGCGTCACGCAGGTTGATGCAGCCGTCAACCCGAAAGACGCGATCCTGAGTGAGCCCCTGCGCGGCGCCGACCTGAATGTGCGCGCTGCAACCGGGATCAATCTCGGCTTCACCGAAGTCACCACGCTGACGGCCTTGAACACCACCTCTGGCAATATTGTCATTACCGAGACGGCTACGGGCGGCGACATTTCAGTAACCAGCATCCAGCAAAGCAGTGGTGTCGGTAACGGTGCCATCACGCTGACCACTACCGCTGGCAACATCACGGTGTTGAACACCGGTACTGGCGTTGTTAACGCCGGGACGGGCGACATCACGGTGACGGCACAAGGCACTTCCAAGCAGATTTTGGTCAATGACGTGATCAGCGGCACCAGCGGACTGATCACGCTGACAGCGACCGGTGCCATCACCAACACCGATGACGCCAGCACTGGCGGCAGCGCGCTTGACGGCACCATCACCACCACGGGTGGCGGCATCACGATCTACTCCAGCACGGCAGGTGTCAACATTGGCGGGAATCTCACATCCGCTGGCGGCATCATCAATGTGCACGCCAAGACGTCCATCAGCATGACCGATGGCAAAAAAGCCACATCGCTCGATGCGGTTGGCGATAACGGCCAGGTGACGATGCTGGCCGACACCGGCAATATCAGCCTGAGCATCATCGAAGCCGATGGCACGGTGAACCTGACTGCCACGGCGGGCAACATCACCGACAACCTGACGGGCAATGGCAACAACATCGACGGTGATACCGCAGCGGTGACCTTCAGTGCGGCCACCGGCATCGGTGCCAGCGCAACGCCCTTGTATACCCGGGTGGCGTCCATCACGGCGACCAACATTACCAGCGGTGGCGTGTTTTTGCGTGAAGCCACGGCGCTCACGCTCAATCAGCTCGCGGCTGGCGGCACCAGCGGCAACGTGGTGGTCATCACCGCCGCTGGCAGCTTGACCCAAACCGGGCTGATCAATGCGACCGGCACCACCGGCAACGTCTTGCTGCAAGCGCAGGGCGCCGGTGCCAGCCTGGCCATTGGCAACAACATCACCAGCAGCAACGGCAGCGTGACCTTGCTGGCCGCAGCCGATGTGCTGCTGACCGATGCCAGTGACTCCAATAGCACGCCCAAGGTGGAAACATTGGCCAGTGCCAAAACCATTGACGTGCAGGCGGGCAGCGCCATCACGATGCAGGCCGATGCACGGCTCAAGACCAACAACGGCAATGTCCGCCTGCTCAGCACAGCGGGCAGCACCACGGTGGGTGTGATCTCGGCGGGCGCCACGGGCAACGTCAGCATCACCGCGGGCGGCAGCATTCTGGACGCGCAAACCAGCGACGAAACCGTGGCCGTAGCCAACGTCACCGCCAGCAGCCTGCGCCTGAGCGTGGGCAGCGGCAGCATCGGTGCAAGTGGTAATTTGTTTGACACCGTCGTCAGCACGCTGGTTCTCCATGTGACGAGCGGCGGAGCGTTTGTCAGAGAGGCTGATGCCTTGACGGTGGGCAGCGTTTTGGCCGCAGTCGCCCGGGTGAACCGGGTGAACGGGGACGGTACGGTGGCCAACCAGGACGATTCAGCCGACTTGGCAGGCCTGACTGTGGGCAGTAATGGCGCCATCGTCTTGGTCGTTGGTGGCGCAACCACCGTCAACAGCACCATTGCGGCGGTGGGCTCGGGCAGTGTTTTGCTCAGCGTGACGGGCGCATTGGACTTGAATGCGGGCTTGGACGCGGGCAGCGGGCATGTCAGCCTGATCAGCAGCGGCCTCATGAATCTGGCCGCAGCGGGCGACATCAGCACCACGGCCGGCACGGTCGAGCTCGACGCTGGCAGCACGCTGACCATGACCGACGGCGCAGTCATCATGACCGGTGGCGGCACAGGCAGCATCCGGCTCAAAGCGGCAGGCGACATCACCGTGGGTCAACTCGACGCACGGGTGGTAGCAGACCGGATCAGCGGTTTGTTGACCAGCCAGGCCACCTGGGGCGCGGTCAGCATCATCAGCACGGGTGGCAGCATTCTGGACAATGCCGAAGCCAACGTAGACGTGTACGCGAATGAACTGCGCCTGAGCGCAGTCACGGCCACGAAGTCGGTCGGCGCCAGCGCGAACCACCTGGAAGCCGAGGTCACCAAAGTCAGTGCCAACGTGGGAAGTGGCGGTCTGTACCTCACCGACGCAACGGTCCTCACGGTCGGTCAGACCGCCGCGGTCACGGTTAACCGGGTACTGACCGATGGAACGGTCACTGCATCGACACAAACCGACGCCGCGCAAAGCAACTTGGCCAGCGCCGGTAACTTGGTATTGATCACCACGGCGGGCAGCATTGAGAGCTTGAGCACGGGAGCCATCAGCGCCGCAGGCAACCTGCTGGTGCAAGCCGGTGGCAGCACCAGCGACCTCACGCTCGGTGCCACGGTGACCAACACCGCCGGCCACACCAGCATCAATGCGGGCCAAGCCATCGTGCAAAATGCCAGCATCACCGCCAGCGGTGCTGCAGCAACCATTGAATTGATAGCTGCAACCTCAATAAACATGGGGGCTGGAGCC
>VMTC01000042.1 GCA_013791765.1 Rhodoferax sp.
CCGTCCAGACCCTGCACTTTCTCGAGCATGCTCACCATGGAGCTCATGGCCGTCTTTTGCGCCGTAATCACCGCACCGAGCGTTTGTTCGCTGCGGGCGAACACCGCCACCAGGCCGTTGTCGCCGCTGTCAATGTTTTGGGTCTCCAGGTTGGCGGTGTGCACGGCTTCATCGAGCTTGTCGACAATGCCGGCAAAGCGCTCGGACAGCGCAGAAATCGCACTTTCCATTTGCGCGCGAGACGACTCAATGTGCCCGCTCCACACCGGTGCCACCTGTGCGCCAAAGTCTTGTTGCGCGGCCAGGTAGCGCTCAATGGACTGAGCCCAGGCGCGTTGCTGGGCGGCATGTCTGAGCCCCAGCGCCAGGCCAGCGAGCGCCAGCAACAGCGCCAGGCCAGCGCCGAGCCAACTCAAACCGCCCGCCAGCAGCACGGCCAAGGCGCCCGCCAGCCCCAAGGCGGCGGGCAGAAGCAGGGGGCGTGGGCGGTTCATGCTTTTTCTCCGGTGCTTTGGGCGCCGCCAGCGGCGACCAGGCGGGCAATGAGCGGCAGCAAGTCAAGCACAAAGTTGGTTTTTGAGACAAAGCCCAAAACGCCCAGTTCCTGAGCCGCCAGGCGGTACGCCGCGGTGTCGTGCATGGACAAGAAAACAATTTGCGGTGGCTGCGGCCAGCTTTGCATGACCGTGGCCACCTCCAGCCCGTTCATTCCGGGCATCATGATGTCCAGCAACACCAGGTCGGGCTGGCATTGGGTCGCCTGCGCCAGCGCCTCGTGGCCGTCATGCGCCTGGGCCACCACCTGGGCGTCTGGCAGCATGGCCAGGTACTTTATGACTGCCGCCAGAAAGGTCGGGTTGTCGTCCACCAGCAGTATCTTGATCATGAGCCCGACTCTAGGCGCAAGAGCTCGCCCGTGACATCAGGCTGATACCCTAGTGCGGCGGGGGAAACACCTGAGAGGCTTGTGCGCGCAGTCCTGATGACAAGCTAACTTAGGACCTGTCCCCAAATAACATGCACATTTGGCTCACCACCTTTGGGCGCACTGCGTCGTTGCAAATCGTTTGTGCAGCAGAGCTGCACGGCACGCTTTGCTGCCGTAGCATTGCATCCCAAATCCGGCGGCCAAATGCACAGCTTATTCATGGACAGGCCCTTAGTTGTTGATGCATGGCCAGGTCATGGCCCACCCGTTTGTGACGGGTGAGGTGGCCTTGGCATTGGCTACGTTGACGCGCACCTGCTGGCCGGCGTTCGCTTGGCGCCGGGCTCCCTGCTCTGGACCCGTGACAAGCGCTTGGCTGACGCAAGCGCGCGACAAGGCATCGCCTTCAATACAGTGCATTAGGATGCTGGTTGGCTTAGGGTCATGGCGCGCCTGATACCTTTTTTTGACGTCACCATTGAGGCGTGATTAGCGGGCAAAGTGACTTCGTGGGTCTTGCGCACTGTCTTGCAGTTTGGTTTGTGGCAGGTCGAAAGCGCGGCAAGCTGTTTGCCAATCCTGTTCATCCTGGGCGGTGATCTCCGACCACTCGATGTCATCGGGCCAAAGGCCGCAATCGCCCCAGCTTTGATCTTGCAGCATGTCTGCCAGCGCCCAAGCTGGTTTGAGCACCGGCAAACCATCGGCGCGCTCGCCGACGATGCCTGCGCTTGCCGCCTCAAACCACTTGGAGTCGCGTTCCATGACCTCGTAGGGGTCGATGTTGAAAACCGGTTGTTTGGCGTTGATTGCCACGGCGGGGCGGTGGGGCACCTGGGTTGTCCATCCTGCCTGTCTTAGCGCCTCGACCCCGACGACTATCGCTGAGGGCATGGCTGCCAATAGGGCTTTCGCCCAGTTTGGATTCGGGTCCATGAGCAGGTTGGCGTACACATCGCTGTGCCCGCCGAGTCCGCGAACGAGGCCTCGGCGCTTCCACAGGTACAGGTATTGCGACGCGGCCTTCGATGTCCACTGAAAGCGAACGGTCAGGTCCGCTCCACGAAACACGGGCGGTAGGCTCTGCAATCGCACGATGGCCGAGGTCTGCTGTCTCATGCGCCGGGGCTTTCGTCATCGTCGCGGTACTCGGCGTCAATTTCTCGCATCATGTTGATGCCCTGTTCAAGCGAATGTACTGCGGTGGCGACCATCTCTTTGACGCTGGTCTCGTTCAAAGGCCAGGACGAGGGGAGCCAACGCTTGAGGTCGTTGGTGATGGCTGTGGTGGATTTTTGAAGTTCCACTCGGCGTGCAAGTGCCTTGTTCAGCCACGCAGCGGGTGTCTCATTGGGGTAGGTTGCCAGCCTTACGCGCAGGTCATCAACCGAGCACTCGTGCAGGCTACTGTGCTTGTCGAGCCAATGCAGATCAAACACGTCACGGGGTTTGAGGTAGGGGCGTGCTGCCAGTGCGAACACTTTGTCTGCATAGATTTCAGGTAGATCGGCTGTTGGGACGAAAGCTTGCATCCCGGCTGCTGGACCACGGGCCAGCTTGACGGGTGCCACGACAGCCTTGATAGCCGATAGCGCCACCTCGTCTGTCTGCCACAGCTCGACCTTGACCCGAACGGCTCCAATGACTTCGGGGCCACCAATGGTCACAACGAAAGCGTGAGGGTTACGACCGTCCTTCGCCTTGCTCACGGACAAACTCGTGCCAGCCGGGAGCCAGTTGGTGCCTTCGAGTCGGGTTTTGATCGCTTCGCTGATGGAATCGAGCTTGAGCGTAGCGTTGACGAGGAAGTCCAAGTCCTCGCTGAATCGAGGCGAGCCGTGGGCAAGGTGCAGGCTTGTGCCACCTTGAAACACGATGTCGCCCGGCTCCCAGCGGCGAGATGTCATGAGCGCGTCAAGCGTGGCGACGTGTAGCGCTTGCCGCAGATCGAACGCCTGGGCTGCGGTGAGTTGCCTTTTTGCCATACTGGAATTCTCCGAATTCGTATAATTATCTACTGAACTTTAGAGAAGTAAAGTGACTGGATTGCTTTGCCGCGCATTCTGGTGGCTTAAAAAAAGCATGGGCAAGCGAAGCCGGTCAGGCCGCAGGCGCAATTTTTTGGGGAGGGTGGCGGGCTAGGTCGGCCACCAGTTGCAGGCCAAGCGCCTCGTTTTGCCGCAACTCAAACCACTTCCCGAATCAAACACTCCGCAGAAATGCCCAGCGATGAATTCAACCGACGAACCATGGCAAGGCTCAAAGGCCGCTTGCGGTTCAGCACTTCATAGACACGATTCAAGCCACCAATCATGGGTTGGAGGTCTTTGGGGCTCATACCCTGCTGACCCATGCGAAATTTGATGGCCTCAATCGGGTCCGGTAGCTCTATCGGGTAATGCTTCGCTTCGTAAGCCTCCAGCAGCGTCCCCAGCACTTCAAGGTGATCGCCCTCTGGCGAGCCGCGTTTTGGGTCAGCATCCACCAAAGCAGAAACGAGCTTGAGAGCGGCTTTGTAGTCGGCTTTGGTGCGGATAGGGCGAATGTCCATTGGTTAATCCTTCAGAATTGTTCGACAGTATTGGCATCAACAGCGTCATATTCCCCATGAGTGCCGATGAACTTCACGTACACGAAACCCATGTTGTAAGCCGCAGCAACTATCAGCCGGTAATCAAGCATTGGCATTGAGCCCTTTTTGCCAATTTCGCAGTGCTGGTTTACTTTTTTCGAAAGAATCCAGGCGTCCTCTCCTGGTCAGATCACCAGCGACTCGACTGGCGCAATGCCGAAGGTGACTGCAAATGCCGCACCTGGGCCGGGCTCGATTTGCAGGGTGGCGTCGATCTGGCGCGTCAGGTCAGCCACCAGTTGCAGGCCCAAGGACTGGCTGCGGCGGGATTCAAAGTCTGCGGGTAAGCCGACACCGGTGTCGCTCACGCGCAAGAGCCATTGATCCCCAAGCCCGAGTGCGCGCAATTCAATGCGAATGTCGCCACCGCGCCCCTCGGGGAAACCGTGCTTGAGGCAGTTGCTCAGGAGCTCGTTGGCCAGCAGGCCGCAGGGCGTGGCCTGGTCCAGGCTGACCTGCACGCTGGCCAGCTCCAACTGCAGCCGCACTACGCCGCTGCTTTGCGCCCTAAAGGCCTGGCGGGCCAGGTGGCCCAGGTAAGCCCCGAGGTCCACCGACGCAAAGGTGCCAGAGCGGTACAGCGACTCGTGCAACAGCGCCATGGCGCGAATGCGGCCCTGCATCTCAGTGAGCACGGACCGGGTGTCGCCCTCGCGGCTGCGCCCGGCCTCCAGGCGCAACAGGCTGGTGATGACCTGCAGGTTGTTTTTAACGCGGTGGTGCACTTCGTTGAGCAGCGCAACTTTGTCACGCAAGGAGTCTTGCAGCGCTTGCTCGGTGCGCTTGCGCTCGGTGATGTCTTGCTTGAGCGCCACGTAGTGCAGGGTGTTGTCGGCACATAGCACCGGCGCCACCACAGCTTGTTCAATGTACAAGTCGCCATTTTTCTTCTTGTTGTTAAATTCGCCGCGCCACACATCGCCTGCGGTCAGCGTTTGCCACAGGCCCTGGTAGACCTCGGGCGCGGTCAGGCCGGAATTGAGCAGGCGCAGGTTCTGGCCATGGAGTTCCTCTTGGGTGTAACCGCTGCTCTGCGTGGTCCAGGGGTTGGCGTACTCGATGCTGCCAGCCAGGTCGGTGATGACAATCGTCATCGGTGCCTGCTCGACAATGCGCGAGAAGGTGTGCAACTGGTCTTCGGCGAGCTTGCGCTCGGTGATGTCTTTGATGAGGCCGTGCCACAGCACGGCACCATCGGCCAGCCGTTCAGGCAAGGCGTCTCCCAACAGCCAGCGCACCGTGCCATCGGCAAATTTAACGCGGTACTCCTGCTGCCAGGGCGTCAGCGTGCGCGCCGACGCTTCGATGGAGGCGCCCACACGGTCAAGATCGTCCGGATGAAGAATGGCCAGTACGCAGGAGGCGTCACTGCTGACATCTTGCGGGCTGAGCCGGTAGATTTGGCGGATTCCTTCACTGGCAAACGGAAAGCAGGAGCTGCCATCCGGGCGCAACAGGTATTGGTACACCACGCCCGGCACCCGGTCAGCAATTTTTTGCAAGCGAGACAGCGCCTCGTCGCGGGCCAATTGCAGATGCTTGCGCTCCGTGATGTCACGCATCAGCACCTGAATAGCCTTGTGGCCACCATAGTTGATGACGATGCGCGTGGCCTCAACGTCGATCACGCGGCCATCGAGGCGCATGACTTTTTCTTCGAGCGTGGGCAGTTGGGCGCCTTCTTCGTCGCCGTGCCCTTCCTGCTCTAGAAATGCTGCGTGGCAGTCCGGGTGAATCAGCGCCAGCAGTGGCTTGCCTACCAGTTCTTCTTTGGACTTCGCGCCAAACAGCTCGATGGCAGCCGGGTTGACGTAGAGCATGAGTCCGTCGCGGTGCACCGCCACGGGCTCGGGCGTCCTTTCAATCAGGGTGCGAAAGCGAGTCTGGCTCTCCTGCAGCGCGGCGTCACGTTGCTGCAGCGAGGTCAGCAGATGGTTGAACGCCTTGATGAGGTAGCCCACTTCGTCATCGCGTGCAACCGGCAGGGGCGGCGGGAACGGGGCTCCAACGTCGAGCTTGTGCAGGGTGGTGGCCGCGGCCAGCAATGGGGCCAGTTGGCGGCGCAGCAGCCACCAGGTGAGCAGGCCCGCAAGCAGTGTCAGCACGGCAGCAGCGGTGAGCATGCGCTGCTGCAATGCATGGACCGGGGCAAAGGCTTCTTGAGTTGGCATCGTGATGGCCACGTACCAGCCCGCAGCCGGGATGCGCTTGGCTGAGGCCAGCACCTGCACGCCCAGTGGGTTGATGAAAATGTCGCTGGCTTCGTGCCCTTGTGCGTAGCGGTCCAGCGCCGGGTTGACGCCGGGCGCGGGCAGCGTGGCCATGATTCGGCTCTTGTTGGAGCTGGTGACGTTGAGCCGATGCTGCGGCGCCACCACAAAATAGTCGCCGTATTGGCCATTGGGGCCCCTGGTCACCCGGTCCAGAAAGTTGGGCTGATTCAAATTCACAACACCGGCCAACATGCCAATCACGGCGCCCGCTGCATCCTTGATCGGCACGGCCATGACGAAGATTGGGTTCTGCGTCAGCTTGCTGCGCACCGGCTTGCCAAGGATGGCTTTGCCGCCTTTGAGTGCGCCAATGGCGAAATCGCGTTCGCTGAGATTGAGGCCAATGCGACCTGGTACCTGCGGAAAATCGGCCAGCACGGTGCCATCAAGCCCGGCGCTGATCACACCATTGTTGAACAGGCGCGCCAGCACCAGGCGCTGCTCCAGCAGGTTTTGCAAGGACTCTGGATGCTGCAGTATGGCCGGGGTGATTTTTTTGCCGATGAGCTCCAGCGCCTGCAAGCGGTCGGCCAGTTCCTGGTCAATTTCTTCGGCCAGCAAAGACGCGGTCGAGAGCTGCTGCTCACTGACTATTTTTTGTAAGTCCTCATGCAGTTCGCCGCTGACAAAAAACGTGAGCGACCAGATGCCGATCAAAAAGATGCCCAAGGTGATCAGCGTGACACGGGTTTTGAGCGAGTTCCACTCCAATTTGAATTTCTTCATCGGCTGTTGGCTGGTTATTTACTGCAAAAATAATAGCTGCTCACGCTTATAGTACGTGGGCTGGAGGCTGATTTGATCTAAATTTTTGCAAGAACTGAGTACCAAGGCATTTTGCAGCCCCAGCGCCGCTATTGCAGTTTGATGTAAGCGGCCAGGAAGGTGTTGACCAGGGCGAATAAATTTTGGTGCTGCGCATCAATGTCAGCATCGCCAATTTTGTTGCTGTCTTGCCAGTGGAGCGTCATGGTGGACTTTCAACAAAGAGAGAACGGGTAAATAAATTCAAAAAAAGTAGCGCTCTGCGCTTTAACGACGCGGGCTACAGCCTGATTTTGTGTAAATCAGTAGCCAGTTCAGCCACCGCCACGGGGCGCCCAAAATAATAACCCTGAAAGGCATCACAGCCGATGCTGGCCAAAAAATCGCGCTGGCCCGGCGTCTCCACGCCTTCGGCGATGACCTTGAGCCCCAGGTTGTGGCCCAGCGCGACGATGGTGCGGGCGATCACCGCGTCATTGGGGTCGGTCAATAGGTCTCGCACAAAGGACTGGTCAATCTTGAGCTGGTGCAGCGGCAGGCGCTTGAGGTAAGAAAGGGACGAGTAGCCGGTGCCAAAGTCGTCAAGCGAGAAGCTCACACCCAGGGCCTTGATGGCGTTCATTTTGGCGATCACGTCCTGCACATCGCCCACCAGCATGCTCTCGGTCAGCTCCAGCTTGAGCCGGGCCGGGTTGGCGCCGGTGGCCTGCAAAGCGCTGGTGACATGCGCCACAAAGTCGCGTTGGGCAAACTGCAGCGCGCTCACGTTCACGGCCAGGGTCCAACTGGCGCGCTCGCTGTGATCGGACCACGCCCGCAGCTGGCGGCACGCTTGCGCCAGCACCCACTGGCCCAGCGGCAGGATCAGGCCGGTTTCTTCGGCCAGGGGGATGAACTGGCCCGGTGGCACCAAGCCGCGCAGCGGGTGCTGCCAGCGCACCAGCGCTTCGGCGCCGCTGGGGCGGCCCTGGCTGTCAACCTGAATCTGGTAGTGCAGCACAAACTCTTGCTGCGTCAGACCCCGCTGCAGGTCTTTTTCCAGGGCGGTGCGTGCCAGCGCCAGTGCTTGCAGGTCGGCGTCAAAAAAGCGCAAGGTGTTGCGCCCGGCGGCCTTGGCCTGGTACATGGCGGCGTCAGCCATTTTGAGAAGCGTGGCGGTGCTCTCTTGCTCCTGCAGAAACATCACCAGGCCAATGCTGGGTGTGTTGAGCTGGGTGCGCCCGAGCAAGCGGTAGGGCTGCTGCAGGCTCAGCAGGATTTTTTGGGCGATGGCTTCGGCCTGAAAGGCTGCTTCCTGCGCCTGGCTGCCCAGTGCCTCTAGCATGACCATGAACTCGTCGCCTCCCAGGTGGGCGACCGTGTCTTGTTCACGCACGCAGGCTTGCAGGCGCTGGCCCACCTGCTGCAACAACTCGTCGCCCGCGTCGAGCCCGAGGGTTTCATTGATCTGCTTGAAGTGGTCCAGGTCCAGCAAAATCAGCGCGCCATGCTGGCCCGAGCGGTTGGAGGTGATGAGCGCCTGCTTGAGCCGGTCCATCAGCAGGCGGCGGTTGGGCAGGCCCGTGAGTTCGTCGTAAAAGGCCAGGCGGTGAATGCTGTCTTCGCTGAGGCGACGCTCGGTAATGTCGCGCACCAAGCCAATGAACTGCGTTTGCCCGTTGTGCGTGAGTTCGGATACCGACACGCTGATGGGAAAGACACTGCCGTCGCGGCGCTGGCCCTGAACTTCGCGGGTCTGGCCGACGGCGCAGCCCTTGCTGTGGGGCTGGTGCTGCGGTAGGTAGGTGTCATGCTGGCTGCGGTGCGGCTCGGGCATCAGCAGCGCCACGTTGCGCCCCAGAAGTTCGCTGCTGTCATAGCCGAACAGCGTGCCAACCGCGTGGTTGACCGAGGTTATGAGGCCCTGCGCATTGAGGGTGATCAGGCCGTCGAGCATGCTGTCCAGAATGGACTGCGTGTGGCGGGCGGCGTCGCAGGCATCGCGTTCAGTCTTGTGTTTGTACAGGGCCATCGCCAGCACGGTGCGCAGTTCGCGCTCGGAAAAAGGCTTGAGGATGTAGCCAAAAGGCTCGGTCAGCTTGGCGCGCGCCAGCACCTCGTCGGCGTCAAAAGCGGTGACAAACACCACCGGCAGCGCATAGCGCTGGCGAATCGCCTGGGCGGCGGCAATGCCGTCCATGGCGCCGGCCAATTGAATGTCCATGAGTACAAGCTGCGGCTGCAAGGAGCCCGCCAGCGCAATCGCTTCGTCGCCCCGGGTGGCGTGGCCCACCACCTGATAGCCCAGCGCCACCAGTTGCAGCGCGATGTCGCGCGCGACGATCAGCTCGTCTTCGACGACCAAAATGCGTGCCTTGCCCAGGGTAGGCGAGGCAGGGGAGTTCATGGCACAAGGCCTGGATGGCGCAGCATGGTTGTGACCATAACCGCTCAAGCCGGCGTGTGGAATCAGGCCGATACCCTAGTGCGGGCGGGAAAACACCTGAGAGATTGGACACCTACAGACCGGAGCTCACCAGGCCCATGTGCATGGCGTAGCGCACCAGGCCGGCGACCTCATGAATGTCGAGCTGCTTCATGAGCCCGCTGCGGTGCGACTCAACCGTTTTGACCGACAGGTCCAGGCGCCGCGCGATCTCCTTGGTGCTGTGGCCTTCGGCGATCAGCTGCAACACCTCGCGCTGGCGCGGTGTCAGCTGCGCGCCGGGCTGTACGTCACCGCGCAGGCGTTGCACGTAGTCACTCACCACGCCTTTTGACACCGCCGGGCTCAGGTAAGTTTCGCCGCGCAACACCGCTTTGAGGGCCAGTTCGAGCTCCAGCGGGGCGCAGTCTTTCAGCAAATAAGCGGCGGCTCCGTTGCGCAGCGCCTGGCGCACGTATTCTTCGTTTTGATGCATTGAAAGAATGAGAACGCGGATACGAGGCCAGCTCTTGGTCAGCCGGGCGGTCGCCTCCAGCCCGTTCAAGCCTGGCATGGCGACGTCCATCAGCACCAGATGCGGCTGCAGCTGCTCAACCAGCGTCAGCAGCGCCAGACCATCGGCGGCCTCGCCCACCACCGAGACATCGGGCATGGATTCAAGCAGCTTGCGCAAGCCGGCGCGCACCAGCGTGTGATCGTCAGCCAGCAGCACCCGAACGGTGCTCATGCGCTTGGCGCCAGGGCGCGCCAGGGGCAGGTTAATTGCACCTGGCTGCCTTGGCCCGGTGCCGATTCAATGTCGAGCTGCCCGCCGATCAGGCTGGCGCGCTCTTGCATGCCAAGCACCCCGACACTGCCCCCGAGCATGGCGCGCTGGCGCATGGCCGCGAGATCAAAGCCCAAACCGTCGTCTTGCACGCACAGCACCAGGGCATTGTTCTCATGGCACAGCGTGATCGTGACTTGTGTGGCCTGGGCGTGGCGCGAGATGTTGGTGAGCGCCTCCTGAACAATGCGAAAGCAGGCGGTTTCGATGTCGGGGGCGAGCCGCTGGGGCATCTCTTGCGGGCAAAAATGAACGCTAAAGCTGCTGCGCGCCGCGATGATTTCGGCGATCCACTGCAAGGCCGGGCTCAGCCCCAAGTCATCAAGCAGGGCGGGGCGCAGCCCGGTGGCCAGGCGCCGCACCTGATTGAGCGCGTCGTCAACAATGCGGATGTTTTCAGTGTTGAGTTCGCTCGGTGCGCAGTCCTTGAGTCGTTCACCCAACTGCAGGTTGATTTTGATGGCGGTGAGTAATTGCCCGAGTTCGTCATGCAGCTCGACCGCCACCCGGCGGCGCTCAAATTCCTGGGCTTCGAGCACGCGCCTTGAGAGCGCCTGCAACTGGCAGGTGCTGCTGATCAACTTGGCTTCTGCCTGGTGCTTGTACAGCGCCATCGTCACCACCGTGCGCAGTTCGCGCGCAGAAAATGGCTTTAGCAGGTAGCCAAAGGGCTCGGTCAGCTTGGCACGCTCGAGAATCTGGTCGGCGTCAAAGGCGGTCAAAAAAACCACGGGCAGGGCGAACTGGGTGCGAATGGCTTGGGCTGCGGCAATGCCGTCCATGACGCTGGCGAGTTGAATGTCCATCAGCACCAGGTCCGGGCGCAGGTCGCCGGTCAGGGCAATGGCCTCTTCACCGCGGGTGGCGTGGCCCACTGGTTCATAGCCCAGTTCAATCAGCTGGTTGCGGATGTCGCGGGCGACGATGGTCTCGTCTTCGACGATAAGTATTCGGCTAGGTTGTAGGGCTAGGGGCATTCGTCACTCCACGGGGAAAGGCTGCGAGGCTCGCAGTTCAGGCCGGGTTGGTGGGTGGCCCTGGCACATCATCGCAGCAGATGACGGCTAAGGCGGCATCTGGCCCGGCGCTGATTTCTTAGTGTAATGCCGAGCCAGTAGATGATTCAATGCGCACAATCCCTTAGAAATCAGCCTGAACGGGGAAACACGTTGGGGTCGATGTCGGCGCTCGCCCGGGGCCCGGGGGCCGCTCAGGCTTTAGAGTGCTTGCCCTTTGCGTGCGCGCGGCTGTGGTGCAGCTTCTTGCTGGAACGCTTTGCCGGCCGCCTCAATCGTTTGGGTGGTCACGCGAGTCAGGCTGGATTCGGTCTGCTGCAAAGCCTGACTGGCCGAATGCTGGGCGGATTGGATGGCGTTTTGACTGGCAGTCAACGCGTTTTTCAAAAAGGCTGAAGCGGCCTGCGTACCCACTGGCGCCGCGCTCGACACGTTATCCACCAGGGTGGAGATGTTTTTTTGCGCCTGCATCAGCTTGGACTGGAACATTTTGTTGAGTTTGGCGCTGGAGTCCTCAGCCAGCAACTGGTAATGCTGACTTTCTGCGGCGTATTTGTTCGGCAAGGGCGCCAACAGTTCCGTTTGCAGTTCGCGCAGACTCTGTGCGTTCTTGGCGCCCATCAGCGCCTGAAATGGACCAAAAAAAGCCTGAGTGGCTGCCATGTTGAGTTGCAGCAGCTTCTCAAAGCCTTGCGTGGAGTTTTTTGTCAGCTCTTGCAGAGTGGCTGAGCCGCTCAGCTTGGGTGCCGCGTGGGAGGTGGTGCTGTGTGTCATGTTGATTTCCTTGAAGATTTAAGTACCCGTGAGGTCGGAATTGATGAAAATCAATTTATGTTGCAGTGCAGCATAATGCATTTATCGGGGTAAACCCTAGTATCTTTAGGTTTATTTAGGGTCTTGCGAACTTGGACAGCGTTCTCAAAAAGCCTTGGCCCACGGCCTGGCCAGCTTTTTTGCAGGGCCTTGCGAAGCTTGGCCAGATGCCTTCGAATTTCAACGCCTGGGGCGCTGGGCCCTCATATGGCTATGATCCACCCGCATGCGGCAGATGATTTGCTTGTTCCGGCTTACTGGCGGACTCGAAAATTCTTCGTTCAGCCCGAGCCGTC
Organism: Rhodoferax sp.; assembly: GCA_013791765.1. Classification (GTDB taxonomy): domain Bacteria; phylum Pseudomonadota; class Gammaproteobacteria; order Burkholderiales; family Burkholderiaceae_C; genus Rhodoferax. The sequence goes on from VMTC01000042.1 coordinate 11,975, forward strand.
AATCCCTTTAAGGAATATTTGGTATGAAAAAATTTGTAGTGATCGCTTTGTTGGCACTGGCCAGTGGCGCGCAGGCCGAGTCCACGGCGGCCAAGAAAGAACTGGTCAACAAGGTCTTGCTGTTGCAGCAACCGGCCATTGAGCAGGCCGCGCAAGCCCTGGCAGAGCGGCCGGCGGCGCAAATGATGCAGCAGGCCGGTATGGTGTTGCAGTCCAAGGTGGCTGCGGACAAGCGCGAGGCCGTGGCCAAGCAGATTCAGGCCGACGTGAAACAGTATGTCGATGAGGTCGTGCCCCTGGTGCGCGCGCGTTCCGTCAGTCTGGCACCGTCCACCGTGGGCACGCTGCTGGACGAGAAATTTACCGAAGATGAGCTCAAGCAGCTCATTGCCATCATCGAGTCACCGGTCAATCGCAAGTTTTTGCAAATGGGCGGCGACATGCAAAAGGCCTTGCTGGACAAGCTGATCGAGACGACCCAATCGACCATTGAGCCCAAGATCAAGGCATTGGAGCAGGCCATCAGCAAGCATCTGGGTCTGCCAGCGCCATCAAACGCCGCTGCTAGCGCCAAGCCAGCGCCCGCCAAGGCCACCAGCAAGTAGGGGCTCAGCTCGGCGCGCAGGTTGGCGCCTGTTGCTCGCGCACGAAGTCTTCAAAGGCCTGCGCCGTCAACGGTCGGCTGAAATAGTAGCCTTGCGCCTCATGGCAGCCCTGGGCGCGCAAATACTCAAGCTGGCCCTCGGTCTCGACACCTTCAGCGATGGTTTGCAGCCCCAGGCTGCTGGCCATGCTGATGATTGCGCCGACGATGGCTTTGTCGTCAGTGTCTTCGGTGATGTCGCGCACGAAGGACTGATCGATCTTGAGCTTGTAGACCTGAAATGCCTTCAGGTAGCTCAGTGACGAATAACCGGTGCCGAAATCATCAATTGCCATGCGCACACCGCGTTGGTGCAGCTCGTTCATAACAGCCACGGCTTCCAGCGGATGGGTCATGGCCACGCCTTCGGTCAGTTCGATCTCCAGCAACTCGGGTGGCAGCGCCGCGTCAAGCAGGATGCGGCTGACCAGTTGGGGCATGTTGGGAAGGCGGAACTGAAGCGCTGACAAGTTGACCGCCATGGTGATGGGCGCCATGCCGCGCGCGATCCAGTTTGAGAGTTGCTGGGTGGCGGTGCGCATGACCCATTCGCCAATTGGCAGGATCAGGCCATTGGCTTCGGCAATTGGAATAAATTCAGAGGGTGAGACTGCGCCCAACTCGGGGTGGGTCCAGCGCAGCAAGGCTTCGGCGCCTATGATTTGACCGCTGATCAGTGAGATTTGCGGCTGGAAATGCAGCGCCAGCTGATGGCGCTCCAGCGCGCGGCGCAAGGCGTTGTCGAGCAGCAGGATGCGATCGGAATCGGCCTGGATCTGCGCGGTGTAAAAGCGGTAACCGTTGCGTCCGTCGGCTTTGGCCCGGTACATGGCGGCGTCGGCAGACTTCGACAGGGCATCAAGGTCTGCGCCATCCTGGGGGTACAGCGCAATGCCGATTGAGGGCGTGACGGTCAGCTCGTGCTGTTCAATCAGGATCGGCTGCAGGGCTATTTCTAGCAGCTTTTGCGCCAAATGAGAGGCGCCGGTTTCATCGGTGTCGGGCAGCAGCAAGATGAATTCGTCGCCGCCCAGGCGTGAGACGGTGTCTTGCTCGCGCACCGCCCCTTTGAGGCGGGTGGCGAGTTCAACCAGCACTTCATCGCCGACTCGGTGGCCCAGGGAATCATTGACGTTTTTGAAGTGATCAAGGTCCAGAAACATCAGGGCCACGCTCTTCTTGCTGCGTTGCGCTACGCTCAAAGCATGGTGGCAACGGTCATTGAGCAGCAAACGGTTGGGCAGGCCGGTGAGCGCATCAAAATGGGCCAAGCGCTGAATGTAGGCTTCGGCGATCTTTTGTTCAGCGGCCTTGTTCTTGAGCGCCAGCACCGTGCGGCTGAGCTCCTGGGTGCGAACTTCAACCAATTCTTCCAGGTCGGCGCGGGCTTGCAACAACTCGTTTTCGGCTTTTTTGCGTGCCGTGATGTCCATGCCGATCCAGATCGAGCCCAGGCTCAGGTCGTTGGAATCGATCGCTTTGGCGTGCACGTCGCAATGCACGGGGGAGCCGTCTTTCTTGCGCAGCACCATTTCTTCTTCAAAGGTCTTGCCGGCTTTGAGCGGGTCGTAGCAGCGGTAAGTGGCGTCGATCCAGTCCTGCTCTGTCAAGTACCAGACCCGCGAAGACGCGCCGTGCAGCTCGCCGGGTTTGTAGCCCAGCAGGGTCTCGAAACGCTGGTTGCAACGCGTGGCGATGCGCTCGCGCAAAAAGACGATGCCTACCATGGCATTGTCAAGAATCAAGGTCTGCTCATGCAAGAGTGAGTCAAGCTGCGCTTGCGCCACTTTCTTCTCGTGGATGTCATCAATGATCCAGATCGAACCCTCGTTGGGGTCTGCCGGGTTGACGAGCTTGCCTGTCATATGCGCCCAGAACAGGGCGCCTAGGTGTCGCTTCATCAGTACCTCTGATTTGAAGCTCAGACCTCGCGCCATCATCGGGTAGGCAGCTTCAGCCAGTTTGCGCGCAGACGCCTCATCCGGGTACAACGAGCGGCTGCTGCTGCCCACCATGGCGGCCACATCGTCATGACCAAAAATTTGCCCGAAGCGTTGATTGCAGCGCACCAGCACGCGATTCTTGATGAACACGATACCCACCCCCGCGGTGTCCAAAATGACCTGCTGCTCGCGCAGCGCAAGTTGCAGTTCTTCCAGCGTGTCACGCGGCGCTGCGGTGAGTTGGGTGAGGTCGGGCATGGGGTCAGGTTCTGGCGGCAAAGCCAGCGCATTGTTGCGCAATTAGACTGACACCACCATAGGGATTGACCATAGGTCTGGCGAGTCATTCCATTTCCATATCAATCCGACACGTTGTTGCTTCGCCTTGCCGGACGTCTGTACTGTCTGCGGCTTCGCGCCTAGTGTCGTATCGATCTGAAAACGGAGTCAGAGGGCAGAAGGGGTCGAAAAAAAAGCAAATTCATGTCCCATGAATCTGCCGGTCTTGAGTAGTAATACTGCTAGCAAATGCAACAGGTACTCAGAAATTGTCGCGCCAAGGGCAAAACAGCCCCCTACGGCAGCATTGCGTATTTACCGCAGGCCAGCGATGTAGTCGGCCACGGCCTTGATTTCACGGTCGTTCATCTTGGCGGCGATCTGCGTCATTTGCAGGCTGTTGTTGCGTACGCCATCGCGAAAGCCGGTCAGTTGCGCGACCCCGTATTCTGCGTGCTGGCCGCTCAAACGCGGGTACTGTGCTGGAATGCCGGCACCGTTGGGGCCATGGCAGCCGGCGCAAGCGGGCACTTGACGGTCGGCGATGCCGCCGCGGTAAATGCGCTCGCCCAGCAGCACCAGATCTTTCTCTTTGGCAAACCCTGGCTTGGCCGGCTTGGCCGCCACCCAGTAGGCGATGTTTTTCATGTCCGCATCGCTCAGCAGGGCTGAAAAGCCCACCATGATGGCGTTGGCGCGCTTGCCGGATTTGAACTCCTGCAATTGCTTGATCAGGTACTCGGGGTGTTGCTGCGCCAGTTTGGGTTGGGTCGGAATGACTGAGTTGCCATCCGCTGCGTGGCAGGCGGCACAGATGGTGGCATAGCTGGCTTCGCCTTTGGCCAGATCGGGCTTGGCAGCTGTGACGGGCTCGAGCGCAGCGGCAGGCGCAGGCGTGGCTTCTTGTGCCAAGGTGGAGAAAGCAGGCGCTGTCAGGGCAGCAGCAAACAAGAGGGAGGCAAGCAGCTTCATAGGGGTATCGAGTCAGGTGAGGGGCAGGAATCGCTTGATTCTACAATGTGAGTCCGGGTTTTCTCCCGTCTACCAATGACTACCAATTCAAAGCTACCCCCTCCAGCCACCCAAAAACCTGCGCCAGACCCGCAAGCTTCAGCCGCGGCCGTCGTGGCCTTGGGTTGGCTGCACACCGCCAAGTTCCTCACCACTGCGCCTCAGTTGCATTTTTTGCCGGCCCTGGATGTGCCCGAAATTGCCTTTGTGGGTCGTTCCAACGCGGGTAAATCGACTTGCATCAACACGCTCACGCAGCAAAAGCAGTTGGCGTTTGCCTCCAAAAAGCCCGGGCGCACCCAGAACATCAACTTGTTTTCTTTAGGTAAGCAAGGCGTCACCGACGCGGTGTTTGCTGACTTGCCCGGCTACGGTTACGCGGCGGTGCCCAAACAGGACAAGATTCGCTGGCAGCAGGTGATGGCCAACTACCTGGTGACGCGGGAGAACCTCAAGGCCATTGTGCTGATGTGCGATCCGCGCCACGGGCTCACCGAACTGGACGAAATTTTGCTCGACATCGTGCGTCCCCGGGTGGAAGAAGGGCTGAAATTTTTGGTCGTGCTGACCAAGGCCGACAAACTGACGCGCAGCGAGCAAACCAAGGCGCTGTCGATCATGAAGCTGCAGGCCGGTGGCGGCGAAGTGCGGCTGTTTTCGGCCACCAAGCGCCAGGGTATCGAAGAGGTCGCCACGCTCTTGTGGCAATGGGCGCACCCCAGCGCCGCTGCCTGAGCGCATCCAAAAGGGGCAGCGCCCCCGCAGCAGCGGTCCCACAGGCGACGGCGCAAGGCGGTTCGGCATCGTAGTCTCAGGCTCCCAAAGGAGACACCACCATGATCGAGACTTACCTCGCGCCTTTGCCCCATGGCATCACCTTGAGTTGCCGCGCCGCTGGCGCGCGCGGTCGCCCGGTGCTGATGTTCCTGCATGGTTTTCCTGAAGCCGCTTTTGTCTGGGACTTCATGCTGGCGCATTTTTCACGCGCCGAAAACGGGGGCTACCGCTGCGTGGCACCCAATCTACGTGGCTTTGAGCGCTCCAGCGCACCGCTTGAGGTGAATGCCTACCGACCCAAACACCTGGTGCAAGACATCGCCGCCTTGATTGCAATCGAGGCGACAGAGCAGGGCGGCCAGCTCGCCGCGCTGGTGGCGCACGACTGGGGTGGCGCGGTGGCCTGGAACCTGGCCAACCAGTTGCCCGAGCTGGCACGCCAGTTGGTCATCATCAACTCACCCCATCCCGGCACGTTCTTGCGTGAGCTCAAGAACAGCCCGGCGCAGCAAGCCGCCAGCGCCTACATGAATTTTTTGGTTCGCCCGGATGCGCAAGATTTGCTGGCGCAGGACGATTACCGTCGCCTCTGGGCGTTCTTGACCGACCAGTTTGGCGCGCACCCGGCGACCTGGCTCACTGAAGACCTCAAGGGCCAGTACCGTGAGGTTTGGGCCAGCGGATTGACCGGCGGCTGCAACCTCTACCGGGCCTCACCGCTGCGTCCGCCGCGGGCCGGCGATCCTGGCGCTGCCGGCGTTGACCTGCCGCACGCCATGCTGACGGTGAAGCTGCCCACGCTGGTGATCTGGGGGCTGGGCGACAAAGCGCTGCCGCCCGCCTTGCTCGATGGCCTGGGCGACTTTGTTGAGCAGCTGACGGTCATCCCCGTGGCCGACGCCACCCACTGGATCGTGCATGAGCAACCGGCGCTGATTGCGCAAATGATCAGCGATTTTTTGCCGTCGTCGACTCAAAAAAACAATAGCTACTCACGCATACTAGACGCGGGCTAGAGGCTAAAATCGTATAAATTCTTAGTAAACCGAGGGAGCGCCAGGCGGGCGGTCCTTGAAGCGCTTGTGGACCCAGAAATACTGATCCGGCATGCTGTCAATGTACGACTGCAGGCGCTGGTTCATGAGGGCTGTATCGGCCAGCGCATCGTCAGACGGGAAGTTCAGCCAGGCTGGCATAACCTCGACTTCATAGCCCTGGCGCGTCATGCGGGTCACCACCGGCACCACCTTGGCGCGGCCCAACTTGGCAAAGCGCGACAGTGACGGCACCGTCGCAGCCAGGACACCATAGAACGGCACGAAAACAGAGTTTTCCTTACCAAAACTCATGTCGGGCAGCAAATAAAGCGGATCGCCTGAGCGCAAGGCTGCCACGATGGTTTTGACGCCATCGACCCGGCCAAACAAGCGCACCGACCCAAAGCGCTGGCGCCCCGCCAGAATCCAGGCGTCAACAGTCCTGTTGGCCTGAGTCGTGTAAATGGTCGTGAACTGGCGCGGTAACTGCTGCGTCAGCGCCGTCCAGCCCGCATCCAGTCCGACAAAATGCGGGGCAAAAATGACGACCGGTTCAGTGCCTTGCAGTTCACTCAGCGCCCCGGTCAGCGTCAAGCGCTGGCGCGTCAGCTCGGGTGGGCCATGCCACAGCCAGCCGCGGTCCAGCCAGGCTTGGGCAAAGTGTATGAAGGTGCGGCGCGCCAGCAGCCGACGCTGCGCTGGAGATTGATCCGGAAAGCACAAACGCAAGTTCGTCAGGGCCACCCGCCGCCGTGGCACGATCAGAAAGTACAGCGCCCAGCCCAGCCCGTGGCCCAGCACGCGCACCCAGGCCAGCGGCAGACGCCCCAGCAGTTGCATGAACACAATACCCATGCGACTCAGCATGAGGGCGTCTCTTTGATCATGGGGCTTGCTTGAATGTTCATCAGGCACCTGCGCTTAGGGGTGCGGGAAAGAGATTCTGCTTGAATTGACATAGGGGGCTATCTTAGGTTGCCTGCGCAGCTTGTTCGGCTCGAGTTTGATGTGAAGCCAAAATTGACAGCATTTCTTGCCCGCAAGGGGAGCGGTTTCCAGGATAATTGGGGCGCTTATTGTTGGCTGCAGCCTGGTGTCAGTAAGTGAATTTTTTTAACGCTTAATGGACTTCCTGACACATGCACCGCACTGTTTTTTCAACTCCCGTCATCAACACCCTGCTGCGCACTTTTTCGGTTCTTTTTCTACGCCTGACCGGCTGGAAAGTGCAGGGCAGCTTGCCAGTCGGCGTACAAAAAAGTGTGCTGATTGCCGCCCCGCACACCAGCAACTGGGATTTGCCCTACACCCTGATGGTGGCTTTCGCCTTGCGGCTCAATATCTACTGGATGGGCAAGGAGCAGTTGTTCAAGCCGCCGTTTCGCGGCCTGATGATGTGGTTGGGGGGCATCCCGGTGGCGCGCGAGAAGTCCAGCAACGTGGTGGCGGACTCCGTCCTTGCGATCGGGCAGGTCGATGGGCCGGTACAACTGATCGTGCCCCCTGAGGGCACGCGCGGCAAGACCCGCTACTGGAAAACCGGCTTTTATTACATTGCTTTGGGCGCTCAGGTGCCGATTGTGATGGCCTACATGGACTACCAAAAAAAGATCAGTGGCCTCGGTCCGGTGTTCGCGCCCACAGGCGATCTTGAGGCAGACATGGCGGCGATCAAAGCCTTTTATGCGCCGTTCAAGGGTAAAAATGCCGATCAATTTCATGCGGAATGAACCAGCTTGGCAGCTTGCCACTGGCGGCTTGTCTCCAAGCTGAGAGCTACAAAAAAGCCGCAGTGTGATCACACTGCGGCCAGCTTGTTTGGTGGGCCTCCCGTGAGTCGAACACGGCACCAACGGATTATGCTTACCAACTACGACTTTCGTCGCCCCTTTCGGGTTTGTGGTCTGGACTGTCTCTTGTCTTTACGACCTGCCCGTACAGTCTCTACACGGTCTCCTCCAAAGAAGAGCTTCGCTCGGGATTGCCACGGCAATTTCTCACCAGAGGTTTCCCCGACTTTGAGCAGTTCTACCAAGGCGCAGAGTCAACTTGCGCCAGGGCAACCCAATTTGTTGATTCCACTCTCAGTGACTGAGGCTAAGGAAAAAACCACTTTAAGTCCGCTGCTCTAACCAACATGAGCTAGAGGCCCGAAGCGCAGATTGTAAGGGCCTACTTGTGGTAGCTCAGCGCGTTACTCACCAATTTTGATGTGATGTCCACAATCTGGATCATCCGGTCGTAGGCCATGCGCGTGGGGCCGATCACGCCCAGCGTGCCCACCACCTGGCCATCCACCTCGTACGGCGCACTGACGATGGACAGGTCTTCAAACGGGATCACCTGGCTTTCACCGCCGATGAAAATACGCACCCCTTCGGCCTGACCGGCAATATCAAGCAGGCGCATGAGCTGCGCTTTTTGCTCAAACAGATCAAAAGCGCGGCGCAGGTGGCCCATGTCATTGGAAAAATCAGTGACGGCCAGCAAGTTGCGTTCACCTGAAATAACCACTTCGTCCTGCGTTTCTGACAGGGCCTCAGAGCTGACCGTCACGGCAGCCTGCATCAGGCTGGCGATTTCCGAGCGCAGGGACTCCACTTCGCTTTTCAGGCGCTCGCGCACCTGTTCGATGGCCAGACCGACGTAATGGCTGTTGAGGTAGTTCGCCGCCTCCACCAATTGGGGCTGCGAGTGATCCGTCTCGGTAAAAATAACCCGGTTTTGCACGTCACCCTCCGGGGAAACGATGATGACCAGCAAGCGCCGCTCCGACAAGCGCAGGAATTCAATATGGCGAAACACGGAGGAGCGCCGCGGTGCGATGACCACGCCGACAAACTGGGACAGGCTTGACAGCAGGTTGGCCGCGTTGGAGATTACTTTTTGCGGCTGATCGGGTGCCAGGCTCTGGGTGGCGAACTGCTCCTGGCGCACCGTCAGCATGGTGTCAACAAACAGGCGGTAACCGCGCGCCGTCGGGATGCGGCCAGCCGAGGTGTGCGGGCTCACAATCAAGCCTAAATCTTCCAGATCAGACATCACATTGCGGATGGTGGCGGGCGATAAGTCCAGCCCCGAGGCTTTCGAGAGCGTGCGCGAACCCACCGGTTGTCCATCGGCGATATAGCGCTCAACCAGCGCTTTCAATAACAACTTGGCACGGTCATCGAGCATGCGGGCATTTTAGTGATGTAATTTGCCAATGAAATCAAAATTCCGCCATGTGGCGCTGATCGGCAAATACCAGACACTGGCCTCGGGTGCGTCCAGCGCGTCGGCGCGCCGTGTTCTCGAAGATATTGCCCATTTCTTGCACGCTCAGGGCTGCGAGGTGGTCTTTGAGCACGACACTGCACGCAACATGGGCATTGTTGGCTACCCGGTCATGGATGTGTCGGCCATCGGTGCCAAATGTGATCTGGGTCTGGTGGTAGGAGGCGACGGCACCATGCTTGGCATCGGGCGGCTGCTGGCTAAGTTCGGCGTGCCCCTCATCGGCATCAACCAGGGGCGATTGGGGTTCATCACCGACATCCCGCTGGAAGGTTACGCCGCAGCACTGGCGCCGATGTTGCGCGGTGAATATGAGGAAGACCATCGCGGCATGATGCACGCCAGGGTGATGCGTGACGGGCGCTGTGTTTATGACGCACTGGCCATGAATGACGTGGTGGTGAATCGGGCCGCGACCTCGGGCATGGTGGAACTGCGGGTTGAAGTTGATGGTCACTTTGTAGCGAACCAGCGTGCCGACGGTTTGATCATTGCCACGCCAACTGGCTCCACTGCCTATTCGTTGTCCGCCGGCGGGCCACTGTTGCACCCTTCTATTCCGGGCTGGGTGCTGGTGCCGATTGCGCCCCATACTTTGTCAAACCGTCCCATTGTCTTGGCCAATATCACCGAGATTGCGATTGAAATAATTTCAGGGCGTGACGCCAGCGCCAGTTTTGACACGCAGTCGCTGGCCTCCCTGTTGCATGGCGACCGCATCGTGGTGACACGCTCTGAACACAATGTGCGCTTCCTGCACCCCAGAGGTTGGTCCTACTTCGACACCTTGCGGCAAAAATTGCACTGGAATGAAGGGGTCGCCTGAAGTGAGTCTCAAACGTATCGTTCTGCGCGATTTTGTGATCGTGCATGAGCTTGACCTTGATCTGGCCGAGGGCTTCACCGTTCTTACCGGAGAAACCGGTGCTGGTAAGTCGATCCTGATTGATGCGCTGCAGCTGGTCACGGGCGGCCGGGCCGATGTCGGGGTCATTCGTGAAGGCACGAGTCGCACCGATGTCAGCGCGGAGTTTGACGCCACGGCTGATTTGGCGCTGTGGCTTGAAACGGCGGGCTTTGAGATCGGTGACAGCCTTTTGTTGCGGCGCACGGTAGACACCCAGGGAAAAAGCCGCGCTTGGATCAACGGCAGCCCGGCGACCGCCACCCAGTTGCGCGCCGTGGGCGAGCAAATGCTCGATATTCATGGGCAGCATGCGTGGCAAAGCCTGACCAGGCCGGATGCGGTGCGGGGCCTGCTTGATGCCTACGCGCAGGTCTCGTCGAACGCTTTGGCGGCGCTGTGGCAACAATGGCGCCAGACGCAGAGCGATCTGGCGCAAGCCCATGGCGCGCAAGAGTCCTTAGAGCGTGAACGCGAACGCCTGGCTTGGCAAATTGGGGAGCTTGAAAAGTTGGCGCCGCAACCCGATGAGTGGCTTGAACTCAACACCGAACACGGCCGACTGTCCCATGCTCAGGCCCTGCTCGACGCCGCCCAGGGCGCCCTGCAGACGCTGTCTTCCGATGACGACGGCGGCGCGCTGGTGGCGCTCCATGGGGCCTGTCAGTTGCTGCAACAACAGGAGCACCTGGAGCCCTATTTCAAAGGGCTGGCGGAGGTTTTGACTTCAAGTCTGGCGCAAGTTGATGACACCGTTCATTCGCTTCGGGGCTATCTGCGCAAGACCGAGTTGGACCCCCAGCGCCTGGGAGAGCTCGATGAGCGTATGGCCTTGTGGCTGTCCCTTGCCCGGCGCTATCGCAGAGCCCCGGCGGAGTTGCCCGATCTGCTGGTGTCCTGGAAGCAGGAGTTGATGAAGCTCGAGGCAGCCGCTGATTTGGCAGGGCTGGAAGCGGCTTGCGCCTTGGCATCTGATGCCTACATGCAGCAGGCCAGGCAGCTCTCCAAGGCGCGCGCTGGCGCGGCACCGCGGCTGGGCGCAGCCATCACCCAAGCCATGCAGGGGCTGGGGATGCAAGGTGGCCAGTTTGAAGTGGCACTGCAGGCGACGGCGAAGCCGACGCAAAGTGGCCTCGAAGAAGTCGGCTTTCTGGTGGCAGGTCATGCGGGCAGTACACCCAGAGCGGTGAATAAAGTGGCTTCTGGCGGTGAGCTGTCTCGCATGGCGCTGGCAATCGCCGTCACGACCAGTCGGCTCGGCACCGCGCCAACGCTGATTTTTGATGAGGTGGACGCGGGTGTGGGCGGCGCGGTGGCCGAGACCGTCGGGCGCCTCATGCAACAGTTGGGGGTGGACCGGCAGGTGTTGGCCGTGACCCATTTGCCCCAGGTGGCTGCCTGTGCGGACCACCATCTGGTAGTAGCCAAACAGTTGCAGGATCATTCGATTACGAGCTCAGTCCTGGTGGTGCAGGGCGAACAGCGGGTGGCCGAAGTGGCGCGCATGCTGGGGGGTGAGCGCCTCTCCGATACAACATTGGCGCATGCACGCGAGATGCTGCAGACAGGAGAATTTTTTGATGAAGTCTGAAGCGGATGACCTGCAGATCGTCCTGATCACCGGTATGTCGGGCTCGGGCAAGTCGGTTGCTTTGCATGCCCTGGAAGACGCTGGTTTTTTCTGCGTTGACAACTTGCCGCCCGAACTGTTGTTGCCCTTTGTTGCGCTGCAAAAAATGCAGCAGACCAAGCGGGTCGCCATTGCGATGGACGTTCGCACGGCTTGGTCATTGCCCTTGGTGCCCGAGCAACTTGCCACCTTGCGCGAACAGGGTGTCATGGTCAAGTCGCTTTTTCTCGATGCCACGACTGGTACCTTGGTGCGCCGCTATTCAGAAACCCGGCGCAAGCACCCCCTGTCTCAGTTCGCCTCTCACCCCGAGCCGCAGGACCAGCGACGGGCGCTGGTGGATGCGATTGAATTGGAGCGGGAACTGCTGGCTGATCTTCGGGAAAGCGCCCATGTCATTGACACCAGCATCATCCGGCCCTCGCAGTTGCAGGGCTACGTCAAGTCCTTGATCTCCGTATCCGGTGAGCAGCTGACCTTGGTGTTCGAGTCCTTTTCCTTCAAGCGCGGTGTGCCAGGGGACGCCGACTATGTGTTCGATGTGCGCATGTTGCCCAATCCGCACTATGAGACCGAATTGCGCCATTTGACCGGGCGGGACCAGCCTGTGGCTGATTTTCTGCAGGCACAGGCCGATGTGGCGCTCATGTTGGCGCATATTGAAGGGTTTTTGAACCATTGGCTGGCGGCGCTGGCGCGCGATCATCGCAGCTATGTCACGGTCGCCATTGGCTGCACGGGCGGCCAGCACCGCTCGGTTTATCTTGTGGAAAGATTGGTTGGTCTGTTTGGCGACAAGTGGGTTACCTTGAAGCGCCACCGCGAACTCGAAGCCCACCCCTTAGCCCTGGAGTAGCAATTTTCTGACGGGGGCCGGCAAACCCATGCGCGGCCACTCCTGTGCATTGATCCAGCGCCCCTGTGTTGACGCCACCGCAGTACATGGCATTTGCACTTGAACCGGATGCAGATGCAGATCCTTGTGCGTGAGTACGTGGGTAAAAGGCGGCGAGTCCTGCAATGCGGCGCGGTAGCGCTCGGGTACCGCTTCTTCCAGGGCCTCGCGCTGGTCGAACCATGGCAGGCAGTAAAGTCCCGCCCAGACCCCGGGGGTGGGGCGCTGGCTTAGCCACACGCTGTCGGCTTCTGCGCGCGCCCAAAGCAGCCAGATAGACTGTGAACTGCGTTTGAGCTTGCGTGTTTTCACCGGGTAGTTATGCGGCTGACCCAAACGCTTTGCCACACAGGAGCGAGCGAGTGGGCAGACCGCACAGCTTGGATTCTTGGCTGTGCACAGGGTGGCGCCCAGGTCCATCAAGCCCTGCGTGTAGCGCGGCATCGTCTGCATCAGATCATTGAGTGGCAGCAAGCGCGTGGCCTCGTCCCAAAGCCGGCGCTCATTGGCAACTGACGCCAAGTCACCGCCGAATCCCAAGGCACGTGTGAGCACGCGTTTGACGTTGCCATCCAGAATGGCAACCCGCTCAGAAAAGCACAAGGAGGCAATCGCGGCTGCCGTCGAACGGCCAATACCCGGCAACGTCTGGAGAACAAGGGCGGTTTGTGGGAACAGACCACCATGCAGTTCCATGACCGTCTGAGCACACACATGAAGGTTGCGCGCCCGGCTGTAATAGCCCAGGCCACTCCACAGGCCCAATACCTCATCAAGCGCGGCACCGGCCAGCGATTCAACGTCAGGAAATCGCGCCAGAAAACGCGGGAAATAGTCAAGTACGGTGGCGACCTGCGTCTGCTGCAACATGATTTCAGACAACCAGACCCGGTAAGGGTCGCGGCTGTTCTGCCATGGCAAATCATGGCGACCATGGGCTTCTTGCCAACGCACCACTTGGGTGGCGAAGTCCCGCACCCTGCATTCACTCAAGTCTGTCAAACCAGTTCAATGTCGGGAAATGAATCGGCAGCAGCCACAACGTGTCGATCGGGATCGGTCACCGTGATCAGATAGTCGGTCAATTCGGACAGCTTGTCATTGAGTTGATTCAAGTTGTCTTTTTGTTCCTCAATCTCGTCAATGCGCTCACCGAGGCCGCCAGAGGCCTGCTGTATTCGGTCGATGGCTTCGAGCCGTCGGCTGAAATTGCGCCGCCGTTCGCGCAACTGAACGTCGAGCTGCGCCGCAGCTGCTTTGCTCCACAACTCAATATCACTCAAGGCCGCTTCATGGACGGTGCGCAGACGGGTGGACAGCGCCCGCACCAGTCGATCTGCAAACTCAGGCTGCGCCAGCCTGAGCGTGTTACCCAGGCTCAGGTACTGGAGATGGCTGCGTTCCACCAGATCAAGATCGTGCAAATAGTCGACCAAACTGGGCTCTGTGGGTGTCAGTAAAGAAAAACCATGTTCGCCGTTCAACTGGCGAAACGTGGCTGCGAGCATGACCTGGATTTCTGCACTAATGGATTGCACCTGCTGCAGATTTTTGCGCAGATGCTCGAAGGTGTCACCATAGGCGCGCCTCACGCCCATCTTGATGCCCTTTTGTTGCAGCACCTTGGTCAACTCCATCATTTCCTTCTTCAGCGCCGTTGGCCCCAGCAGGCTGAACACTTCGCGCAGCAGTTTGAGGTGGACCGAACGCACGGCATGAATTTTCGCGCCGCCCAGATCAAACTCGGCCTGTTCCTGAGAAATGCGCGAGCGCATGTTCTTGATGACGGCTGAATTCTTGCCCTGAAGGCCTTCAAGTTCCATCAGTTGCTCGGCCAGGTCACGCCTGCGAATATGGATGACGCGGCCGGTTTCGGCCTGCAAGTCTGCAATGCCGCTGAAGATGGCTGCTCCCAGCATTTTTTGCCGTTGGCCCATGATGCCCTGGCTGAGTGCATCTTCAAGCGTGGACAAGCAGCTCTGTTTCAGCAATGCCGCATCGTCGGTCACCTTGGCTACCAAGCCTTTTTGGGCGGATATCGGGATCACCTGCTCCCTGGGGACTCCCAGTATCTCGGCGGTCGAGGCCTGTTGGCGCTCGATCTGCGCTTGCACCTGGGCGGGAGAACTCAGCGCGTCCCACAAGGTGTCAATCTTGTTCAGTACCACGAGCCTTGAGCTCATGTCCCTGGATTCATTGACCAGGTGTTCGCGCCAGATGGCCAGATCGGACTTTGTGACGCCTGTGTCTGCGCCCAAAATGAAAACGACCGCATGCGCCTGCGGAATCAGGCTGACTGTCAGCTCCGGTTCAGCGCCGATGGCGTTCAGGCCTGGCGTATCCAGAATGACCAAGCCCTGCTTTAGTAAAGGATGAGCTATGTTGATCAATGCATGACGCCAGCGGGGGATTTCCACCAGGCCTTGCGCATTGACCGTCGGGTTGTCTTCGGGTGTTTCGGTCTGCCAAAAACCAAGCGCGTTGGCTTCGGCTTGCGTGACATGACGCGTTTCAGCCACTTTCTCAAGCGCCTCGGACAGTTGCTTGGGATCATGCACATTTAGATCAATGCGCGTCCACTTCTCCGGCGCCATGCGCCATTCCATCAAGGCCTGCGGCTGCAGCCGTGATTCAATCGGCAGCAGACGCAGACACGGGGGCACTTGTACGTCATAGCTCATCTCGGTCGGGCACATCGTGGTTCGCCCGGCGCTGGCGGGCATGATGCGCCGCCCGTAGCCGGCAAAAAAAATGGCATTGATCAACTCGGATTTGCCGCGCGAGAATTCCCCGACAAACGCGACCATGACTTTGTCCACGCGCACGCGGGCTTCCAGGCGACGCAAACGCTCTTCTACCGCGGCGTCCAGCAATTCGTGATCTTTCAGCCATTCCGCCAGCAGTTTGAGCCGCAGGGCCAACTCACGGCGCCAGGCGCCGTGCTGATCAAATTGTTCGTTGAATGAAATAGCCAAATTGCCTCCGTGCAATGTTTCAATATAGCACCCTGCGGCGCTGCAGCGCCTAAGCTTTTTGACAGTGCGGGCAGTAAAAGGTAGAGCGCTGTCCTTGTCGCATGGTTTTGATCGGTGCGGAGCAGACCCGGCAGGGCTGGCCTTGCCGGGCGTAAACCATGGCGTCCAACTGGAAATGCCCGCTGTCGCCGTTGGCGCTGGAAAAATTTCGCAGCGTGCTGCCGCCTTTGGCGACTGCTCGGGCGAGTACATCCTGAATCGCCGCGTGCAGTCTGGCGCAGCGCGGCCGACTTAAGCGCGATGCGCTGAGCGTTGGCCGGATTCCCGCCAGGAACAGCGCCTCTGACGCGTAAATATTGCCCACGCCAACGACCACAACACCGGCCAGCAAAACCTGTTTGATGCTGGCTTTGCGGCCTTTCAATTCGAAGTGGAAGCGATCGACATCAAAATCATCCGACAAAGGTTCCACACCAAGCTTCCCTAATAGTTTGCGCGCTTGTGGCGCATCCTGGCTGTCAGCGTAAACCACCGCCCCAAAACGACGCGGGTCGGTGAGGCGCAAGGTGCCGCGAGTGGTCACCATTTCAAAATGATCATGAATGTCGGCGGGACGCAGTTGCGGGGCAAAACTCAGGCTGCCGGACATGCCCAAATGCACAAGCAGCACGCCGTGATCAAAATCAATCAGCAAGTACTTGCCGCGGCGACGCACATTCTGTACGAGCCGACCCGTCAACAGGGTGGGAGCACACCCCAATGGCCAGCGGAGCGCTTTGCCCATGTGCACAGAAATGACTTGGGCACCGGCTATTTCAAGGGCAAAACTCAGTCTGGTGACTTCAACTTCAGGCAATTCGGGCATGGCAAAGCAATTCGGTTGGCATGGATTATTATTGTCTTATGTTGCATTTTTACCGTTTGCCCCTGCTTGCTGTCCTTGTTTGTGCCTTGAGCGTGAATGCGCAGACGCCGCCTGCCAGCGTGGCTGAGCCCAAGAGTTCAGCGCTGAGCAGCGAGCTCTTTTATCAATTGTTGCTGGGGGAGCTCAATGCACGCGGGGGTGAACCTGGCGCCGCTTATTCGTTGATGCTTGATGCGGCGCGTAAAACGAATGATCCGAGACTTTACCAACGTGCTGTTGACATCGCACTGCAGGCCCGCTCGGGCGACTCGGCCTTGCTGGCGGCGCGCGCCTGGAAGCAAGCGCTGCCCGCATCACCTGAGGCCAATCGCTATGTTCTGCAGATATTGATTGGCCTGAACCGTATTGGCGAGGCACTTGAGCCGCTCAAGCGCGAGGTGGCGACGGCCGATGCGAAAGACCGGCTCGCCACTATATTGGGTTTGCCGCGCTACTTTGCCCGCGCGAGCGACAAAAAAATGGCCGCCACCACGGTTGAGCAGGCCTTGGCAGGCTACAAGAGCATGCCAGGCGTCGGCGTTGCTGCGTGGACTGCTATCGGGCGCATGCGTCTTGATGCGAACGACACCAGCGGTGCCTTGAATGCGGTACGCATCGCTCAGTCTCTGGACGTGGGATCAGAGCATCCGGTGTTGCTTGCCGTGCTCATGATGAACGCGAAGGTGCCGCAGGCTGAGGCGATTGTGGAAAAATACCTTGAAGACAAGCCAAAGCCCGAGGTGCGAATGGAATATGCCCGTGCCTTGCTTGATGCTCAGCGCTACCCACAGGCACTCATTCAGCTGAAGTTTGTCACCTCGGACAAGCCTGACTATGCCGACGCCTGGCTGATTCGCGGTGTGCTCGAACTGGAGGCGGGTCATTCCGTGGTCGCCGAACGTTCGCTGCAGCACTATGTGGAACTGGCCTTGGCCAAGCGCGACAGCACAGCGCGTCCGGAACTAAGCCGTGGGTTGACGCAAGCCTATCTTTCCTTGGCCCAAATTGCCGAACAACGCAAAGATTTTCCGGCAGCAGATGCATGGCTGCAAAGTATTGACAGCAAAGACGGCCTGCTCAACGCCCAGCTGCGCCGGGCCGCTCTGTTGGCGCGGCAAGGCAAGCTCGAAGCCGCACGCGAGCTGATTCACAGTCAACCTGAGTTGTCTCCTGCAGACGTTCGCTTGAAGATAGTCGCTGAAGTGCAACTGTTGCGAGACAGCAAGCAGTACCAGGGCGCCTATGAAGTCTTGGTCCAGGCGATTGCAGACAATCCCGATGATTTTGATCTCAGGTATGACCTGGCGATGGTGGCCGAGAAGCTGGGCAGGCTCGATGAGATGGAGCAGCTGCTGCGCAGCGTGATCGCTGCCAAGCCCGAAGATGCGCAGTCCTATAACGCATTGGGTTATTCGTTGGCAGAGCGCGGTATTCGCTTGGTCGAGGCCAAACAGCTCATTTTGAAGGCGCTGGACTATGCGCCCAATGATCCTTTCATCAGCGACAGCCTGGCTTGGGTTGAATTTCGCAGCGGCAATCTCGCCGAGGCCCAGCGAATTCTGGAGGCGGCATTCAAGGCCCGCCCGGATGCGGAAATCGCAGCCCACCTGGGTGAGGTCTTATGGACTCAGGGTCAGCGCGAGCCGGCGCTGAGCATCTGGAAACAGGGATTGCAACTCAATGCAGAGAACGAAACTTTGCTTCAAACGCTGAAGCGCCTGGGTGTGACCTTGTGATGCAACGCGCAGTGAGATGTTTTGCAGCTTGCTTTTTGATTGTTATTTTTGTAGCTGGCTGTGCAGTGCCGACGCGGGTTAGCGTCTCAGATCAGTCCGAGCACACAATTTGGCGCGGACGCTTGTCGGTTCGCGTCGAGTCCGACCGGGCAGAGACTCCACCGCAGGCCTTTGCGGCCGGTTTTGAACTCACCGGCAACGCGCAGACCGGTGAGTTGACGCTGTACACGCCTCTGGGGACGACCGCAGCAGCGCTCTCTTGGTCGGCCCAGACAGCGTTGATGCGCACCAATGGCGACGTTCGTTCCTTTGCCTCGCTGGACGCCTTGATTGAGCAGGCGGTCGGTACCGAGATACCGGTGGCGGCGCTCTTTGCCTGGCTGGCGGGAGACGATATGCGTGCGGCGGGCTGGAGTGCCGACTTGTCGCAACGGGCTGACGGTCGGCTAACGGCACGCCGCACCGAGCCCCCTCCGATCACGGAACTGCGGCTGGTACTAGAAAAGTGAAGGCACTCTACGATATTTGTGCGCCCGCCAAGCTCAATCTGTTCTTGCACATCACCGGCAGGCGAAGCGATGGTTATCACTTGCTCCAGTCGGTCTTCATGCTGATTGACTGGTGTGACACGCTGCATTTTGATTTGCGTGCCGATGGACAAATCAGCCGCGAAGACCTGACAACAACCTTGCCCGACCAAGACCTGGTGATCCGCGCAGCGCGCGCACTGAAGCTCGCCAGCAGCACTGCGCTTGGCGTTCATATTGGCATTGAAAAGCGCATTCCTGCGCAAGCCGGTATGGGCGGTGGATCGTCTGATGCGGCCTCGACTCTGTTGGCCTTAAACCGCCTCTGGCGGCTCAATTATTCGCTTGAAAGGCTCGGTCAAATCGGGCTTCAGCTGGGCGCCGATGTTCCATTTTTTTTGGCTGGACGCAACGCCTGGGTGGAAGGTGTTGGTGAAAAAATAGTTCCCGTTGATCTTCCGCCGGGCCGATTTGCAGTGCTCAAGCCCACCCAGGGCTTGGAGACAAGATTAATTTTCTCGGACGCAGGTCTGAAAAGAGACAGTGAAACAGCTATAATTTCAGGCTTCGCTGCAAACGCATTCGGTTTTGGCCGAAACGACTTGCAGCCTGTTGCCCAAAGACTATGCCCGGGCGTGAGCCAAGCCCTTGAGTGGCTAGCAGCGCAAGGGCTTAGTGGTCGGATGACGGGCTCAGGAAGTGCGGTGTTTGCACAGGTATCGCAGGATATTGAGTTGTTAACTGCGCCAAGTGGTTGCCGACTCAGGTTGTGTCATAGTCTGTTGGCTCATCCTCTTGTGGAGTGGGCAGTCAGCGAAAGTTTATCGGTTGGCAGCATTTAGCTGTCAACCCGTGTAGGGGAGTCGCCAAGTTGGTTAAGGCACTGGATTTTGATTCCAGCATGCGAAGGTTCGAATCCTTCTTCCCCTGCCAAAAATTTTGTCGTATGGACCGGCCGCCGGTCATTCTGACGCAAACGCTACTCAATCGCCGAGATACTCATGCTGGCTCCTCCCCTCCCTGATTTCATGGTTTTTACCGGCAATGCCAATCCGGCGATGGCGGCGGACATCGCCAGCTACCTGGGCATCCGGCTCGGCGATGCGACGGTGGGCCGCTTCTCTGACGGTGAAGTCACGGTCGAAGTCAATCAGAACGTGCGGGCGCGCGACGTTTTTGTGGTTCAGTCCACGTGCGCACCCACCAACGAAAACCTGATGGAACTGCTCATCATGGTCGACGCCCTCAAACGGGCCTCAGCTGAACGCATCAGTGCCGTGATTCCCTATTTCGGTTACGCGCGGCAAGACCGTCGCCCGCGCTCAAGCCGGGTGCCCATTACCGCCAAGGTCGTGGCCAATATGCTGCAGACCGTTGGCGTGGCGCGTGTATTGACCATGGATTTGCACGCAGATCAGATCCAGGGTTTTTTTGATATCCCAGTAGATAACATCTTTGCATCGCCCGTTTTACTCGGCGATTTGCGGCAAAAAAATTACGAAGACCTGATTGTGGTGTCTCCCGACGTGGGCGGTGTGGTGCGTGCCCGCGCGCTGGCCAAGCAGCTCAACTGTGACCTCGCGATTATTGACAAACGCCGCCCCAAGGCGAATGTGAGTGAGGTGATGCACGTGATCGGCGAGATCGACGGACGCAATTGCGTCATCATGGATGACATGATTGATACCGCCGGCACGCTGGTTAAAGCCGCTGAAGTCTTGAAGACACGCGGTGCGAAAAAGGTCTATGCCTACTGCACGCACCCCATTTTTTCGGGTCCTGCCATTGAGCGCATCACCAATGGCGATGCACTTGATGAGGTCGTGGTGACCAACACCATTCCCTTGAATCAGGCGGCTCTTGCCTGCAAGAAGATTCGACAATTGTCCGTGGCCCCGTTGATCGCTGAGACGATCCAGCGTATTGCCAAAGGCGAGTCGGTGATGAGTTTGTTCGCGGACCAGGAAAACCTGTTCTGATCTGAGCAAAAGTGGGCTCAAGCACGAGTCAAATCGTGCGTGAGCCTTTTTTAAAGTCGGAGTCACACTGGTCGCGGTGGACTCATTCTGGAGTAGAGATTATGAAATTCGTCGCTTTTGAGCGCGCCATGCAGGGCACGGGTGCGAGCCGCCGTCTCCGCATCACCGGTCGCACACCGGGTATTGTTTACGGCGGTGACGCTGAGCCGCAGCAGATCGAGATTGATCACAATGCACTTTGGCACGCCTTGAAGAAAGAGGCCTTTCACGCCACGGTTCTGAACATGGAACTGAACGGTGCTGAAAACAAAGTGTTGCTGCGTGATGTGCAGATGCACCCGTTCAAGCAACTGGTATTGCACGTTGACTTTCAGCGCGTTGATGCCAAGACTCGCTTGCACATGAAAGTGCCATTGCACTACAGCGGCGATGAGAACTCGGCCGCCATCAAGACCGAAGGTTGTATTGCGAATCACGTGATCACCGAAATCGAAGTGTTATGTCTGCCCAAAGACCTGCCTGAATTCATTGCCGTTGATTTGAGCGGTCTGAAAAAGGGCAGCTCATTGCATCTGGCCGACGTCACACTGCCCAAGGGTGTGAGCGCTGTGACACACGGCAACAAGAACCCGGTTCTGGTCTCGGTGGTGGTGATTGCCGCAGCAGCGCCCGTGGCTGCCGCTGACGACGCAGCCGTACCCGCTGCAGGCGGCAAAGCACCGGCTGGCAAAGCGCCAGCAGCCAAAGCGCCAGCAGCCAAAGCACCGGCTGCCAAGAAGAAGTAAGACTCGCAGTGGAGAGACAACGCTGACTTGCCGGGCAGGAAGCGTTTGTTTTGCTTCAACTGCAATGACTGGCTACCCACAGTCCATGCATGGCCCACTTGTGGGCCATTTTGTTTTTTGACTCATGCTCTGGTAATTTGCACATGATCAAACTGTTTGTTGGTCTTGGCAACCCCGGCCCCGACTATGAATCCACGCGTCACAATGCGGGCTTCTGGTGGCTTGATGCGGTTGCCCGCGAGCTCAAGGTCAGTCTGGTAATGGACAAAGCCTACCATGGCTTGGTGGCCCGAGTCAGCGTCAATGGGCAGGCGGTCTGGCTGCTAAAACCGCAAACCTTCATGAACCTAAGCGGCAAATCGGTCGCTACACTGGCGCGTTTTTTCAAGATCGACCCGTGTGAAATACTGGTTGCACACGACGAACTCGATATCTCGCCCGGTGAGGCCAAGCTCAAGTTGGGCGGCAGCCATGCCGGACACAATGGTCTGCGCGACATTCATGCCCAGCTGGGTACTGACGACTATTGGCGTTTGCGCCTGGGTGTCGGTCATCCGGGTGTCAAGTCGGAGGTCATCAACTGGGTTTTGAAAAAACCGTCGCTGGATCACCGAATCGCGATCGATCAGTGCATTGCCCGCGCCATCACCGCCTTGCCGCACTTGTTGGCGGGCGACATGGACAAAGCCATGCTGCTGATCCATACCAGCAAACCGCCCCGACCCAAGCCGCCCAGGCTTGAGACGCCATTACCCTGATTCAGCGGTGGTTCTATGCCATTCAATTGGAACGACACGATGCAAAGCCAGAAATTTATAGCTATATTATTTGTAGCTGCTAACGCTTTTTCGACGGGGGCTAGAGCTCAAAATGTCTATAAATGTGGGAATGTTTACAGCCAAATGTCTTGCCCCGGTTCGCAAGTCATTGACGCGGCGGATGAGCGCACGCTGGCACAAAAAAAGCAAGCTGATCTAAACAGCACCCGAGATGCCCGTCTGGCCGATGCAATGGAGATGGCGCGGCTGAAACAAGAGAAGAAAGACCTGGCCGCGAACACGCCGGCGAAAAGACGGTCGGAGCAGCCGACCAGCACCAAGACTGCTAAAAGGGCGAGCGCCCAGTCGGTGAAGGCGAAGAAAAAAGAGGTGCTGCCTGAGTATTTTGTGGCGCAACGTCCCGGCTACAAGAAGAAAAAAACGACCGCAAGCAAGACCAAGGCCGCAAAGGACTTGAACCAGCATTGACAGTATTCCCCCGTCGGGAGTCAATCACAGGGCGACAGGTTTCGTAGCCATGAGCTGCAGCTGGCGGTATTTCTGCCACAGTGTGGCCTGGCCTTCCACAAACTTCGGATCAACCGGTATGCAGGCCACCGGGCAGACCTGCACGCATTGTGGCTCGTCAAAATGGCCGACACATTCGGTGCATTTATGCGGATCGATCTGGTAGATTTCCGGTCCCATGAAGATCGCATCGTTGGGACATTCCGGCTCGCATACATCGCAATTGATGCACTCGTCAGTGATGATCAAAGCCATGGCTGAGCATCTGCCACCGGGGCATACGTGTTTGGGTTAACTGGCATGGTTCGAATTATCGGCGCTACCATGCCGGCGGAGCCAATTCCCTATTGACGTCATGTCTGCGGTGAGGCAAGAGCCGCGCGTCGGCGGCGCAGCCAAAGCTTCTCGAACTCGACCGCGAAAAAGACCACGCTCGATGCAGCCAGGCACAGTGTCAACTCCGCCAGACTCAAGGCTTGGGTCCTAAAAATCGGGTTCAGTACGGGCACGTAAATCGTCGCCATCTGCAGTCCAAAGGTGAGCAGCACGGCGCCGAGCAAGGGCCGGTTGGACCCCAGGCCAAGGCTGAACAAAGACTCGGATTCCGAACGGATGGCCAGCACATGCGCCATCTGTCCCAATGTCAATACGGTAAACACCATGGTTTGCCAATGCGCATGGTCCGTGGACAAGGCCCAGGCCTGCACCAACAAACACAAACCGCCGAGCAGCAAACCAACCCAAAGTATGTGCTGCCACATGCCCTGGGCGAACAAGTTCTCTTGTGGTGGGCGCGGCGGGCGCTGCATGACGCCGCGCTCAGCAGGTTCGGCTGCGAGCGCCAGGCCTGGCAGCCCGTCTGTGACCAGGTTGATCCACAGGATGTGGATCGGCAACAAGGGAATGGGCAGGGCCAGCAGCGGCGCCAAAAAAATCGTCCAGATCTCACCCGAATTGCTGGTCATCGTGTAACGGACAAATTTACGGATGTTGTCGTAAATGCGCCGGCCTTCACGCACCGCCGCCACAATGGTGGCAAAGTTGTCATCCAGCAGCACCAGGCTGGCTGCCTCGCGGGCTACGTCGGTGCCGCCGCGGCCCATGGCCACGCCAATATCAGCCTGCCTGAGAGCCGGTGCGTCGTTCACGCCATCCCCGGTCATTGCCACAAACTCGCCCCGCGCCTGCAAGGCCTGGACGATGCGAATCTTTTGCGCCGGGTCAACCCTTGCATAAACCCGCACGCTTGCTGCGCGCTCGCGCAGCGCCGAATCTGCCATCGCCGCCAGCGCCAAACCGGTCAGCACGTCGACGTCACCGTCTGCCACGATGCCCAGTCGCCGGGCGATCGCCAGCGCCGTAGCTGGATGGTCGCCGGTGATCATCACCGGTATGATGCCCGCTTGTTTGCAGTCGCGCACCGCCGCCATGGCTTCGGGGCGGGGCGGATCAATCAGGCCGATCAAGCCGATCAGACGCATATCGGACTCCAGCGCCGCAACGTCGCCAGGCACGGGCAGCGTTGTATGGGACCGGCTGGCCAAAGCCAGCACCCGCATGCCCTGCGCCGCCATGGCCTCTGCGGCTGCCAGCACCGCCTCCTGCTGCAGCGGCACCGGGCCATCCGAGCGCCATTGGGCACTGCACAAGGGAATCACCGATTCTGGCGCGCCCTTGGTGTACGCGATGAAACCACTGCCATCACGGTGCACGGTGCTCATGCGTTTGCGCTCTGAGTCAAAGGGCAGCTCTTGCAGCCGCTCAGACTCCTGCTCCAGCAGCGACTTGTCCAGGCCGGCCTGCAGCGCTACTTCTGTCAGCGCGGTCTCGGTCGGGTCGCCCTGCCACACCCCTTTGGCGTTGCGGCTGGCGTCATTGCACAGCGCTGCTGCGCGCAACAATTCCAGGTGGAGCGCTCCCGCCGCCTCGTCGCCTGGCACCCACTGCTGGCCATCAGCCAGCAGCAACTCCGCGTGCATGCGGTTTTGCGTCAGGGTGCCGGTCTTGTCTGAACAGATATACGTGACCGAGCCGAGTGTTTCCACGGATGGCAGGCGGCGAATCAAGGCGTTGAGCGTCACCATGCGCCGTGCGCCCAGTGCCAGCAGCACCGTGACCACCACCGGCAAGGCCTCGGGGATGGCGGCCACAGCCAGACTCACCGCGGTCAGGAGCATCAGGACCGGCTCTTCCCCGCGCAACACCCCGACCAGAAAAATGACAACACAAATGGCGAGCACCACCAGCGCCAGCCGTTTGCCAAATGCTGCCAGGCGCCGCTGCAAGGGCGTGCTACGGTCACTGCCTTGGTCCAGCAGTCCGGCGACCTTGCCCAGTTCGGTGGCCATGCCGGTGGCCACCACCAGCCCGCGGCCGCGCCCGTGGGTGGCGGTGGTGCCTTTGAACGCCATGTTGAGCCGGTCGCCCAGCGCGTGAACCAGGCCGGTGAGTACCCGGGTGTGCTTTTCGACGTTGACGGATTCGCCTGTGAGCGCCGACTCGTCGACCCTGAGCTGAGCAATCTTTATCAAGCGCAGATCCGCTGGAATCTTGTTGCCGGCCTCCAGCAACACAATATCCCCTGGCACCAACTCAGTCGCTGCCACCGTTTGCGCCTGCCCATCGCGCAGCACCGTGGCCTGGGCGGCGGCCAGTTGCTGCAATGCCGCCATGGCTTGATTGGCGCGCCAGATCTGAATAAAACCGATAACAGCGTTGAGCAGCACGATCACCAGAATGGCGAGCGTGTCAACCAAAGAACCCATGAAGCCAGAGATCACCGCGGCGCCGATCAGCACCAGAATCATGAAGTCCTTGAACTGATCGATGAACTGACCCAGCAGGCTGCGCCCCGGCAGGCTCCGGATTTCATTGGCGCCATGCTGCGCGGCCCGAAGACCCGCTTCAATAGCTGGCAAGCCTTGCTGTGGGTCTACCCCGTGCTCACGCGCCAGCTCCTGCGCCTCATGCAGGTGCCAGTTGTCTTTGGTCACCGGGGAGGCTTCTTGCGTCATTGTCAATTCAATCGGGGCTCAAGCCTTGTCATTGAGTCTCGTCAAGATCAGCATCTTCAACGTCAGGCTCTTGCGCCGCCTTGACAATCATGACTGGAACGTTTGCAGAATGAAGCACTTCATTTGACACAGAGCCCAGCAGCGCACTGCGCAAGGGACTCATGCCGCTGGCACCCATCACCACCAGATCGCAGCCAAAACGTTCCAGAATATCGATCAGGGTATGGGCCGGGTCGCCCGTGGCCACTTCTGACTCGAAAGAAATGTTGGCCTGTTGCAAAAGTGCCTGAGCTGGCGCCAGCGTGTTGGCGCCGGCTGCGGCGCTGACCTCTTCAATCACTTGCGGGTCGTGTGCCACCATCAGTTCGTACAAGGTGGCAGGCTCCTGGACATTGGCCAGCACCATGCTGTTGGCCAAGCCGTCTTGTGCCATGCGAATGGCAAAGCGTACAGCGTCCAAAGAGACGGCAGAGCCGTCAACGGGTAAGAGTATTTTCATAATTTCTCCAATTTCATTTCTTAAGGGGTCTTGAGGATCAAAACAGGCAAAATTCAAGCGGGAGGCACGTGTTCGATTGCTCTTGTGCGGTGAACCAATATACGCCAGTCATGGAAAGCGAGCCAGACGCTAGCTTTGGACCAGACTGCGAACCTTTTCAATCAACCGCTGGTTCACGTTGGGCGACACAAATTTGTCCACCTCACCCCCGAGCGCAGCGATTTCGCGCACGAAGGTGCTGGAGATGAACTGATACCTGTCGCTTGGCGTCAGGAAAACGGTTTCCACGTCAGGCATCAGGCTGCGGTTCATGCCAGCGAGCTGAAATTCGTAGTCAAAGTCGGTCACGGCGCGCAGGCCGCGCACCATCGCCTTGGCGTTCTGCGACACCACAAAATCACGCAGCAAGCCCGAAAAACTGGCGACCTGCACTTGGGGGTAGTCCTTGACCGCCTCGCGCGTCATGGCCATGCGCTCGTCCAGCGAGAACATCGCTTTTTTGTGGTGTCCGGCAGCCACGGCCACGATGACACGGTCAAACAACTGGGTTGCGCGGCGCACCACATCTTCATGCCCCAGGGTAATCGGGTCAAAAGTGCCGGGATAAACAGCAATCACGTCGTTGGCCATGGTTTGCCTTTCAATGGGGTGAGGAAATAGCACATCGATTCATTGAGCCTCAAGGCCCGGCTCAAATGCATGAGACGGCGCCCGTCAAGCGCTCGCTTGCAGGCGCTTGAGCAGGTGAGCGTGAACCGCGCCGGCTTTCAGATGCCGGTGCACGTGCAGCTCGGCGCCCGCCAGTTGGGCGTCTGTCCACAAGATCGGTGCCTCGAGATAAACAAAGCCACCATTGGCCACGGCGCGACCAGCAGCTTGCAGCGCAGCTTCAAACAGCACGGAGTCAAACGGCGGATCCAGAAAAATGGCGTCCATGCTGGCTGGGTCCAGGTGTTTGAGGGCGGCCACACCATCGCCGCGCACGATTTGCGTGGCGCTGGCCTGTAATTGCGTCTGAACGCGCTTGAGTTGCGCCACCAGGCCCGTGTCCTGCTCCACCAGCAAAACTTCCTTGGCGCCGCGCGAAGCAGCCTCGAAGCCCAGTACCCCGGTACCGGCGAAGGCATCGATGCAACGCCAGCCGCTCAAGTCCTGGCCCAGCCAGTTGAACAGGGTCTCGCGCACGCGGTCCGGTGTGGGGCGCAGGCCTGGGTGCTCGACGACGGCGAGTTTGGTGCGTTTCCACAGGCCGCCGATGATGCGCACCTCATGGGTTTGCGGGGTACGGGGTCGGATTGGTCGGGCTGGTCTTTGGGATGCTGCAGGTTTGTCTTGTTTCATCAGGGATTTGGGGTGTAGAGAAGATTCTTGCGCCATGGTAGCGCGCCCACTAGTGCTCTGGCTCAGATGAGTTGTGATCTGCTATGTGCAGGTCCTGGCTCTTGGTGTCGGCCGTTGAGTTTGGCCCACCCAGGCGACTGGGCACGATGGCGGCAGATTTGTGCGCGGGTTCCTTTGATTTTGAGCCGTATTCGTGCGAGTACACCCAGGTGAATTCAGCGCCGAGCAGAAAAATTTGCGCCGAAAAATAGACCCACAGCAACAACAGCACCAGGGAGCCGGCGGCACCAAAACCGGATGCGACGCCGGTGGTGCCCAGATACAGGCCGATCAGGAATTTGCCAATTTCGAACAACAGCGAGGTCACTGCCGCGCCCACCCACACATCGCGCCAGGCAATGCTGGCGCGCGGCATCAGCTTGTAAATCATGGCAAACAAGAAAGTGGAAATGGCAAATGAGACACCGAAGCTGAGCAGGTTCAGCACGGTCTCCCATCCCAGAAAAAGGCCATTGCTCCATTTGCCCAGGGCGGCAATCACGGCGCTGACGACCAGTGACACCAGCAACAGAAACACCAGGCCAAGTACCAGACCAAAAGACAGCAGGCGCGTGCGTAAGAGCGCCCACAGGCTGTTTTCTTTGAGCGGGGCGGGAACACGCCAGATACGGTCAAGATCGCTCTGCAACTCCGCGAACACGGTGGTCGCACCAATCAGCAGCGTCACGATACTGATGACCGCTGCCAAAACCCCCTTGGCCGGTTCGCTGGCGCTCTTGAGCAGTCCTTGCACCGCGATGGCACCTTCCCAGCCGATGACACCCTGAATCTGCGCGACGATTTCACCGCGCGCGGCTTCCGGGCCAAACACCAGTCCGGCCACCGCGATCACGATGAGCAGCAGGGGTGCCATCGAAAACAGCGTGTAGTAGGCTAGCGCGGCGCCCATGCTCGGGGCGTAATCGTTGAGCCACGCCGCGACTGATTTGTTGATCAGGTTCCAGATTTGCTTGAGGTACATGGCGGGCCTTTGATGTGGCGAACTCCCCGTTGACAAGGGCCGCGCTGAATGGAGGCAGGAGTGTAAAGCGCCGGCTCCCTCATGGCTTGGCGTTGGCCCCACCCACGACCACCGTGACCATCGTGTTGGGCTGCAATTTGCGTTTGAACGCGGCCTTGATGTCTTGGACCGTGACTTGGCCCACTTGTTGCGTCCAGGTCTCCAGATAGTCCAGCGCCAGCCCATGCCAGGCGATGTTGGCCACGTTGCCCAGCAGCTTGGCGTTGCTGTCAATGCGCAGGGCAAAGCCACCGACGAGATTGTCTTTGGCGGCCTGGAGTTCAGCCTCGGTTGGGCCATCGGCAACAAAACGGCTTAACACCTCGCGTGCCACCTGCACCGCCTGCTCGGCCTGGTCGGGCCGGGTTTGCAGGCCCAGCGTGAACGCGCCGGCATGCAAGCCAGGTGCAAAGTAGCTGTAAACGCTGTAGCTCAAACCGCGCTTTTCTCGCACCTCGTTCGTCAGGCGCGACACAAAACCGCCTCCACCCAGGCTGTAGTTACCCACCGTCAGCGCAAAATAGTCCGGATCATGGCGCTTGAAGCCGGGTTGCCCGATCAGCACATGGGCCTGCGCTGAGTCAAAGGGCATCTGCTTGACGACCGGCTCTTGCAGCGCCGCCACTTCTGGCACGTTGGGGAGCGCCGGGCAGGGGACATTGGCCGCTGGCAGACGCGCCAGTAACTGCGTCACCAAGGCCTCGGCTTGCGCCCGGTTGACAGCGCCCACCAGCGTCACCTTGGCCCGGCAGGGCAGAATCAGGCGGCCATGCAGTGAGCTCATGTCGGCCACTTTGACGCGCGCCAGCGTGTCCTCGGTCATCTCGTAACCATAGGGATGTTGCCCATAAACCGCCGTCCCAAAGGCGCGATCTGCCCATGTCGCCGGGCGTGTGTTTGCTTCTTTGAGGGCAGCGTTGAGGGTTTCACGCTCGCGCTGCCATATCAACTCAGGGAAGGCGGGTTCGCCGAGTTGGCGGGCCGCGAGTTGCACCGCTTGGCTCAGGAGTTCAGGGTAGCTTAGCGAACGCAGTGAAAAACTCATGCGGTCGCTGCCAGCGCTGGCGTGAAAGGAGGCGCCCAAATCAGCCCAGGCCTCACTCAAGGCGTTTTCGTCCAATGCGGGCTCAGGGGTGCTGCCACCTGCAACCTTGTTGGCAGTGGCCAATACGCCCTTGCCCGTCATGCTGGCGGTCACGCTGGCCAGCCCGGCCTGGTCGGGCGGGTCGCGGCGACTGCCGGCGTCAAAGTCAATTTGCACGTCCAGCATCGGGATGCCGGGGCTCTGCACCAGATAGACCTGCGCGCCGGAGGCTTGCGTCCAGTGCTCAATGGGAATGCCTGCTTGCGCAGGATTTATAAGAAATAGGGCTGTAGCCCACGTCCTTAATGCGTGAGTTGCTATCTTTTTAATATTAATCATGAGGTGTACTTGGGTCAGTGGCAGTTGCCGCGTCAATGGCGTGTGCCCGCCGGGGGTGTGCGTGGTGTGCGGGTCTTGTCCAGTGGCTGCGGCAGCAGGACAGCCACCGTCAGCTGGTC
>VMTC01000032.1 GCA_013791765.1 Rhodoferax sp.
ACCCACCACCGTGATATCAACCCCGATCCAATAGACGCACTTAAGTGCTTCGGAAATGAACCATTGATCTGAAGCCCAAATCGCCTTGAATCGCACCCGGTTGTGGCATCGGCAGATCAGCGCCAACGCGGGCTCGGGCTCGGGCTCGGGCTCGGGCTCGGGCTCGCGCTGTCAAAATTCTGTAAGCCGTGCCTGCGAGGATGAACTGTGGGGCCGGTAGCTCAGATGGGAGAGCGCTGCGTTCGCAATGCAGAGGTCAGGAGTTCGATCCTCCTTCGGTCCACCATCCAGATCAAGCAGTCAGCTCCACCCTAGACGATGCTCTGGCTGAAGCACTACTCAGAACGTCGATAGCGGGTCACCCGCCGGGCCAAGAATTAGGGCACGCGCCATTCCCATGTATTTGCGCCAAACACCGCACGGCGGTGGCCGCTGCGACCGAGTTCCAGCCAATCTATATGCTGCACCTGCGCAGTCAGCACAGCCAGGTGGTGCGCGCTCGTCTGTATGCCGGGCATGCCGGGCGCAATGGGCAGCGCATCTCCTGGCGCGCTGGCAGACAAATAGTCGCCCGCCGCTGCGGATTGGCTCACCTGGGCCCAGGCTTGCTCGACTTCTGGCCCGGTGGTTTGGGCCGACATGTCTGCCTGCACCCGCAACTGCCAGCCCAATCGCTTGCTCCAGAACACCAATGTGACGCCAGAGTTGGCGGCTAACTCGGCTACTTTGGGGCTGCGCCTATCGGTGTAGAAGGTTAGGCGCTCAAGCGTGGCATTTGAATGACGCAGCACCACGGTACGCGCTTGAGGCCCCCCTTGAGCCCCGATAGTGGCGAGCACCGGCGTGCGCCATTCGTGCTGGCGGTCTTGTGTGGCGCGCTGTAATTCATGCCAAATCTGGTGGCGCAATTCGGCCTCGGTCAGTAGTGGGGTTTTCATGGCGTGATGCGCCCCAGCACCTTGAGATCACGCCCCCGCAGCGCAATGACAACGCCTTCAGCGGAGTTCGGCACGATACCGGTCAGGGCCGTGATGTTGAGCTGATGGGACACAACCACCAGCACCCCCGAACCGCGCCACGAGGCCAGCAAGTCCAACGCTGCGCGGGTCTGAGCAGGACCTCGCTCTGGCGCATTAAAAAATGAGTTGAACAGGGGTTGATCGGTGCGCTTCCCAGGGAAAGCCAGGTCGGCGGTTTCACGTGTGCGGCACCACTGGGAGCTCCAGACGATGGTGACTTCTATGCCACGGCGTTGAAACGCTTCACCAATGCGCAGTGACTGGGCCCGCCCATCAACGCTCAGGTTACGTTGTGTTGGGCAGTCGCTAAGTTGAAAGCCTGCCGGGTCACCACCACCCGGCGCCAGCGCGTGGCGAAACAGCACGATGGCACCGGGGGTGACGCTTGACCACAGGTCTTTGGCATTGACTGGCACGGCACAAAGCGCGACCGCCCATGCCACGAAAAGGCAGCGCACCAAGCGGTGCCAAGTGTTTGCTTCAGCCATTGCCTTGGGTATGAGACTTATTTGGGCATGACGACGGTGTCGATGACGTGGATGACGCCGTTGTCGGCCACGATGTCAGTTTTTAACACGTTGGCGTTGTTGACCTTGACGCCATCCATGGTGGTCACTGTCAATTCTGAGCCTTGAACGGTCTTGACTTTGCCAGCCTTCACATCAGCAGCCATGACTTTGCCTGCGACCACGTGGTAGGTCAGTACCGCCGTTAGTTTGGCTTTGTCTTTGTCTTTGAGCAAAGCGTCAAGATCAGCTTTTGGGATTTTGGCAAAGGCGTCGTCCGTGGGGGCAAAAACAGTAAATGGCCCCTTGCCCTTGAGCGTGTCTACCAAGCCCGCAGCCGTCAATGCCGTGGTGAGGGTCTTAAAATTGCCCGCGCTTATGGCGGTGTCAACGATGTCTTTTGCTTGGGCAGAAAGTACAAAACCAAGAGAAAGTAAAGATGCAATGAGGGCTTTTTTCACAATGTTCTCCAGATAAGGATAAGGTCATCAAACTCCGCCAAAAATGTGGCGCAACCGGACTTTACCGGTAATCGATAACATTTAAAACTATGTGGTTTTAAAAAATACCAATCGGTAAGTTTTTAACCTTATCTGGCTGTGGTGGGGGTCGATGGCACTGCAACGCGAGCTCGCGCAGTTGCACAGGGGTGCCAACGCCAGTGCCCGGCATGCGTTGTCGAGGTCATAGGGGTGGAGCCCTGCTGTGCTTTTATGCAGCTACCAGTGCAGCCGCTCACCGGTGTAGGAAAAAAAGCTGCCGGTGTCGGCAGGCGTCAATTGCGCCAGTGCGTTGAGCATGTCGGCTGCGGCATCTGGCGCGGCGCGACCAATCTGCTCGCCCTTGAAAGGCTTGGACAGCCCGGTGTTCACCGTGCCGGGGTGCAGGCTGACCAGCACCGCCTGCGGGTTACTGCGTTTGACCTCGATGGCGGCTGTTTTTAGCAGCATGTTCAGCGCCGCTTTGGAGGCCCGGTAGCTGTACCAGCCGCCCAGGCGATTGTCTTCAATGCTGCCCACCTTGGCCGAGAGCAGCGCCAGCACGCCACGTTCGGCCGCAAGCAATGGGGCGAAGTGGCGCAGCACCAAGGCCGGGCCGAAGGTATTGGTGCGAAAGGTGGCTTCCAGCTGGGTGTAATTGAGGTCGCCCAGTTTTTTTTCGGGCATGAAGGCGCTACTGTGCAGCAGACCAGCCGCATTGATGATGAGGTGAAACTTGCCACCCGCCTGCACAGCCTTGGCCGCGCTGGCAATGCTGGCCTCGTCGTCAAAATCAATGCGGGGGCTGGAGCTGCGGTGCAGGCCCAGCACTGCCGCGCAGCGCGGCTCATTGGCCAGGTGCTGCACCATGGCCTGGCCGATGCTGCCACTGGCTCCGATGACCAGGGCGCGAAATCCGCTAGGGAACGAAGTCAGGTCCGGGGCTTGGGCTGGTGCTGGGCTTGGGTCCATTGGTTTTCATGCCTCTCAAGTCGTTGATTATTAACTTCTGTCAGGGCAACACTCCGTGTACCAGCTCAAGCCCATCACCACCGGCATGCTCAAGAAGCGCCGGGGCCTGCTCTGCCCGCAGCCTTGCCTCAATGACCCCCCAATCTCAGTTCAGCGCGGCGCGTACATCGTCCTTGTAGGTGTAGAGCGTGACGCTTGGCGTGGTCAATTCGCCTTTCGCCGTGAATGCGATGTTGGCGGTGACCCCCTTGTAATGCGTCTTGCCGATGAACGGGACATAGGCCTTGGGGTCGACCGAGTTGGCGCGCTTCATGGCGTCCACCAGCACAAAGGTCGCGTCATAGGCGTAGGGGCTGTAGATCTGGAATTGGCCCGGAAAGCGATCGTCGTACTTCTTCTTCCAGGCAAGGCCGCCCTGCATCTTCTGCACCGAGGCGCCGCCGGTGGCGCAGGTCACGTTTTTGAGCGTGCCGGCCTTGGCTGAGAGTTCAGGCAACTTCTCGGTGCACAAAGCATCGCCACCGAAGTATTTGACGTTTGCCATGCCCAACTGCTCCATCTGGCGCAGCATGGGGCCAGCCTGGGCGTCCAGGCCACCGTAGAAGATGGCGTCGGGTTTTTTGCTCTTGATGGCAGTCAGAATCGCCATGAAGTCGGTCGCCTTGTCGTTGGTGAACTCCTGTGCCACGACGCGCATGCCTTTTTGTTGGGCCGTGGCCTTGAACACATCGGCCAGGCCCTGGCCATAAGCGGTGCGGTCGTCGATGACGGCGACAGTCTTGAGCTTGAGCGCGTCATGGGCAAAGTACGCCAGCGCCGCGCCCAGCGCGTTGTCGTTGGCGATCAGGCGAAAGGTCGTGGGGTAGCCGTGCTTGGTCACGTCCGGGTTGGTGGCCGCAGCCGTGATGTGCGGCAGGCCGCACTTGGCGTAAACCGAGGAAGCAGGGATGGTGGTGCCCGACTGCAGATGGCCGACCACGCCCGCCACCTTGGAGTCGCACAGCTTCTGCGCTACCGTGGTGGCCTGGCGCGGATCACCAGCATCGTCCTCGGCGGCCAGCTCAAATTTGATCTTCTTGCCGCCAATCACCAGCGCCTGCGTGTTGAGTTCGTCGATGGCGAGGCGCACGCCGTTTTCGGTGTCCTTGCCGATATGGGCAATGCCGCCCGACGTGGGTCCGGCGTGGGCGATGCGCACAACCTGGACCTCCTGGGCAAAGGCTGCAGCAGCGGTCAGGCACAGTGCTGCCGCGGTTGTCAGGCGAAGTGAAATGGAACACGTGTTGGCAAGTTTCATGGTCATTGATCCGGCTTTCAGGTAGAAAATAGGGCACCAGGGTTTACCCTGACACGCTCATGTTACTACCTGCCTCTCTGGCGCTGCTGCATCCGCAATCGACGTGGTAGCCAACGCCGCAAAATCCACAGCAAATCAGACTGGAAACTGTGCGTAGGTGTGGTTTGTGAGGCCCCTTTTGCGCTGCATACTCGGGTTCGTGCGTTTGAATTTTTTATCCGTTTCCACTCTCCGAATCGGAGTGGGGTTCCTGCGCCTACCGATGCTGAATATCGACCGACAGATTCATCCATTCAATTTTTGAACACCACTAAAAACCGTGCGGGGTGACCCAATCCCATGATGTGCGCAAATTGCTTGAGTTTTCAATTTCTGATCTAGTAAGAATTCAAGAGATTGAATTGCCGGGTGTGGCCGCCGGTGCGAACAGGCATGAATTTGCTCGTTCTCCGAATTGGTCTTTTGAACGCCCACTGATAGTCGCCGTTCGCAGCCCGTTTGGCAGCGCTGACAGAGCTATTTGCAGAGGACGAACCTATAGCGATGACGTTATTTCGGTGCCGCCCAGATCAAACACCGTCACCGTCTGCACAAGCTCCTGCGCCTGGCTCTTCAGGCTGCTCGCGGCCGCCGCCATTTCCTCGACGAGCGCGGCGTTTTGCTGGCGGCTTGTTCGATGATGGCCTTGTTGTCGCCAAGATTGATGATTCAGGCATTGACCTTGCCATTGACGATAAAGACGACGCCGTGGCCGGTGAACAGGTGTGGATTTTCTTGCACATTTGGCATATGAATCACATTTGATATTCTTGAAAAAGAGAGAGAAACTGGTTAATAATGCATTTGTACAAAGACAATTTGTCCATCTTTTCAACCCTTTCGATCCTCGACACAGCCCGCCTTATGGCGTTGTAGGTCCTTATTTTTTGCGCTGTCTTCAGCGCTTCTTGACACGCAGGGCTGTCGTGCTCGCCGCCTAACTTAAATTTTTTCTGGAGATGCCATGAAACATTCACCACAACTCACCTTGACAGTTCTCGCCGCTGCCATTGCTTTGGCCGCTTGCAGCAAAAAAGAAGAAGCGCCGGTGGCCGTGGCTCCTGCAGCTGCTACGGCCACGGCACCCCAAGCCTGCGGCAAGGTGACGGTGGCCAACATGAACTGGCAATCTGCCGAGGTGTTGGCCCACATTGATAAGCTCATCCTGAGCAGCGGTTACGGTTGCGAGGTGGAACTGGTGCCCGGCGACACCATGCCCACACTGACCGCCATGATGGAAAAAGGCAAGCCCGACGTGGCGCCCGAAGCCTGGGTTAACGCTGTACGTGAGCCACTGGATGCTGCCGTGAAGGCGGGTCGTTTGCATTACGCCGCCGAGGCCCTGACAGACGGTGGCATTGAGGGCTGGTGGATTCCCAAGTACCTGGCCGACGCCCACCCCGAGATCAAAACCATTGACGACGCCCTGAAGCAACCCAAGCTCTTCCCGGCCCCTGAGGTCAAGGACAAGGGCGGAATTTACAACTGCCCGGCCGGCTGGAATTGCCAGCTCACCACCGGTGCCGCTTTCAAGGCCTGGGGTGCTGCAGACAAGGGCTTTGTGCTGGTCAACACCGGCTCGGCGGCCGGGCTTGATGGCTCGATTGCCAAAGCCTATGAGCGCAAGCAGGGCTGGCTGGGCTATTACTGGGCACCCACATCGATCCTGGGCAAGTACGAAATGGTCAAGCTCGACGCCGGCGTGCCGGTCGACAAAAAAGGCTTTGAGGGTTGCAACACCAAGGTGGACTGCGAGAAACCCGTCAAAAGCGACTGGCCCAAAGCGGTGGTCTTTACCGTGATCACAGACAGCTTCAAGAAGGCCGGGGGCCCAGCCATCGACTACCTGGAAGCGCGCAGCTGGCGTAACGATACCGTCAACCAGTTGCTGGCCTGGATGAGCGACAACCAAGCCACTGGCGAAGACGGTGCCAAGTACTTCCTGAAGTCGCACCCAGAAATTTGGACCACTTGGGTCAGCCCTGAGGTGGCCGGAAAAGTCAAAGCCAGTCTTTGAGCGCCATGAGTACCCTGGTTGAATTCCCCACCATGGGTGCTGAGCAGCTCAGCAGCTTGCGGCGCTTCATCGACGGCGGTTTCAGAACCTTCTCACGCGAATACGGTGAAACGCTGGAGCGCCTGTTTGATCCGCTGCGGGAGTTCCTGATCTTCTCGGAGCGCCTTATGACCCAGTCGCCCTGGCCGCTGGTGATCGGGGCCATTGCCCTGATTGCCTGGCTGGCCTCGCGCTCCTGGAAAATCACGCTCGGCACGGTGCTGACACTGCTCGCTATTGGCTACTTTGGCATGTGGATCGACACCATGAAGACGGTCTCGATGATCTTTGTCTGCACGGTGGTGGCGCTGGTGTTGGGCCTGCCGATTGGCATTGCCATGAGCCGCTGGGACCGCCTGCAGCGCGCCATCAACCCGGCACTCGATGTGATGCAGACCATGCCCAGCTTTGTCTACCTGATTCCGGTGGTGATGCTGCTGGGTATTGGCCGGGTGGCGGGCATGATTGCGGTGGTGGTATATGCCATACCGCCGGTCATTCGCTTTACCAACCTGGGCATTCGTCTGGTCAGCAAAGACCTGCTGGAGGCTGCCGATGCCTTTGGTGCCTCGATGTGGCAAAAAATGTTCAGAGTGCAACTGCCGCTGGCGCTGCCCACCATCATGGCCGGCATCAACCAGACCATCATGCTGTCGCTGGCCATGGTGGTGATCGCCTCGATGATTGGCGTGCAGGGCCTGGGGCAACCGGTGCTCAAGGCCATTGCCAACCAGTACTTCACCATGGGCATGTTCAACGGCCTGGCGATTGTCGGCATTGCCATTATTTTTGACCGCGTGTCGCAAACCTACGGCAAGCGCCTGCAAAAACACCTGGAGGTGGTGCATGGTTGAGCAACTGAGCCCCGTGCCAGTGGCAACGCCCACGGTGACAACAACGCCGGACGCCACACCCAGCAATGCGGTGGGCATTTCCATTAAGCACCTGTACAAAATCTTTGGCCCCAACCCGGCACAACACCTGGCTGCGGTGCAACAAGGCATGAGCAAGCAGGTGCTGCGCGATGAGCACGGCCATGTGCTGGGCCTGCGCGACATCAACATCGACATGCCCGCGGGCGGCATTCAGGTGGTGATGGGGCTGTCGGGCTCAGGCAAAAGCACCCTGATCCGGCACATCAACCGGCTGATCGAGCCCACCGCCGGCGAGCTCTGGGCAGGCGAGCAAAATGTGATGGTCATGAGCGCCGGTGAATTGCGCCGCTTCAGGCGCGAACGCACCGCCATGGTGTTCCAGAACTTCGCCCTGTTTCCGCACCTGACAGTGCAGGAAAACACCGAATACGGCCTGCAGGTGCAGCACGTGGCGCACAAAAAACGCCGCGACGCCGCTGCCCGCTGGATTGAGCGCGTGGGCCTCAAGGGCTACGAAGACAACTACCCCAACCAGCTCTCAGGCGGCATGCAGCAGCGCGTGGGCCTGGCCCGCGCGCTGACCAACGACGCGCCGATTTTGCTGATGGACGAGGCTTTTTCGGCACTCGACCCGATGATCCGCAGCGACATGCAGTCGGTGCTGCTCGATATTCAGCAAGAGCTTGGCAAAACCATCGTTTTCATCACCCACGACCTGGAAGAAGCGCTGCGCCTGGGCGACCGCATTGCCATTCTGCGCGATGGTGAAGTCATTCAGCAGGGCACCGGGCAGCAAATCGTGCTCAAGCCCGCAGACGACTACATCAGCAGCTTCATCAAGGACGTGAACCGCGGTCGCGTGATCCGCTGCCGCACCTTGATGACCCCCGGCGTCACGGTGGACGGCCCCAGTGTGGACGCCAGCCTGGTGCTTGAAGAAGTGGCACGCGTGCTCAGCGCCGAGGGCAAGGACGCCGCCAACGTGACCAACAGCCGCGGCAAGCTGTTGGGCAGCATCACGATGAATGACCTGATCGCCGCCATGGTGCCACCCAAGACGGGCGCAACAACTGAACCGGATTGATGTTTGCCTTGACCGAGCCCTAAGCTGCGGTTGATGCCGCAGCGGGTCAGTCGCATCGACGTCAAGGGGCCGCATCGGCCCGTCAGGTCCTGGGTAAGCTGCGAATTCGCTGACCCGGCGTTTCGCGCCATGTCGGCAGGGCTGCAAAGGCCGACCCGCTCTGGCGCGGCTGCATCCGCAGTCGACATGGCAGTCAGTGCCGCTGACGCTCAGGCTTGACGCAAGCTAAAAGTGTCAAACATGGGGGCAATTTGGGCCAGCAGCTCGGCGCCGGGGTAAGCCAGGGTGGACACGTTGTTGAGCTGGGCGTCGCCGCAGCCGGTTGAACGAAACACCTGTAAAACGTAGTGGCGAACGCCCATCGCCTGCAGGTCTTGCGCCAGCGCCAGGATGTCGGCTTCGCTGTGGAGGGCGGGATGCACCGTGCTGCGACACTCGTACGCGATGCCGCTGGCCAGCACCAGTTCGGCGCCAGCGCGCGCTTGGCGCGCACTGTCAACGATGCCGGTGATGGCGTCGTAGCGCGGCCATGATGACTTGATGTCCAGGCCGACCCAGTCCACCAGGGGCAATACCTCGGCCAGGCGCCGCGGGTACATGCCGGCGCTGTGCAGGCCCACACCGAAGCCGAGCGCGCGCACCGCACGCATGGCGCCTGCCAGGGCGGGGTCCATGGTGGGCTCGCCACCGCTGAAGACCACGGCATCGATCAGCCCGACGCGTCGCTGCAACAACGCCAACACGTCGCTCCAGGGAACCGGGCTGCGCGCGGTGCGGGTCTGCAAGTGCGGGTTGTGGCAATAGCCGCAGCGCCACGGACAGCCTTGCACAAACACCACTGCTGCGAGTTGGCCAGGGTAGTCGGTGGCGCTGAAGGGCGTGACGCCGCCGACCTTGAGGCTGAGCGCTGGCGTGTTGGCCGCCAACCCATCGACCCGATCAGGCGCCGGGTTGATTTGGGTTGCAGGTGCGCTCGTCAAAGTAGGTGCGCTCATGGAACTCGCCCTTCTTGCCGGTGTTGAAGGACGACATCGGGCGGTGGTAACCCATGACACGGGTCCACACCTCGCAGCGCTGGCGCTCGTCATCGCGCAGGATCACGGTTTGAGGGGTCAAAAATTGTTGTTCGCTCAGGTCAGTCATGTCAGTCTCCTTGGGTGTTGGTTGCAAGCTGCTTGCGGGCGATGAGGTCGGCGTCACATTTCGGACAAAAATCATGGCGCCCGCCCAGGTAGCCGTGCTTCGGGCAGATCGAGAAGGTGGGCGTCACGGTGATGTAGGGCAGCGAGAAACGCGACAGCGCGCGCTTGACCAACTGGCGGCAGGCCTCGGCACTGCTGAGCGGCTCGGTCATATACAAGTGCAACACGGTGCCACCGGTGTACTTGCGCTGCAGATCGTCCTGCAGTTCCAGCGCTTGAAACGGATCGTCGGTGAAGCCCACCGGCAATTGGCTGGAGTTGGTGTAATAGGGCATGTCTTTCGTGCCCGCCTGCAAAATATCGGGGAACTGCTTGGCGTCTTCCTTGGCAAAGCGGTAGGTGGTGCCTTCGGCTGGCGTGGCCTCCAGGTTGTACATGTGGCCGGTTTGGTCCTGGAATTCGAGCATGCGAGCGCGCACATGGTCGAGCAGGCGCACCGCAAAGGCATGACCCCAGTCGCTGCTGATGTCGAACTGGTCCTGCGTGAAATTGCGGATCATCTCGTTGATGCCATTGACGCCGAGCGTGGAAAAGTGGTTGCGCAGCGTACCCAGGTAGCGCTTGGTGTAGGGGAACAGGCCGTTGTCCATGTGGCGCTGGATCACCTTGCGCTTGATCTCCAGGCTGTCGCGCCCCAGGTCCAACAGTGTGTCAAGCGCGGCCAGCACAGCCGCCTCGTCGCCCTGATGCAAATACCCCAGGCGCGCGCAGTTGATCGTAACCACACCCAGGGAACCCGTTTGCTCGGCCGAGCCAAACAGGCCGTTGCCGCGCTTGAGCAGCTCACGCAGGTCGAGCTGCAGGCGGCAGCACATGGAGCGGATCATGTTCGGTTTGAGTTCCGAATTGATGAAGTTCTGGAAGTAAGGCAGACCATATTTGGCGGTCATCTCGAACAGCAGTTCGGCGTTCGCGCTGTACCAGTCAAAGTCTTCCGTGATGTTGTAAGTGGGAATCGGGAACGTGAACACCCGCCCCTTGGCGTCCCCGGCCATCATGATCTCGATGTAAGCACGGTTGATCATGTCCATCTCGGGCTGCAGATCACCGTAACTGAACGCCATTTCCTGGCCCGCAATCACGGGGATTTGCTCGCGCAGGTCTTCCGGGCAGACCCAGTCAAAGGTCAGGTTGGTAAACGGTGTTTGGGTGCCCCAGCGCGAGGGCACATTCAGGTTGTAGATCAGCTCCTGCAGGCTCTGGCGGACCTCGTCGTAGCTCAATTTATCCTGCCGGATGTAGGGCGCCATGTAGGTGTCAAACGAGCTGAAAGCCTGGGCACCGGCCCACTCGTTTTGCAACGTGCCCAAGAAGTTGACAATCTGCCCGACCGCGCTTGACAGGTGCTTGGGCGGGCCGGATTCGACCTTGCCCGGCACGCCGTTGAGCCCTTCATGCAAGAGTGTGCGCAGCGACCAACCAGCGCAATATCCGGCCAGCATGTCCAGGTCGTGAATGTGCAGTGCCGCACTGCGGTGCGCGGCACCCACTTCGGGCGGGTAGACGTGATTCAACCAGTAATTGGCGATCACTTTACCCGAGACGTTGAGGATCAGGCCGCCGAGCGAATAGCCCTGGTTGGCATTGGCGTTGACGCGCCAGTCGAGTTGCTGCAGGTACTCGTTCATGCTCGACTCGACGTCGACCAGGGTCTTGCGGTCGCTGCGCAACTTGTGGTGCTGCTCGCGGTAAACGATGTAGGCGCGCAGTGTTTTCGGGTAGCCGGCGTCAAACAGGGCGGCTTCCACCGCATCCTGAATTTGCTCAATGTGCGGCATGACATGCCCTTGCACCTTGATCTTCGGGCAAACCAGGTACTGCGTCAGGCGCTGCGCCTCGACGCAATCGAACTCGCCACTGACTTGCGCCGCGCGCTCCAGTGCCTGCGCAATTTTTGTAGCATCAAACGGCTTGATGCCGCCGTCGCGTTTGATGATATGGGTGAAAACTGTTTGTTTTGCTGCGCTCATCTTGTCCCCTCAAAACACCATAGGTAGTGCCTGGCAAGATGTTATCCACCAAATATAGTGTTTTTACAGCCTCAAATTGACGAACGATTTCTTTCTGTCTGCGGTTGATCTAGATCAGCAAATGGGCAAACTCGGACCCCGCCGGGATCGATTTCAAGGCAGGGCGCCATCAAACACCGCCTGCCACAAGGTCAGCACCGCGTCACGCTCAGCCTGCAATTGCGGTAAACGAACATGGTAGGGTTCGTCATTCAAGCGGGCGCGGTGCTGCACCTGGCGCAGGGTGCGGTAGGCGCTGGCGGCTGCATGACCTACCCCGATGGGCAGCAGCCCCATCACCTCGGCGCGTTCAAGTAAAGCAATATTGCCCAGGTTGGCGAGCAGCTCAGGATGCTGCGCCGACTGTGACAACACCAGGTACTGCATGACGAATTCCGCATCAATCATGCCGCCCGGGCTTTGCTTGACATCAAACAGCCCGGCCTTGTCGGGGTGGGCGCTGCGCAGCTTCTCGCGCATCGCTTTGATCTCGGCCTTTAAGTCATCAAACTGGCGCGGCGCGGCGATCACGGCGGTGCGAACCGCATCAAAACGCTGGCGCAGTCCATCATTGCCCAGCACAAAGCGGGCGCGCGTCATGGCCTGGTGTTCCCAGGTCCAGGCGGTATTGCTGCCGCGCTGCTGCTGGTAGTTGGCGTAGGCGTCAAAGCTGGTGATCAGCAGACCAGCGTTGCCATTGGGACGCAATGCGGTGTCAATCTCGTACAGATCGCCCTCTCCGGTCTTGACGGTCAGCCAGTTGATCAGCTTGCGCACCAGGCTGGCATAGACCTCCGGGGCGCGCTCGTCAACGTCGTCAAAGACGAACACAATGTCCAGATCACTGCCATAGCCGAGTTCTTTGCCACCGAGCTTGCCGTAGGCGATGATGGCAAATTGGGGTGTCGCGCGATGTTTGCTCTTCAGGCGACTCCAGCACCAGCGTGTGGTCACACGCAGCACCGCCTCGGCCAGGGAGCTCAGGTCGTCGGCAACGGCCTCAACCGTTAACTTGCCTTCGACATCGCGCGCCAAGGTTCGAAACACCTCGGCGTGGTGCGCGCGGCGCAGCAGGTTGAGCAGGGTTTCGTCGTCGTCTTCGCCTGTGCCCGCCAGCGCGGCCCGCCGGTGATCGAGTTCGTGCTCGAAGTCGCTG
Source organism: Rhodoferax sp. (assembly GCA_013791765.1). Taxonomy (GTDB): domain Bacteria; phylum Pseudomonadota; class Gammaproteobacteria; order Burkholderiales; family Burkholderiaceae_C; genus Rhodoferax. The sequence goes on from VMTC01000032.1 coordinate 12,695, forward strand.
GCCGAGAAGCGCTCGTCCAAGAAGTCGGCGCTGGCCAACTCATCAATCACACCCGGGTGCAGCAGCAGGTAGCGCGCCGGCCAGCGCGCCGCGTCCAGCAGGCGCAACAAGCGCTCATGCACATTGGGTCGTTCCAAGAGCAGGGCCAGGTAACTTTCACGCCGCAAAAGGGGCTCCATCCAGTCCACCAGACGCACCGCAGCGGCCTCGGTGGCCCGGCCCTCGCGCACCCACTGGGCGGTGCGCACAATCAAGCGCAGCAGTCGGGTCCGCGATTCTTCTTTCAAAGCCAGCACCCTCGGGTGCTCGCGCCAGCTGGCAACGCGCTGGCGGAACTGGTCCGGGAGTTGCTCCAGTACGTCGTCAAAACCGGGCGCGGCGGCAGGCTTTTGGCTGCCGCCGTTGCAGCCCTTGCATTCCTGCTCCGCGCCGCCGCCAAGCAGCTTGTCAAACTCTTCAGCCACGACCTCACGATGGGCATCGAGCTGGTGCAGGAGTTGGCATGCGCTGTCAAAGCCCATGGTGCTGGCGATCCAGGCCAGGTCCTGGTCCTGCGTGGGAAGCACATGGGTTTGCTGGTCGTCCAGGTACTGAATCCGGTGCTCGACCTGGCGCAAAAAGACATAAGCCTCGGCCAGCGCTCGCGCCGTGCTAGCTGGCATCAAGCCGGCTTTGACCAGCCGCGGCAGCGCACTGAGCGTGGCCCGCGTTCGCAGCTCGGGGAACTGTCCGGCGCGCACCACCTGGAGCAGCTGCACGGTGAACTCGATTTCACGAATGCCGCCGCGGGACAGTTTGACATCGTTGGCTCGCTCCGGGTGCCCGGCACTGCGTTTGCTGGCGTGCTCGCGAATCTGCAGGTGCAGCACGCGCAGCGAATCAAACACGCTGTAGTCCAGATAACGCCTGAATACAAAGGGCATCACGACGCTGCGCAAGGCCAGGGTCGAGCCATCATTCACACAAGCCGTTGGTGCTACCACGCGACTCTTGAGCCAGGCAAAGCGCTCCCACTCGCGGCCCTGCACATGCAGGTATTGCTCCAGGGCGTCGAGCGACACCGCAGGCGGTCCGGAGTTGCCGTTCGGACGCAGCGCCAGATCCACGCGGAACACAAAACCATGTTCAGTGGTGTCCCCCACCAGGCTGTAGATGGCACGCACCGCCTTGGCAAAATACTCCTGGTTGGAAATGCGGCCACGCCCTTGGGCGTCGCCAGCAGTTTCACCGTCTTCATCGTAAACGTAAATCAGGTCGATGTCGCTCGACACATTGAGCTCACGCGCACCGAGCTTTCCCATGCCGACGATCCAGAGTTGCGCGCGCGCGCCCGCTGCAGTGATGGGTGCGCCGTGGGTCTGGTCGAGCGCCAGTTCCACTTCACTGCAGGCGGTATTGAGCGCGAACTCGGCCAGATCGGTCATGGCCTGCGTCACCTGCTGCAATGGCGCTTGCTGGTCGCAGTCCAGGCACAGCAGCCGCTCCAGCACCAGTTGGCGCGTGGTGCGCAAGGCGCTGGCGCTGTCCATCCCCATTGCGCGCAAGGCGGCGCATGCCTGTGTCATCGACGCCGGACCCGGCAGACCTGGGGGCAACAAATGCAACTGACCCTCAAAGCGGCGACGAATCCGCTGGCCAAAGCGCGAGTGCGCTGACAAAGCGAGGCCGGTCATAATTCCTGTCATATTTTCAAACTCACAATGATTGACTTGACGCCCGCTCCCTCACCGCTGCTAAAGACCTGGTCCACCGCGGCCCGCTGGTCGCTGGGCTTGGTGCTGGCTGCGTGGCTCGTGTTCGGGCTGACCTGGGGGGCGTTGCATTGGCTGATTGTGCCGCGAATCGGCGAATTTCGCCCGCAGCTCGAAGCCTACACCGCGCGGGTACTGGGTGTGCCGGTACGTATTGGAACCCTGACGGCGCAGTCAACAGGCATGATTCCATCGTTTGAGCTGACCGATGTGACGTTGTTTGACGTGCAGGGTCGGCAAGCCTTGCGCTTGCCGCGGGTTCTGGCCGCGTTATCGCCCGGCTCGCTCTGGCGCCTGGGTTTCGAGCAACTCTACATAGAACGCCCACTGCTCAATATCCGGCGCGATCAAAACGGAAAAATCACCGTGGCAGGCCTCGATTTCTCCAAAGTCGGCGATACCGGCAATAGTGCGGTTGACTGGTTTTTCTCACAGCTTGAATTTGTTATTCGTGACGGCAGCATTCTGTGGACCGACGAATTGCGGGCCACTCCAACCCTGGCCTTGCAGCAGGTCGACCTGGTGGTGCGCAATCCGGGTCGCCACCACGACTTTCAGTTCGATGCCACACCGCCCGCGTTGTGGGGGGAGCGCTTCACTGTGCGAGGCAAGTTGACGCAGCCTCTGTTATCGCGCCACAAGGGCCAGTGGCAGGACTGGCGGGGTCAGCTCTACGCCGCTTTTGCGCGGGTCGACCTGTCCGAGCTGCGGCGCTACGCTGATGTCGGCGTCGGTGTTGATCTGCGCCAAGGCAAGGGCGCCCTGCGGGCGTGGGTCGATGTCCAACAAGGGCTTGTACAGGGTGGCGCAGCAGACGTGGCCCTGTCCGAGGTCAATATCACGCTCGGCGCTGAACTGCAGCCGCTTGAACTGTTGTCGGTTCGAGGGCGCCTGGGTGCTCGCTTGCCGACCAACGGTTTTCACCTCTCCACCCAGGCGCTGGCATTTGACACGCGTGACGGCTTGGTCTGGCCGGGTGGCAACGTCAGCATTGACTACAGCGGCGCAGAGGAGCAGTCAGCCGCGCGCGGGGAAATCAAGGCGGACATGCTGGACCTGCAGGCCCTGTCGCAAATTGCCGACCGCCTGCCCATTGATGCTGTCACGCGCGCCGCGTTACTGACTTATGCCCCCAAGGGGCTGGTGCAACGGCTTCAAGCCAGTTGGCAGGGGCCGATGGGTGCCTTCAGTCAATACCAGGTCAAGGGCCTGGTCAATCAACTGGAGCTGGCCGCTAGCGCCCATAGGGAGAGCCCCATTCAAGGCGTGCCCCCGACGAGCTCTGCGGGCGTACGTGGTGCTCGGATTGATTTTGATTTCAACCAATTTTCCGGCAAAGCCAACATCAGCCTGAACAACGGCGCCCTGGTGTTGCCTGGCGTCTTTGATGAACCGGTGATTCCGGTCGCACAGCTGTCCACCGACGTGAAATGGCAGGTCAAGGGCGAGCATATTGCCGTGCAACTGCCCAACCTTAAATTCAACAATGCCGACGCCGAAGGCGAAGCGCAGGTCAAATGGGAGACCGGCGATCCGGCCAAGTCCGGTAGCCATTCCCGCTTTCCCGGCGTGATCGATCTGCAGGCCACCCTGAGTCGCGCCGACGGCACACGCGTGCACCGCTATTTGCCCAGCCTGATTGGACAACCGGTGCGAGACTATGTGCGTGACGCGGTGACAGCCGGGACGGCCAGTGGCGTCAAGGCCAAGGTCCGGGGAGATCTCAGCAACATGCCCTTTCGCGACCCAAAACAGGGGGATTTCCGGATTTCAGCCGATGTACAGAATGCAACCCTGGTCTACGTGCCACGCAGCATCCAAGACCCGCAAGCCCTGCCTTGGCCGCCATTGACCCAACTCAGTGGCGAGTTGGTGTTTGACCGGGCGCAGTTGCAAGTCAAGGGCGCGCGCGCGCGGATGGGTGCGGCGTCTAACCTGCAGGCCAACAAGGTCGAAGCCCTGATCGCCGATTTGAACGATGCCACGGTGACGGTGACGGCCGACCTGCAAGGAGCCCTGGCCGAAGGACTGGGTATCGTCAAGGGCTCCCCGTTGGGGTCGATGATCGGCAACGCCCTGGACCGTGCTGTGGCGAGCGGCAACGCACAGTACAAATTGAAACTCTCGTTACCGATTGGAACGATGGAAAAGTCGACAGTGCTGGGCAGCGTCACTCTGGCCAACAATGAATTGCAGATAACCCCCGATACCCCGAAATTAAGCCGCGCGCGCGGTGTCGTGGAATTCACGGACAGCGGGTTTTCAATTGTCGGCGGCCAGGCACGACTGTTGGGCGGTGACACTCGGTTGGAAGGAGGCTCACTGCCGTTGAAAGGCGCCAATGCCAATCTCAACGCGAACTCCGTGCTGATTCGCGCCAGCGGCACGGTATCGGCTGAAGGCTTGCGCCTGGCCCAGGAGCTCGGTTTTGCGGCGCGCATGGCGCAGCACGCCGCTGGCAGTGCCGCCTATACCGCCGTGCTGGGGTTTCGCCGCGGCGTGCCTGAACTCACGGTGAGCAGCAATTTACAGGGCTTGAGCCTGAGCCTGCCCGCTCCCCTGAACAAAACCGCGCAGGCGCTGATGCCATTTCGACTGCAGACCGCGCTGCTGGCGCAGTCTTTGCATGCGCCACTGGGCGACACAGCACATTTACAGGACCAACTGATCTTGAACCTGGGGCAGGTGGCGTCCATCCACTATGTCCGCGACCTCTCAGGGGCCGAGCCGCGTGTGACGCGCGGCAGTCTGGGGGTTGGTTTGTCGCCGCAAGAGTCAGCCCCCTTGCCCGAAGAGGGGGTGGTAGCCAACATCAACCTGAGCGGCGTGAATCTCGACGCCTGGGGCGACGTGCTGGAGCAAGCTGCCGGCAGTGCGCTGACCAGCGCAGCCACAGCCACGCCGGGGGCAGCACAAAGCGTTGCCCTGAGTTATCTGCCCACCAGCATGGCAGTGCGGGCCCAGACTTTGACACTTGGCGGGCGTACGCTCCACCACGTGGTGCTCGGCGCCTCACGCGAGGGGCTCTTGTGGCGGGCCAATCTGGATGCCACTGAACTCAACGGCTACCTGGAATATCGCCAGCCCAGCGGACCTGGCGAGGGCCGCTTGTATGCCAGGCTGGCCAGACTGACCATTGCACCCAGCACTGCCCGCGACATGGAATCACTTCTTGCAGAACAGCCCGCCAGCATTCCGGCGCTTGATATCGTGGTGGATGATTTTGAGTTGCGCGGCAAACGGCTCGGACGCGTCGAGATGGAGGCAGTCAACCGGGGTGCGGGTGCGACAACACCCGACGGCCCGGCGCGTGAATGGCGGCTGAACAAATTCAACATCGTGACACCCGACGCGGTGCTCACCGCGACCGGCAACTGGGCAGCAATGAGCGCACTGCCCCCAACGAGCACGAACGCGCGTCGGCGTACGGTCATGAATTTCAAGCTACTCGTTGCGGACGGCGGCAACCTGCTGGCGCGTTTTGGCATGCCGGGCGTGGTGCGCAAAGCCCGCGGCCAAATGGAAGGGCAGGTGGCCTGGATGGGCTCGCCGATCAGCCTTGACTACCCTACCATGACCGGTGCTTTCACTGTCAACATGGCGTCAGGCCAGTTTTTGAAAGCCGACCCGGGCTTGGCCAAGTTGCTCGGAGTCTTGAGTCTGCAGGCCTTGCCGCGGCGCCTGACGCTTGATTTCAGGGACGTCTTCAGTGAAGGTTTCTCTTTTGACTTTGTGCGCGGTGATGTCACCATCGAAAAAGGCATCGCTAAAACCAACAACTTGCAGATGAAAGGGGTCAATGCTGCGGTCCTGATGGAGGGGCAGGCCGACATTGAAAAGGAAACCCAAGACCTGAAAGTGGTCGTGGTGCCAGAGATCAACGCCGGCACCGCGTCTCTGATTGCCTCGGTTATCAACCCGGCTATCGGCATAGGTACCTTTTTGGCCCAGTTGTTTTTTCGCCAGCCACTGACCGAAGCGGCCACGCAGGAGTTTCACATTGATGGTAGCTGGGCCGACCCCCAGATCACCCGGGTGAAACGCAAGACCGGCAGGACGAATGGCACGCCGCAGTGATACTCATGGGCGCTTGGCGTGCGCCAACCCCGCTTGGACTCAGGTCTTGTCAGGTGAAGATGAAGCATCGGCTGCGGCGTCATCCGTTGCGACCGGCGCGGTCGGCAATTCACCCCTGTGGCGCCCGGAAAACATGGTCCACCAGACAATCAGCACCAGCAGCAGCAAGGCCCCCAATGCTTCCAGCACGAGCAAACTCATGAATCGAATCCTTTTTAGCGTCTTGAATGGCTGCATTGTAGGCATGCTCGTCGCATGCAGCAGCGCACCGATTCGGCATCAGACACCTGCGACGCCAACGGAGCTGGCTGCGCCGCTTCTCAGCACTCCCACCGATGATGCAGACCCATTGCCTGCAGCCATCGAGCGCGCCAAAAGCCGCTGGACGGCCGTTTCTTGGGCAGAATTGCCAGGCTTCGAGGACGACCCCCTGTTTGAGGCCTGGAACGCCTGGATCAAGAGCTGCGAGCGCCCGGGTCCGGTGTTTGCCCCCTTGTGCAGCGATGTGCGGCGCTTGAGCATTGGCGACGAGCCCCAGCGTCGGGCCTGGATGCGCGAGCGACTGCAACCGTACCGGGTCGATACCTTGACGGGTGCAAGCGAGGGTTTGCTGACCGCCTATTTCGAGCCGGTGCTGGACGCCGCGCGCCGCTCCAGTGCCGAGTTCAGCGTCCCGCTCTACCAACCGCCCTTGGGTTTGGCGCAAAACCTGCCGTGGTACACACGCCAACAGATTGACAGCTCGGCGCAGGTCCAAGCAACCCTGAAAGGGCGGGAAATCGTGTTTCTTGCCGACCCCGTCGACGCCCTGATGCTGCAGATTCAGGGCTCGGGCCGGGTGCGCATCAGCCAGAGCGACGGCAGCCAGACGCTGGTGCGGCTGGCCTACGCAGGCTCCAATGGGCAGCCTTACAAAAGCGTGGGCCGCTGGCTGCTCGATCAGGGCGCGGTGCGCGATGCCTCATGGCCGGCGATCAAGGCCTGGCTGGCGCAAAACCCAGGTCGCGTCAATGAGTTGTTGTGGAGTAATCCGCGCACGGTGTTCTTCCGCGAAGAGGCGATGTCGGCGCTGGACGCTGCGTGGGGACCCAAGGGCGCGCAGGGTGTGCCGCTAACGCCCGGGCGCTCGATTGCGGTCGACCCCGGCAGCATTCCCTATGGCACACCGGTGTGGCTGGCCTCGCGCGGCCCAAATCTCAATCTGCAAAAGCTGGTGCTGGCGCAGGATACCGGCAGTGCCATCGTCGGTGGCGTGCGGGCTGACTACTTTGTCGGCTGGGGCAACGCCGCCGCCGAAGTGGCCGGCCGTCTCAAGCAACCCTTGCGCCTGTGGGTGCTGTGGCCCAAATAGACATCATCAAAAATGATGGGCAGTTGCAGGCCCGGTCGGAGATCACTGGCCCTGCAAGCCCTGCAGTTGACTGCGCGCCTGTTCGGCGTCCCGGGCGTACTCGGCCAGGTAGCGGTCGCGCTCTTCGCTACTCCATTCGGCAGGAGAAAACCGGTCCAGCGCATAACGCGCACTCACATGCACCACGCCACTGCGGCGGGCCATCATGGCGCGGTCGGGAAACTTGTCGGCCAGCAGCAGAAAGCCATCCACGTCACGCAACTGCAGCGGAAAGGTGGGGTTCTTGTCTCGCACCAGAGCACCAAACAACTGCAACTTGAACTCACGCAGGCCCACGCCCACCTCGTCGTTGTACTGCAAGAGGGCAAAGGGCACGCCGTTGGCATCGTCAACACGCCCGCTGAGCACATAGCGACCGGCCGTGAGTACCTTGGCCTGCAGATAGAAGTTGAGTGACCCGGCCTCCAGCGTCTCACGCACAGTCCCCCAGGTCGCCGGAACTTCGGGGCTGTAGATGACATCGAAATGGGCCACGCCCTGCTCACCGTTGGCGCTGACCTGCGCCAGCAGACGGATCGTGCCCGCATAGCCGGCAAAGCCCTGCTGCGCCGGATTCAGGCGGGCGCTGAATTTTCCATCCCGGGCCAGGTCATCGGCACCCGTGCCGGCGTCGGAAAAATCAACCGTGGTCTGGATCAGGCGCACCAGCGTGCTGGAATCAGGGCGCGACTGCGCCGAGGCTTGCGTCACCGTCAGCGGCAAGACGCGGGCGTTTTCGTCCAGCGCCTCAATGGTGAACTTGACGGTCTCTGCGCCGCTGAGGAAGACCCGTTCCTGCGTGGTGCGCAGGCGCAAGCCCTTGATGGCCTCACCGGTGGCGCTGCGCATCGCCGTCTCTTCAACCACGGGGTCGAACGGGCGCACCTGGTCGGGGTGTTCGGCAATCGGGTGCGACTCGGGGGGGTAGCGCGTGGCATCGCGGTAAGTGGCATAAAGCTCCTCTGCCCGCTGGTATCGGCCTTGCCACAGCGTCAGTTGCTGCTGGCGCGACTGCAGTCCGGCCGCACTGAACGGCCCACCGCCAGCAGGGACTTCGACGTTGCCCGATGACCCGGCACCAGGACCGGCTTGTGCATACTTCGCGCCAGCGTTGCTGAGCGCTGACGCAGCGTCGCCGCCAGCCGCAGCCCAGCGCCAGCCCAAAGCTGCCAGCGCCAGCACCGCAGCGCCGATCAGGATGAGTTTTCCGCGTCCCAAAAGTCAGCCGGCCGTAAGAAGAAGATCAGTAAGCGTTGGCCACCATGTCAGCGCGCACCTTGGACACCACACCACCCCAATTGCCGTTGGTGTAGTGGTTGTAGGCCTCGGAATCGTCGCGGAACTTCACGGAGTGGTAGCTCCATTTGGCTATGCCTCCCTCATTGGCAGCAGTACCCAGGGTCAGGTCGTTGCAGAACCAGTCGGCGGCGTTACAGTAGCCCGCACCACTGCTTCCCGAGACGCCACCAGCCGAATGGTAGGCCACGGCCTCATCATCCTGGCCCGGCAGCACGGCGGAATACAGTGTGCCTTTGGCGCCTGCGTACATGTAGAACCACTTGGCACGGGTCTGGTTGTGGTCATACAAGGCGCGCGCCGTGGTGGTCTTGAGGTCAGCCACCAGCGGCTCTGAGACAGCCCAGCTGCCCGCATTGGACAGTTCACTGCCGCCGCCCGCGCCCGCGGCAACATCCACCCATTTGATGTTCCAGCCGGTTTGGGTGGCGCCCGTGCTGTTGCCACACACCCCCGATGCGTTGGGCGTGGCATTCTTTACCGAGCGTGCGCTGCCACCATACAGGGACAAGGCATAGCCAATTTGCAGATTGCCCGCGCTGTGCGCCGCCACGTAGCACCAGTTGGTGCCGGTGCAGTAACAGTCCAGCGCGTCGCGAATACGGTAATTCTGGTCGGAAACGCGGTTGTAGCCGTCCCAGTTCACAGATTTCTTATTCACACCCGCCGCTGTGCTGGCCGGGCCCCAGTAAGTGAAATCGGCATGATTGCCGGGCTGAGCAGTACTGCTGCGCCCGTTGATCCAGAGCGAGTAATTGGTGGCGTAAACAACGCTGACCAGACCACCCAGCGCAAGCGCGGCCAACACCAGCATGCGCGGGGGACGCAGAAACGACAAACCGAACCATTCAATACGCATTGGGAAGTCTCCTCAAGAGGTGGATGTGCCCAGCGATGCGCTTCTTCTCTATTGTGGCGCCGCGACTGAACTCGTAAAAGAACGAGCGTTCTTTTACAAAATTTTCCAGCCAGTTACAAAACGACACAATAAGGACAAACCCGAAGCTGGCTAGCGAAGGCCAGGGACTGGGCAGCCAGTCTTCAGGAAACGCGCTTGACCCGATTCGCCAGGCTCTGCGCCAGACGCGCCTTGGCTTCGGGGTAGACCAGAGATTCTTCCAGCGCAATGTGGTCCTGGCACAGCGTCAGAAATACGTTGGCACCGTGCTTGAACTCATCAACGTCAAACCAGTTGTTGCCCAAGGCAATGGCGCGCAACTGGGGCCCCAGCTCGATCCAGTTTTCTTCGATCCATCCATGGTCTTGCTGCAACGTCTGCACCGCCGCCACCAGTTCGGCGTTACCACTGGTCAGCAGCGCAGGGAAGACGTTCCGCTCCTCCTCGGCATGGTGCTGGCGCGCGCTGCTGGAAAAAAAAGCCTCAATGGCGCCTGCCTGGCGCTGCGCTTTGGCATCCACGCCTGAGCTTTCCATCTGCTGCACCAATGCCGCCAACTCAGCCAAATGCATCTGTATCTGCTGATGGCATGCATCCAGGGCAACAAAGCTGAACGGTTCAGGGAAGGCACTCATGGTTCACATCCTTTTTCATCAGTTGGTGCGGAGCTTATGACAGCGAAACTGGGGTTGATCCGCGCTATTCTGGACTGGGGCTGATTATCAACACCAAGCGGTGACAGCGTTTGCGCCAAGTCAATCGCTCTTCGGATTCGTGAAGCCACGCGCTCGCCACGGGCAGCAAGGTTTTTTTCAGGGGCACAATCACGCGATAGACACCGAGCATTGCTCCAACCTTCGAGGACATCCCATGGCATCCGGAAAAATACTCGTCGCCCAGGGCGGCGGCCCCACCGCAGTGATCAACCAGTCGCTGGTCGGCGTTGCGCTGGAAGCGCGCCGCTTCAACCAGGTGGCGCACATTTATGGCGCGTTGCACGGTGTGCGCGGCATCGTCGATGAAGAATTCGTCGATCTCACACAGGAAACCAGCCACAACTTGGAACTGGTGGCCAACACACCTTCATCAGCGTTGGGCTCAACCCGCGACAAGCCTGACATCGCCTATTGCAAGGAGATTTTCAAGGTGCTGCAAGCGCATCAGATCGAACACTTCTTTTACATCGGCGGTAACGACTCCAGCGACACGGTGCGCATCGTCAGCCAGGAAGCGCAAAAAGCGGGCTACCCACTGCGCAGCATTCACATCCCCAAGACCATCGACAACGATCTGGTCGGCAATGACCACACGCCGGGTTTTCCTTCGGCGGCGCGTTTTGTGGCGCAAGCCTTTGCCGGCGCCAACCTGGACAACGCGGCGCTGCCAGGCGTCTATGTCGGCGTCGTCATGGGCCGGCACGCGGGCTTCTTGACCGCGGCGTCGGCCTTGGGCAAGAAATTTCCGGATGACGGACCACACCTGATTTACCTGCCCGAGCGCATCTTTGACCTGAGCAAATTCCTGCTGGACGTCAAAGCCACCTATGAACGCTTTGGTCGCTGCGTGATTGCGGTCTCCGAAGGCATTCACGATGCCAGCGGCACGCCCATTGCCGCGCTGCTGGCCAAGGAAATGGAGCACGACGCGCACGGCAATGTGCAACTCTCGGGCAACGGTGCTTTGGCTGATCTGCTGTGCACCGAGATCAAGGCCAAGCTCAACATCAAGCGCGTGCGTGGGGATACCTTTGGCTACCTGCAGCGCTCGTTCATCGGCTGCGTGTCGGACGTCGATCAGCGCGAAGCGCGTGAGGTCGGCGAAAAGGCGGTGCAATTTGCGATGTGGGGCGGGCACGACGGCTCGGTGGCGATCAAGCGCACCGGCTTCTATTCGGTCGACTATGAGTTGCTGGCGCTCGATGCCGTGGCCGGCAAGACGCGGGTGATGGAAGACGAGTTCATCGCCGCCAATGGCACCGATGTCACCGATGCGTTTCGCATGTACCTGCGCCCGCTCTTGGGCTCCGGCATGCCGGACGCCTTCCGGCTGCGCCACAATCCGGTGGCCAAGGTACTTCATAGATGAAATTGGCCTCTAGCCCCCGTAGATATTGCCTAAACAGCTATCTATTTAATAAAAAGACTCTGCCGGATCGCGCCGTGAGTCAGGCCGGCAGAACCGGGCGCGTGCTACAAGCTGGGTGGCTGGGCCTGGCCTTGCTGCTGAGCGCGTGCGGCAGTGCGCCGCCGCTGCCCAAGGCGGAACCGGCACCGGTCTCCGCACCGGCGGTCAAAGCCAAGCCGGTCATTGGTCTGGTGCTCGGCGGCGGCGCAGCCAAAGGCTTTGCGCATATCGGCGTTATCAAGGCACTCGAAGCGCAAGGCATCAAGCCCGATTTGGTGATTGGCACCAGCGCCGGCTCGCTGATCGGCGCGCTCTACGCCTCCGGCAAGAGCGGCTTCGAGCTGCAAGCTCTGGCCATCCCGCTCAACGAATTTCAGGTCAGCGACTGGGTGCTGCCTGACCGCGGCATGATCAAGGGCGAGGCACTGGCCAAGTTCGTCAACACGGCGGTGGGCAACCGCCCGCTGGAAAAGCTGCCGCGTAAATTCGGCGTGGTCGCCACCGACCTGGCCAGCGGCGAGCCCATCGTCTTTCGCAGCGGCGACACCGGCACGGCGGTGCGGGCATCGAGCAGCGTGCCGGGCGTCTTTCAGCCGGTGAGCATCCGCGGCCGCGAGTATGTGGATGGCGGCCTGTCCAGTCCGGTGCCGGTGCGCTTTGCGCGCGAGATGGGCGCTACCTTTGTGATCGCGGTTGACATCTCTGACAAGCCGCTCAACAGCAAACTCAAAAGCACCTTCGACATCCTGATGCAGTCCGTCACCATCATGGGCCAGACCATTGCCCGCCATGAGCTGCCCCTGGCCGACGTGGTGATCCGCCCCGACATCGCGCAACTGGAGGTGCTTGATTTCACGACCCGCCATGTCGCGGTGCTGGAGGGCGAAAAAGCGGTGGCCCGGGTCATGCCGGCACTCAGGGACAAGCTGGCCCGCTTTGGGCAGCCGCCCACGACGCCAGCCACAATGCCGTGACCATCGGAGCAGTCCTATCGCGGCCTTAATCCCCGGGCATCGGCTCGTCAACCCCGCCCCCAAAGGCGCTGCGCAGGGTGCTGACGGTGGCCACCCCAATCGCCAGCGCCACGCCAATCGACACCAGCGCCACAATGCGCGCGTATTCCAGAGTGCGCCCACCGTCGGCTTCCAGCGGAAACGTAGTCACTGAAAGATTGATAGAGTCCATTCGCGAGCCCAAAGAAGAAAAGTTGAAGTGACAGGCCAGCGCCGCCGCTTGCAGCGCCCGCTGTACTTGATGTCGGCGAACGCAGGCGGTTGGCCGCCGATGGCGTGGCTGGGTGGCGACCGACTGCCTTGCTGTTCACATCCGAACACCGCGAGCTTGCTCGATTGAAACGGATCGTCAATTGATAAAAGTCAATTGACGAGCGCTGCCAGTCGATTTTGGCATTGATTTAATTTAATAGCACTAACATCAATAAATATGCTGGCTAGAGGCCTATTTTATATAAAAATTGGCCCTGAATCGAGGGCCAGGCAGCTGCCTTAAACCGGGCTGTCAATGCGGATCCAGGTGGTTTTGGTTTCCAGGTATTTGTCAAACGCATGCAGCGATTTGTCGCGCCCGACGCCGCTTTGTTTGCTTCCGCCAAAGGGCACGGTGATGTCGTCTTCATCGTACTGGTTCACATGCACGGTACCGGCACGCAGGGCGCGGGCCACCCCATGGGCCTGATTGATGTCGCGCGTCCAGACGGCAGCCTGCAGGCCGTACACGCTCTGGTTGGCCTGGCGCACCGCATCGGCAGCGTCGGTAAACGACAGCACCGAGAGCACCGGGCCGAAGATTTCCTCGCGTGCGATCGTCATGTCGTTCGTCACGCCATCAAAAATAGTCGGCTCGATGTAGAAGCCGCCGGTTTCGGCCAGAGCCCGAGTCCCCCCCGAGCACAGGCGGGCGCCCTCGTCCTTGCCGCTTTCGATGTAGCGCAGAACCGAGTCCATCTGCGCCCGGTCGACGATGGCGCCCATGACCGTGGCCGGGTCAAGCGGATTGCCGGGTGCGTAAGCCGGCACCAGCGCCAGTGCTTTTTCCAGAAAGCGCTCTTTGATGCTGTCCTGGACCAACAGGCGCGAAGGCGCGTTGCAGCTTTCGCCCTGGTTGAAGAAGATGCTGCCCACGGCGGCCTGCACCGCTTTGTCCAGATCGGGGCAATCGGCAAACACGATGTTGGGTGATTTGCCGCCCAGCTCGGTCCAGGCGCGCTTGAGGTTGCTTTGCGCCGCCATGATGTGAATCTGGCGGCCCACGCGGGTGGAACCGGTGAAGGCAATGCAGTCGACGTCCATATGCAGGGCCAGCGCCGCACCCGCCTCCGTGCCAAAACCGGTGACGACATTGAAGACCCCCGGTGGCACACCCGCCAGCAGCGCCAGTTCGGCCAGGCGCAGGGCCGTTAAAGGAGACTTTTCGCTGGGCTTCAGGACCACCGAGTTGCCCGCCGCCAGGGCGGGTGCGATCTTCCAGGCCGCCATGATCATGGGGTAGTTCCACGGCACGATCACGCCCACCACACCCACCGGCTCGCGCTGAATCAGCGCCAGCGCGGTGCGGGCCGTGGGCGCGATCTGGTCGTAGAGCTTGTCGATGGCCTCGCCATACCAGCGGATGCAATTGGCGGCGCTGTTCACGTCCACGCCGCGGGCGTGCTGGATCGGCTTGCCCATGTCCAGCGTTTCCATCAAAGCGAGCTCATCGCCATGCGCGAGCAGCAGGTCGGCAAAACGAATCATGACGCGCTTGCGCTGCGCCGGGGCTTGGGCCGACCAGCGCTGATCTTCAAACGCGGCCCGTGCTGCCGACACCGCCGCATCAATGTCAACCGCACCGCAGCGCGCGACCGCGGTCAACCGGCGGCCGTCCACCGGCGAGATGCAATCAAAGACCTGCTCGTCGCGCGCAGCCACCCGTTCGCCGTTGATGAAGGCACGGCCATCCAACTGGAGTTCTGTCATAGGAACCTCACTGTAAAAATTTTCATCGCCGCCCGCGGGGCGGGCTCGCGCTAGGCTCTCAAGACCGCAAGTTCCGCCCGCAGCGCCGCCGCCATGTCGCGCTCACGCTGGCGCGTGCGACGCGCGACCCAGACGCTGTAGCCCACGATCACCACCGTCACGGTGGTGATCAACAAAGAAGCTGCCGCATAGATGGTGGGATTGATGCCGCGGCGGGCATAGCCAAAAATGATCTGCGGCAAGGTGTTGACGCCGGGCCCGGAAAGAAATTCGGCAATCACCACATCGTCAAACGACAGGGTAAAAGACAACAGGAAGGCCGCCAGAATCGCCTGAAAGATGTTGGGCATGGTGACCAGAAAAAACACTTGCAGCGGGCGCGCCCCCAGGTCCATCGCGGCCTCCTCCAGGGAGCGATCCATTTCCAGCAAGCGCGACTGGACCACCACCATGGCATAGGCCATGCCGAGCAGCGCGTGGCCCAAAATGATGGTCGACATGCCGCGCTGGGGCCAACCCAGAAAGTTCTGTGCGCCCACCATCAGCAGCAGCAACGACAGGCCAATCACGACCTCGGGCATGATCAGCGGCGCATGGACCATGCCCGAGAACAGGGTTCGCCCGTTGAAGCGCCGGTAGCGCACCAGCACAAAGGCGGCGAAAGTCCCCAGCACCGCGGACAGCAGCCCGGCGACCGTGGCCACTTTGAGCGACAGCCAAAAGCCTTCCACCAGGCGGGTGTCAGCGAGCAGGGCCTCGTACCAGCGCAGCGAAAAGCCGGTGAAGCGCGCGTCCTGGCGCGTGCTGTTGAACGAAAACACGATCATGAAACACAGCGGCAGGTACAGGAACAGATAGACCAGTACCAGCCAGAACTTGCCCAGGTGTTTCTCCAGAAAACCGGTCATGGCACTGTCCTCATTGGTGCGCCCCGGCGCTATCGCCACGGTAGTGGTAATAGAGGGCCACGGGCACCACGATCAGCGCGATCATGACCACCGCCAGCGCGCTCGCCCGCGGCCAGTTGTTGCTGATGAACATCTCGTCCCACACCACGCGTCCGATCATCAAGTTCTCCGGGCCGCCGAGCAGCGAGGGGATCACGAACTCACCGACCGCGGGGATGAACACCAGCATGCAGCCCGCGATGATGCCGGCCCGGGACAGCGGCACCGTCACCAGCCAGAACGCTTTCCAGGGCGAGGCGCCCAGGTCATAGGCGGCTTCTAGGAGGCGCAGGTCCATCTTGACCAGGTTGGCATACAAGGGCAGCACCATGAACGGCAGATAGACATAGGTCATGCCCACCAGCATGGAGATGCTGCTGTAGAGCATCAAGATCGGCTCCTGCGTCAGCCCCAGAAACATCAAGGCCCGGTTCAAAATGCCCTGGTCGGCCAGAATGCCTTTCCAGGCGTAGACCCGAAGCAAAAACGAGGTCCAGAACGGCAGCATCACCATCATCAGCAAGGCCGGGCGCAAGGCGGGCGACGAACGCGCAATGAAATAGGCAAACGGGTAGCCGATGAGCAGACACAAGAGCGCCGTGCACAGCGCATACCAGAGCGAGCGCACATAGGCTTCGGTATAAAGGGTCTGGAACCAGCCGCTGCCATCACCGGCGCGGAAGATGGAGCCGTAGTTCTCGTACTTGAGTTTGAGCAGTCCGCTGCCCGCGTCCCAGATCGGCTTGAACGGCGAGATGTCGTTGCCCATGTCTACAAAGCTGATGTACAGCAGGATCAGGAACGGCAACATAAAAAAGACCAGCAGCCACCCAAAAGGCACGCCGACCACGAAACGTTTGCCGGGCGCGGGGAAGTGAACAGTCACCATCACGCCGTCCCTTAGTCGCGCAAGACGACCGCAGCATCCTCACCCCAACTGAACCAGACCTCATCGTCCCAGGTGATGTGGTGCACGTCCTCGCGCGTCGTGTTGGCTTCGGTGATCTTGACGCGGCTGCCGTCGGTTGCGATCACGATGTAGGTGTTGTAGGCGCCGAAATAGGCAATTTCCTTGACCTTGCCGGCAAACACATTGCTGACCCGCGTCGGGCGCTGCTTGTTGACGTGCATCTTCTCGGGGCGCACCGCGATCGCCACCGGCATGTGCAGCGCGCCACTGACGCCGTGGCCCACCTTGATTTCTCCAATGTCCGTCTGGACGGCGCAATGGTCGGGCTCGTCGACACTGAGCTGCCCTTCAAAGAGGTTGACGTTGCCGATGAAGTCCGCCACAAAGCGGTTGGCCGGGTGTTCATAAACTTCGTCGGGTCGACCCACCTGCAGCACCCGCCCCTTGCTCATGACCGCAATGCGGCTAGCCATGGTCATGGCTTCTTCCTGGTCGTGCGTCACCATGACGCAGGTCACACCCACCTGCTCGATGATATTGACCAGTTCGAACTGGGTCTGTTCGCGCAGTTTTTTATCCAGCGCGCCCAGGGGTTCGTCCAGCAGCAACAGTTTGGGCCGCTTCGCCAAGGATCGTGCCAAGGCCACGCGTTGCTGCTGGCCGCCAGAGAGCTGGTGCGGCTTGCGTTTGGCGTAGGCGCCGAGTTGCACCAGGTCCAGCATGGCGCCCACGCGCTGCTTGATCTCGTCGCGCAGCAGGCCCTCGCGCTTGAGGCCAAAAGCAATGTTTTCCCAGATGTCCAGGTGGGGAAACAGCGCGTAGGACTGGAACATCATGTTAATCGGGCGCTCATAGGGCGCCAGCCGCGCCACATCCTGGCCACCGAGCAGAATGCGCCCGGCGCTGGGCGTCTCGAAGCCGGCCAGCATGCGCAGCAAGGTGGACTTGCCGCAGCCCGAGCTGCCCAGCAGCGCAAAAATCTCACCCTGATTGATCGACAGCGACACCTCGTCCACCGCCAGTGCTTCGTCAAAACGCTTCGTCAACTTTTCAGTGACCAGATAGCCGGCCGTCGCCTCCTGGTCGGTCATGCGCTGGCCTTGGCTTGGATGTACCGCAAAGCGAACACCTCACTTGCCTTTCTTGAAGCTGGTGTAGGCGTTGCCCAGGGCTTCGCGCGCTTCGTTGGTGAAGCTGCTGGGCGGAATCATCTTGGCGAAATAATCCGATTCCACAAAAATCGTCTTGTTGTTGGCGATTTCGGGTTTTACCTTGTCCACGGCGGCCTTGTTGCCGGTTGGGTAGTTCATCTCGTTGGACATAAGCACCGCGTTCTCGGGGCGCAGGTAGAAGTCGATGAAGGCGTGGGCGTTGTTGGGATGCTTGGCGTCTTTGGTCAGCGCCATGGTATCAAAGAAGATCAGGGCACCGGTGCTGGGCAACAGCGACTCGATCACGTCCTTGGAGCCATTTTCCTTGGCGCGGTCGGCCGCGATATTGATATCGCCCGACCAGCCAATCGCCGCGCAGGCTTTGGCGCTGGCAACGTCATCGATCATGGTGGCGCTGAACAGGCGTATGTCCTTGCGCACCTTGGCAAGCATGTCGCCGGCCGCCTTGTAGTCGGCCGGGTCGCTGGAATAGGCGTCCTTGCCGATGTAGTGCAACGCGGCCGGGATGATTTCAGTTGGCGAATCCAGGTAGGCGATGCCGCAGGACTTGAGTTTGGCGGTGTACTTGGGGTCAAAGACCAGGTCCCAGGCGTTTTCTGGCATGGGCATATTGCCCAGGGCCTTTTCTACCTTGGTCCGGTTGATGCCCACCGTGGTGAAGCCCCAGGCCCAGGGCACCAGATACTGGTTGCCGGGGTCAGCCTTGAGCAGCTTGGCCATGATGGCCGGATCCAGATTGGCCAGGTTGGGAATCTTGGACTTGTCCAGCGACTGCAGCAGGCCGCCTTCGATCTGCGGTTTGGCAAAGACGCTACCCGGCACCACGATGTCGTAGCCCGAGTTGCCCGCCACCAGCTTGGCGTGCAGCGCCTCGTTGGTCTCAAAGGTGTCGTAGTTGACCTTGATGCCGGACTCTTTCTCGAAAGCCGCGATCATGCCCTCGGGAATGTAATCGGGCCAGTTGTAAATATTGAGCAGCTTTTCTTCGGTGTTGACCGGCGTTGCCGGCGCGCTTGCGACCGGCGCGGTCGCCACCACGGCCACGGGTGGCTCCTCCTTTTTGCTACAAGCCGTCAGCACCAAAGCAGACAAGGCCAAGGACCACAAATACTTTTTCATGACTTCAGGCACTCCGATAAAAAGGTTGAAAAACTGCGAGCACAAATGTAAGACAAAAACCGCACCGGGCAGCGAAAATTCAGAGCTGCCCCATCGCCTTCAAGTCTTTGAGGGTCAGGTCCAGCGCCAGCCGGATCAGCGCCATCATCTCATCGATGTCGGCGTGGGTCATGACCAGCGGCGGCGCAACAATCATACGGTCGCCCACGGCCCGCATCAGCAAGCCATTGCGGAAGCAATGGCCACGACACAGCATGCCGACATCAATTTCAGCCGGGAACCGTTCCCGGGTGACTTTGTTCTTGACCAGCACCAGGCCGGCCATGAAACCACAGGTCTGCGCCAGACCCACCAGCGGATGCTCGTTGAGCTCTCCGTAGCTGCGCGCCAGGTAGGCGCCGAGTTCCCCTTTGACGCGCTGAGGCAGTTGCTCGCGCTCCATCAGGTCCAGATTGGCCAGCGCGACAGCACAGGCCACCGGGTGACCGCTGTAGGTGTAGCCGTGCGTGAACTCGCCTCCCCGGTCGATCAGGACCCGCGCCACGCGGTCGCCCACCATCACGCCGCCCAGGGGGATATAGCCACTGGTGACAGCCTTGGCAAAGGTCACCAAGTCGGGCTTGTAGCCAAATTTTTCATAGGCAAACCAATGGCCCAGACGGCCAAAGGCGCAAATCACCTCATCGCTGATGAGCAAAATGCCATATTTATCGACGATGCGCTGAATCTCGGGCCAATAGGTGGCGGGCGCAATGATGACGCCGCCCGCGCCCTGAACCGGCTCCGCGATGAAGGCGGCGACCCGGTCTGGCCCAACGGTCAAAATCTTGTCCTCCAGCCAACGTGCCGACCGAACGCCGAATTCGTCGGCACTCTCTCCCGGCCGACCGCTCTCGTAGAAGTAAGGCTGCTCAATGTGCGTGATATTGGGAATCGGCAAATCCCCCTGCGCGTGCATGCTGCTCATGCCGCTCAGCGAGGCACCCGCCATGGTGCTGCCGTGGTAACCATTGAGCCGCCCGATGATGACTTTGCGCTGCGGCTGGCCCAGCAGGTCCCAGTAGCGGCGCACCATGCGCACGTTGGAGTCGTTGCTTTCGCTGCCGCTCGATGAGTAAAAAACATGTTCAAAGCTGCGCTCGCCCGCATTCGGCGCCAGTGCGGCCAACTTGGCGGCCAGTTGCACGGCCGGCACATTGGTGGTCTGAAAGAAGCTGTTGTAGAAGGGCAGCGTCATCATTTGCTGCCAGGCGGCGTCGGCCAGCTCCTTTCTGCCGTAGCCGACATTGACGCACCACAGTCCGCTCATGGCATCTAACAACTTGTCGCCTTCGGAGTCCCACACATAAATCCCTTGCCCTTTGGTGATGATGCGCGCGCCGCGCGTGGCCAAATCCTTGAAGTCGGTAAAGGGATGCAAGAAGTGGGCGCTGTCCAGCGCCTGCAGGGCTTGAGTGCCCAAGGCTTGGGGGTCGGCTTTGGCCGTCATATCGGTTCTCCTTGTCGGTGAGTCGGCGTCAGGCGGGTTCAGACGTGCAGCAACAGGTGCTCACGCTCCCACGGCGAAATCACTTTCATGAACTCGTTAAATTCAAGCTCTTTGATTTCCGAGTACACCGTGATGAACTCCTTGCCCAACACCTCGTGCAGATCCGATTCTCGGCGCAGCCAGTCGAGCGCCTCGCCCAAGCTGCGCGGCAGCGACTGCGGCGCTAGATACGCATCGCCGCGCATTTCGGCTTTGGGCTTGATTTTGTTCTTCAAACCCAGGTAGCCACAGGCCAGCGTCATGGCCATGGCCACATAGGGGTTGGCATCCGCGCCGATCACGCGGTTCTCAACCCGGCGCGCCTGCGGCGATGAGATTGGCGAACGAATGCCCACGGTACGGTTGTCAAAGCCCCACTCGATGTTGATCGGTGCCGCAGTGTTGCGCGACAGGCGCCGGTAGCTGTTGACATAGGGCGCGACCAGTACCATGGCCGCCGGAATGTAACGCTGCAAACCGCCAATGTAGTGCATGAAAGCCTCGGACGGCGTGCCGTCTTCATTGCTGAAAATGTTCTTGCCCGTGGCGACGTTCAAGATGCTCTGGTGCACATGCATGGCACTGCCGGGCTCGCCCGCAATCGGCTTGGCCATGAAAGTGGCGTACATATCCTGGCGTAGCGCCGCCTCGCGAACGGTGCGCTTAAAAAAGAACACTTCGTCGGCCAGACCCATGGGTTCAGCGTGAAAGAAGTTGATTTCCATCTGCCCGGCACCCACCTCGTGAATCAAGGTGTCGACGTTCAGTTCCATCTTGTCGCAGTAATCGTAGATTTCTTCAAACAGCGGATCGAATTCATTCACGGCATCAATGCTGTAGGCCTGGCGCGAGGTTTCGGCCCGGCCGCTGCGCCCGATCGGCGGACGCAAGAGCGTGTTGGGGTCGGTGTTGCGGGCAGTCAGGTAGAACTCCAGCTCGGGCGCCACAATCGGCTGCAGACCTTTTGCCGCAAACAGGTCGCAGACCCGGCGCAGCACAGTGCGCGGCGCAAAGGGCACCAAGTTGCCCTGGTGGTCAAAACAGTCGTGAATGACTTGCGCCGTGGGGTCGGTGGCCCAGGGCACGATGCGCACGGTTGACGGGTCCGGGCGCAACTGCATGTCCTTGTCGGTCGGGTCGATCACGTCGTAGTAGGGGCCGCTTTCAGGAAATTCTCCGGTCACCCCCATCGCGACCACGGCCTGCGGCAGACGCATGCCACGGTCTTCGGTGAATTTGCCGCGGGGCAGTATCTTGCCGCGTGCCACACCGGTCAAGTCGGGCACCAGACATTCGACCTCGGTCACCCGACGCGCATTGAGCCATTGCTCCAGGTCGTTGAAGGTCATCGTCTTTTTGTCATTCATCAGTTACTCCTGGTGACGCACAGCCGCGCCGAGCTTTGATTTGCGCAGCTTCATAGTGGTATTGATTTGCCGGAATCCGCAGCACTTGTCGTGACAGGATGACATCTTATGACAACAGGAGATGTGAATCCGGCATGTTCGCCGCGCTTAGCATGGCTGACGGATCCACTTGGCAAGCAGAGCACGACCCAAGCCAACGGTCCATATTGGAGGCTGCGTGGCCTGAAAAAAAAGCCACCGGACGGTGGCTTTTTCGTGCGCAGAGCGCTGAACTAGCTTGTCAAACGTTTCTCGAGTTGCGCCTTGGTGACTTCGAGCTCTTTGGGCAAATGATAGGCCAACTGCTGGAACAGCTCGGTGTGCAGCTTGAGCTCTTCGGCCCACGCCGCTTTGTCAATGCTGCTCACGGTGTTGTACTGTTCCCGACTGAAGTCCAGTCCGGTCCAGGTGATTTCGTCGTAGCTTGGGCTGATGCCAAACAACTGGTCCACGCCTTGCGGGCCTGGGGCGGCACCTGCGCTGGCGCCTTCGAGCCGATCAATGATCCACTTGAGCACGCGCATGTTCTCGCCGTAGCCGGGCCAGACAAATTTGCCGTCGTCGCCTTTGCGGAACCAGTTCACACAGTAGATGCCAGGCAGGGTGCCTCCGGAAGCTTCGAGCTTTTGCTCCATGTCCAGCCAATGCTGAAAGTAGTCGCTCATGTTGTAACCGCAGAACGGCAGCATGGCGAAGGGGTCGCGGCGCACCACGCCCATTTGTCCGACGGCAGCAGCGGTCGTCTCGGAGCCCATGGTGGCAGCCATGTAAACGCCCTCCATCCAGGTGCGGGCTTCGGTCACCAGTGGCACGGTGGTGGAACGGCGGCCACCAAAGATGAAGGCATCGATCGCCACGCCATCGGGGTTGTCCCATTCCGGGTCAAGCGCCGGGTTGTTGCCCGCCGCCACGGTGAAGCGTGAGTTGGGGTGCGCGGCCTTGGCGCCGGTTGCCTTGGCAAGCTCGGGCGTCCAGTCATTGCCCTGCCAGTCGATCAGGTGTGCTGGCATGCCGCCCGTGTCCTTTTCCATACCCTCCCACCAGACATCGCCGTCATCGGTCAGCGCCACGTTGGTAAAGATCACATCCCGGTCCAGACTGGCCATGCAGTTGGGGTTGGTATGGAAATTGGTGCCTGGGGCCACGCCGAAATAACCCGCCTCTGGATTGATGGCGTACATCTTGCCGTCGGCATGAGGCTTGATCCAGGCGATGTCGTCGCCGATGGTGGTCACTTTCCAGCCCTCAAAACCGGCGGGTGGCACCAGCATGGAGAAGTTGGTCTTGCCGCAGGCACTGGGGAAAGCGCCTGCGACGTGGTACTTCTTGCCCGTGGGCAAGGTCACGCCCAGAATCAGCATGTGCTCGGCCAGCCAGCCCTGGTCGCGCCCCATATTCGAGGCGATGCGCAATGCAAAGCATTTCTTGCCCAGCAAGGCGTTGCCGCCGTAGCCGGAGCCGTAGGACCAGATTTCGCGCGTTTCGGGGTAATGAACGATGTACTTCGTCTTGTTGCAAGGCCATTTCACATCCGCCTGCCCGTCCGCCAGCGGTGCGCCCACGGTATGCATGCAGGGCACAAACGCCCCATCTGTGCCCAGCACGTCGTACACGGCTTTGCCCATGCGCGTCATGATCTTCTGGTTGACGGCAACATAGGCGCTGTCGGACAACTCGATGCCGATGTGCGAAATGTGCGAGCCCAGCGGACCCATCGAGAAGGGAACCACGTACATCGTGCGACCCGCCATGCAGCCGTCAAACAGGGCCTTGTTCTCGGCTGTACCGTGCTCAAGCAGGACGCGCATCTCGGCCGGGGCCATCCAGTTATTGGTGGGGCCGGCATTTTCTTTTTTCTCGGCGCAGATATAGGTGCGGTCTTCCACGCGTGCCACGTCGCTTGGGTCAGAGCAGGCCAGAAAACTGTTGGGGCGCTTGGCAGGATTGAGCTGCTTGAAAGTGCCGGCAGCCACCAGTTGCTGACACAAGCGGGCGTACTCTTCGTCGGAGCCGTCACACCAGTAAATGGCGGCCGGTTTGGTGAGCGCGACCATGTCGGCGACCCAGGCGATTAATTTTGAGTTTTTGACGTAGCTTGGGACGTTAAGGGCCAGGCCCGGCATCACGGGTGAGTTCATGAAGGTGCTCCAGAGAAAATAGCTCGCCTGTTCATAACGAACCGACGGGAGGGGCCTGCTCCCCCCTCCACTGAGTTTGAAAAAGCGGCGGGCGTCGCATGGGCTTGTGCTGAATCACTGGCCCATTTCATGGCGAAGCTCGGTTGGATCAAAGAGGTTGCAGGGGTAGGCAACCCGGCTTGTGAGGGGTGCTCCACAGCGGTCAAATCGGTACAACGATCGCCGAACGACCGATTTTATGAACTAGGCTGCGAGTTACGAGGCAGTTACACGAAATAGCTATACAAAGCATGCACTATTTTATGTCCAAAAATGTGGGCAAATCCAATGACGCGCAAATCAGCCTTGTGATTCAAGCGCAGCCTTACGACCAGCGCTCTCAGGCCATGAAGACGGCAATAAAGGCCAGCAAAAAAATCAATACCGCGCCCGCCAGAGGCAAAACAATGGGCATATAGGGCAAGACCCCTTCCACAACGTCAATTTGGGAGGCTTGCTCTTGGGGCGCAGGGCTGGACATGTTGGTTCCTTGGGTATTTAAGTGGGTCGCTCAGTAAATTTTAGCTGCCCTTGGGCCAGCGTCCCCGATTCTGACCTGCCGACACCACCGCTAGATCAGCTGCGCCTGCAGCCCCGCCTGCTGTAGCAGGGCCAGTACCTGCGCGATGTGTTGCGGACCGCGCGTCTGAATCACCAGTTCGACTTCAACATTTTGTGCCGCCAGCGTGGTAAAGGCGCGCTGGTGATGCACCTCGTTGATATTGGCCCCGGCCTCGGCCACAGTCGCGGTGATTTGGGCCAGCGTGCCCGGAATGTCGCGGGCACTGACGCGAATGCGCGCGAGCCGTCCCGCGCGCACCATGCCGCGCTCGATGATCGCTGCCAGCAAGAGCGGGTCGATATTGCCGCCGCACAGCACCAGTCCCACCGTCTTGCCCTTGAAGCGCTGCGGGTATTTGAGCAACGCGGCCAGACCGGCGGCCCCCGCGCCCTCCACCAGCGTTTTCTCCACTTCGAGCAGCATGACGATGGCCTGCTCGATATCGCCTTCGTCCACCAGCACCAAGTCATCGACCAGCCGGGTGATGATGGCCAGCGGGATCTGGCCGGGCGAGCCCACGGCAATGCCTTCGGCAATGCTGCTGCTGCCCAGCGGCAGGTGCGTGCCCTTGATGGCGTTGAACACGGCCGGAAAGCGCAGGGTTTGCACGCCAATGACCTCGATGCCGGGCTTGAGCGCCTTGGCCGCCGTGGCCATGCCTGCAATCAAGCCGCCACCCCCCACCGCCACCACCAGCGTGTCGAGCTCTGGCACCTCCTGCAGCATTTCCAGCGCGACCGTGCCCTGGCCGGCCACGATGTCCGGATCGTCATAAGGATGGACAAAGACGAGCTGTTGCTGCTCGGCCAGCGCCAGCGCGTGGGCACGGGCTTCGTCCAGTGTGTCGCCGTGCAGCACGATTTCGGCGCCAAAGCCGCGCGTACGCTCCACCTTGACCCCTGGGGTAAAGCGCGGCATGACGATCACGGCGCGCAAGCCCAGGCGCTGCGCGTGGTAGGCAACCCCTTGCGCGTGGTTGCCCGCGCTCATGGCAATGACACCGCGCTGGCGTTCTTCAGCCGTGAGTTGCGCCAGCTTGTTGCAGGCGCCGCGCTCCTTGAAGGAGGCGGTGAATTGCAGATTCTCAAATTTGAGGAACACCTGGGCGCCAGTGATGTCTGACAGGGTGCGCGAGGCCACGCAAGGCGTGTGCAGCAATTGGCCTTGCAGGCGGACGGCGGCAGCTTCAATGTCTTTGAGTTGGATCATGCGGCCATTGTCCGTTAGTGGCCCAAATCAGCTCTTACGGGCCCCCAGCAGCGCCGCGCCGATGATCAGCGCAGCGGCCAGCGCCACGTTCCAACTCAGCGCGCGCCCG
Organism: Rhodoferax sp.; assembly: GCA_013791765.1. Lineage (GTDB taxonomy): Bacteria > Pseudomonadota > Gammaproteobacteria > Burkholderiales > Burkholderiaceae_C > Rhodoferax. The sequence goes on from VMTC01000032.1 coordinate 38,345, forward strand.
GTGACCAGCATGAGCAGAACGGTGGACAAGAGCGGCGTGAGGTAGCTCAAAATGCCAACTTGCCGAACGTCGCCGAGTTTCAAGGCCTTGTCCCACAAAAAGAAAGCCGCGCCCAGCGGCCCCAGACCCATGGCCAACAGCAGCAGCCAGTCGCGCCCTGTCAGGTGCACCGGCGACTCCAGCAGCCAGTGGCAGCCCAGTGAAAGCAATCCAGCCAACAGACCAAACAAGCCAATGGCAGCGGTGGGAATGCTTTTGCCGCAGAGCGCCGCGCGCTTGGTCTGCAGCGAATAGTTGGCCCAAAGGATCGCAGCGGCCAGGGCCAGCAAATAGCCCAAACCCGCAGAGGATGAATTCATGTCGGCACTGGCATCGGTTGATGCCCGCCCGCCCCAAATGGCCAGGGCGGCGCCGCCAAAGCCCAGCCCCGCCGCCACGAAGTGCACCGCGCGCAGCCGCAGGCCCGGTACATACAGCGGCGCCAGCACCACAATCAGCAAGGGCCACAGGTAGTTGATCAGGTTCACCTCGACGGCCGGCGCCAGGCGCAAACCCAGAAACAACAAAAAATGGTAGCCAAACAGCGAGGCGACGCCCAAAAACAGGGCGCCCGGTGCAATCTGCCAGGCACGCGGGTCTTTGACCACAAACGGCCAGGCCAGCACACTGCCCAGCGCCAGGGAAATGCCGGTCAGCAAGAAAGGCGGCACGTGCTTGAGCAAGACGCCCAGCGCCGCCAGCGACGCCCACAGGCAGATCGTGGCCAGCGCATACAAGTTGGCTTTCATGGGGCTGCCCTCAAGGTCGGTGAAGCACCATCAGGATGAGTACCCAAGCTGTTGCTGAACCTCATTCAAGTCGATTGCGATTCGCAGGCGTGGCATCGCCAAAGTTGTGCCACAGACCGAGCGACACCGCTGGCAATTGGAGACCGCTCTTGCCGCAGCGGCGGTACAGCATGGCGTCATAACGCTTGGGGTTGGGCGGGTAAGTCATATCTTTCTTCCGATCTTCGATCAACCAATTTTCAAGTTAAATCAGACGCTAGCCCACGTCTACACTTCCTTAGTAGCTATCAATTTAAATAATTACGATCAAGGCGAACCGCGCTTCGCCTTCAAGCGCCACAGACGCAAGCCCAGCAATACCAATGGCGTAGCGTGCAAAAACAGGTCAAAGATGTCGATCGGGCGCGCCAGACTGCCCTGCCAAAACATCCTGAGTTTTTCAATCAGGTGCGGCTCGGGCGTGATCGGTGCCACCCCCAGCCAGACTGCCAGCACAACCAACCACAACAGAGGAAACCGGTCGAGCCAACTCATGAGGCACCAGCCTGGGCGCAGTCGGCGCAAATGCAGGCCTGGTGGCGTGCATGCTCGGGCACGCGCGCCAACAATTGAGCCCCAAACGTAACCTGGCTGCACCAGCACGGCGGCTGCGCGATGCCAGTCATACGTTCGCGCTGCCCAGCGCATTGGTTGCTCTGCCCGCACAGCGGACAGCGCGTGGGGTCAATTGGCCGGGTTTCTTGCATCGGGAGGACTCAAGCGCCCAGACTTGTGCCAGGCACTTGCGGCCTGAGCTACAGCTTCGCGTCTTCGATCAGCACCTTGTAGCTGTAGCCAGCGCCAAAGTCCTTGTTGGTACGCACCACGCCAGTCACGGTCACGACGGCGCCGACTTGGGTTTCAGCGGCGCTCGTCACCAGCACATCGTTGCTTCCATCAGCGTCCTTGCCTGTGCCATCGCGCAGGTGAATCCAGTTCTTGCCCATGATGCCGGGGTTGTACTTGACCACTTTGCCACTGACCCGCACCGGCTTGCCGTTGAGTTCGGCTGCCTTGGTCACCACTTCGGCCACGGTGCGCGCATTGGCGCCGCTGGCTTTGGCGACCTTGATCGGTGTGGTGTCCACCACCTTGGCAGCAGCGACTGGCATGCCCGCCGCCACTGGGCCGGCGCCGCCCAGGCTGCCAAAAATGATGGTCGGAAAGGTCTTCTTGAGTGCTTTGCTCTCAAAGTTCTTCATGACCATTGAATTTTCAATGCTGACCTTGGCCCCAACCTTGACCGGCGCCTTGCTGACCGCAGCCCACATCTCGCCGTCCTTGGTTTTCAAACGCAAGTAGCTATAAATTTCAACATCTTTCACCTCCAGCACTTCGCCCGAAACGACCAGGGCCGCAGGCGCCATGGGGACGACCTTGTCAGCCGCCCAACTGGTGGTGGTAAAAGGGGTGGCAGCCAGCAGGCAGACCAGAAGCAGATTCTTCATGGATTCATCCTTCGTTAACAACGTAAAGGAGAAAGCATACCAGTTGCTCCGGCGGCGGCGCTTGACGCGGATCAGCAATCGCCTCTCCTTGCGGGGTGTATTGAGCCCTCAGGACGTTGCCGGCAAACACAGGTAGTGCTCGGCCAGTGCGGTGAAGGCGTCGATCTGCGGGTCCAGCCCGGTTTCCTGCAACAAAATGGCGCCAACCTGCGCGGCCAGCGAACTCGCCAGACGGGCATCGAGAAACAGCAGGCGCGAGCGCCGCGCCAGCACATCTTCGACCGTAACCGCGTACTCGTAACGCGCGGCAAAGCGCACCATGGCTTCGGTCAAACCGTCGCACAAGACAGTCTGCGCGCCGGGCAGGCTTGCCACCAACGCTCGTTCGCTGCCATAGGCGTGCAGACCGGGCGCCTCGCTGATCGAATGCGCCTGGCCCGGCGCCTCGTCGGCGCCGACCAGTTTCAAATCAACCGTGATGCCTGCCGCACGCGCGTCAATCAGCGACCTGGCAGCGCACTCTGCCAGCACATCTTCGGCCATGGCGCGGTAAGTGGTCCACTTGCCGCCGGTCACCGTGACGAGCCCACTGCGGCTGACCAGCACCGTGTGCTCGCGGCTCAGTCCCTTGGTGTTCTCGCCCTCGTCGTCGGGCGGCTTGACCAGCGGGCGCAGGCCGACCCAGATGCTCTTGACGTCGGCCCGGGTGGGCGCACGGCGCAAATAGCGCCCCGCTTCGCTCAGGATGAAGTCAACCTCTTCCTGGAACGCCTGCGGCTCACGCGCCAGGTCATGACGCGGCGTGTCGGTGGTGCCCAGAATCACCTTGCCCAGCCATGGTACGGCAAACAGGACCCGGCCATCGGCCGTCTTGGGCACCATCAGGGCGGTGTCGCCACCCAAAAACTCACGGTCCACCACCATGTGCACGCCCTGGCTCGGCGCCACCATCGGCTGGGTCGGGCGCCGGCCATCGCCTTGATTGGCCTGGCCGTCTTTCTGGCGCAGTTCATCAACCCAGACGCCAGCCGCGTTGACAACACAGTGCGACTCAATGCGATAGGCCTGGCCGCTCAACGTGTCTTCACACACCAGCCCAGCGACTTTGCCCTGCTCGTAGAACAGATCCACCGCGCGGCAATAGTTCACCAGCAGCGCGCCTTGCACGGCTGCCGTGCGGCCCAGCGCCAAGGCCAGACGCGCGTCATTGAACTGCCCGTCCCAGTATTTGACGCCGCCCTTGAGCCCTTGCGCTTGCGCCGTGGGCAACAGCGCAAGCGCCTCGGCCCGGCTTAAAAATTCGGTACGTCCCAGGCCGGCCTTGCCCGCCAGAACATCATAAAGAGTCAGCCCAATGCCGTAAAAAGGCTTTTCCCACCAATGGTAGGTCGGCATCACAAACGCCAACGGCTGCGCCAGATAGGGGGCGTTGTGCAAGAGCGTGCTGCGCTCGCGCAGCGCTTCACGCACCAGCCCAATATTGCCCTGTGCCAGGTAGCGCACACCGCCGTGCACCAGCTTGGTGGCGCGTGACGAAGTGCCTTTAGCAAAATCGTGCGACTCCACCAGCACCACGCTAAAGCCCCGCGCTGCCGCATCCAACGCTACACCCAGGCCAGTGGCGCCGCCGCCGACGATGGCCACATCGTAGTGGCGCGGCTCGGCCAGGCGGGCCATCAGGTCGGCGCGGCGCGTCAAAAGAGGCTTGTTTTGGGTAGCCATAGGTCAAATTTTTCTTACTTTGCAGTCAATCTGGTGGCGCTTCCATGCTGTGGCGGCCACCAGGGGCGATAGAAAAAAAGGCCGTGCGTCACCTTGTTCACACGGCCCTTGTCAGAGCATTGAAAATCTCAACGCACTGATCAGCGGACCTTGCCGTTCTTCCAGGCCGTCAGCAGCGTGTCATAGGCAATGGTTTCACCCTTGGGCTTTTCATTCGCCAGTTTCTTCCAGGGCGCGCCCTTGTCACTCAAGTACTTGTTGGGATCACCCTTGGGGTTGAGTTTGGGCGGGCAGTGCGCCATCCCGGCGCGCTCCAGTCGGGCCATGACACTGTCCATTTCCTCGGCCAAGTTGTCCATCGCCTGCTGCGGCGTCTTTTCACCCGTGACGGCGACGGCTACGTTCTTCCACCACAACTGCGCCAGCTTCGGGTAGTCGGGCACGTTGGTGCCGGTCGGCGTCCAAGCGACCCGTGCCGGGCTGCGGTAAAACTCCACCAGACCGCCAAGCTTGGGTGCCATGTCGGTCATGGCTTTGCTTTGAATGTCTGATTCGCGAATCGGAGTCAAGCCGACGATGGTCTTTTTCAGCGACACCGTCTTGGCCGTCACAAACTGCGCATAAAGCCAGGCGGCTGCCGTCTTGTTGGCATCATGGTCCTTAAAGAAAGTCCAAGAGCCCACGTCCTGGTAGCCGTTCTGCATGCCTTGCTTCCAGTACGGTCCGTTCGGGCCGGGGGCCATGCGCCACTTGGGCGTGCCATCGGCATTGACGACCGGCAAACCGGGTTTGATCATGTCAGCGGTAAAGGCGGTGTACCAGAAAATTTGTTGCGCAATCTGGCCCTGGGCCGGCACCGGGCCCGACTCACCAAAAGTCATGCCACTGGCTTCCTTGGGCGCGTATTTCTTCATCCAGTCCACGTACTTGGTCAATGCATAGACGGCCGCGGGCGAGTTGGTGGCGCCGCCGCGCGAGACCGAGGCGCCCACCGGGGTGCACTTGTCAGCAGCGACGCGAATGCCCCATTCATCGACTGGCTGGCCGTTCGGGATGCCAATATCAGCCGTGCCGGCCATCGACAACCAGGCGTCGGTAAAGCGCCAGCCCAATGAGGGGTCTTTTTTTCCGTAATCCATGTGACCGTAAATTGGCTTGCCGTCAATGGTCTTGACGTCTTCGCTGAAGAAAGCGGCGATGTCTTCGTAAGCGCTCCAATTCAGCGGAACGCCGAGCTCGTAGCCATATTTGGCTTTGAACTTGGCTTTCAGGTCGGCGCGTGCGAACAGGTCGGCGCGGAACCAGTACAGGTTCGCAAACTGCTGATCCGGCAACTGGTACATCTTCTTGTCCGGTGCCGTGGTGAAGCTGGTCCCAATGAAGTCTTTCAGGTCAAGGCCCGGGTTGGTGTAGTCCTTGCCCGCACCGGTCATGTAATCGGTCAGATTCATGATCTTGCCGTAGCGGTAGTGCGTGCCGATCAGATCCGAGTCGGAAATCCAGCCGTCGTAAATCGACTTGCCCGATTGCATGGACGTCTGCAACTTCTCGACCACATCGCCTTCCTGAATGATGTCGTGCTTGACGGTGATGCCAGTGATCTCAGTGAAGGCCTTGGCGAGCGTTTTGGACTCATACTCATGGGTGGTGATGGTCTCGGAGACGACCGCGATTTCTTTCACGCCTTTGGCCTTGAGTTTGGCGGCGGCGTCAATGAACCATTTCATTTCAGTCGCTTGCTTGTCTTTGGACAAGGTAGAGGGCTGAAACTCAGCATCAATCCACTTCTTGGCCGCAGCCTCATCGGCCCAACCCTGACCTGACATTGCGCCGCAGGCCAGAGCCACGGCCAATGCGCTATACCGCATCTTCATAATCAATCTCCTCAGATGTATTTGCCCCTGATTCAAAGGCTGCTTCGGCTCCAGGGGACAACAAGCCGATCCTTGATACTCGAACGACTAGCCCTTTCGCATGATCAAGGCCAACACGCCCATGGAAAGCACGAAGCTGATCCAGATCGACGGCTCTGATTCAAGGCTCATCCAGACCACCAATTTGCCACTGAGCCCGACAAACGCCAGATTGACGTAGGCGGCGCTCAACAGGCCAATGAACAAGCGATCGCCGCGCGTGGTCGCGATCGGCAAGAAACCGCGCCGCATGACGGTCGGCGACTTGATTTCCCACAGCGTCATGCCAAACAGCATGAGCGCAATGCAACTGAAGAAAACGGCGACAGGTGTCGTCCAGGCCATCCATTCAAACATTCACGTTCTCCTAATCAGTTGGGGACAGAGCTTGCCGACATCCAATATCCAGCGATCAGTTGGGGACAGAGCTTGTTCACTTCGTGTAACTGCGGTCTGTCCCGCAAGGTGAACATCCAACGTCCGACAAAATGTTGGGGACAGAGCTGGCTCGCTTCGCGTAGCTGCGGTCTGTCCCACAAGGTATTCATACTCTGCCCATGGCAAAGCCCTTGGCGATGTAATTGCGCACAAACCAGATCACGATCGCGCCCGGCACGATCGTCAGCACGCCGGCGGCGGCCAGCGTGGCCCAGTCCATGCCGGAGGCCGATACTGTGCGCGTCATGATCGCAACAATCGGCTTGGCATTGACGCTGGTCAAGGTGCGCGCCAGCAGCAACTCGACCCAGCTGAACATGAAACAAAAGAAGGCGGCAACACCCACACCGGCCTTGATCAACGGCAGGAAAATCTTGACGAAAAACGCCGGGAAGGTATAGCCGTCGATGTAGGCGGTTTCGTCAATTTCACGTGGAATGCCACTCATGAAGCCTTCCAGAATCCAGACGGCGAGCGGCACATTGAACAACAGGTGCGCCAGCGCAACGGCCAGGTGCGTGTCCATCAGTCCCACGGTGGAATAGAGCTGAAAGAAGGGCAGCAGGAAAACCGCCGGGGGCGTCATGCGGTTGGTCAGCAACCAGAAAAATACATGCTTGTCGCCGAGAAAGCTGTAGCGCGAAAACGCGTAGGCAGCCGGCAAGGCCACAGTGATCGAAATCACGGTGTTGATGCCGACATAAATCAGGCTGTTGATGTAGCCGGAATACCAGGACGGATCGGTCAGGATGGTCTTGTAATTGGCCCAAGTGAAGTGCTGCGGAAAGAGCGAGAAGCTGGCCAGGATTTCCGCGTTGGTCTTGAATGACATATTGATCATCCAGTACACCGGTAAGAGCGCAAACACGATGTAAAACAGCATGAACAAATTGCGCTTTTGAAAGCCCGGCTTATTCATGAGCACCCTCCTTGTCCTGGGTGCCAACGCGCTGCATCCAGTTGTACAAAATAAAACACAGCAGCAAGATGATCAGGAAATAGATCAGTGAGAACGCCGCTGCCGGGCCGATGTCAAACTGGCCCACCGCCTTGATGGTCAGAAATTGCGACAAAAACGTGGTGGAGTTGCCCGGCCCGCCACCGGTCAGCACAAAAGGCTCGGTGTAGATCATGAAGCTGTCCATGAAACGAAGCAGCACGGCAATCATCAGCACGCCGCGCATCTTGGGCAACTGCACATAGCGAAACACCGCAAACTTGCTGGCACCGTCAATGCTGGCGGCCTGGTAATAAGCGTCGGGGATCGAGCGCAAGCCGGCGTAGCCCAGCAGCCCGACCAGCGGCGTCCAGTGCCACACGTCCATCAAAAGCACCGTGAGCCAGGCGTGGGTGGCATTGCCGGTGTAGCTGTATTCAATGCCCATGCCCTGCAGCGCGGCGCCCATCAGGCCAATGTCGGTGCGGCCAAAAATCTGCCAGATGGTACCCACCACATTCCAGGGGATCAGCAAGGAGAGCGACACGATCACCAGCACGGCGGAAGCCTTCCAGCCCTGCGCGGGCATCGACAAGGCCAGTAAAACACCCAGTGGCAGTTCCACCGCCAACACCGAAAACGAGAACGTCAACTGCCGCAACAAGGCGCTGTGCAACTCTTCGTCGCGCATGATGGCGGCAAACCATTCGGTGCCCACGAACACCCGCCGCTCGGGCGAAATGATGTCCTGCACCGAATAATTGACCACCGTCATCAAGGGCACGATGGCCGAAAACGCGACACAAATGAGCACCGGCAAAATCAAAAACCAGGCTTTCTGGTTGACCGGCTTAATGGTCATACTCATGCCACGATCTCCTCATTTTTGTAAAAGCAGCTGTGCTCGCCCAGCACCTGCAGCCAGACCGTGTCGCCGTGCGCCAGGAGGGCGGCATCCGAGGACAGGCGCGCTTTGACGCTTTGACCGGCGTAACTGGCACTGAGCATGATGTGGGTGCCCACATCTTGCACCTGCGCCACTGTCATCGGCAAAGCACCGGGCGTGTGCGGCGCCACCAGTGCCACATACTCGGGCCGCACGCCCAGCTTGAGCTCGCCCGCTGGCAGCGCCTGCCCGGGCAGCAAGGCCAGCACAGCATCCGCGACCTGAAAGCCGTTTTGTAGCGCTTGACCACTCAAAAAATTCATGCCTGGCGAGCCAATGAAGTGCCCCACAAAGGTGTGACGCGGGCGCTCAAACAGCTCGGCTGCGGAGCCCACCTGCACCGCGCGTCCCCGCGTCATGACCACCACGTGGTCGGCAAAGGTCAGCGCCTCCACCTGGTCATGCGTGACGTAAATCATTGTGAGTTTGAGCTCATGGTGAATCTGCTTGATCTTGCGCCGCAGCTGCCACTTCAGGTGCGGGTCAATCACGGTGAGCGGCTCGTCGAACAACACGGCCGACACATCGGGGCGCACCAGACCGCGACCGAGAGATATTTTTTGCTTTTGATCTGCCGCCAGATTGGCAGCCAATTGATTCAACTGAGCGCTCATCTCCAGCATCTCGGCAATCTCGCCCACGCGTTTCTTGATTTGTTCTTTGGGCATTTGCCGGTTGCGCAGCGGAAAGCCCAGGTTTTCAGCGACCGTCATGGTGTCGTAAATCACCGGAAACTGGAATACCTGCGCGATGTTGCGCGCCTGCGGCGATGCGCGCGTGACATCCACGCCGTCAAAACGCACACTGCCCTGGGACGGCGTGAGCAATCCCGACATGATGTTGAGCAGCGTGGTCTTGCCACAGCCCGACGGGCCCAGCAAGGCGTAGGCGCCGCCGTCTTCAAAGTCCATTTTCAAGGGCAATAGCGCGTAGTCGCTGTCTTGCCGGGGCTTGGGTGCGTAGGCGTGCGCCAGATCGAGTTCAATGCGTGCCATGTCAGTGCCCTGCGCCGCGCAGGGGTGCCAACAGCAGCATCCCTTGCTCGTCAAAAATATAAACCTGTGCCGCACTGAGGTAAAGAGTCACTTGCGCCCCCAGCTCAAAGTAGTGCACGCCGGTCAGTTGCGCCACCACCTCGCCCACCAGAGTGGCCACGTGAACGAAGGTGTCCGAGCCCGAAATCTCGGCCAGCTCCACCTTGCCCGGCAAGGCGACATCGCCCTCTTGCGGCTGCACCCGCAAAGCCGGGGCGCGCAGACCCACGGTGAATTTGTGCGATGAAGTGGCGGGCAGCGCCAGCGCCAGCAGAGCCCCCCCCAGCAACTGCACCCCCGTGGCTGCGCGCACGGCTGGCAACAGGTTCATCGGCGGGTCGCTGAAGGCGCGCGCGACGCGCAGTGATTTTGGCTTGTGAAAGACTTCGGCGGTCGGGCCATATTGCAGCAGTTCGCCCTCATCGAGCACTGCGGTGAAGCCGCCCAGCAAGAGCGCTTCACCCGGCTCGGTGGTGGCATAAATCACGGTGGATTGACCCTCGGCAAACAAGGCGCTGAGTTCATCACGCAACTCTTCGCGCAGTTTGTAGTCCAGATTGACCAGCGGTTCGTCGAGCAGCATCAGGGGGGCGCCCTTGGCCAGGGCCCGCGCCAGTGCGACACGTTGTTGTTGACCGCCCGAGAGTTCGGCGGGGTAGCGATCCAGGAACATCTCAATATGCAGCTTTTCAGCCAGCGCGTTGACGCGTTGCTCAATGTTCTTTTCACCGCTCAACTTCAAAGGTGAGGCAATGTTGTCGCGCACCTTGAACGACGGGTAGTTGATGAACTGCTGGTACACCATGGCTACGTTGCGCTTGCGCACCGGCACGCCAACCACGCTTTGCCCGTTGACCAACACCTCACCATGGCTGGGCATATCAAGCCCGGCCATGATGCGCATCAAGCTGGTCTTGCCGGCCTGGGTAGCGCCGAGCAACACCGTCACGGCACCGCTGCATGGCTGCAGGCTCATGTCATGCAGCCAGGTTTGGCTGCCGACTTTTTTGCCGATGCCTTCAAGCGTCAAATGCATCTTGCGACCCTTACCTGTGAAGTTGGAAGTGAATTGAATTCGTCAAGCCCCTAAATTATTGTTCGCTTCTATTCCTTTTGTATCGGTATTTACCCTATATATATTCCTTTTGATTCGCTTTAGAGTCAAGCCTTCATTCTTTCCGCCAAAATGCCCTAATGAAACCCAACCCCAGACAGCTCAATTTGCTTGCCTCTGTGCAGGCACAAGGCTCGGTGAGCGTGGAACATTTGGCCGAAAAACTGGGTGTGACGCTACAAACCGTGCGCCGCGACGTGCAGCGCCTGGCCGATGAAGGTTTGCTGACGCGCTTTCACGGCGGCGTGCGCGTGCCCAGTTCAACGGTTGAAAACATCGCGCACCAGCAGCGTGAAAACCTGCACGCGCAGGGCAAAGACCGCATTGCGCGCGCGGTGGCGCAAGCGGTGCCCAATGACTGCTCGCTGATCCTGAACATCGGCACCACGACTGAGGCGATTGCGCGTGCGCTCTTACACCACGGCGGCTTGCGCGTGATCACCAACAACCTCAATG